>JAJFFH010000026.1 GCA_021776735.1 Planctomycetota bacterium | reverse complement strand
TAGCGGAGGTCGCCGATGGGGCGGGAGAGGAAGCGGCCGCGATAGAGCGGGCCGTCGCGGCGGCGGGTGCGGTTGAAGTAGCGCGAGTAGCGGTTCTGGATGATGCGCATCGACTTTGAGAGTTCGCCGGTGACGCTGCGGACCAGCAGGTGGAAGTGGGTGAGCATCAGGCTGAAGGCGTGGAGTTCGATGCGGCCGCGGCGGGCTTCGCGGGCGACGAGCGCCAGGAAGTACCGGCGGTCCGCGTCGGTTTCGAGGAGCGTGCGGCGGGCGAGCCCGCGGTTCATGACGTGATGCCAAGTGTCGGGGGCGTCTTCTCGGGGGCGGCGGGGCATTGGGTTCTCACCCCATAGACGCAAAACGGGTCGCCGCAAAATCGGCGGGATCGTCGCAACCGTCGCGATGGCAAAGCCTTGCGGTTGCGAAAAAAAGCTGTGGCCGCCAGGGAATGACTTCCGTTGGCGCGATTTGGCAGGCAAACGGCAGCAGAATTACGTGGCACCGTACCGCGCCGCCAACAACAGCAGGATTCCCTGGCTCGGTACCCGGTAGCAGAATTACGTGGCACCGTACCGGGCAGACCGGCATCGATGCATAGGGTACTTGGGGCCGGTGCGAGCCCGCACCGGCTCTAGTCACACCACACCCAGGAGCCGCCAAACTCAGGCCAGTGCGCGGCCCAAAGCGACGCCGGCGAATACTGCGACTAGGCCCAACGCGACGTTGAGGCCGACGTTCGCGGCGGCGCTGGCCAGGTGGCCTCCTCGGGCCAGTTCGTAGGTGTCCCAGCCGAAGGCCGAGAACGTGGTCAGCGAGCCGAGCAGGCCTACCACCACGAATTCGCGCGTGCGGTCCGAGAAGGCTTCGCGTTCCAGGGCCAGGGTCAGGAACACGCCGATCAGGAGGCAGCCGAACACGTTCACGCACAGGGTGCCGGCGGGGAAATCGCCGTCCGTATGCTTTTGTACGAGTCGGGACAGATGAAAACGCCCGAGCGCGCCGGCGAAACCGCCCAACCCGATCGCTAGGAACTGGCCCATCCCTTCGTTATCGGCTGACCTCGTCGATCACCTCGACCATGACCTGCCCGACATGATCGGCCTCGGCGTCGGTGAGACACAGGGGCGGCAGCGCGTACAGGACGTTGCCCAGCGGACGCAGCAATACGCCGCGCGCGAGCGCTGCCTGAAAAAGCTGCGGCCCCACGGATGCCAGGTAGCCGTCGCCGCCCGTCCGCAGCTCGACCGCCTGGATCGAACCCAGCCCACGGATGTCGGCAACCCGATTCCGCAAGGGCGCGAGCTTCGTGGCGATACGGGCCCCGATCGTGCGCGACCGCTCAAGGACGGGCTCGTCGTCGAAAACGCGCAGGCTGGCCAGCGCGACCGAGCAGCCGATCGGATTGCCGCAGTACGAATGCCCGTGAAAAAACGTCCGCGTCGCCGCGTCGCCCAAGAACGCCTCGTAGATCTCTTCGCTCGCCACCGTTGCCGCGAGCGGCAGCATGCCACCCGTGAGCCCCTTCGACAAGCAGACGATGTCGGCGTGGATCCCCGCGTGCTCGCAGGCAAACATGCGTCCGGTCCGCCCGAAACCCGTCATGACCTCGTCCGCAATGAGTAGCGTGCCCGATTCCCGGCAGCGCTCGCGCAGGGCGCGCAAGAACTCCGGCGGATGGACGATCATCCCGCCAGCGCCCTGCACCATGGGCTCGACCAGGACCGCCGCGACGTCGTCGCCGATCTCGCCGTCGTAGACATCCGCCGAAAAGAGAAGGTCCCGGAACGTGCGCGCGAAGAGCGGGATGCCGCTCACCGACATCGCGCCGACGGTATCACCGTGATACGCGTTCGACAGGGTGAGAAACCGCGTGCGCTTCTCGCCGCGGTTGGCCCAGTACTGGTAGGCCATCTTGAGGGCGACCTCGACCGCGGTTGAGCCGTTATCGGAGTAGAAGACGCGAGGCAGCCCCAGAAGCGTACCGAGGTGCTCGGCCAACTCCACTGCGGCGGGATGGGTGGCACCGGCGAAGATTACGTGGTCGAGCGTCGCAGCCTGCCGCGCCAGCGCCTCGACCAGACGCGGATGGCCATGGCCGTGCAGACAAGTCCACCACGACGAGATTGCGTCCAGGATGCGGCGCCCGTCGTCGGCAAAAAGGTACGCGCCCTCTGCACGCACAATCGGAAGCGGGAGCGGCGCCGTCGCAGCCTGTGTGTACGGGTGCCAAACCGCCCTCCGGTCGCGTTCTTCCCAACTCACGGGTTGCGTCCCAACGGGTCTTCGACGACGGACACATCGCCGTAAGCCTCGATCGCCGCCCGGTTGCCGTCCCCTCCAAGGAGCACGACACCGGCGACAGCCAGACCGCGACTGCGCAGCGCATCGACGGTCAGCAACGTGTGGTTGATGGTACCGAGCCTGTCGCGGGCGACCACGACCACCGGCAGGCCGACTGCCGCAATCAGATCGGTTTGCAGAATCCCGGGAGCGAACGGCACAAGCAGTCCGCCGGCCCCCTCCACGACAAGAGTGCCCTCGAATCCGGCGAGTGGTGCGAGGACGGCATCGAGGGTCAGCGTTCGCCCCTCGAGCGCCGCCGCCAGATGAGGCGAAACCGGCTCACGCAATCGAATCCCCGGAAGGCTCCGCGCCGCTCCGACCGCAGCCGTGTCGTCGTCCGGTGGCGAACCCGTCTGAACGGGCTTCCAGTACGTCGCGTCGGTGTGCCGCCCCATCAGCCAACGTGCGTACGTCGTCTTGCCAATACCCGTGTCGGTTCCCGTGATGAACACGCCGTTCACGGCAGCACCTCCCGCAAACGCGCGACTTCATCATCTGACCGGGTCGCGTGCACACAGATACGCAGGCAGGCCTGCGGGACCGTCGGCGGGCGGACCGCACGAACGTCGAAACCGAGTTCGCGCAACCGCTTGGAGGCACGCAGCGCCTCTTCGTTGCCGTCACAGCGCAGCCGTACGATGCACGAACGAGCGTCCGGATCCACCCGTCGCGCCAGAGCCAGCGCGCGGCGCGCCCGCTCGGGCTCCGCGATCGCGATCTCCAATGCACGGAGCACGCCGGCGGCAACGGCCGGCGGCAGCGCGGTGGTGAAAAGGAAGGCGCGACAGGTCGAACGAAGCAGGTCGAGGATCGCACGGGGACCGGTGACGACCGCCCCCGCGCCCCCCAACGCCTTTCCGCACGGATTGATCCGCAACGTCGCCCGGCCGATCGGAGGCAACAGACCCACGGCGTGCGCCTCGTCAACAATGAGTGCGGCACCGCGACGTGCGCACACGTCGCTCAACTCCTCCAGCGGCGCGCGCTCTCCCGTCATGGAGAAGACGGACTCGGTGACGACGAGCGTCCGATCGTCCGAAACCGCGGCGGCCACCGCAGCGACGTCGAGGTGGGGCACAACGACAACGCGCGCGCGCGCGGCGCGGCATCCGTCGATGATCGACGCATGGTTGAGCACGTCGCTGATGATCGTCCATCCGTCAACTCCGAGCGCCTGAAGCACGCCGAAGTTCGCATGAAAACCGGACGGGAACAGGAGGCCGTCTTCGGCGCCCTGCCACGCGGCAAACCGTCGCTCGAGCGCACGATGGACGGGGTGATCTCCGCGGAGAAGGCGAGCGGCGCCGGCACCGGAGCCATGCTCCTCAAGCGCGGCACGGGCCGCCGCTATCACCCGGGGGTCGGTACGCAACCCGAGATAGTCGTTGCTCGCGAAGTCGATCCCGCGGGCCGGTTCGATCGAGCGGCGCTCGCGACGAGCTTCGAGCCGGGCCAACGCATCCTCGGCCTCACGCAGGAGCCGGACCGTCATGCCGAACCTCCAGCCCCAGACGGACGAGTAGTTGTTCGTCCTGGTCGATCCCGGGGTTTGGTGCGGTCAAGAGCCGGTCCCCGAAAAAGATGGAATTCGCTCCGGCGAGAAAACACATCGCCTGCGCTTCGTCGGACAGCGCCGACCGGCCCGCCGCGAGCCGAACCCGCGCGCGCGGCATGAGGATCCGGGCCACCGCAACCATGCGCACGACATCGAGGGCATCGACGTCGGCGCGATCGGCAAGCGGCGTTCCCTCGACGTGGACGAGCACGTTGATCGGCACGCTCTCCGGCTGGGGTTCCAGGTTCGCCAGCGTCGCCAGCATGTCTGCCCGATCTTCGTCGCTCTCCCCCAGGCCGAGAATGCCTCCGCAACATACCGCCATGCCGGCCTTGTGGACGTGCCGCAACGTCCGCAGTCGATCGTCGTAGGTGCGCGTTGATACGACCTGTGGGTAAAAGGACTCGGACGTGTCGAGGTTGTGATTGTACGCGGTCAGCCCGGCCTCCTTGAGCCGCCGCGCCTGGCCGGCATCCAGCATGCCCAACGTGACGCAGGCCTCCATTCCCAGATCCCGCACGCCTCGCACCATCTCGAGCACGTCATCGAACTCGGGTCCGTTGCGCACCTCGCGCCAGGCCGCTCCCATGCAAAAGCGTGTCGCCCCGGCCGCGGCAGCGCGACGCGCATTCGCAAGAACGGTGCTCTTGTCCATCAGCGGCGAGGCTTGAACCTCCGTGTGGTGACGCGCACTTTGGGAGCAGTAACCACAATCTTCGGGACAGCCGCCGGTCTTGATCGACAGCAGGGTGCAGCGCTGGATCGAGCGCGGGTCGTGATGCCGGCGATGCACCGTCGCGGCCTCGAACACGAGATCGAGCAACGGAAGGGCAAAGAACTTATGAACCTCCGTGGCGATAGGCATTGCTGCACATGATGCTCCTCGCGTCCAGAGACGGACATGAAGCCATGGCGAAGGCTAGAATGCGCGGCCATGACTTCTCCCGCCAAATTCGTTCGCGCGCTCTCGCACGAGTACGAGCGCCTGCACACCGCCAAGGAAGATGCGTTCTGGACCGCCTTCATGGGGCTCACCGACGACGCGGATGCCGCGCAGCGTGACCTCGATCAAAAGGAGATTGCACTGACGGAGTTCGTGCAGGACCCGGCGCGGCTGCAGGCGACGCGCGCGCAGCATGAGGCGGCGGGCGACGAGTCCGAGGACGTGCGGACGGCTTTGGTCGGTTGGATTCAGACGCTGGCCGCGAACGTGATCGAGAATGAGGGGGCCCGGGGGATGGCCACACGCAACATCGAGGCGGACGGGGCGATGGCCCGCACGCGCGCGTCGCTCCAGTTGGCGTACGTCGATCCGGACAGTGGCGACCGCATCGAGGCGTCGTCGGTCAAGCTCGGCGTGATGATCACCAACGAAGGCGACGCCCGGCGGCGGCGCGCGGCGTGGGAGGGACTAGCGGCGGTCGAGCCGTTCGTGCTTGAAAACGGCTACCTCGACCTCGTCAAAAAGCGCAACGAGCTCGCGCGCGCGGAAGGCGCCGCGGACTACTACGACTGGAAGGTGCGGCGCACCGAGGGCATGACCAAGGCGGAGGTTTTTGAGCTGCTCGACGAGCTCGAGGTGTTGACGCGCGACAGTGCGCGGCGTTCGCTCGATGTCTTACGCGCGAAGCACGGCGACGACGCGGTCCGCCCGTGGAACGTCCGCTACCACTTCTCCGGCAGCGTCAACGCGCGCCAGGATCCGTACTTCCCGTTCTCGCAGTCGTTAGGGCGCTGGGGCCGATCGTTCGCGGCGCTCGGCATCGCATATCGCGGCGCCACGATGCGCCTCGACCTCGTCGACCGCAAAGGCAAGTACGAAAACGGGTTTATGCACGGGCCCGTTCCGGCGTGGCGCGAGGACGGTGCATTTCGCCCGGCGCGCATCCAGTTCACCGCGAACGCAATCCCCGGCATGGTCGGCTCGGGCCGGCGCGCCACCGAGACGCTGTTTCACGAGGGTGGCCACGCGGCACACTTCGCCAACATCGACATGCCCGCGCCGTGCTTCGCGCAGGAGTTCGCGCCGACGTCGGTGGCCTTCGCCGAGACCCAGAGCATGTTCCTCGACAGCATCATCGAGGACGCGGATTGGCAGACCCGGTACGCAAAGCGTACGGACGGCGATGTCATGCCGCGGGAGCTGATCGAGGAGGGCGTGCGCGAGACGCAAGCCGGCGCGGCGTGGCTGCTGCGCGCGTCGTTCACGATTCCGTACTGCGAGCGCGCGATCTACGAGCTGTCCGACGAAGAGCTGACCCCGGAACGCGTTCTGCGCGAAGTGCGCGCGATCGAAAAACGAATCGTGTTCCTGGACGGAGGCAGTTCGCGCCCGGCGCTGAGCGTGCCGCACCTGCTGTCCGAGGGCAGCTCGGCGTACTACCACGGCTACATCCTGGCGCTGATGGCCGTGCACCAGACCCGCGGACATTTTCTCGCCCGCGACGGCCACCTCCTCGACAACCCGCGCATCGGCCCCGAACTCGCGCGTGCCTACTGGCACCCGGGCAACTCCAAGCGCTTCCCCGAGTTCGTAAAGGATCTGACCGGCGAGACCGTCTCGCCGCGCGCGCTCGCAAACCACGTCAACCGCACCCCGGACGAAGCTGCCGCCGCCGCAAGGGCTGCCGTGGAGAAACTCCCGTCGATTCCGGAGTTCGACGGCAAGGTGGATTTGGACGCGAAGATCGACGTGGTCCACGGCAAGCAGGCGATCACGGACGTAAGCGACAACTTCGAAACCGCCGCCCAAAAGTTCGCTACCTGGATCGAATCGCAGGAGTAGGCAGGCCGTGATTCATCGCCCGCGTCGCAGGCCCTCGATCGCCAGGGTGTCTGTGCGGATTTGAAAAACCGGGCGGCCCAGGCGGTCCAGGAACGCGACGCTCGGGATCATTTTGCCGGCGCCGGCGTGCAGGGCCCAGTCCGCGATAGCGTGTACTTCCAGATCGAGGTCCATTCCAGTGCCTCGGGCCTGGTCCAACACCGTGCCGAGCGGCGTCAAGGTGTAGAGCTTGTCGCGACCCGGCAGCCGCGGCGCCAACACCGGCGGGCCACGCCGCTCGGAAGGGGACCACTCGACCGAGCGTCGTCCGCTCGCGATCAGGTGGATCGCCCACACCGGGCGCCCTTGGCCATCCCACTGCATGCGGTACAGACCGGTCACGCGTGCGCCCTCGGGTGCGGAATAGTCGTCCAAAAACGCCAGGAGTTCGCGCAGCCGCGGCACGCGCGCCGACACCGTGCGTTCCTGTTCGAGCAAGACTTCCGGCAGGTCGGAGTACCCGCCCGGAAGCGCCGTGCTGTTCTCGAACACCGACCGGCGCAAGAGAATCGACGTCGCTCGTCCCGCCTTTTTCGAACCCATGATCGCGCCGTTGAGATCGATGAACCGGCAGCGATCAAACAGCGCCAGCGCCGGCCCGCGCACGTTGAGCGCATACCCGCCGGCCGGCCGGCGATAGCCGCCGACAAACACGCAGTCGCGCGCGGCCAGATACAGGCGCCCCGAATTGCCCATCGGCGCGCCGAAGCCCGCCGTCGTGACCCAGTTGCGCATCGTGACACGCTCCAAGAGCACGGCTGCGGCGCCGCGCACGTTGAGCAGGTCGCCCTCGACGGTCAGGCCCGCGATCCGCAATTGCGGGAGCTTGTCCTTCTCGGCCACGTACACGGCTGCACGCCCGGTGAGCAACGTCTTGAGACGTCCGGCACCGCGAATCTCGATCCCATCGGTCGCCGGCAGGCGCCAACTCGTGAGGTCGTAGGTTCCCGGCCCGAACTCGACCACGCGCGTCCCCGGCGGCACGCGTTTCAGCTCACCATCGATCCGAAAGACCGGTCCACGCGGCACCTTGATGCACGCCGCGAACTTGTCGAAATCCGAGCGGCGCGCGGCCACCGTCTTGTCGCCGCCCAAGTGACGCGCGAGATAATCGAGGCCGGTAGGAACCGGAGCCTTTTTTTGGGGGGGGGCGGGGGCGACGGGCGGTGGCTGCGGCTTCGGCTGGGGCTTTGGCTCCAGCTTCGCGACCTTCGCGGGCGGCAGCGCAGGGGCTGCGGCTTTTTCGGGGAGCAACATCACGACCGCGGTCGTGCCGGCGGCCGTCGCGAGAGTTGCCGCGGCCGCCCACCCCATCGTGATCTTCTTGCCGGCGACGGCGGCAGCCGTAACAGCGCCTTTCACGACCGAAGCCTGTGCGGCCGCGGCGGGCAAAGTGATGGCCGCCAGCAACGCGGGCGCCTTGCCGCCGAGAATCGCACGGAGCCGCTTGAGGGCCTTGTGCACGCGCAGTCGGCACGCGTTTTCGGTGATGCCGAGAACGTACGCGATCTCGCGGTAATCGAGGTCGTGCAGGTAGCGCAGCACCACGGCGCGGCGCTGTTCCTCGTCGAGGTGGCGCAAGGCCGCTTGTACCTCGTCGCGCTGGTCGAGTTCCGGCGCCGCGGGACGGGGTGCCTGACGCGACGAAGCCGGCGCAGACATCGCCGTCCGTTCATGTCGTCGGCGGCGTGAACTCGCCCGAACCCGCATCCGGTAGCCGAGCACCACGCGCCTACAGATCCAGGCCCGCAGCCCCACGGTCAGCGGATCGTTGCTCTTCTCGCGCGCCAGCTTCACGAGCGAATCCTGGACGACGTCTTCGGCCTCGCCATGGTCGGCGCCGAGCCGCCGGGCGAGATCGATCGCGTAGGGCACCTCGTCCTTCACGAGCCGCTCAAACGCGCCAGAATCGCGCCTTCCGCGCCATGCGCGCCAGAGCTTGGTGGTCTCCTTGGTCATCAACATCGGTTGCCGGCGAACTTGGTCCTGTTTCCACCCCACATGGTGCTACAGCGGGACCCGTTGGAGTGTATCTCGTGTACGCGCACGAACTTACGGCACACATTTAGGAATCGGATTCAGGCGTATTGGGACCACGATCGGGCCGATTCGTTCGCCGTCGGACCCCACCCGGGGGGCGGCATGAGCCAGCGCTCAAGCCAGCCCCACGCGATCGTCACCCGCGACCCCGCCATCGGGTGCTCATGCATCGGCGCCGCCCTGGTCCGTCTCGAGGACGGCTGCGTGCTGCTCGGCATGGCCACCCTCGACCACGAAAGCACGCGCCTCGCCCTCCTGATCGACGACCGGCGCCGCAGCGCCATGGCCGCGCTTCACGCGCTCAACGAAAGGCTGGAGAACCATGGATGAACAGAGCAAGCTCGACCTCGAGGAGGCGCGTTCGACGCTGTCGCGCATCGAGTACCTGGCCGCGGACGAGCACGACCGGTTCGGAAGCGAAATCTGCGACCTGGCCGAGTCGGGCCGCGAGCGGCTGGACAAGATCCTTGCGGATGCTGGCGAGCAACAGAAGCCGGCGTCGAAAGCGAAGCCGAAGCGACCGCCGACAAAGCGCGCGGCGCCCAAGACCAACACGACCGCCAAGACTGGCAACACCAACAAGCTCACCATCCTCAAGCTGTTCGACGCGCACGGGCCGATGCAGGTCGCGCATCTCGCCGGGCACTTCTACGGCGACGAGTACACGGCCTACAAGAACGGCCCGATGGCGCGAACGCTCAACCGGTACGTGGCCGAGGGTGAACTGCTCGAAGACGGGGGCTTCTACCGGCTGAGTGACGCCGGGCACAAGCTCGTGCTGGACGCGTGATGAAGGCCAGGACGAGCGACGACGGCCGCATGGTGTCCGAGCACCACGGCGGGCAGACAATGGACATCGCGGCGGTGTGCTCGGCCCTGGCGGGGCAGGAGAACAACGACGGCCCGGAGGGTGATGCCTTGCAGGCCGCATCGGAGTACATCGCGGCGCTCCGGTCCCGCGTCGCCCAGCTTGAGGCGGCCGTGGCAGACCTGGACGACAGCATCGGCGCGCACTACGCCCATTGTGACAAGACCGGCGGAGCAGGTGCCGGATGCCCCGCGTGTATCGAGCAGCGCAATGCACAGGACCGTGCCCGTGCCGCGCTCGGCTCCGGCGTCGTGGTCGAGGATGGATGGCACATCAGCAACATGCCGGATGGCGGCGAGGTCGTTTCACTGGACAGCGAAGAGGCTGATGGTTCCCGACAGCTAGGGATGACCGTCGAGCGCGTCCACGTCGTCCGGGAGCTGGAGCAATGAGCTACACGCCCCGCACCGCGCGCGACCACCTGCGCGACCTGCTTCTCACGCTGCCCCTACCGATCGGCTACGAGAACTCGCTGCGTGCCGCGCTCAAGGCCGCGATCGAGGAGCACCGCCACGAAGCCGAAGCGGTCACCGCGCAGCGCGTGCGTCGCGAGATGGCCGACTCGATCGCCGGCAAGTCGCTCACCTTGGCCGACCGGATCATCGAGCGCTACCGCAATGGGTACGACGACGAAGTGCTCGCGCTCGTCGGCCAGCTCGCGGAGCTGCGCGACCCCCCTCCTTGAATTCTGTCCCGGGCCGGCTCGTCGTCGGTTCCGGGTTGCTCTACGGCCCCGGCGTCCCTTCGCGCCGGGGAACTGGCTTCTCTTCGCAATCTCAAATCCTCTGTAAATCGGCCCGGGGTCCGGAAGGGCGGGCCCTGTTTTTCTCATCGCGCGAGGCACGAGCAAATGACTTACGACAGCACGGACGATACTCGCAAGCACATCGGTCAGGTGCGCGATGCCTTGACGACTTTCATCATCAAGCTCAGCGCCCGATCTCTGCTGCACGATGCGTCGAAGCTGTCGGACCCCGAGAAGCCGCTCTTCGACAAAATGACTCCGAAGCTTGCGAAACTTACGTACGGCAGCGACGAGTACAAGGACGCGCTCAGGGAACTCGGTACGGCGCTTGAGCATCACTACGCCCACAACTCTCACCACCCCGAGCACTACGAAAACGGCATCGACGGCATGGACCTGCTCGACGTCGTCGAAATGTTGTGCGATTGGAAGGCGGCCACGGAGCGACACGACAACGGCGACCTCGCCAAGTCGCTCGAAATCAATCGCCGTCGATTCGGGATCGGTGATCAGCTCTATGCCATTCTCCTGAACACGGCGAAGCGGGTCGGTTGGCTGGGCGAGCAGGGCTAAGCGGCGATGAGCAAGACCGCCGCACACTGCTCGTGGGACGCCATCCGCCAAGCACTCCCCGGGTTCGAGCCCCGACCGCAACAGGAAGCCATGGCCGACGCGGTCGCCTACGCGGTCAGCGCCCACCGCCACCTGATCGTCGAGGCGGGCACCGGCACAGGCAAGAGCTTCGCCTACCTCGTGCCCGCGCTCGAGGCCATCCGGGACCACGACAAGACCGTCGTCGTCTCCACGCGCACCATCGCCCTGCAGGAGCAGCTCGTCCGCAAGGACGTGCCGTTCCTGCTCAAGGCGCTGGGCATGGAGGATCTGCCGATCGCACTCGCGAAGGGACGGTCAAACTTCGTGTGCCGGCGCAAGGCCGCGGCCGCGCTGCAGCGCGCGACAAAGCTCGTGGCCGACCAGGATCGACACCAGCTCGAGAACGTCGTCGCGTGGGCGGCCGAGAGCAAGGACGGCACGCGCTCGAGCATCAAGTTCAGGCTCGACGGGCACGTCTGGGAGAAGGTCGCGGCCGAGAAGGGCAACTGCCTCGGCAAGAAGTGCAAGTTCTTCGGGACGTGCGCCTTCCAGGAGTCGCGCCGCGCCATGAAGAACGCGCGCCTGGTCGTGGCCAACCACTCGCTCGTGTGCGCCGACATGGCGCTGCAGATGGAGACGGAGGGCCGGGCCAGCATCCTGCCCGCGTACGACGTCCTCGTGCTCGACGAGGCGCACGAGTTCGGAGAGGTTGCCACCGAGGCGTTCCGCTCCAAGATCACCGAGGGCTCGGTCAGGCACCTGCTCGGCCAGCTCCACGTAACCGGGAACCCGGACTGCCTGTTCGCACGCGCCGGCGCGCCGGCAAACCTTGCCCTGCTCGTCTCCGACGCGCGCACGCAGGCCGAACTGTACTTCGCCGGCGCCGAGGCGTTTCGACCGGCCTTCGTTCCCGACCGACGCATCTACAAACCGCACAGCTTCAAGGATCCGCTCTCGCCTGTCCTGCGAAAGATCCGGCTCGGCATGGAAGGCCGCCGGTTCCCGGACAAACCCGATGTCGGCCTTGAGTGGATCGCCCGCCGCGACAAGCTCGGCGAGATGATCGACGTCCTCGACCAGTTCGCGAAGCTCCCCGACATCGAGGACCGCGTCTACTGGCAGGACTGGACGCCGAAGTCGAAGCGGCCGCTCCTGGCCCACGCACTGCTCGACGTGGCGCCCCTGCTACGCGATCGCCTCTTTGACCGGGTGGGCACGGTCGTGCTCACCAGCGCGACGCTGCAGGTCGCCAGCGGGTTCGACCACCTGCGCCGCGAGCTGGGCGTGCAGGGCGGGGACGAAATCGACGTCGGCAGCCCGTTCGACTTCGCTCGGCAATGCACGCTGCTCACCTATCCGGACTGGCCGCCGCCACGCCACGAGGACTTCGAGGCGTTGGCAATCTCGGAGATGCGACGACTCGTCCTCGCGGCCGGCGGCGGAGCGTTCTTGCTGTTCGCCAGCTACCGCGCGCTGGACGAGGCCTTCGATGCCCTGTGGTCCGAGTTCAGCGACGCGGACCTGCGCGTACTCAAGCACGGGGTCAGCCAGTTCGGCGACGTCGTGGAGGCGTTTCGCGCGCACGACAACTGCGTACTCTTCGGTACTGCGACCTACTGGCAGGGCGTGGATGTCCCGGGCAACAACCTGCGCCTGGTCGTGATCCACAAGCTGCCGTTCGCCGTGCCGTCGCACCCGCTACGCAAGGCGCGCGAGGAGGCGATCGAGAAGCGCGGTGGCAACCCGTTCGTACAGCTCTCGGTGCCGGAGGCGGTGATCCGGATCAAGCAGGGGTTCGGCCGCCTGATCCGGACATCGACCGACGAGGGCACGGTCGCGATCCTGGACTCACGGCTCCACACCAAGGGGTATGGCCGCACGTTCTTGCGGTCCTTGCCGGAGTGTCGATGTCCACGGACGATCTGAGAAAAAAGCTGATGGCCAACAACGGCCTGACCCAGCCGCCCCATGCCCGCGACGCGGAGCGCTCGGTCCTGGGCTGCCTGCTCATCGACCACGCGTTCTCGGCACCGGCCATCCGTGACCTCGCACTCGACGACTTCTACGACACCGCCCACCAAAACATCTTCGCCGCGATCCGCAACATGGAGATCGACGGCCAGACAATCGACCCCGTCACCATCCTGCACCGCCTCGAGGCGACGGGCGACCTCGAAAAAATCGGCGGCGAGCCCTACCTGGCCGACCTCGCACGAGGTGTCCCGTCCGCCGCCGGCGCCGATGGCTACGTCCGCATCGTCAAGAGCTTCTCGTTTCGCAGACGCGCACTCGCCACGGCCAAGCGACTCCTGCAGCACGCCGAGGATCCCCGGTGTGCCGAGACGCTCATCGACACCTGGCACGAGGAGAAGCGCGCCCTCGACGAACGAGCCGAGGAACTGCGACCCGATCCGGACGACGACGGCCTGGACTTCCACGACCTGATGGAGCGCGAGTTTCCTGAGCGCCCGTTCGCCATCGAAGGCCTCCTGTTGGACCGCAAGAGCCTGATCGTCTACGGCGACAGCCATACGGGAAAGTCGATCCTCGTGCGCCAGATGGGCTTTCAGGCGGCTCGTGGTGTCGGCTCCATCGTCGGTCTCGCTCTCAACGACAAGCCCAAGCGCGTCGCCCTGTTCCTCGGCGAGGACGATGCGCAGGACCTGCAGGACACGTACCGGCCCACCATCGATACCGGAGAGCTCGCGCCGGCGCGTGGCATGCTCCGGGTCTACGACGTGATGGCCATGGGCGCCCCCCCCAGCCTGGCCACGCCGGCGGGACAGGCCTGGTACCTGTCCATCATCACCAAGCACGGAATCGAAATGCCCATCTTCGACACCGTCACGTCGCTCGCGGCCGGACAGGACCTCGCCAGCAGGGAAACTGCAATGGCGGTCATGACCTTCCTCAACAGGCTCGCCAAAAACCACGGATGCACACCCGTCCTCGTCGCCCACACACGCAAGGGCGGCAACAAAAAGGACGAGTCGGCCCCGCACGAGCGCCTCTACGGGGCACAGGAATGGTTCAGCCAGGCAGGCTCGGCTCTCTACCTCACTTGGGCCGACCCCGAGAAACGAGACCGCATCAAGGTCCAGGTCACCAAGGCCCGCGGCGTCCCGCACGGACAGGTCCCGCCGGTCATCATCGCCGCACTCAACGAAGACACGCTTACGCTCGAAAAGGTCGCTCAGCCGCACGGCCCCAAGCGCGAATACAAGCCCAAGGGGAAGCTTGCCGAAGACCTCTTCCAGGCGCTCAAGGACAACGGGGACTGGATGACCCAGAGCGACCTCGCACGCAAGCTCGACAAGCACAGAAATCATGTCAACAAGACCATGGCCTCGAACCGGTTCCGCGTGTGGATTCGAGACGGATTCATCGAGGTCCAGGCAGGCATCGGGCCGACCCCCACCAAGTACCGATTCACGGGCTCCACACCCCCCGATATGGAGGCGTTCGCAGATGCGGAAACGTTCTGATTACCTCCGCATTGTTTCCACCTTCGAAATGCGGAGCAAGAATGCGGAGGTAGAGCAAATCGGAGCAAACGTGACAACCATGCATGTTTTGGGCCTACCTCCGCATTGTTTACCTCCGCATGCGGAGGTAGAATGCGGAGCAACACTTAAGTCGTTAGTACACAAGGACTTAAGTCTACCTCCGCATTTCGGCCCAACCCCTACGCCCCCCGTAGGGGGGCTAGGGGGCGCTACCGCTGGGAATGCGGAGCTTCCCCGGCCCACGATGCGGAGCTTGCGGAGGTCGACATGAAATGCCCCCACTGCGGCAAGGCATTCAAGGCGCCCTTGGCGCCCAAGCTCAAGCTCCAAAGGAAACAGGAACGCTTCGCACAGGCATACGTTCGCAACAGCGGCAACGGCACACAGGCCGCACGAGATGCCGGCTACAGCCAGAAGGGGCAGAACTGCGAGACCACCTCGGCGCGGCTCCTAAGGAACTCCAAGGTGCGCCAGCGCATCGACGAGCTGAGCGTCCCGCTCTGGGAGCTGGCCGAGGATGCACTGCGCGATCTGGTCAAGGACGTCGGCAACGCGAACGCCCGCGCACGCGCCGTTGAGATCCTCGCGAAGCTCGAAGGACGGTTCGCACCGGTCAAGCACGACCACCGCCACATGGTCCTCGTGGGCGACCTGCGCGGCCCTGAGACGGCCGAGGAGCTTCGGCACATGACGACGCAGGTTCTGCGCTCGCTGCCGCCTGGGGAGCGTAGGGCGCTGCTGGACGACGTGATGCGCGAGGAGCCGGACCTGCTGCCGCCGCCACTGGATAGCGACGGCGAAGAATCCGCTGTCCATGCGTCACCCTAGGGCATGGTTGGGTGACAGGCTGCACGGATTGGGGCAGGCAGGGGGGGTGTGTTCTGGGGGCGATGGCGTGAGGGGTGTAGAGCCCCGCACCCCGCCCGAGCAAAATTCCCCTATTCCGAATAACCACAGACTAGCCCTAGTAGTATCAGGACGTGTCGAAGCAAATCACCCTCACCCTTGGAAGCGAGTCCCAGCACAGGGCGCTGTTGCGTCAGGCGAGGTCGTGGGCGAAGTGGGCGGACCGCGAGCTGGGCATATCGGTGGGCCAGCCGGTGAGCGCGTACGTTCGTTGGCTGATTGCGCGGGACGGGAAGGAGAAGCGATGAGCTGGGCAAGCGATCCCTCGGGCCCGGGCTACTACTGGACGAGAGTACGGCGGGCCCCGTTGTTTTGCGACCCCAGCATCGTGGAGGTGTACGAGGACAAGGACGGGGGGCTGCGCTACCGGGACTGGATCATTGCCTGGGATGTCCGGAACGAAGGCCGCAAGGAGTTCCCCTATGCGCTGGGCCAGAATTGCGACTGGTTCGGCCCCATCGAGGCTCCGTCATGCTAGTCCTCGGATACGTCCGCGTGAGCACGGAGGAGCAGGCCCGCGAGGGGGTCAGCCTGGAGGCGCAGGAGGCGCGGATTCGGGCGTACTGCGTGGCGCACGATCTTGAGCTGGCGCGGGTGGAGAGCGATGCCGGCGAGAGCGCGAAGGACTTGAGGCGTCCTGCGTGGTTGCGGGTACGTGGCGCGCTTCGCCGCGGCGAGGTCGAAGGCGTGGTGTTCGTGAAGCTGGACCGTCTGAGCCGTTCGACGCGGGACGTGATCGGTCTGATTGATGCGAGCGGTCGTGAGGGCTGGAGCCTGCACTCGATCGCGGAGAGTCTCGACACGTCGTCTGCGATGGGCCGGTTTTTTGTGCGGATGCTGGCGAATCTGGCAGAGCTGGAGCGTGACCAGGTGAGCGAACGCGTGAGCGCGGCCTTGGGCTATCTCCGGGACGAGGGCAAGCGCATCAGCGGTCGACCGCCGTTCGGGTACCGGTTCGAGGGTGGTGAGCTCGTGGAGGTTGCGTGTGAGCAGGTAGTCTTGGCGCGGCTGGTGTCGATGCGCGAGGGCGGCCAGAGCCTGCGCGCGATCGCGGCGGCGTTGAATGGCGCGGGTGAGCTTCATCCGCGCACGGGTCGTGTTTGGCGGTTCCAGACGGTGGCGAAGATCCTCGCGACGGCGAGCCGAAGGGCGGGATGACGATGCTCTCTATTCCGACTGACAACTTCTACAAGTTCTGTGCAATTACGGGTCTCATATTGATCGGGTCGATGGTGGTTCCCGTAGGAAAACTGATGGACCTCCACTTGGAGTTCGTAGAGATAAAAGCAGTTGTTCGCATTATCGAACGCCTTGCCGCGAACCGGACGGTCGAAGCGTCGACAGATGACGGCTCGATCCAGACCGAGTCAGAAGGGCTGACTGTTATCTGGACGGACGCAGACATCCGAAGGGTGTCAGAAGAGGCCAGACGTGGAATGGCTCGGCAGATGGCAACCGCGTGGCACATCGGAGTCCTTTCCGTCGTCTGCTGCGCGCTCGCAATCGCTGGACTACGTCTTGCCAGATTCGGATTCAGCGGGTGGAGCGAGCAGCATCAGAAGGCCCTGATCGCCGGGTCCGCCGCTCAGATCACGGCGCCAGAGGATTCTCACGTCGAGGAGGCCGTTGCGCCGCCCCAGCGAGAGGACGCGGGTCATTGAGCCTTGTTCCGGCCCCTAGTTCCTGAGCCGCCACTCGTCCCAGGACCACCCCTCCGGGATCCCGCGCGGCGCGAGGTCGGCCACGAGGTCCTCGACTTCCTCGATGGTGCCGACCGAGCGGACCAGCGCTCCCCCCACGACGACCTTGCGGGCCCGTGGATGTACGCGGCAGATGAGGGGCTTGGGTCGCCGTGCGGCGATGTGGCCGCCGCGGTAGACGCGCCACACCGACTCGTCGCCGATGCGCAGACGTTCCGCGTGGAACGTTTCACCGCCGCGCGACAGGACGTGCAGGTCCTCGTGGACGGCGTAGTGGTCGATGCGGTCCCACGCGGCTACGGCGTCCTTGCCGAACTCCTCGACGATTTCGGTGAGGTAGCGGACCTCGCGGGTGACGAGTCCGGGCGGAGGCGGTGACGCGTAGTCGGCGCGGTGGCGCTCCATCTTGAAAAACGGAAGGTTGGGCATCTTGTTTTGTTCTCGGCATCCGCAAGCTTGACTTGCAGTGCCGACTATCCAAGTCCCGGACGGGTTCAACCGTTTTCGTGTCCTCGCGGCGCGTGAGAAGTTCGACGACTTCGTGGAGTTCGTGGGCGTGGACCAGGACGGCGAGCCGATGCGCCAGCACGCGATGCACCGGCTGATCTGGTCGTTCGAGGCGTGGGCCGCGGCGCAGGGCCTGTACGCGGGAATCATGTGCCCGGCGGGCCACGGCAAGACGACGCAGCTCGAGCTGTTTGCCGCGGACGCGATCGGCCGGAACAGCAACGTCTTGTGCCGGTTTGTGACCAGCAGCGAGACGAAGGCCAAGGAGCGCGCCGGCGCCGTTCGCGATTTCATGGCGACCGACGAGTACCGGGTGGTCTACCCGGACGTGACGATGGTGAAGGGTGAGCAGGGCGAGGCCGAGTTCACGGTGGCCCGCACCGGGGTCTCGAAGGATCCGACGCTGGGCTGTTCTGGCGTGATGGGCGGCACCGGCAGCCGCGTGAACCTGCTGATCCTCGACGACGTCGTGGATGCCCGCAACGCCCTGGAGAAGCCGGGCGAGCGCAAGAAGGTCTACCAGGCGTTTCGGCAGACGTGGATGTCACGTCCGAACTCGCTGTCGAAAATCGCGACGCGCGTGATCTGGCTCCAGACCGCGTACCACGCCGAGGACGCGGCCGCGCTCACGATGGCGAACGCGGATTCGGGCTGGGCGTGGCTCGTGGTGCGTGCCGAGGAGCCGTTCGAGAACCTGACCTACGAGATTCGAGCCGGCGGCCGCGTGCTCAAGTCGGGAATGCTGCCGAACGTGTTCCCGCGGTCCGAGCTGTTGCGCAAGGCGCAGACGATGGGCCGGATCGAGTGTGCGCGCGCGCTGGGCAACCGCTTCATGGTGGACGGCGAGCAGCCTTTCAGCGAGGAGCTGTTTTGTGGTGATCCGATCTTGCCGGTCGAGCAGTACGGGCGCAAGGTGGCCTACTTCGATTCCGCCGGCGACGTGACCAAGGCCCGCCGCGGCGACACGGACTGGGCGGCGTTTTGCTGCGTGGGCCAGCGTCCGGACGGCAAGTGGGACCTGGTCGATTCCCGGCGCATGCGTGGTACGCCGAAGCGCCAGGCGGAGTTCTGTGCGCGCGCGTGTTCCGAGGTCGGTGTGACCGCGCTGCACGTCGAGGCGGTCGCGGACGGCGCGATGCCGGCGCTGGTAGACGCGGAGCTGCTCGCGATCGAGTACGGGCTCGTGGCCCGCCGCTGCCAGCCGCGGCGCAACAAGGAGATTCGGATTCAGGAGGCGTTGGAGCCGCGCCTGCGGACCGGGATGCTCAACATCCATGCCGAGTCGCACCGCGAGCTCGTTGCGGAAGCGCTGCTGTTCCCGATGGGCGGCCACGACGACTTGTGCGACGCCGCTGCGGGTGCTGCGGACCAGGCGATGCTCGGCGGACCGGCGCGATCGCGGACAAGCGCGAAGAAAGGCGGCATCAAGCGCGACCGCGGCCGGCTGATCCGCAAGCGGCCGCGCGTGTGGGAAAAGCGCCGCTGGGGTTGAGTTGCGCGCCGCGCGGTCCAGCATGGGCGTGCCGTGCAAACCGGTAGGACTTCTCTTCGCACAGGGGCCGGCGGGTGTTTCAACCGCCCGTTGGCCCCGACTTTTGACCGCAGGATGGAGCAGCGGTAGCTCACCGGATTCATAACCCGGAGGTCGCGGGTTCGAGTCCCGCTCCTGCCACCAGCCTTATCCGATTTGGCCACTGCGGCCCGGGACGGCCAGATTTGCGACTGGCCGTCCCGCTCTTGTGTAGGGGTCAGCGGTGCCTAGCGTCGCGCGCATGAGTTCCATCCGCTGCAAGTTCGTCTGCACGTCCGTCACCAAGTCCAAGGGCTGGGGCGACCACGAGTTCCTCTACGCCGCCAGGTTCGAGGCCGTCCAAGGCGGCTCGGACGAGAACAAGAGCTTCTTCGCCGCAACGCCCTGCGGCTCGGTCGAGGTCAGCACGGTCGCGTCCGACAAGTTCGAGGTCGGCAAGGAGTACTTCCTCGACTTCACGCCCGCCGAGTAGGCCATGGGACTGCGCGCCGCTCTCGCCCGCGGCTTTCGCGGGATTGCTGGCCGCCTGGCCGGACCCGTCCCGTCTTCGCGCGGGCGGCGCCGGCGCACGTCCGTCCAGTCCCGCCACCAGGACTTCCTGCACGACCGCGGCGAGTTCGACCCGATTGGCCTCGCCAACGGAGACCGTGGCCTCACGGCGATGGAGCGCATGCGCGCGCTCCGCTTTGCGCGCCGCAACGACAAGCGCAACGGCGTCTACGGCGAGCTGCTCAGAAAGTTCGAGCAGCACACGGTCGGCGACGGTGTCGAGTTCACGTTCGAGGACGAGACAGTCAAGGCCCACGTCGAGGCGGTGCTCGGCGACCGGCGCAACCGGTTCCACGAGCGGCTCGGCGAGCGCTGGCGCGAGACGCTCAACGAGGGCGAGTACTTCCTGCGCATCGAGACGGACCAGCGCCTGGCGCTGGGCGACACGGTCATCCCGACCGGCATTATCCGCTTCGGCCGCATCGAAGTGGACCAGGTGCGCGACGTGCGCGTTTCCGCGAGTGATCCGGACTGCCTCATGGAGATCGAGGTAGAACACGCGCAGGGCGTGCGCCGCTGGTATCCGTTGGCCGCACCCGGCGTGAATCCGGTGCCTGGCATCGAGGTCATCGACGGCAATCCGGTGGAAACCGGCGCGTTGGTGGCGGTGCTGCCGATGCAGGTGGGCACGAGCCGTGGCCGGGGCACGCCGTTGCTGGCGCGGATCCTTGAAAAGGTCGAGCTGGTGGACGACGTCGTGGACGCGAACGCGCGCAAGGCGGAGTACCTCAACCGGTTCTGGCTCCACACCGAGTACCTGCCGTCCGGCGACGCCGAGAAGGACGAGCAGCTCGAGGACGACCTGATCGCCTGGGGCACGCAGGCCGATCCGGGCGAGATGCTGGTCACCTCGACGCGCAACGAGGTCAAGCCGAAGATGCTGGCGCCGGACCTCAAGGTCATGGACCAAAAGGCGCTGTTCGACCTCGTGCTCGAGTACGTGCTGGGCTCGACGGGCGTGCCGCGCATGTGGTTCGCGTCGGGCGGCGAGACGAACCGCGCCACGGCGGTGGAACAGGGCTCCCCCATCCACCGGTCGCTCGTGTCGCTGCAGGCGACGCTGAAGCAGCACATCGAGGCGCTGGTCCGCTACGTGATCTGGCTCGGCAAGTTGTCCGGCCGCATCGCGCGCGAGACGTCCGACGAGTTCATGGTTCAGATGGCCGCGATCTCGACGCGCGACACGCAGCGCGAGATCGGCGTCTTGCAGCAGCTTCAGAGCCTTCTTACCAGCGCGGTCGCGTCGGGTCTCCTGCACCCGGAGGAGGCGCAGACGATCTTTCGCGGCGCGGTGAAGGCGCAGACGATGTTTGAGGCACCGCTGCAGTCGGACGCGCCGGAGCCGCAGCTCGTTTCCCAGACCGAGGACATTCTGAACCGGATGCCGGAGCCGTTGCGCGAGGCGATTCGGAAGGAACTGCCGGGACATCGGAGAGCGAGCTAAATGCACATCAAGGTAAGAAAGGTCGACAACACCGCCGCGGGGTCCGGCAGCGGAAGGCCCCCCGACGACGCCGAGTTCAGGCACCTCGAAGTCACTCGCGTGGAGATGGCGGCGTACGAGGCCCTTCGGCGCAAACGGGTGGAGGAGCTGCGTGGCGAGGCACCGGTCATCGTGGGCGGCTCACCCGGTGCCTACACGTTCGCGCTCGGCACCGACACCCGCCTACGACTCCGCGCAGCCCAAAAGCGCTACACGGTCGAGGCCGGTTCGTCGGTTTCGATCCAGCTCACGGCGGTGGACGACGCGGGTGCGGTACGTTCTGCCCTGGGCCGCACCGTGGACCTGCGCCTGAACCCCGGCGGGATGTCCCACTCCCCCCGCGTGGTCCGGTTCGCGTTCGCCCGCGGCGTCGCGTCGCGGCTCGTCACGTTCCCACGGTCCGGCGTGTTCCAGCTCGACACCGGCACGAACTTCCGCATGGACGCGGCGGTCGTCATCGAGGTCTGGGAGTAAAACCCGTGGCGCTCACGGCCGACGCCGTTCAGTCCGGCGAGGTGGACATCCTCCAAGGCGACGGAACGTCCGGTACGATCGCGATCACCGGCACCGTGACGCTGGCGCGCACGTTCTTGCAGATCACGCTGCGCACCCCCGGCGGCAGCGAACGGCCCGCGCGTCAGATGTTTAAGGCGCGCCTGTCCGAGTCCAATCCCGGTACGTCGGGCTACGACCAGATCACTTGGGAGCGGAACTCCAGCGCGTTCGCATCGACACAGACCATCCGCTGGTCGATTGTCGAATTCACGAGCGGCGTAGCAGACGTGCATCAGGGCGAGGCGGACCCCACCGCAACAACAACAAACGTAACAATCGGCGCGACGCCGTCCGCGAACTCCGTTCCGTTCGTCAACTTCACCAGCTCCAAGCTCGTCTACTTCGACCATGACATGGCGCCGGAGCCGACCATCAGCGGCAGCAACCTCGTGCTGACGTTCGGCACCGCCCCGGCAGCGGGCGAGTGGGATGTCGATTGGCAGGTGGTGGACTTCCTGGAAGGCGTCACGGTCCAGACCGGAAGCGTCACCGTCACGGGCACAGGCACTTCTGGGACGGCGTCGATTACGGCAGTGACGATCGCGGACAGCATCGTGCTGGTTCACTCCTGCCGCACCAACACGGGCGGGTACTCGAACGCGTTTTCGCGCGGCCCGTACCGAGGCGCGATCACGACCACGACGCAGGTCACGATGAGCCGCCACGGCACGCAGGGATCCTCGGGCGGCGAGTCGGTGGCGCGCTACTACGTTTTGGAGTTCACCGACGCGGGCATCCTGCTCGAAACCGGCTCCGCGACCATCACGGACACCGGCACCGCCATCAGCGCGACCCTGAGCACGATCACGGACGACGCACGCGCGGTCGCGATGTCGGTCTCCGCCTACGGTCAGCGCCTGGGCGGCGACAACGCCATGCAGTCCGGGATGCTCTTGTTCACACAACGCGTCTACAACGATGCCGGGACCAAAAAAGTCGAGGTTGAGCGAGGCAAAGCGGGCGGCACGGGCGAGACGCTGGAGTGCTTTTACTCCATCGTCCAGTGGCCTGCAGCGGGGGCTGGCGGGCAGACGCTCACCGGCACCTCGGCGACGGTCTCGCCATCCGCAACCGCGGGCTCCCTGTCGGCTGTCGCCACCCTGGACGGCTCGCCTGCCACGGTCGTACCTGCCGCTCCGGTCGGGCAGCTCTTCGTCTCCCAGCAGATCGACGGCAATCCCGCGTCCGTGGTCCCGACCGCACCGGCGGGGATCCTCACGTCGAGCATCACGATCACGGGAGGGCCCGCGGTGGTTTCGCCGGCGGCGCCGAGCGGCGCGCTTTCGGCGGGCGATGTCTTGTCGGGCGTCGCGGCCGTCGTCGTCCCGGCCGCCACCACGGGCGTACTCGCCGCTGGCGCTGTCGTGCTCGCGGGCAGTCCCGCCGTCGTCCCCGTGGCGGCGCCGTCAGGGCTGCTTGCGGCGATCGCGACCCTTGACGGGTCGCCCGCATTGGTACCTGTGCTTGCGCCGGACGGCACGCTCGTGGCCGTGGCCACGCTGGCCGGTTCGCCCGCTGCGATCGTCGTGGCGGCCCAAGCGGGCGCGCTCGTGGGCAGCCAGGTGCTCGCGGGGTCGCCCGCGCAGGTCCTTGTGGTCGCGACATCCGGCGCGCTCTCGACCGATGCGACCGGGCGCCTCGTGGTCATCGACGGGGTGCTCACCCTGCGCCTCGAAGCCGCCGGCGTCTTGAGTACCCGGATCACCGTGACAGGAGTTATCTGACATGGCCAGCGTTGCACTTGTCCAGGGCCGCCACCAGGCGTGGAACGGCGGGATCGATTTTCTCACCGAGGTCTTCAAGGCCATCCTGATGAAGTCGGCGTACGCGCCGGCGGTCACCGCGGATGGCATCACAACCGCCAGCGAGATCGTCGCGACCGGGTACACCGGCGCGTTCGGCGGCGCGGGCCGCAAGACGCTGGCCAGCAAGGCCGTCAACCGCGACGACGCCAACACGCGCGTCGAGCTCGATTGCGCCGACATCACGTGGACGGCGATTGGTGGCGCGACCAACGACACGATTGGTGGCGTAAAGGTAGCCAAGGAGGTCACGAACGACGTCTCGTCGATCGCGCTGGCCTTCGACGACTCCAACGACGTGACGACGAACGGTGGCGACGTGACCTGGTCGCCCAATGCGGAAGGGTTCCTCCAGACGTGAAATACTGCACCCTCAAGCCCAAGGCCCTCGACATGCTTCTGGCCCCCGTCCCCGCGGGCGCGCGGATCACGCAGGCGTGCTGGTCCAGCGTCGAGGGCGGCGGCGAGTTCATTCGCATCGAGTGGATCCCGGCCGACGAGATCGGCAAGGAAAAGCCGAAGCGGCAGTCCGCGCTATACCCGCCCGAGATGGTCCGCCCGTGGCTGAAGGACTGCCCCGACGATGCCGTCTTGGTCGGCGTGATGGGCATCTACGAGTACCCGGAGCTGCCCGACGGCGTGGTGAAGCTCGTGCCGGAGGGGCACGAGGTCTACAACGTCGAGTACCGCCCGCAGGACGCGCCCGCCGGCGCACCTGAGGAGCAGCAGGAGGCGGCCCGCAACAGCGTTCTCGTGCGTACGCGTGGCCCGGGCGGCGCGCTCTTCGACTTCGGCGTGTCCCTCGGCATCGAGAACGCGAAGATCTGCCGCCAGTGGCGGAAGTTCAAGGACCTGCACGTGCGCGTCCGGCCGGCGGAGTAGTCCGTGGCCACCATCCTCGGACCCCGCATTCTCGACGAGCCGCTGGTCGTCTACAAGGGCGACAGCTTCAAGCCGCGTGTGCGCGTCAAGGACGGCGTGCGCGTGGCCGCAAAGCCGCTCGGCGCCGACGTAAACGTCTCGGCCGCGAGCGTGAAGGGCGTGCTCACCGTCAACAAGCCCGACGATGCGACCGACGTAACCCGCGATACATCCGTTGCCGGCGAAGGCACCAAGACCGACGTGGACAGCGTCGGTTTCGTGCACGCATTCGACTTCTACGCGGCCGGCAGCGTCACGGCGACGTGGTTGCTGGGCATCCACGACTTCGAGGTCCGCTACGAGGACTCTGCGCCGACGCCCGCCGATATCAAGCTGGTACTTATCGGCCAGGTGCACGTGCGCGCGAAGCCGGGAGCGCTGTAGGTGCCCGGCCGCGGCGCCGCGCGTGACGCGCTGGCGGGCATCCGGGCCCTGCTCGAGCAGACGCGCGCCGACATGCTCGGCGTCCTGCTCGACGACCTCGACCCCGCCGGCCGGTCCCCCACCGACTACGACCGCTTCCTGGCGCAGCAAAAGGAGCGCGCGATCGGGGAGGCCCTGGTACGCCTCGAGCGCGAGCTGCTGGCCGCGTCGAACGATACGCTCGCGGGCGCCGCGCAGCTCGGTGTAGATGACCTCGCCGGCCGCATGGGCCAGCTCCTGGTCCGTGCTCCCACCATTGGCGTGGATACCGGAACGCTCCAGTTTGTCCAGCAGTTCGCCGGCACGCAGATCGTCGGAGTCGTCTCCGACGTGCGCGTGAAGGTGAACGGCGCGATGCAGCGGGCCATCGCCGGCGCGCTCGACCTGCGCGGCCTGCAGCGCGAGATTCGCGACGCGTTCGGCGGCAACGTCACGTCGTCGCGCGTGGAGCGCATCGTGCGCACGGAGACGGTGCGTGCCTACACGCAGGCGCAGGCGGCCGCGGACGAGCAGCTCGTCGACGAGGACGTGGATCTGGAATTGATCAAGGTCTGGGTCACCGTCGGCGGCGATCGCGGCGACGGTCGCAACCGGTCGAGCCACCTGGCCATCCACGGCCAGGAGCGCGAACTCTGGCAGCTCTTCAACGTGGGCGGCGGGGCGACGGATGCGACGGAGCCGGGATCGAGCGTCGGGTTCAAGGCGAACGCGCCCGCGGACCCGTCCTTGCCTCCCGCAGAAGGAATTCAGTGCAGGTGCACGGTGCACTACAGGCAGCGCAACCGCGCAAAACAGCCCTACATCGAAAAGGACCTGGACAAAGTACGCGCTGCAAAACGCGCAAGGAGAGCCGCATGAAACTCATCGAAACACCTGTCGAGCACGTCGTCCCCGCGGATGGCGACAAGCCGCGCAGCTACCGCCTCGTGGTCGTTCCCTCCGGTCGGGCCATCGTGGACCACGCCACGAACGCGAGCCACGAGGGGCCGTGCCTCGTCGTTGGCTGCAACGCGGCCATCGTCGTTTGCGAGGACGCGGCGGGCGCCGTGACCGCGTGCGCGGCTCTTGACGCGCCGGAGGAATTCACGACCGCGGTGCGCGAGCACTTCGGCATCGTCGAGCAGGAGGAAGTCGAGGACGACGACCCTGACGAGGACGAAGATTCCGATTCCGACGACGAGGAAGTCGAGGACGACGACGACGATTCGGGAGGCTTCTAGGGATCCCAGCAAGCCTCGCGCCCTTGAGTTGCTCGGCCCCGGCCAAAAAGTCGGGGCTGAGCCATGTTGTACGTAGGCCGAATTCTCGGGGGCGGACGCCCCGGCCGGCACTGGCCCGTCGTCATCATCGAGGCGGGCCAGTCGCTGAACGGTGTCGGCTACACGCCGGACTTGCTCCGCGAGAGCCTGCCGCTCTTTGAACGTGCGCCGGCGAACGCATTCCCGCTGCTGGACGCCGAGGGCAACCTCGCCAGCTTCGACCACGTCCAGGACGATTCGCTCGTCGGCGTCGGTCTGCTCAACCAGGTCGGCCACTACGAAGCCGTGCGCTGGGACGAGTCGCTACAGGCGGTCGTCGGCGACCTGGTGCTCCTCGAGGGCAACGAGTGGTCCGACAAGATTCAGCGGCACTTCGAGTCGCTGGAGTCCGCGGGCCGGCTGGACACGGTCGGCCTGAGCATCGACGCGAGCGGGCCCATTCCGGCCGGCACCACCGTCCCCACGCACTTCGACTACGTCACCAGCGTGGACATCGTTTCTCACCCCGCGGCAGGCGGCCAAGTAGGCCACCGTATCGCCGCTTCCCGTACCCGGCGAGCGCCTACTGCGCCTTCGTCCCCGTGGAGGAATCCGTTGAATTGGAAATACAAAGCCCTGCGGGCGGCGTGCCCGCGACTCTGCGAGGGACTCTCGCAGAGCGACAGCATGCGCGTCGTGGCATCGCACGTCGCGCGCCGTCTCAAGGAGATGGGTCCGGACGACGAGGAGGCCGCGTTCGTCGCGTCCATGCTCATGCAGGACGTGGCCGCGATGAAGGCAGCCGATCCCGCGGCCGTTGCCGAAAACCTCGAGACCGCACTCGCGGTCGTCGCTGCCACAACCGGCGCTCCCGCCGGCGAGGACGACGACGACGATGACGGCGACGGGGAAGACCGGATCGAGGAGGACCTCGTTCCCGGCGAGCCCGACCCCAAGAAGCCCAAGCGCAAGAAGGAATCCACGCTCGTCAACGCGCAGCGCGAGGCGGACGAGATTCTGCACAACATGCGCCGGCGCGAGTCGCGTCAGCTCCTCGAAACGGCCTGCGCCCAGCGCAAGCTGCCCGAGGCTTCCGTCAAACGCGTTCTCGCGTCTTTCGACGGTGACGCCACGCGGCTCTACGAATCGGTCGCCACGGCCGACGTGGACGCCAAGGCTGAGCAGGAGTACGTGGATGGCCTGATCGACAGCTCGCGCGGCGGCCGCGTCGTATCGCTCCGCGAGAGCGGCGACAAGGCCCGTGACATCCTCTGCGCGATGCTGTCGCGCCGGTTCCGCGAGAGCGAGGCCGGCAAGGTGGCACGCGGCGAGATGCGCGACCTGAACATGAGCCTGCATCGCTACCTCCAGGCGTTCGCCGGTATCGACGTCCGCGACGGCATCGGCGGCCAGCACGAGCGAGTCCGGATGCGGGAGGCGGTCGATACGACCAACTTCAACGAGGTCTTTGCCGACGCGCTGCACCGCGCGGCGCTCGCCGAGTACGGCGGCCTGGAGCGGTTCCAGACGTGGCGGAGGCTCGCGACGATCCAGTCGTTCAACGACTTCCGGACGCGGCATTTCATCCACACCGGCTACTACGGCGAGCTGCCGTCGGTG
The DNA here is from genome assembly GCA_021776735.1 of Planctomycetota bacterium. Classification (GTDB taxonomy): domain Bacteria; phylum Planctomycetota; class PLA2; order PLA2; family PLA2; genus JAJFFH01. The sequence goes on along the minus strand of JAJFFH010000026.1, from coordinate 31,628 downwards.
GCCAAGGGCGCGCCGTATCTGGCGCTGACCACGCCGACCGACCGCGAGGAGCAGCTCACCCTGACCAAGTTCGGCGGTGTCGAGTCCATCCTCTGGGAGGACCTGCTCAACGACGACATCGGCGTCTGGCAGGCCATGCTCTCCCGCATCGGCCGCGCGTCGGCCGAGACGGTCCAGGAGACCGTGATGAAGGTTCTGCGCACCGCGACGCAGCCGACCATGGCCGACACGAACAAGCTCACGGCCACGGGCCGGGCGCCGGCCAACCAGCTCACGGTGGCGCTGACCAAGGACGAGGCCGGCAAGACGGCGTTCCTCAACGCGGTCCGGCAGATGATGAGCCAGACCGGCGGCAGCGGCAAGAAGAAGGGCGTCGTCCCGAACAACATCGTCATCCCGATGGAGCTCGCGGACGCGTGGGCGTTCATCCGCAAGGAGCTGGTCGGCGGCCTGACGGGCCTCGAGGCGCGCGAAGCGCTCGACGTGCTCGGCGCGGCCATCCCGGAGCCGCTCGTCGACTTCGGCGCGACCGACGCAACGGACTGGTACCTCCATTCCAACGAGGTCCAAAACATCGCGGTCGGCTTCCTGGGCGGTCGCGAGGAGCCCGAGACGTTCCTCGCCGACGGCGGCAACTTCGGCGCGATGTTCACCAACGACCGCATCGAGGTGAAGACCCGCCTCGTGGTCTCGGCCACCGCACTCGACTGGGTCGGCGTGCAAGGCAACGTGGTCGCGGGCTAGGGTCAGCCAGACGAAAGGAACATGATGAGCTTTCCCAGCATCAACTGCCCGGTCCTGCCGGTCGAGATTCGCCACGACGCGCAGGTGACTGTGGACGTGGCGGCCGCGGCCGGCGCTTTTTGGACCGCGCCCTTCAAGGGCCGCGTCATCCGCGCCGAGGGTTTCGTGCGCGCCATCGGCGGCACGGTGGACCCGACCGACCTCGACCTCGACGTGAAAGTCGGCGCGGCGAGCAAACTCGCTTCGGCCATCCCGGCGGTCGAGTCGTCGGCGATCGTGAAGACGGTCACGGCGCACGTCGACGGCCACGCCACGGCCGCGGGCTTCGCCAAGGGCGACCGCCTGGATCTCGACATCAACGTCACGGGCGGCACCGCGCCGACCGCGGACGGTGTCGGTGTCCGACTCTGGGTCGTCCGCGAGGAGTAGGCGCACCGCGCACTTTTCACGGGGGCGGGCTCACACGGGCTCGCCCCCTTTTTCATCCGATGAGCACGTACAGCCCCCCCTTCTCCAACCTCGCCGGCTACGCGCGCGCGCTGGACCACATGGTCAAGGACAAGCGCGCGGGCCGAAGCGACGAGGATTTCGTGCTCGCGGCGCTCCGGCGATTCAGCGACGACATCCCCGTGCGCGCCACCGCCGACATCGGTGACGGATCGACAAAGGAATGGGAGCTGGGCAAGACGGGCGAGCCGTTCGCGGCATGGTCGTTCGGGTACTCCGAGGCGCGGCGCGCGAAGGTGGAACGCCTGACCGCGACCGGGCCCGACACGCCTCCCGACGAGCTGCGTGACAGCGAGCACCGCATCGAGGAGCGTACGGTCAGCAGCGACCAGAAGCTCTATCTCGTCTTCGCCGACGCGCCGCCGGCGTCGCCGCAGTACCGCGTGCACTTCAAACGCATGTGGTCGGTCACGGCGACGGCCAACGAGGTCCGCATCGGACATCAGGACGCAGTGCTCTATGCCGCGGCCGCGCTCAAGTGCCACGAGCTGCAGGCTGCCTACGCGGCCACGCGCACCGCTACGTCCGAGCTTTTCGACGGAGCCGTGAGCGTGGACAACTACAGCGAGCTCGCCAAGCGCTTCGAGGCCCGGTATCGCGCTTCGATCCGCGGCAAGGACACCCGCCTGCGCCGCGGCCAGGTGCGCACCGGCCGGGATCAGATCTTTGGCCGCGGGTACCGCTCGTGAGCGCCCGCGTCGTCGTGGTCCGCATGCCGCGCATCCTGACCGCACGTGGGAACCGCGAGGCCTTTCGTGTTGCCGCGCGGCGCGCCCTGCTGCAGATCGGACGCGAGACGCAGACCGAAATTCGCAAGCGGATCGCCGAGACGCGCGACAGCCGCGGCTTCCGCGGTCGGCAAGACACCGGCAAGCTGACCAACTCCATCACCGCGCAAGCACCCGTGGTCAGCGCACACCGCGCCACGCAGGCGACGGTATCCCAGCCGCCCGCGGGCGACTACGCGCCCGTCATCGAGGAGGGACGCCGCCCCGGCGCACGCATGCCGCCCGTGGCACCGATCCGGCGCTGGCTGGAACGCACCACGACCGGCAAGCGCATCATCGAGGCGATGGCGGTCAAGCTGAAGGCCGAAGGCGAGAAGATCACGAAGGCCAAGCTGCTCGACCGCGCCGCGCTGCAGGTGGCCCGCTCGATCGGCCGCAAGGGCACGCCCGGCATTCACATGTTCGCCGGCGCTCACAAGGTGTTTAGCCGCGGCCGCGCGCGCACCGTCTTCGCCCGCCACCTGGCAGCGGCTGCGAGGGCGCGCACGTGAGCCTCGCCACCACCGTGGCCCGCATCGGCACCGTCCTCGAATCGGTCGCCGGCGTCGAGAACGTACGGCTCCGCCCGGGCCTGCCGACCGACCGCGCGCTGCTCGAAGAGACCCTCCTCACCGACAGCGGTCTCGCGCAGCGCTGGGTGGTCTGGAGTTCTTCGCGCGTCACGCAGGCCGGGATCGACCCGGGCCACCCCGAGCTCGACGTACGCATCCTCGCCGTCTGGGCCTATCGCGAGGACGAGGACACGTTCGCTGACTTCGCGGAGATCCTCCAGGCGGTCGGCATCGCGCTGTCCGATCCGGTCACCGGATTTCCGCAGCTCGACGAAAACGGAATCGAAACCCTCGAGGAGCCGGGCGACCCGGTGCTCGAGGAAAGCGGGCTCGGTGTCTACCGGACCCTGCTCGGCCTTCACTTGCTTGATGTGGTCAGTACGTAATACGTAAGGAGACGCCATGAGTGCTCTAGCCGCCAATTCCAAGATCGCCGTCGCCAAGGGCACGACGTGGCTGACCCCGGCCGCGCTCGGTGCCGACTCGCGGCTTCCCATCCTGAACGAGTCGCTCGACGCCGAACCCGGCGTGCTCGAGGACGACACGATCGTCGATTGCGCCGAACGCGCCGAGCCGGACCTGCTCGAAACGCGCGGCGAGGGCGACATCGCGTGCATCGTGGATCCGCGACAGGCCAAGCAGCTCCTGCTGATGGCTTTGTTCTTCGGCAACAACACCGTCAGCGTGATCGAGGCGACCAAGGTCTGGAAGCACGCGATGCTGTTCCAACCCTCAACGCTCGGCAAGTTCTTCACCTACGGCGCGCACCGCGACGTGGGCGCGCTGAAGGCGTTCCGGCTGGCCAGCGCGAAGATCTCGCAGTTGGTCTTGTCGGGTGCCGCCGGCGGCCGCCTGGAGGCAACGTACTCGTGCCTCGGTGCGGGCGCGGACCGCACGCAGGACCCGAGCTCGTGGACGTACGCGACCGATCCGAAGGGCGGCGGCGCGCGCCACCTCCTGTTCCGCCACGGCAAGATTCGCATGAACGCTTTCAGCGGCGGCGCACTCGGCACGGCGGACGAGCTGGCGACGCTCCGCGCGTGGACGCTGACGATGGACCGCGCCCTGGTCATGGACTTCGCGGCCGGCGGCGACGCCATCGAGCCGGAGCCGGACGGCTTTGCGGACCTGAAGCTGCGCTGTGAGTTCTTCAGCGCGTCGCAGGCGCTGGTGGACCTGCTGCGCGCCGCGAAAGAGAACGGCACGCCGCTCAAGGCGGACGGCCTGTTCACGGGCCCGGACGTGGTCGGCACGGCCGCGTCGAACAAGTACCAGGGCAACCTCTACCTCCCGTACTTGCGGGTGACCGAGGCGAAGCTGGGCATCCCCCAGCCGGGCCGCATTCCCTTCACGGTGGAGTTCTCGCTGCACAAGGCGCCGTCGGTGCCGACCGGGTTCCCGGCCGGCTACGACGAAGCGGTCTGCATGGAGATGCAGAGCGAAAACGAAACGGACCCGCTGGCATGAGAGTAAGACTTGTAGACGGCCCCACGTTCGAGAAGGTCGAGATCGGCGAGTCCGTTTTCTGGATTCGCGTCGAGGCCCTTTCCGACTACCGCGAGATGCTGCGCGCCGCGACTTCCGAAGGGCAGCAGGACGACAGCCTGCTCTTCGAGCTGCGCTGGAAGTTCATGCTGGGCGGCGAAGACCGTCCGCCGGAGAAACCGGGTTGGGACAACGTCGAAGGCAAGGGCGGCGAGTTGTTCGCCTATGACGCGACGAGAGCCGTGCAGTTCGCTGGCTCGCTTCCCCGGCCCGTGGCGGAGCGCCTGGCGATGGGCTCGCAAGCCTTCCTGTCGGAGGCGCTGGAGTCACAGGGAAACTCGTAGAGGTCCTCCGGCAACGATCAGCCGGCGGACCCGACGCCCTAGCCGAGATCTACAAGCGCGCGGCGATCAAGCCGGACGATGAGGACTTCGAGCATGATTTCGACCTCGACGCGGAACTCGCGGCGATCAAGGAGTCCGGCTACGTCTTCGCGGCACCGCGAACGCTACGGGCTCTGGCCGTTGCTGATCGTGTTCGTGCTCTCGGCTTTGTCGGTGCTGCTCGCACGTTGCGACTCCCGTCCGATGCGCTTGAGGCCGACCTGCTCTGGGTCCTCGTGGAGCGGGTGTTGTTGGAGGACAAGGCGCGCCAAACGGGGAATTCCGTCGAATAGCAGCGGCAACGAAGGTGGTAGATTCACTATATGTTCACACAGAAAGACGTTGGGCTACTTCAGCCGCTGCTCTGGATCGCCATGCTCGGAGGCTTGGCGGTGTTCGCTGTTAACGGCGGCGGGGATATTCTCGTGCCTATCGCCGTGGTCGTCGGCGGCGTGTTCGTCGCCATCTCGCTGCTCCATTTCGCCCGAGCAGCGGTCAGTGGTGCGACGCCGAGCCTCGTTCGCGCTATTGCGTTCGGCGTCTTAGGGTCTTCAATCGCACTCGTGCCTCATCTTCTTCGCGTACTAGGACATGCCTGACAACCGCGTCCGGCTCATCCACGAAATCGACGCCACGCCGTCCATCCGTGAGGCGGCGAAGGTCGAGAAGTCATGGGACAAGGCACACAAGGGCATCGAGAGGGGCGCCAAGACCACTGCGTCCAAGGCTGCCACGTCCAGCCAGTTGATTTCGGGAGCGATCGGAGGCGCAACGGCGGCCGTTGCTGCCCATCAGAGGTCGTGGGCCGCACTCGGAACGTCAATCGTGGCATCGTTCGCGGCCGGCGGACCGGTGGGCGGTGGCATTGCCCTCTTGGGTGCTGGCATCGGGTTCCTTTCGAGCGAAACGGAGAAGGCCAATCCGAGGATGAAAGCGCTTGCGGCGGAAACCCTGCGCCTTGTCGAAGCGAACAAGAAGCTGGACCGTGAAGCGCTGGTGATTCAAGGGGTCAGCCTTCAAGAACAGGAGCTGAAGAAGGTCAATGTCGAGCTGGAACTTGCGGCGGACAACCTCGACAGAATCCGCAAGAAAAGCTTCAAACAGGAGGAGGGTTTCTTCGAGCCCTTCCGTGCTCTTGGCAGAGCCTTTACGGGAGCGTTGAGCCCCAAACAAAAAGCCATCGAAGCCGCATCCGCGCGGGAATCTGGAGTGCGCGACAAGCGCAATGCGCTCATCGAGAACGCCGACAAATCGAAGTTCAACGAACGGCTCGGGTTCGTCGTCCAGGTCAACCGTCAGCTACAGGACAGGACGGCAATTATCCGGGGCACCAATGCTGCCGCGAGGCAACGTATCCAGCTCGAACAGCAGTTCCGCGACATCCTGAACAAGGTCGGAGGACAAGGGCCCAAGAAACTGCGCAAACTCGCGGATGCGGCCAGCGAGATCGGAGACAAGGACAAGTCTGCGAATCTGCGCAGATTCGCAGACGAATTGGACACGCTGAAGCGGCGCATTGAGGCTGTCCCGTCCGCCCTCGCCAAGAGCAGGAGCCAAAATCTCCTGGACTCGTTCACCAAGGAGTCCGCAGCCCTCACGCGCCAGAACGCCCTGCTCGCGGAGAGCAACCCGCTCCTCCGTGCGCGCCTCAGGATTCAGCAAGAGACCGATCGGGCCATCAAGCGCGTGGACGATCTGGTAGGCACGTCCGGCATCAGCGCCGAAGCGAAGGCCGCAGGAGAGCAGTTCAAGCTCCAGCTCGAAACGCGTGGCGACCAGGCGATGGAGAACGTACGCAAGCAGTTCCCCACCGCCTTCGAATCCTTCACGACCAGCGTCGGACCCGCCATCTCTTCCGGACTCTCCCAGTCGATCATCGCGGGCGTCACGTCCGGCGGTGAAGCGGCCCAGCAGGTCCTGCTCAACCTCGCGCAGAGCCTCGCGGGCAGCCTGCTCAACGCGGGGTTGTCCACGCTGCTCGGTGGCGGTGGCGCGGGCTCGGACTTCGGCGGCATCTTCGGGGGCGCGCTGAGCTTCCTGTTCCCGCAGGGCAAGCGCGCCGCCGCGTCGGGCGCGTCGTTCATCACGCAGGGCACGGGGCTGTTCTTCGCGGGCGAACGCGGCCCGGAGCTGGTGGCCGGCGACCGGAACACGACGGACGTGACGCCGCTGAGCAAGCTGCAGGGCAGCTCGGGCGACGCCGCGCCGGTCAACATCACGTTCAATATCTCCGGCAAGGCGGACCCGGCCGCGATCGCGGACCAAGTGCGGACCACGATCCTGCGGCTGCGGCGGACAAGCCGCGGGCGGCGGGTGCTGGGAGGGCGCTAGGCCCTCCGGACAAGACTTCTGGCAGCAATATACTTTACGCACGCGACCGCCAAGGCCCAGCTACTCAACTCGCCTTTGGCCCGCGTAGACAAGGACTTGACAGCTCCCTTGAGTCAGGCTAGACTTAGGGCGTGCGGAATAAGACTGATGATGAATCGAACCGCCTCGCACGTGAGTATTTTCGCGTCACTCTACGGGCATACCGCGAGCAGGAGGTCCGGGAAGAGGAGTTGAGAATCATGACGCAGCAGCTCTCTGAAGAGCGGCAGCAGCTCTCTGAGGTTCTTAAGGCGATGGCCGCCGCGCACGGCTTCACTGCGGCTGACTTTGAGCCTGCAAGAGCGGAAGTAGATCGCGTAAGCCTCGCTGACGCCATGACCATTGTCCTTATGGAGGCCCGCAGTCCGCTCTCTAGCGCCGAAATCTCGGCCGCGATCGATAAAAAGATCGCGGCCGGTGAGCTTTTCGTCGAGGCGGGCACCGAGATGAAATTTGTCTCCGCAACTCTCTCCCGTGCAGGCGCTGCCCGTGGCTGGACGAACGATGGCGCAAAGCGCGGTGCCAAATGGTGGACCGAGGAGAACCCGTGGCTCGAGGAGCACCGGTTGCTCGAGGAGCACCGGTTGCGCGGGGAGCACCGGTTGCGCGGGGAGCACCGGTACCGGTTCATCGGGGAGAACCCAAAGGAGGGCGACGACTAAAAAGGCCGCGGCGAGAACTAGTGATTCTCGCCGCGGCCAGCGTCTAGACCATGTCAGGGGGCAGCTTGTACGGAGAAGCGCCCGCTTTAGGAGCGGGAGACAGCGGGTTCAATACCCGCCCCCCTGACCATTTTCATCATGTGGGCCTAACAAGCGTGCCGGACGGCTTCCTATCCAACCCGGCGAGAGTGCAAGTCTCTCTAGGTCCACAACTTTTCTTTTGTGGGAACACGCAAGAGTATAGTCGGCGTTTTCGCTTTAGTCAATCAAGACTTCTTCTGAGAACTTCTTCTACAGGGACAAGTGGAACGGCTCCACGGAGACTGTAGTACCGTTGAATAGTACAAACTGGCGGCGAAAACGGCCTCCGTGCCCCTTGCCGTCTTCGCCGAGACCCCGCTCTTCCAGGACGAGCACCTGGACGAACGCCCGGAGCTGGTCACCCGCTACGCGGGCCAAAACGTCCAGATCGCCGACCTCACAGACCGCGACCTGCGCCGCTGGAGCCAGACGTTTCGACGCAACCGCACCGGCAAGCAGACCCTCGACGCCTTCCTCCGGGCCAACCGGACGTTCCTGCTCAAGGATCTCGACGACTTCGCCCGGCTCGCCATCACGCTGGAGCCGGTCACCACCGGCGGCAGCGTCACCCGCTGGCGCATCCCAAAGAGCGGCGACCAGGGTGGCGACTACCCGATCAGCGGCACCGAGACGGTCCGCGTCGGTGGCTCTCCGGTCACGGTCTCCAGCGTCGATACCGACGCACGCGAGTTCATCCTTGCCGCCGGCGTCGCCGACACGTCCGTGGTCGATGCCGATTACGAGTACTCCCGGCTGGTCCGCGTCCTGCAGCGGCCGCGGTGGCGCCGCGTCTCCACGGTCGGCCCGCGCTTCGACGGCTCGATCGATTTTGAGGAGATTCCGGCGTGACCCGGGGCCTGCCCACCACGTTCCTCGACGCGCTGCAGGAGGCCGCGGACAGCCGCACGCAAAAGCCCGTGTGGCTCTTTCGTGTTCAGTACACCGACACGCTGCACAAGCTCGTGACGAGCTTCCTGCGGCCTGTCACGTTCGGTGGGGAGACGTACGAGCCGCGTTCGATCGACTGGGACGAGGTGAGCGTCGATGCGCTCGGCGAGGAACAGGGCCTCGACGTAACGCTCGGCGATGCGGACCGGTTCTGGAAAGCACTCGGCGCCGACTTCAACGCCCGCATCGTGCGCATCTACCGCGCCGACCGCGACCACCTGGGCAGCGCGGCGAACGTGCTGCGCAACGACCTCGTGGTGGACGCGTACGAGGAGCCGACCGGCGAACTGATCCTGCACCTGCAGAGCTTTCGGTCTCTGCTGCAAAAGACCGTGCCGTCGGTGCGTGCCACGCGCGCGCTGTTCCCGGGGATCCCGTCGGCATGATCCTGCTCCTGGCCCTCGGTCCGTTCGCGGTCGTGCTGATTACGACGCTCATCAGCACGGGCATTTCGTTCGCCATCGGCGCCATCACCGGCAAGCCCGGAACGGGAAGCGGCTCGACGCCCGGATTCGACCGCCTCGCCAACTCAAAAGGCGAGGGCGCGTTCGTCCCGGTTGTTCTCGGCAAGGAGCATCCTGTCGAGCCGCTCCTCATTTCGGTCGTGCTGCGCACCGAAGGGCAAAAGCAGGCCTTCGACCTACTGTACGTCGCTTCGCACGGCACGTCGGGCGATCCGGGCGACATTCGCAAGAGCGGCCGCCTCAAGATCAACGGCGAGAAGGTCGGCGAAGGCAACTACCCCGACCTCGAAATCCACCACCGCACCGGCACGGCCAACCAGGACGCGATCCCGGGCTTCAACAAGGTGGGCAGCCCGTTCGACATCGGCCTGCTGCTCGAGGGACCGAAGGACGGCAACCCGGCCATCTCGCACGAGTACGAGATGCGAGCCGACGCGAAGGAGATTCAGATCCTCCTCACGTTCGCGTCCGGGCTCTACCGCATCAGCAAGTCGAAGGGTGTTCGCGGTGTCTACGGCGGCGTGAAGATCGAGTACCGAGACGCGACCAAGGCCCACGACCCGCTGCACAACCCGTGGCGCGCAGCACCGCTCGACAAGCCGCAGAACCCGGACTGGGAAAACAGCGTCTCGGGTCTCGGACAGTTCCCGTCCGGTGTGCCCGGCTACTTCTACACGCGCGCCAGCTCGACGTCGCCCGTCCGCCGGCAGATCGAGCTCGTGTTCCCGACCAAGGGCCGCTACGTCGTTCGGGTCTCGGGCGTCATCGAGTCCAACGCGGCGCGCCAGAGCGAGCCGACCCTTTCCAGCGTGATCGAGATCACGCAGTCGGAAGACACCTACCCCTGGTATCAGCTCATCGCGCTCAAGGGCGTGGTCACCGACAGTCTCGGCGGATCGGTCCCGAGCATCGAGTGGCTTTCGCCCGGGCTGCTCGTCACCAACGACCCGGCAACCGGCAACGCGGTCACGAGCGAGAACCCGTTCATCCTCGCGCGCGAAGTCTTCCAGAACACGCGCTGGGGTCTCGGCTTCCCGGTGTCGCTCGATGTCGGCGTGGGCAGCTCGTGGCAGGACGCGATCGACCGCGCCGCCACGCTCACGTCGGTCGCCGGCGGACCGCAAGAGCCCCTGTGGCGTCTCAACTATCTCATCGCGGACGGCGCGCCAGGCGAGGACCACATCCGCCAGATCCTCCAGACATGCCGCGCGCATCTGATCGAGCACGACGGCCTAGTCCGCATCGTGCAAGACATCGCCGGCAGCTCGGTGCGCACGTTCGACGCGCGCAAGACGACGGACGGGCGCCAGAACGTCGTCGCGGAGCAGGACGGCCGGTCTTCGTTGCGCCGCATCCCGCCGCCGCAGGACGAGCAGTACGACGGCGTGGTGATTGCCTTTCTCGATGCCGACGACGAGTACCGCGAAAAAACGGTCACCTGGCCGGAGGGCTCCACGCCGAAGAATCCGCTCGAGCTGAACTACCGCGGCGTCGCGCACCGCACGCAGGCCGCGCGCGAGGCGCGCTATCAGTACCTGCTCGCGACGCTGACGCCGGACTTCTGGGAGTGGCGCGCCGGCTGGGGCGATCACGACCTGCTCCCGATGGACGTGGTCGCGGTGAACGACGACCACCACGGCCTGACGAGCGCGCTCCTGCGGCTGTATGCGACCGGCCACGGCAGCCGCGGCGAAGGCCGCATGGTGGCCCGCGACTACGACGCCGGCGTCTACGCGAACGACCCTGTGTCGTCGCTCTTCTCGACAAGGGAAACAAACACGAGCGCGCCGGCTGTGAAGAAGCTGCCGCCCGGCGTTGGCACCCTGCAGTTCATGAATCCGCCGGTGCTGAAGGTGCTGAGCATCAGCGTCCGCGTCGAGAAGGCGGACCTCAACGTCGTAACGGTGTCGGCGCCGTGAACCTCGTCACCGCGCACGTCTCGTGGCTGACGCCGGCCACGCCCGACCCCAGCATCGGCTCGTGGGAGGTCTGGGGCAGCACCGACCCCGACATTCCGGGGCGCAAGCTGGCCAGTGTCGCGGCGAATCAGCGCAGCGCGAAGTTCACGATCTTCAAGGGCAACTGGACGTTCCGCGTGCTTGCGCGCAGCAAGGGCGGCGCCCTCCAGGACTGGAAGGCTGCGATCGCGCACACACGCGACGTGTCCGCGGCCGAGCTCCCGGTAGCCGCACCCAAGGAAGTCGCGATCGGTGTGACCGAGACGAGCGCGCAGGGCGCCGTAGACGTCGGTCCCGTAGCTGCGGACGACGACACCGCGCTGGTGCAGGTCATCGACCACAAGACCGGCGACGACCCCGTGCAGGGCGAGCTGGTGGCCGAGAAGCCGGTGCGCGACGAGGGGGCGGACCGCGACGGCGCCGTGCGGGACGAAACGGTCCCCTTCGGCATGGGCGGCTACGGGCTCGGCGTCGATCAGCACCTGACCGTGCGCCCGGTCGGAACCGGCGGCCGCGCCGGCACGGTCGCCGAGCAGGACGTGGTCGCGCCCAAGCTCTACGACGAGGAATCGATCACGCTGATCGATGTGCGGCCCGACACGGCGTACGTAGGGTGGCCGACGGCGACCTCGTCCGACCCGTGGGAGTTCGACGACACGGCACTCGGCGACGGTATCCGCATGCGGCTCCTGCCCGCGCCCCACCGGGCCGACTGCGGCGATTGGGGAACCGAGCAGTCCGGGCTGATGAAGGACCTGGGCCTCGACGGCTCCGCCCTCTACGTCAATCGGGCCACCGTCGAGAGCAGCGTGGTCAGCCTGGCCCGCGTCATGGTCGCCGCGATCGACATCGCCGGCCGCTGGCGCCGCAAGACCGCGACGCCGCCTGTCACGCTCACCGAGCACGACGTCCCGAAGTTCCCGGCCGACCCGCGCGCGGCCGAGGAGCTCGAGGGCCTCCCGCTGGGCGCCGCGCACCGCGCCTGCATGGTGGACGAGAACTGCAAGCCGCTGCATCCGATCCCGCCGTCGCTCTGGGAGTACAAGATCTCGGAGGACAACGTCGTCTGGAGCGGGTGGCGTCCGGCGCGCCAGGGCCGCTACGAGAAGTTTCGCTACCTGCAGGTGCGCAACACGGTGCACGACCCGATCGGGCTGTACCAGCTCTACATGGACCGCGTGACCGTGCAGGCGCGGCTCAAGCGCCGGGTGTTCGCCGGCCAGGCGACCAAGCCCGCGGTGGCGACGACGCACACGGTGACGCTGCCCACGGATCCTGATACCGGTGTTTCCCCGTTCGCGAACACGTTCGATCCGACGGTGACGCCGTCCGCGGCCGGCCGCGCGCTTTGCCCGGACATCGTGAGCGTGAACCCGGTGGCGCCATCGTTCACGGTTCGGTTCTACGATCACCTAAACGCGCTGGTCAGCGACGAGGTCACGTTCCACTACCACGCCATCGGCTATTGAGTTCCGCGCGCGGCGGTCAAGTCTGGCCAGCGTGACGCTCGGCCTCAACACCACCGGACTCGCCTACCCCTCCAACCTTGACTGGTGCTCGTGGGTGCAGCGCCTGCTCGCCGGCGTCGAAGGCGCCGCAACGAACTACCGCAGCGCGACGGCGCCCGATTCGGGTGCCCCGGTCCTATGGGCAGATCGCGAGGCGGGCATCTGGTGGGAGGACATCGGCGTCGATGGCTCCGTGCTCAACCCGGTGATGAAGCGCTGGGTGAAGCTCACGAGCGGGCCCGACACCTACGGCTGGAAAAAGGTCTGCGCGTTCTACACGCAGTACCTGACCGCGCCTATCGCGATCACGCTCTCGCCGGCGGGCCCGCATGCGGCAGACGTGGCCTTCACCACGCACTCGCTCGCCGCGTTGTTCGACGCGCAGGCCGACCACATCGACGCACACCGTGTCGTCGCCGCGCTGATCGACTTCGACGTCAAGGAGACCGGCACGGTCCCGGCCAACGACACGGACGCATACCTCGCGGTCCGGTCGAACGGCGGCACCGACGAGCGGCGCATCTACTGCCAGGTGTCGAGCCGTCCGGTCCGGGACCGCTTCTGGGTCGTGCTCGACGCGAGCGAGCAGTTCGAGTGGTCCGTGCAGGTCGGCACCGGCACGCCGAACCTCAGCGTGGCCGCTCAGATCCTCGCCTGGCAGGAGCTGCAGTAGTGCACGCGGGCGGCGGCGTGGTGCTCCTGTCCTGCGGTCTGCTCGCCAGCGCCGCAGGCATCGCCGACAACGTGGCGCAGTACGGCGCGCTCGGCGTGATGGCCTTCTTCTTTTTGATCGTGATGCCGCGGATGGAAGAAGCCCGCGAGAAGAGGCGCATGGAGCAGTTCAAGCTGCTCATCAAGGCGCTCACCGGAAAGACACCCGAATCGGAGGACTCGTGATGCGTACGCTTTTGCTCTGCACTCTTCTCGTGGCCCTGACGGGCTGCGCAACTCTCGCGGCCGCGCTCGTTGAGCCCGCGCTCGCGACCGCTGACGCCGGCCTCAAGGCCGTTGTCGCCGTCGGCAAGGCTGAGGTCGAACGCGTGGCGAACAAGGCCGAGGGCACCGTCACGTCCCTGTCCGCAGCGGCGTCCGCGGCCGTGCTCGAGGCGGGCAAGAAGGCCGACGCCAAGATCGCCAGTGCGGGCCAGAAGCTCATCGACAAGGGCGAAGAGCAAGGCGGTCCGTGGGGCGACCTGCTCAAGACATTCGGCGCGCTGCTGGTCGGTGGCGCCGGCGTTTCCGCGGCCAAGAGGGCGGGGCTCAAGCAGGGCGCCGCGCTGATGGCGGCCGACCCCGCGAACGGTGGCGCCGACCGCGTCAAGGAGCTCTAGCCGTGCCGAACTGGTTGCGTGCACTCTGGGGCTTCACCAAACAAGCGAAGCTGCACCCGGCGACGTTTTCGGCGCTGATCATCGCCTTCGCCGCGGTCGCTATCTTCGGGCCGCTCCAATGGCAGCTCGCGGAGACGGTCGAGATCGAGAATCGCGTGGCGCTGGCGAAGGCCGACCTGCCGATCAACGACATCAGCCGCTACCCGATGACGCTGGAGAAGTACCGCACCCGGTGGCGGCTCAAGATGTCGAGGCCCACCATGGCCGCTGGCTGGACGGTGGACAAAAAGTCGATCCGCGTCATCGTCAAGATGGACGGCACAACGCAGCGCGTTCCGGCCACGCTGTCGGAGAGCGCCACGTCGTGGGAGGTCCGCTACGCGTACGCGGTGCGTCGTGACGGTGGCTCGTCCGAGGTCGGCTGGCACCAGATCGAAGGGCGCATCGTGAAGGACGGGCAGCCGTCGGTCCCGTTCGCGATTCGCGGCTCGGCGTCGTTGAGGTACCCCGCACCGTGACGCACGCCTGAGCCCTAGGCGTCCGGGGAACGCCGCCCGGGAGGGGAACGTCCCCTAACTTGACGGAATGGGCGGGAGAATGGCGCCCCCGGACCTCGGTACCACGACGTTCGGGGGCGAAGTCCGACAAGAAAAAGTGCCCGGGGGCGTTTCCCCTAGGCAAAGAAAAAATGCCAGGGGCCAAAGGGTGGATATGGAGTTCCCCCGGACCACCAGATTTTAGGGTGGCCCCTGCAGCGAGCTCGGGAAAACTGACCGGGGCCGTGCGAGTCCGTCCGGGGACGCCTGGACCTACCGCGGCCGGCTTCTCCTTCGCCAGCCTAGGCGAACGCCGAGGACCCTAGCCGAACTTGAGGCCGTTCAGCTTTGTAATGCTCGCCTTCGCTGCGGTGATGTTCGTCTTAACCCTCTCCTCCAAGGACTTCACCGATCTGTCGAAGAGGTCGCGATAGCTCTCGGGAACATGATCTCGATAGGCAGCCGCTGCCTGGTCAATCAATGCGAGCTTCTGCCGAGCTTCCACAAGAGTGTTGACGGCGTCGCTCAGCTGATCACGCACGCTATCCCTTGTCCTCTTGCCAACATCGCTCCCGACGCCAGCGCTCTTCATCTGGTAGATCGTAGGCTCGGTCGTGTTCTTTCGACTGGGGAAGGACCAAAGCGTGACCTTGCCGTTGCCCATGAACACGCAACGACGCTTGAATTCGCGCTCGGCTGCGTGGTACTTCGCTTCCGCGCTCAGGACCTGTAGCCGAGCATCAACGAGCAGATAGTTCAGCTCGATCCGCGAATTACGCTCGCCCTGACCTTGAAGGGTCTTCAGGATCGGGTCGTACTTGCTGTCGAGGGTTGCTCTAGCAGTTTCGAGCTTTGAATCCCACAGCTTGGCAAGTGCGTCAAGCTTCGTGTCCCAGAGCACCCCTTGCGCCTCGATCGAGGCCCTGTTCGATTTCTCGTGGCGATCCAGAAGATTGGCGTCGGCCGACGCCTCAAGGCGATACAGAGTGAAGCCGGCGCCGAGTACGGCGACGACCGCCCCCAGGAGATGCTTGACCTTGATCCCGGCATTGAGCAGATCCGGACGATCATCTGCGCCTCGCGCGTTCGGCTGGGGGCTCGGCTGGGGGCTCGGCCGCGCGCCAGCCTTCTTTTTCCTTTTCCTGGCGCTCATTCTGTCGTTCCTCGCGCAAGACATACCCCGCCCATGTCTCGGGTATTCGGGTGCCGCTGCTCCCGGTAGACTCGCCCGTGGTCGAACCTAGAACTCCGCTTCTCAGCGGTCGCGCTCCGCACGCGACCACGGGCGAGTTTAGCGGGAGCAGGAAGTAAACGACACGAGCATCTTCGAGGCATCAGACAGTCCGCCGGCGCCTTTGGCGCGGCCCAGCCCAGAAGGCCAAAAGGGCCATGGTACATCAACGTGGAGATCGCCGCTCGATGATGCAAGGCAGACGCCCCAGCGACTGCACGCACCGGGTGCAGCTCGGTTTCTCTGTCAAACCGTACCACTCGCTCTACCCCCCGCATGTTCCGTGCTTCGTGGACGGTCCCGACCGACCCAAAACGACACACCCTGCCAACTGGGCAGAAGGCAACAAAGAACTTTGTCTCGCCGACCAGGCCCAAGATGTGGTAGGCCACGCCGCAGTCCGGGCACAAGGCTAGTGTTTCAGGGCACTGCGACATTCTTCGCCCTGGACAGACCTGGACCCACTCCGTCCGCGGGTAGAAGCGCTGGCTGTACGGCTCGTCGAGCGGCACCCAGCCTGTAGCGCGCGCATGCTGCGGCGCCGGCAGAAACCGTTTACCCCGGCACCCCATGACCCGCGAGCAGCACCCAGCCGTTGCGGCCGACGAACCCGAGCGCGCCGCCATACTCGCTCCGGATGACGCGCACGAGGCGCGGGCGGTACTCCCTGCCGGTCTTCGGGTGCGTGAAGCGGGCGGCGTAGGCGCCGGGGACGGTCGGGCCGGACAAAATTCGGCGTCCTTGGCTGTTTCGGGGTCAGCAGGCGATGATAAGGGGATGGACGATCCGCAGAGCTGGCGAGACCCTGAAGCGAAGTATCCGTGGGAAAAGTGGCGCGGCGACAAAGCACCGCGCCACTGTGTTCCTGACGGCCTGCCCGACGATCGGGCGATCGCGTACCTGTTGATCGACGGTCAGTTGTTCACGACGCGCGTAACAACTTCCAGGGGTACCGACGCGGCGAGCTGACCGCAGATGATCAGCTGCACCGCGTACTGACCGGGACGCAGCGTCGCCTTGTAGGGCGTCATCGTCATGAACTGTGCCGCAGTCTTCGGGAGATCAGGCGGCGTACCGAGATCATTCTTCATCACGGTCTTGCCGTCCGCATTGATCGTGCGAATGACGATCCGGCCGAGCTGGCCGTCCTCGACGTCGATCTGGCAGAAGAAGGTGCACTGGATTTCAGCGGTCCCTTCGTTCTCGATGAACCGGCTCATCCCGCCTCGGAAGATGTCAAAATGCGGCGGGCTTAGCAGAGTCGCTCGTTCGCAGAGCGTTGCAATAATGGGCCTCATGAAGGCCTCCTTTTGAAGTGGAGGCCCGCTTCATCTGCGGATAGGGACGCCTACTCGGCGCTCGTCTGCTGGTGGGCGGGACCTCCGTTGTCAAACATGTCGCAATCGGATCTACTGCCAAGGTCCGACATGAAATAGGGTGCACCCCCGCCGAAACGGGGGTGCGTGACATGTTTGACGGGGATCAGGCCGCCGGAACAGGAACCTTGAATCCCTGTGATCGTCGAAGTCTAGGCCGAGCGGGCTCCGCACACCCAGAAGCGCTCTCGCTTCCGACGTCATGCCCTGCCGCGTGCCCCACGACGCCAAGAATACGCCAACGAGGGGACATTTGGAAAGCGTGCGGCGCGCGCGTTCGGGTGGAAAGGTGCTCGTAGAACCTGTGGATAAGTTGTGGACAAACCGTGGGTAACTCGCCTGCTATCGCGGGTTTCACCATGGTTTTTTCACGCCACCGCCCCGTCGTCCAAAAAAGTCTCTTCGTCCCAAAAAAAAGTCAGCCGTGGCTCCCTTTCAAACATTCCTGACCGCCTAGGCAAAGCTCGTCTGGCTGTCCGGCTCTTCCGTCGTCAGCGACCCGTCCTTCAGCTCCCACGCACCACCGCCCCCCTCGTCACCGGCGCGGATCAGGGAACGCATCTTCTCGTCGGCCTTGCTGGCCAGGTCGGCCTCGTCCTTCGCATCGGCCTTCAGGTCGGCCGCCTTCTTGGAGTGGGTCGCGCTGAGGCGCTCCTGCTTCGCGATCTCCTCGTCGAGGCGCTCGCGATCGACAGATACTAGGGACTTGTAGAGTGCTCGGTCCATCTGCTTTTCCTTCCTTTCACGACTTCTTCGTCGCCTTCTTCCGGGTCTTGGCCTTCTTGCGCGGGGCCTTCTTCTTGGTGGCGGCGCGTTCGGCTTCTTCGCGCTCCTGCACGACCTGCTTCTCCGCATCGTTGAGTACGAATCCGGTCGTCTGCGCCAAGGACAGGACGAACGGCGCGAACTTGCCATCGCTCCAGCCGACGACCTGGTAGACCTGCCCAGTGAAGGCGTCCAGCAGCGCGCCGAGCAGCTTGTCCTCCGGCATCGCGTGAACGTGCTCCAAGAGGTCGGAGGGCGCAACACCCGGAGCGTGCAGCTTCATCCAGTCGCTGTTCTTGCCTTCGTGACGCGTGGAATCAATGACGATCGCGCGGAGAATGCCCCACCGAACCTCCGCCTCGGGATAGCTGGCCGCCCAGTCGCGCAACGCCGGCTTGAACTTGTTCTCCCAGACGTTTTCGCGGTCCTCGCGGCGCTGACTGCGCGCGATGTCCTTCTTCGACGGTCCGCTCGGCGAGCCGGTGGACCCGCTCGCCGACGCCGCGGGCGCCTTCTTCACCTTGTGGCCGGCAGCCTTGAGCAGCTCCCGCGCCTTCGCGCGTTCGATGACCTTGTGGCGCGCCTTGCCCACGATCGCGATCGCGAAGCCGTCAGGCTTGGATCCGATCATCTTGTTCCACGTCTTGTCCTCAGAACCCTCGACGTCGTCGCACTTGCCGCGCAGCTCGATCCACTTGCTGGAGCGATCGATGTCCCCCCATAGGTTCTTGCCGGGCCGCTTGTTGTGGTTCGTCCCGCGTCCGTACAGGCTCTTCGGCGCGACGCGGTTGCCGTGCTCCTTCTCGATCGTAGCCGCGCGCTTGTACGTCGCCGTCTCCTTGGCCTTCGCGCACGACGGGCGCGTGCACAGGGCCTTGCTTGCCGTCTCTGGCCACAGCAAGCCGCCGTCCTCGGTCTTGGTGTTGAACGGGCACGCGGTGCACGCAGCGACGCCAGGCCCCTCGTCGAGTAGGCCGACCTCTTCGGCGTCGAACTGAAACGACGCGATCGGCTGGGCCGCGTTATCGACGAAGCCCCGCACCTGGCTGAACGACGGCGTGCCGTACACGTTCTTCAGCTTCTTCAGGACGCCGGCCACGACCTTCTCGTCTTCGACGCGGCCAAGGTAGTACGCGGCCGCGAGCGGCAGCTTGTCGGCCTCGAAGAGCGCGATCGCGGCGTCGGGCAGGTAGGCCAGGCGCTCGAGGCGCGCGACCTCCCGCGGATCCTTGCCGAGCAGCTCCGCGACCTCGCGCGCCGTCATCTTCTGCCGCTCGCGCATGTCGCGGATGGCGCGCGCGAGAGCCAGCGGCGACAGGTCGTCGCGCTGCAGGTTCTCCACGATCGCGAGGCGCTTGGCGGTCTCGTCGTCCACCTCAACGATCGTGACCGGTACCTGGTCGAGCTTGTTCGCCAGGGCCGCACGAAGCCGGCGGCCGCCGGCGATGACCTCGAGGTTCTTCTTGCCGCGCGCCTTGACCGGCCGCACCAGCAGCGGCTGCAGGATGCCGTCGTGCGCGACGCTGTCGTTGAGTTCTTTTTGTGCCGCGTCGTCCGGATCGGTACGCGGGTCGTACGTCGATAGCCTGAGCCGGCTGATGTCCACCGTGGTGGCCGCAATTGTGGCTGTTGTCATTTGGTCCTCTCTCTCCTTGCGTACTCCGCGATGAGGAGCGCGTCCGCGATCGCGTGCGTGATCTTGAGTTCAGGGAACAGCTCCTGCGCGCGCGCCTTGTGGGCGTTCTTCTTCTTGACCGGAGACCCCGCCTGCTTGAGCGTGGGCAGCTTGAATTCCTTCTGCCACGTCACCGGCGTCACGGCCTCGAACGGGATGTCTGCGCCGATGAGCGCCATGCGCAGGCCGTGATAGCTCGCGCTCAGCACCCAGTTGCCCTTGCTGCCGTTCTTGCCGTTGCAGCCGACCCGCTCTATGTAGGTGAAGGTGGGCCTTGCAAGAGATGCCATCCAGCCGAAGATGTCTCTCTCCGTGTCCGGCATACCGCGTACGAGTAGAGGCTTGCCGTCTTGGCTGAGCAGGGCAAGGCCACCGTTCACGCCGGGGTCGATGCCGAGAAAAATCATCGCCGCGGGAAGAACCGCTGCCCCTCCTGCTTGGGCCACGTGCACGTGCCGGGCTTCGCCTCGCTTCGCGCCACGATATCGACGCCGCGCAACACGTTCGAGCCTTCGTCGTCGATCACAAAGACATCGACGGTCTGCGCCGACTCGTTGCACCTGATCACAATCGCCGGATACGGCACGAGGATCATTTCGCGCCCCGTGTCGGTTTGGACAAGTTCCTCGACGTGGTAGTGCAGCATCCGGTTCGGGCCGGGGATCTGTAGGGGTTCCATTTGCTTTGCTCCGCAGAGAAAAAAGTGCCGGCGGACCGGAGTAGGAGGTTTGGCCCGCCGGCGTGGGCGTTAGAGCAGGGGCCGTTGCAGCCCCTGGTTGGATGTCAAAAAGGGATGTCGTCGAAGTCGTAATCGCCACCGCCCGCGGCGGGTTCGCCGCGGGCGCGTGCCGCACCTTCGCCGGCGGCCTGCCGCACGCGGTCCGTGCGCGATGCGGGCGGACCGGACGGCGGCTTCGCGGCAGGCTTCGGACTCGACGCCGGCGCGCTGCTACGCGGACCGCGACGGATGGCGCCGCGGATACGGTCGGCCACGCTCTTGGCCTTGTCCTCGGACAGGCGTTCACGCGGACCGCCGCCCTCGCCGTTGACGAACACGACACGCGCGCGCAGCTTGCCGTCGTACTCTTCCTCTTCGACCACGATCGAGCACTTGACGCCGGCGCACGGGCTCTCTGCGCCCGTGTTGAGCTGCTCGAACTCCCAGTTCTTCTTTTGGGGGTCCCAGCCAAGCGCCTCGCGCAGTTCCTTCTCGACGAAGCTGAAGGACTTCTCCGTCAGCGCGCGCCGGCAACTGATGCGGTACTCCGGGTGCTCCTGGTGCTCGAACGAGTACTCAACGTAGGGCGTGTTGGTCTTGAACTCGCCGAGCACGGTACCGGTACACACGACCGGATAGGTTTCCTTGTCGCCGGCGCGCTCTCCGCCTCGTAGCAGGGGCATCACTCACCCCCTTCCTGCGCGACCGCGCCGCGGACCTTGTCGAGCAGCTTGCCGAGCTTGACCGGATCGTCGCCGGCCTTCTCGGCCCAACCCGATGCGGTCTCGCGCTTGTCGTCGGGCAGCTTCAAGAGCAGCTCGCCCAGCTCGCGCCTCATCTCGTTGGCCAGGTCGATGCCGCCGGACGCCACCGCGGCCGCGAACGTCTCGTAGTCGAGCGGCAACGGGTCAGGCAGCACGATGCGAGTCTTGGCGTCGTACGCGGCACTGTGCCGGGTGTGCAGCACGCGCTGGCCCGAGCTGATGCCCTTCGCCTTACTCGACGTCTTCTTCTTCTCCGTCCAGGTCTCGAACGTGGCGAAGCCGCAGACATCGACCCACTCGCGCAGCACGGCGGCCGCGGTCTTGTAGAGCTTGCACTCGTACCGCTGGTAGTCGGCGTCCTCGCGCGGATCGGAGAAGTTGCGGACCGCCGCGTGCGCCAGCAGGATGACCTGCAGGCCCTGCACGCGAACACGCTGCAGCAGCACGATCAGGCGTTGCCACTCGGCGAGTGCGGCCGTGTAGCCCTTGCCGTAGCCGGGCGACTCGATGCTGTCCCATCCGTTGCGGCGGCACAGGTGGCGCCAGACGAGCGGCTCAAGCCAATCGACCGTATCGACGACCAGCGTCTTGTACTCGTGGCCGCCGAGCGCGAGCGATTCCAGCGCGTCGATGACATCGTCCCACGAGTCGGGCTCGGGGAACGCGGGCACGTCAAGGTGACGGATACCGTCCTCGCTCGACAGGAACACGGGTGCCGGCGCGCTGGCGCCGAACGTGCTCTTGCCCACGCCCTCGACGCCCATCAGGAGCATGCGCAACGGCGCCTCGCGGTGCGCGCTACGGATGCTGTCCAGCGTCAGCCTGCGCTCACGCGGTTTCGGTGTCGGTCCGGGCTTCGTCGTTGCCCTCGGCATGGTCGTTACCTCCTGTGGCCAAAGCCACCGTTTCTCCTGACAGCTCCGTGTGGAGCGGTGTTTTCTCGAAAAGGTCCGGGCGCTCCTCGGGGTCTATGCCGGTCGCGCACGCCTCCCAGTACGGGCAGCGACGCCCCCACTTGAAGCACGCCTCCGGGTTGCGGGTCACGGCCTTCGTGCCGTGCTTGGTGGCCGAGTTGGCCACGTCGCGCATCGTGACGCCCTGGTGCCACGCGTCCCACCAGAACTCGATGATCTGGGTCTCGGTTCGCTCGACAGGACGGCGTTCGAGGTAGGCCGTCGGATCTTCCGCGATCGACTTCGCGCAACGCGCCTCGAACTCCGCCGGCGTCTCGTCTCGCTTCTGCAGCGTGTACCCGAGCTTCTTGTCTCCGGACTGGCGCGGCTTGCCCGCCTTCGTCAGCACACGGTTCCCGTGCTCGTCCAACACGATCTTGACGCCGTGCTCGTCGAGCAGGGGAACCGTGCCCGGGCGCTCGCCGGGCTTGCGCAGGACGTCGTAGAGGCAGCCTGCGACCCGCTCGTTGAGTTCGGGGACGGACTCGGCGCCGAGGAAGTACAGCGAGACCTGCTGGTCCATGAGCAGGCGGCTCCAATACTCCGCGGCCTGGTCGGCGATGTTCTCGCTCGTCGTCTTGTGCTCGACGATCCAGACGTCGCCGTTGATCCGCACGATCGCATCGATCTTGCCCGCGTGTCGCCACGTGCGCGAGACGCCGAGACGCTTGTCCGTGACGCGGCCGTGCTCATCGAACAGGTTCTCGGGGTTGAGGACATCAGTCCAGAACTCGACTTCGACACCAAGGACCTCGAAGTCCGCCTGGTGCCGTCGCCACCGCTCGTGGTACGCCGCCATCATGGCGCGCGCGCGGGCCAGCTCGTACACGCTGTCCATCTGGCCCTCGAGCGCATCGAGCGCGCGTTGCAGCGCGCCGGAGTAGTCGCCCTCGCCCGTGGCCTTCCACCAGTGCTCGAGCGCCAGGTGGACGGCGCTGCCGAAGTGCAGGGCGCCTTCCTCCTCGCGCACGGGGCGCAGGCCGAGTTCGTAGCGATAGTGGTGCATGCGCCGGCACGCGCGGAACGAACGCATGCGGGAGACGGTGAGGAGGCGGTAGCTCATCGGTCCCCCGCGAGGTCGTACGCCTCGTCGGCGCAGGTGCAGTCGTGCTCGTACTCGCCGCACTCCTCACAGATGGCGGGTTTCTCGTGCGGCGGCTTGCCGGGCTCGTCGTGCGTACGGCGGATCATCCGAAGATCCCCAGCGCGAGGATCGCGGCGCCGGCGAGCAGCGTCGGGATCAGGGTCCACATGATCGCGCCGCGCCCTTCGGCGGGGTCGGCGAGTTCGTCGGGCATGGGCGCGAGCGGCGCGCCGAGTTCGAGTTCCAATTCGTCGCGGCTCATCCCGTGATCTCCCGGAGGTAGTTGCGCAGCGATCGCCGCGCCTTGAACCGTCTGCGCACCTGCCACCACGGGCAGTGGTGCGCCTCGATGAGGAGCTGGAGCAGCGAGCGGAGCGCGGTGCGGGCGGTCTTGGCTTCGCGCGTCCTGTCGTCGGATAGCTTCAGGAGCTCGCTGTGGGTACGCGAGATGCGTAAGTGAGTGTTTTCCGAGCGCGCCTTGGCCTTGCCCAGCTCAACGGCTGTCGAGTCGCGGACCGCATTGATCCGTGCGGTGAGAATGTCCGCCTTCGTGTTCCTCACTGCGCGCCTCCGTGCTGTCGCGATTGGGCGCGATCCGTACGCCCCGCGCAGCACCCGCCAGAATTATTTTTGCCCAACCCCTTGGGGTGCAACCGCCCTCGGCCTACTACGGATTGCGAGCCGCCGTCATAGTGCTCGCCAGTGCCGCCGCGTTGGCCCCTGATGTGTCCCTGCCCCGTAGTCGAGTAGCCGCGTCGCTGGACCCCAGCGACCGCCGCGACCGCCTGTAGGGGGCTGCCGCGTCT
The DNA here is from genome assembly GCA_021776735.1 of Planctomycetota bacterium. Classification (GTDB taxonomy): domain Bacteria; phylum Planctomycetota; class PLA2; order PLA2; family PLA2; genus JAJFFH01. Next base: position 7,940 of record JAJFFH010000026.1, on the reverse strand, counting down.
AGGGGTTGAAGAGGATCGCGATGTCCCAACGGACTCGCTTCGAGCCGAACCGCCTGCCGCGCTACCGCGCTGCGTTGCGGCTTGCGCCGCCACCGTTGCGCGCTCGTTCTGGTTCCGTTTGACCACGGCACCCTTGTACCCGACCACGGATTAGTCCGTCTAGTTTTTTCTACGGAGAAATTCTCTGGACTATTCCGGGACACTTCACCTAGGATTTATCCGCCCGGAGAAACTTGGCCCTTGGTACGATCACCGGCATGGCAAAACGAGACATCCCCGAAGACTGGGACTGGCGCAAGCTGGAACCCCGGCGCACCAAGCTCGGCCTGAGCAAGACTCAGGTCGCGGCACAGTGCGGGGTCACCGCTGAGACCGTTCAGGGGTGGGAAACGGGCGCCCAGCGTCCGCGCATGCCGGCGTTCCTGAAGCTGCTCACCGCTCTCAAGTGGGGCTTCTGGGATGCCATGCCCGACCAGTAGCCACGATTCCCCGGGCGTTCGGAGATACGAATGCCCAATACTCAAAAGACCTACAACTGGAACGGCGCACTGATCAAGTCCGTGCGCGAGGCTGCGGGGCTGTCCCGCACCGAGCTTGCCGCTTCCTGCGGCGTAACCGCCGAGACTGTCCGCTCGTGGGAGACGAACGCTACGGCGCCGTATCTCCCCGCGTTCCTGAAGGCGGCCGCTGCGTTGTCGTGTGCACCTGAAGACCTGCTGGTCGCGGCCTAGGCGGGGCGAGACAGGGATGAGCGCGCCCACATCGTTTGACGACTTCCGCATACGCGCCGTTCTCTCCGATTCGGAGTGGCGCGCCTACGAGCGCTTGCGATCTAAGCCCCGCAAGCAATTGTCCCGACAGGAGGCCAGGCAACTGAAGGCGCTCCGCCGCAAGGGGCACGCTCCCAAGCGTGGGGGCGGGTGAGTCCTGATGGACCTCCTGATGCTCCTCCTCGCCATCGCCGGCCCCTGGCTCCTGCTCGTGCGAGAGATCCGCGCGCACCGAAAGACATGGCGCCAGCGCGACGCGGCCATGGCCATGCTCGTGGCCAGCGATCGGCTCCTCAGAGCCGAGAGCCAGGACGACATCGCGGAAGCCGTCGCCGCGCTCGAATCAGCACGAATTCAATTCAAGGAGGCATGCGCATGAGCAAGCACCACTGGGAAGCCAAGGGCTACAAGCAGGTCTGGCTCGCCCCGAAAGACCACTACCGGCTCAAACACGCGTGCGCGATCCTGTCCAAAACGATGGGCGAGGTTCTTGGCGACTCGCTGGACATGCTCGACATCCCCGCCCTCTTGCGCAAGCGCGCGGCCGAGCTTGAGGCGCTCCAGGAGGAGGCAAGCGCGTGAGCATCGACCGCCTGCGCACCGTGAAGTGGGCCGCCAGCCAGCTAGGGCACACGGACTACCGATCCACGTACGCCTGGCTCAAGCGCAACCGCGTACCGGTCTTTCGTGGAAGGTTCTCCGAACGGGCGTTCTTCGAAGTCTTCGCCCGGCAACCGGACAAGGGCTCAGCGTTGATGCAGATCGTGCACCGAAACATCGACCGCCAGATGGACGAGCGCCAAAAGAAGCGGCTCGTCGATCTTCAGAGGGCGCGGGAGGCCCGATCGTGATCCTCGCCGGCCTCAAGTCTGTCGATCCCTTGCGCCGCGAAGCTGTCGGGCACATGGTCCGCGTAGATCATCGTGTTCTGGATCGCGGCGTGGCCGAGGATCTTCGAGAGCTGAAACAAAGGCACGCCGTTCATCACGCAGCGCACGGCGAAGACGTGGCGACAACCGTGAAAGGAGACAACGTTCTCCTCGGCGATCCCCGCTCGCAGGCACGCGGACTTGAGCTTGCGCTGCATGCGGCGGTACTCGGTGTCGTTCCGCATGAATCCCGCGAAGATTCGATCGGAAGTCTTGACGCCCTGCCGGCCCGGAATACAGACAAGCGACCGTTGAGCCTCTCGCGTGAGCTTGAGCGTTCGCATCGACTCGCGCGTCTTGAGCTGGACCTCTCCTGCCCCCGGTCGCCACGCCGACCTGATGTCGATCAATTCGCCTCGCACGCTTGTACGCCGAAGCGCGAGCAGCTCGCCGCGTCTCAGCCCGGTCTCGAAGAGCAGGCACACGAACTGCCGCAACACCGCGTCTTCGATACTGGGTCGCTTGACCGCGGTGATCTGTCCTTCGATCCTTCTGCACTCGTCACCGGTCAGAATGGGGATGCTACGTCGCGACCTCGGAGGAAGCCTGCGCTGCTTTTTGAGATCGCTCCACGGGTTGCCGTCCACGTATCCGTAGCGGGCCGCGGCGTTCCAGAAGCTGCCGAGGATCGCAATGTAGTTGCGGAGCGTGTTCGGCTTCGGCTTCGCGCCCTTGATGCCCGCGGCGGCCAGGCTGCCCAGCAGGCGCTCAGCATCACGGTAGTCAACCGAGCGCATGGGGCCGTCGCCGAGTCTTGCCGCAAGCCCAGTCACGACAGGCCAGACGTTGTCCATCGTGATCGTGCGGACGGCGGCCGCGTAGGCGTCCTGGTACTCGGCCAGGAACTCGGCGAAGGTCTTGCCCGCTTGTCGTTGCTCGATCCGCTGCCGCACACCGGCGATGACCTGGTCCGCGATCATCTCGGGAATCGGACCGGGTCCGAGTTCCTCGATGGTCCCGACCTCGATGCGGTCACGCTTGCCTTCGTGCCGATAGCGCACGAACCACTTCGCGCCACGTCGTTCGAGCGTGCCCCATCGTCTCTTCATCGCTGGGCCCAAGTGGGCCCGAGTTGGTCCCACTGGTCAAGAAAAAACGCTTGTCTATCGCTATCGCCGAAACGGTGCTACATTCTGTGGATCATGAGGATTCTGCTCGTTTTGGTGCCTTTCCTGGCCGCTGGATGCGGTGGGGGCTCCGTTATCGCGGCTCTGCAACTCGGAGACCCGAATCCGGGGCTCTCGGCCGAACTTCTGGCCGCGTTTCAGCGCGGGCGGCGGGTCTTTGAGCGCCGTTTCAACCAGCAAGACGGCCACGGGCCCGATTTCAACACGAACTCCTGCCGCTCGTGCCATGAGAGCCCGATCACGGGCGGGTCGGCGCCGCTCTACCGGAATTTCCGGATTGTCGCGCGCGATGTCGGCGGCGTGCAGACCCCGGTATTCGACGACGACCAGCTCGTGGCGCGGAACTTCTCGTACCGGCGCGGACAGCGAGAGACGATCCCGGACGACGTCGATGTCAACGCGCAGCGCAACACCCCGCCGCTGTTCGGCATCGGTCTGCTCGCGCGCATCGTGCTGGCAGACATCCTGGCCAACCAGGATCCCGGCGATGCGGACGGTGACGGCGTGAGCGGGCGCGTCAACGTGGATGGCGCACGCGTCGGGCGCTTCGGTTTCAAGGCGCAGGAAGGCGAACTCGAGGACTTCATCCGCGGCCCCATGTTCAACCACATGGGGATCACGACCAACCCGCTGCCGCTGGCCAACGCGCAGGTCGGCGTGCCGGGCGAGCCCACGACGGACGACGATGGCATACCCGACCCGGAACTTCCCGTCTCCGATCTTGCGGATCTCCTGGTCTTCACCGAAAACCTCGCGCCCCCGCCGACGCTGCCGCTCAACGCCCAGTCCACGCGCGGACAAGAGGTGTTTGACGAGGTCGGCTGCGCGACCTGCCACATCCAAAACATCCGCACGGTCGGCGAGCCGATCAACGCGTTCACCGATCTCTTGCTGCACGACATGGGCCCCGGGTTGGCTGACGGCGTCCGCATGGGCAGCGCGTCGGGTTCGGAGTTCCGCACCCAGCCGCTGTGGGGCGTGCGCCACACCGCGCCGTTCTTGCACGACGGGCGCGCCGACACCCTGGACGACGCCATCCGCCTGCACGGCGGCGAGGCGCAGGGCGCGCGCGACCGCTACGTCGCCCTTACGCAGGCCGACCGCGAGGCACTGATCGCGTTTCTGGAGACCCGCTGATGCGCCGCACCCTACTGCTTCTCTCGGGCATTGTTCTCGTCGCCGGCGCCGCGGCGATCGCCGGACTCGCCGGCCCGCCCTCCCCCCCGCCCCCCCCTCCCATCCCCGTGGGGCCGCTGATCGCACCGTTGACGGGCGCAGACCTGGCGCGGTTTACGCGCGGGCGCGATCTCTTCAACAAGGACTTCCGCATCGGCGAGGGCGTCGGTCCGGTCTTCAACGCCGACTCGTGCCGCGCGTGCCATCAGGATCCGTTCCTCGGCGGCGCCGGCGGTGTTGACGTGCAGGTGCAACGGCCCGCGATCTCCGATGGCGAGGGCGGGTTCATGCCGCCGCCCGAGACCGGCGGACTCGCGCAGACGCACGCGATTCCCGGCGTCGCGCGCGAGGAGATTCCCGACACGGTCGTGTTCGTCGAGCGGCGCAACTCCCCCACGCTTCTCGGCCTCGGCCGGGTCGAGCAGATCACCGAGGCGGCGATCATCGCGAACGAGGATCTGACGGACGCCGACGAGGACGGGATTTTCGGAATCGCGCATCGCTTGCCCGGGGGCGGCGTCGGCCGGCTCGGGTGGAGAGCGAACGTGCCCAACCTGCTCGCGTTCGTGCGCGACGCGATGGGCAACGAGATGGGGATCACCGTGCCCGCGACGGCGAATCCGTTCGGCATCCTCGACGATGTGGACGGCGCACTCGATCCCGAACTTTCCAACGAAGAGATCGACGATGTCGTGTTCTTCCTGCAGCAGCTCGACTTCGTGGCACTTGGCGCGGCGAACGCGACGACGCTCCAGGGGTCTCAACTTTTCGAGCAGATCGGCTGCGCGACGTGCCACACCCCGGTACTCGACGGCGTCGAGCTCTACTCGAACCTCCTGCTCCATGACGTGCAGCCTGACGATTTCGTCGGCATCACGCAGGGCCAGGCGACCGAGGGGCTCTACCGCACGGCACCGCTGCGCGGACTGCGCGACACCGCGCCGTACTTTCACGATGGGCGGTCGGACACGATCGAGCAGGCGGTGCGCCGGCACGACGGCGAAGCCCGCACGGTCCGGGAGGCGTTTGAAGCGCTGACGCCGGCCGAACAGGCGGCCCTGCTCGCGTTCCTCGAATCGTTGTAGGGAGCCTAGTATTTTGTCCGCATGAGCGAGAACGAGATCCGCAACACGATCATCATCGGCGGTGGCCCGGCCGGCCACACTGCTGCCATCTACGCCGCGCGCGCGAACCTGAAGCCCCTGATGTTTGAGGGTTTTTCAGCTGGCGGCATGGCCCCCGGCGGGCAGCTCATGACGACCACCGACGTCGAGAACTACCCGGGCTTTCCCGGCGGCGTGACCGGCCCCGACCTGATGCAGAAGTTCAAGGAACAGTCGATCGAGCACGGCGCCGAGGTCGTCATGGAGGACGTGCACAAGGTCGATCTCTCCGCGCGCCCGTTCAAGCTCTGGGCGGACCGCGACGAGCCGTACCTCGCAAAGACGGTCATCCTCGCCACCGGCGCGACGGCGAAGTACCTCGGCCTCGACAACGAGGAGCGACTCAAGAACAAGGGCGTGAGCGCCTGCGCGGTCTGCGACGGCGCGTTCTTCCGCAACCAGGAGGTCGCGGTCGTCGGCGGCGGCGACACGGCGATGGAAGAGGCGGCGTACCTCTCCGGTCTGTGCACGAAGGTGACGCTGATCCACCGTCGCGACGAGTTCCGCGCGAGCATGGCCATGCAGACCCGCCTGCTGGCCAAGGAAAACGTCGAGGTGCTCTACAGCCACGTCGTAACCGACGTCCTCGGCGACGACGGTGTCACCGGTGTGCGCGTGAAGGATCTCAAGGCCGACGAAGAACGCGACCTCCCCTGCACGGGATTTTTCATCGCCATCGGCCACACCCCGATGACCGAACTGTTCGCGGGCCAACTAGACATCCACGACAACGGCTACCTCAAGGTCCAGCCGGGCACGACCACAACCAGCATCCCCGGAGTATTCGCCTCCGGCGATTGCCAGGACTGGATCTACCGGCAAGCCGTCACCGCCGCCGGCACCGGCTGCATGGCCGCCCTCGAAGCGGAACGCTGGCTCGCCGCGAACGAGTAGCAATGTCCCGCGAGCGCCGGGCAGAGCGTAGCGCCGCAACCGCGCCGAAAGCCCGCGGGACTACGCTGTAGTCGTCGTTGGGCAAGAACCCTTCCGGACAAAAACAAACGGGCCTGCCCACGCCGAAGCTCCGCAAGGCGCTAAGGCGGGACGGCGATGTCTCGGGCTGGGCGGAACGGCCCAAGAGTCGTACCGCGAACCGTATCCCTTCCGTACCACACGCCGGAGGGTCGGTGCGCGTGACCTCGCGCCTACCCCTCCTCGCGGCCACCCTCTTCTGAGTCGTCACCGGCGGCCCAGGCCCGGACATGCTCGCGCAGCTTGGCGAGGGTCTTGCTGAACGCCGCGGGAGTCGGACTTGCGGTCGCGGTCTCGATCATGGTGCTCAGCTTCTTCTTGATCCGCTCCTCCGAAGACTGCTCGGAGAGCGAACCCAGGAAGGTAATCGCATCTCGGTAGAACTGCAGCTCCCGTTCGGCATTCCGGCACTCGGAGTCCCGATCCTGGACCTGCCCGGCTGCGACTTCGACCTCCTGGCCACTAATGATCTCTTCTTCGAGCTTCACCAGTTCGTCACGCAATTCTCGGCACTGCTGCGTGCCCACGTCCACGTCCCAGTCGTTCACCAGGGCTCGCAACGTCGTCAGAGCCGGGCGTACCAACTCGGGAAGCTCGCCGATCAACTCGGATGTCGCAGCGAGGGGCACGGCCAACCCTCCGTCGGGTCGGCGCGGGAGCAAGGCGAGACCCGTCAAGACTCCGCGGATGCGGGCGAGCTGGCTGAGCACGTCGTCCCGTGCATCCGTCCCGGCCGTGGTCGTGTTGTCCTCGAACGGTATCTCGAGGGCCTCGAATTCCATGCGCACAATGTGGACGTGCGGCGGCTCGAAGCCACGGTCGTCACGCAGGATTCCGTTCCACTCCTCGACATTGTGCGTGCCAAAAAACGACGTGTCCAGGACCATGCCCTCGATGTTGGAACGGGGAAAGAACAGCACGCGTGTCGGGCTGGCGGAGTTCGCGGGGACCTTCGTCAGGTCCTGCATGGCAAAGGCGACGAGATTGCGCAGATGCGACGGATGCTGATCCACCCATGCCCGATCCAACTCCGGGATAAAGATTCCAGTGAACACGCTGACGCCCTTTTCGTAGTCACCGGGCAGGCCCCCGAACGTCGCTGCCGCAGTCGCAAGGGCACCTACAAACGTCAGCGCCCGGAACGTAACGCTCCGACCGCGACGGCTCGCCTCACCCAGTAGTACTGCATGCACTCGTTCGAGACTCTGCGGTGCACTCTCCACCGGCACGGTAAACCTGTTGTGGCGCGCCTCTCGACGCTCTTTTCGGTCGCCCGTGCCCACGAGTGCACGCCCAACAGCCCGAATCATGCCCAGACCTACGAGCTGGTCGGAGTCCGACGAGTTTCGGATCGTGACCGCGACGGCGAAGAACCGCTCGTCGATCGCACCACCGAACAGTCGGCGCACCTGTTCCGTCGGTATGTGGGCAAGTGTGAAGTTCTCGAGCGGCACGAGACGGTAGAGGTACTTTCTCTTGTACCGCTCCACGTCGTACAACGTGAAACGACGGGCCGCCTCGACGGGGGCGCCGCCCGGTAGCGGCGAAACAACGACCCTGACGGTCAGGCGGTGCCCCGTCTTATCCTTGTCCTTCAGGTACTTCGACGAGATTTCGATGTCGAAGTGACGACATGTCCCGCGATTCCGCGATCTCGTCGCATTGAGCTTCCCCCGAATTGGTGGACACCTCGGATCAGTAGGATACTGGTCAAGGAGTACCAATGGGACAGCGAAAGAAACGGACGTTTACAGCTGAGCAGAAATCGGAAGCGGTCCGGCTGTATCACGCGGTGGGAAACTA
>JAJFFH010000025.1 GCA_021776735.1 Planctomycetota bacterium | reverse complement strand
AACGTCCCGGCCGTCGGATCCATCGCGCTCCCCGTGTCGATCCACAGCGGCGAGAACGGGCCGAGGTCGCCGTCCAGCGTGGCGCCGCCCTCGCGGACCCCCTCGATGAGCGGACGGCTGTAACCGAACAAGATGACCGGCGTGCCCTCGGCGTGCTCCACGGCCCTCGTGCCGCGAACCCCGCGTCCTCCGACGTTGCCTTCCTCGTCGGCCAGGACCGTCAGGCTGGTCTCGTTGGTCTGATCGTATTCCAAGACCTCGTTGCCGATCATGACGGCGCCGCGCGTCGGGAAACCGCGCGCGTTCTCGACCGAAATCTCGGTCCCGTCGACTGCCAGGCTGGAGGTCAGGTGCGTGAGGATGTTGCTGTCGCCCACCGCGCGCCCGTCGATGATCATCGCCATCTTCGACGGATGGCAGCCGGCCGCGACCAGGTGGATGTGGTACCAGATCTCGTCGCGCAGGCCGCCGTGCTCCGCCAAGTCGTAGCGGATCTCCGCAGCGCGGCGCGTGTTGGTCGTGTCCGACACCGCGAATACGAGTTCGTTGGCGTCCCCATCCACAAAGCAAGCGACCCGGTTGCGGAACTCGCTCTCGCCCAGGTCGAACAGCGTCACGTTGCGACCACTGGGATCGGACTGCGGCTGCCACCAGAACTGGATGGCGAACGGCGAAACCCGTCCGTTCTCCTCGGCCTGCAGGATGTCGCCGTCCAGCGGGAACGAAAAACCGCTCGTGGCGTAGTTGCCGGTCAGGTTCTCGTTCTCGTCGAAGTGCCGGACAAACACCGCGTCCTGCGCCGCGCGCTCGAATTCGAAGCGGGCGGGCGCCAGCGTGATGTCGCCGTTCGTCGTGAGCTGCGTCTTGCGCGACTCGGTGGTCTCGTAGCCGCCGCTCTCCTCGCGTTGCTTGTCCTGGCGGTACGGATCCCAGGGGAACAGGCTGGCCCGGAGCTGCTTGGGCCAGCGCGGCCACGGTTCGGACTCCGCGGTCACGAACTGCCCGGAGTTGATCGGCCCACTCGTCCAATAGCGCGGCGACTGGCTCGCCACGAGCTGCTCGTCGAAGTCCTTCTGGCTTTCCCAGGTCCGCGAAGCAGTGAGCTGCGAACCGATCTCGACGACGCGCGTCGAGGCGTGCTTGGCGAGCATCGCGCCGCCGCGATCCGAGATCGTCGCGGTCACGCGCAGCGTGTAGACATCGAACGTCTTGAAACAGATCGGCGCCGTGCTGATGACCAGCCCGCTATCGTGGCTGTTGAGCGCGTTGCGGTAGATCGCCGTCATGTCGTTGCTGGAGATCACCCGCCGCGTCTGCTGCAGGTCCACGAGCATCGTCCGGAAGGCTTCCATGTTGCGCAGCGGCTCGTTGCCGTTACGCTTCTCGATGATCGCGTCCGCGACGGCCGCGGCCTCGCCGGATGTCACGCGATCGGTCGAGCGCGTCCGCAGCTTCAAGTGCGTGAACAGCGCGATCAGCACCTCGCGCGGCGCGGTGTTGACGTTGACCGGCTGCCGCGTGCGGTACTCGACCCGTGCCTGGTTGCCGTCGAAACGGCGGTGCATCTTCCCGAACAGTTCCATCCGGGACTCGCGCACCTGGGTGGTGCCGCGGCCGTTCAGGACGTCGAAGACCATCCCGTAGTCCTTGCGGCGCGCGCGAATGGTCTTTTTCGGCGCAAACGTCTTCTCGGCCTCGACGTTCGTCTCCGCCTTCTCGGTAACCCGGATCAGAGTGCCGGCGTTGTAGTAAAAGCCGTTGCCGAACTGGAAGGCATCGCCGTCGCTCTCCTTGCTCGGAAGGCGCGTGCCCTCCGCGATCGGCTGCGCGTTGCTCCAGCCGGCCGCGACCGGCCCCTTCGACGAAACCGTGAAGTACAGGGACACGCGCTCCCAGTCGGCGCGCGTGATCACCGGAACCTCGCTGTCGTCCAGCTTCGTCAGGCGGGCGATGTCGCTCACGTCGAGCGACACGAAAGGCTTCCACACCGCGGCTTCACGGCCAACGGGGTAGAACGCGATCGCCCAGGCCGCGTAGTTCACGACCCACTGTTCCTTCAGGTAGGTCCCCGCGGAACCGTGAAGATTCTGGCTACCCGACACGCCGCGCGAGCAGCCGGTCAGGCGGTTGCCGCTCTTGCCGGTGTAGCGCACCAGCTCGCGGCCGATCTTCACGTACCCGCGCGACGGGAAACGACTTGCGTCTTCCAGCACGATCACGGTATCGCCGGACGAGAGATCCTTGGTCAGAACGCTCAGGCCCAAAAGGTTTCCGATCGCGAAAAACGACGCGCTGTTCAAGTTCAGCTTGCCGTTCTCGTCCTCGACCTTCCAGCCCAGGATCGTGCCGTACGGATCCTGGATCACCTTTTCGGCGACCCCCACCGCGCGCGCGAACTGCGAGATCGTCGGCTGGATTTCCGCCAGCGTATCGACATCCGGATCCGAGTTCGACCCCTTGCGGTCGTTCGCCCGGTTCTCGATCTCGACCCGGTCCGTCGTGCGGACCAAGACGGCCTCAAGGAACTGGTGCACCGAGTCGCCCTGGTGCTTGGCACGCCCCTGCGCGTTGGTTACTTCGCTGCGCTGCTGCCCCATCCGCATCGCGATCGCGAACGGAACGGCAATGACCATCAGCGCCACCAGCGCCGTGATCACCGTCAGCAGAGCTACGCCACGCTGGCGTCCCGACTGGTTCATCGTGTTCTTCA
>JAJFFH010000024.1 GCA_021776735.1 Planctomycetota bacterium | reverse complement strand
CGAACGTCAAGGTTCGGTTGCGCGGAATGTTGGCTTGGCCGCCTTCGAGAAACTGCACCAGCGAAAACGCTCCGGCGGTACCGGTGCCGCCGCCACTGCACGACGCGAATACGATCGCGCAGCCGACCAGCCAAAGACATGTTCTTGCACGCTTCATCATCGCCACACCTTCTGCCTCCGCAATGCGGAGTGCCTCGCTCGTACGTCCGCGGGAAGCTCCGATGCCTCCAGCGGCTGCTTGTTCCTGTCGTCGGTAGCCCAGTTACCGGCCAGATAGTAAACGGCACGGGGGACCGATCGTCAACGGATTTACTCGAAGCGTGTAAGCTCTTATTCAAAAAGGACTTACGAGTACGGCGATGCCGGATAGCGAGTGTCCGGTCACAAGATCTACAAAAAAAGGGCCCCCGAGATCGGGGACCCTTCTAAACAGAAAGGATGCATCAACGGCGTCAGCCGTTGAGCCAAAAGACACTGCTAGTTGAAGTCGAAGCCGACGACGATCTGATCCATGGCGGCAAAGGGTCCAAGGGCCGACTCGACGCCGTTGGTGTAGTTGAACAACGCTCGGACGCGGATGAAAGCGTCGCGCGCCGGCGCGCCGCCGGGGTTGAGCCCGGCCATGGACTGGACGATGTTGACGGCCACGCCGCCGCCGCCGCCGAACACGACCTGGGCGACCTGGAACTCCGCGATCTCCGACGTCGGGTCGGCGAGCAGCGGATCATCGGGATCGGCCTTGGCCGAGCTGACGAAGATGTCGATCGACTGGCCGTCCGCGACGTTCGCGAGGAGATCGACCGGGGCCAGGTCCGTGTACGTCGGGTCGGCCGCGAACACGTTGAAGAGTTCGGTGACCGACTGGATGTCACCGAAACGGTCGGCGTTGAACTCGCTGATGGTGAGCAGGCCGGAGGCGAACGTGTCATACTCGCCCGGGACGCTCGGAACCAGGCCGGTCATGAGGCCGTCGGCGTCCATCAAAAAGATGAACCCGTTGCCTCCGTCGCCGCCCGCGTTGCAGTTTGAGCAATTGATGGCGGTCCCGCCGGCAGCGCCGCCCGTGCCGCCCGTTGCGTCGAGTAGCGCAGCGGCGAGATTGATATCATCGCCGGAGATCAGCACGATGTTGCCGCCGGAGCCAGCGCCACCGCCGCCCGCTGTAACGTTGTTGTTCATGTTGTTGTTCCATTGGACGACGTTGCCGCGACCGCCATCGCCGCCCGAGGCGTCAATGACGCCGCCCTGGACGCTGATTCCGCCAGCGGACACGATGGTGATTGTGCCGCCGCCGCCGCCGCCGCCGCCTCCGGCTTGAGGACCGGGCTGGAAGTTGTTGAGCGTGCTGGCGCTACCGCCCGCGCCGCCGCCCGAGCCGCCGAGCGTGACGTCCACTACGGTGCGATCACCGTAGATTGGACCCGGCGTCCCGCGGACGTCGATCACGCCGGACAGTCGAGTGTTGGCGAAGCTCAGGACGCACATGCCGCCGGTGCCCGGCGCCTCACCTATGTTGCTATTGTCTTGGCCCACAGCGCCCAACGTGGCATGGCTTGCGCCGCCACCTCCACTCGCGGCCGGCGCCTCGTTGTTCGCTCCGGCGGACGACACACTAGGCCGAGTGACCTCGGAGCCGCCAGCCTGGCCGCGCCCGGGGCCTTGGCCATTCAGGGAGAACGGCCATGCATTCCCCGCCAGGGTGCACTGGTCCAGATACAGTTGGAAGTCGGAGCAGTTTGGCGGACGGGTGCCGCAGACGCCGGGGCCTCGCTTGGAGCTACCGCCAGCAAAGCCGCCCGCGCCGGCCGCGCCGCCGGTCGAGTTGGCGCCGCCGCCTTGCTGGCCGTCCGCGCCCGAGATGTCGATGGTGCCGTCGATCTGGGCGATGCCGCGGACGCGCAGGACAAACGGGTTGACCCCGATCACCTGAAGCGTCGATGAGCCCGAAATGACCACGGTCTCGGCGTTGAACTCGAACGGCTCGACCGAGTCGTAGCTCAGCGGGCCGCCCGGCCGGGTGTCCCCGTTGTACTCGTCGTCGGGGTTGATGTCGTTAACCGTAAAGTCGTTGCCGAGCGGGATGTTGGGGGTGTCGCCGGTATCGACGATCACCGTCTGGCCGCCGCCCGCGGCGAGCGCTCCGTCCGAGCCGGTGCCGAATCCGGCCAAAAGGCCGACGCTCAGGCTCTCGCTACCGACGGCGTTGTAGAGTGCGTTGTTGAAGCGCGTCTCGTCGCCGGTTGTCTGTCCGGTTTCGGGACGAACGCCGTCCGTGAGCGGATCGTAGGACAAGACGCGGGTCGCGCTGATCGTCGGCAGGTTCTGGACCAGGATTTCGGCCGTGTAACCGAGGCCGCCGACCTCGTTGAAGATCGGGCCTGCGCCCGCGAGTTGGGTCTGGCCGTCGCCGGTCAGGCCGTTGTCGCCCACGAACGTGTTGCGAAAGTCGATGCCCAGGATTGTGCCGCGAAAGATGATGCGGTAGCGGGCATTGTCGACCAGCGTGAAGAGCGGAATGATGCGGATGCGAACCTCGAGAACGCCGGCCGCGTTCAGGCCCTGGACGACCTCGACGTTGATCGGCACCGCGAAGTTGACCGGGTCGCCGAAGTGGCCGTCCGATGCCGCGGGCGGGCTCTGGTCGTCGGACTCGGTCGCGTTGTCGAAGATCTCAAACATCAAGACGGAGCGCTCGGTGACCGTGGCTGGATCGACCGGCTCGCTCATGACCAATTCGAAGTTCCAAGGAGTCGAGAAGTCGTTGGCCTGTCCGCCCGCGCCGGGATCGATGATCCGTCCGGCGGCGATCAGATCCCCGGAGTCGCGCAGGGCGAGTTCGCCCGGCTGCGGATCGATGCGGCTAATGTCGATCTCGTCGCCGGTCGTCGGGTCGCGTGCGAGGAGGCGCAGTGCGCGCGGCGGCTGGCCGGGAACCGGATCCTCGAAGAACTCGTTGGTCTGGAAGCTGAGTTCCTGCTGGCTGACAATCGTGTCACCGGAGGAAGCCCGGAGCGCGTCGGGGCCGGCCTTCAGGAACACGACATAGTTTCCGGTTCCGCGAAAGCCCGCGTCGCTTCGGTCGCGTTCTTCGGGAAGCTGCGGACGAAACGTCACGATGTTGCCGGTCACCACATAGGCACCGATCGCTCGCGAGAAGTTGGAGGCGCCCGCGCTCTGCTGGACGTTCTCGACCTTCAGGCGCTCGGCGAAGTCCTGGGCGATGCCGACGTCCGACGTGAACTCGAATGTAAGGGTTCGGTTGCGCGGGATGTTCGCCTGGCCGCCCTCAAGGAACTGCACCAGTGAAAACGCCCCGGGCGTGCCGGAGCTACCCCCGGTGCAGGACGCGAACAACAGCGCGCCAGCCACAACGGTCAAGATTCTTCTTGCCATCTGAATCATCTCCCTCGGTTTCGGTTGGTCACGAACCCGTGCAACTTCGTGTACTCCGGACTATTCAAGTCGTAACACGACTCGAAAGGTGCGATACGACGCCCCGAAGGGCTTAAGTGCCGTTCGGGGCGTGTTGGTTCGTTTGCCAAGGCGCACCACGCGCCAGCCGACTAGACAGCAAAGTCGGTGCCGAATCGGATCGGCAAGGGAGCGCAGTCGCAACCTCTTGTAAGCGAGGGAGTTATGGACTCTTGACGTATCTGGGTCAGACGCCGGGCGAGCGTTTTGGCTTCATGTGCCCGTGCATGACCGCACGGGCACAACGACCGCACCGTACACACCCGTGTTCGATGGTAACTACATTACCGTCTCGAAGTGGTGCACCAGTTGGGTCGGCTACGCGTCCGCCGAGGTGAAACGCTGGAAGCGACTCTTGTCGGTCGCCTTCCGGTACGCCTCTTCGCCGGCGATCACGCCGTCGGACACCAGCCGAAACAGCGAGTCGTCCATACGGTGCATGCCGTCGGCCCGGCCGGCCTGCAGCATCGACTCGATCTTGTACGACGCCCCCTCGCGGATCACCGCACGCAGTGCCGTCGAGGTGAACAACAGCTCGGTCGCGGGAATGCGTCCGTCCCCGTCGATGCGGCGGCACAGCACCTGGGAAAGCGCTCCCTGCAACGACCCGGCGACCATGGCGCGCACCTGGCCCTGCTGTTCGTCCGGAAACACCTCGACGATCCGGTCGATGGTGCGGCCTGCACTGTTGGTGTGCAGCGTGGAGAAGACGAGCATCCCCATCTCGGCCAGCGTCAGCGCGAGGTGGATCGTCTCCCGATCGCGCATCTCACCCAGGAGCACGAGATCGGGGGCCTGCCGCGCCGCGGAGCGCAGAGCGGCCGCGAACGAGTCCGTGTCGCGTCCGACTTCCCGCTGTGTGAACGTTGACTCGAGGTCGTCGTGCATGAACTCGATCGGATCCTCGATGGTGACGATGTGTCGTCGCTCCCGCTGATTGATCGCGTGCAGAATCGCCGCGAGCGTCGACGACTTGCCGCTGCCGGTGGGGCCGGTCACGAGCACAAGACCCGATCGCATGGTCGTGAAGCGCTCGACCTCGGCGGGAATGCTCAGGTCGGCCAGCTCGGGAATCTGCCGCGGGATCACCCGAAACACGGCGCCGACTCCGAAGTGATGGCGGAAGACGTTGACCCGAAACCGGCCGACGTCCGCGACGTCGTAGGCGAGGTCCGCCTCGCCGTCGCTTTCGAAGCGTGCCCGATGCCGCGGCGCGAGGATGGGCGCCACAAGATCGGCCACGGGCGGTGCGTCGGAGGGGAAGTGGGTAGCGGGGGAAGGGGGGCTGGGGGGCGCGGGATCGGGTTCGGGGTACGCCGTCGTTCCTTGCGGAGCGGGGGCAGACGACAACGGTTCCAGGACGCCGTGGATGCGGCCCTTGGGGGCTTGGCCGTCGAGTAGGTGTAGATCGGACCCGCCCCGTTTCACAAGCTCCCGCAGCAAGTCGTCGATGTCAGGCATTCGGGCTCCCCGTGTCCGGAATCCTGGCGGGATTGCGCGCGTGCGCGCGTGCCGTGTCGCCGTCGATGAGTCCGGAGCCGACCATCTCGACCAGCCGCGCATCGAGATCGATCATGCCGTGTTTGCGGCCGAGCTGGAGCTGGGAGCCGAGCTGGTGCATTCGTCCATCGCGCACCAGCTTGGCGACCGCGGGCGTGACATGCAGGATCTCGTAGGCTGGCACCCGCCGTCCACCGCCACGCCGCGGCAGGAGGCGCTGCGAAACGACGGTGCGGAGCGACGCCGCGACCATCGTGCGCACCTGCTCCTGCTCCTCCGCGGGAAACACGTCGAGCAGACGGCTGATCGTGGACGCGGCGTCGCGCGTGTGCAGCGTGCCGAGCACCAGGTGCCCGGTCTCAGCGGCGACAATGGCGGTGCGGATCGTCTCCTGGTCGCGCAGCTCCGAGATCAGGATCACGTCGGGATCCTCGCGCAGCGCCGCGCGCAGCGCCGCCGACGAGTTGCGGGTGTGCGCTCCGATCTCGCGTTGCGTCACGTTGCAGCGGTCCGGCGAAAACACGTACTCGATCGGATCCTCGATCGTGACGATGTGCTCGCGTCGCTTGGCGTTGATCGCCTGCACGAGTGCCGCGAGCGTCGAAGACTTGCCGCAACCCGCGGGCCCGGTCACGAGCACCATCCCCGTGCGGTACCACGTCAGCTCTTCGAGCGTGTCCGGCAGGCCGAGCGACTCCAGTGTCGGCAGTTCGCGCGGGATGCACTTGAGGCTCAGCGCGGCACCGCGCGCGGTGCGGTGCAGGTTGACGCGGAACCGGCCGTGCTCGGCGTCGTCCAAACAAAAATCGCCGTCCGTCAGCTTCCCGCAGCGAAAGTCCTCCTGTTGGCCAGGCTCTCTTGAAGACAGCGAACGGACGGCGATGTCCTCGGCTTCGGCGGGGGGCATGACCTCTTCGGAGAGGCGTTCGATCACGCCTTCGACGCGCACGAACGGAATCGTGCCTGCGGCCAGGTACAGGTCGTGCGCGCCGCGTTCGCGCGCCTTCGCCATGTAGGCGGCGAGGCTCACTCGGGGTCTTCCACCGTAAACGGCAGCTCGGGGGTCTGCGTGCCGCGCGAATCGTTGCGCAGTCGGAACGTGCCGGTGCCGCTCGAGGTTGTCGGGAAGACGACGGCGAACGCCGTGTGCACCGAGACGCCCGCGATTTCAATTGTTTCGATGCCGAAGATGCGCGAGCTGAACCTGCCGTTGATCAGCGGCAGGATTGAGTCGAAGATCTCCGCGATGTCGTCGTCGTCCTCGTCGCGACCCTGGCCGCGGAAGTTGAAGCCGATGATGCGCAATGGTGTTTCGACCGTGCCCCGCGCCGGGTAGACCCCGAACAGCAGCGGCAGGTTGTCCGTCACCGGGAACGGGATCGGCTCGCCGGCGTCGTCCTGAACCTGGAATCCGATGAGGCCTTCGGCGGCGTCCGCGCCCACCTGGACGTATATCGGGCCCGGCAGCGCGCCGTCGGGCACGACCACGCTGATCGTGGTGTCCGTTGAACCGGTGATGGTCGTCGCCTCGATGCCGCCGAACCACACCCGCAGCGCGCCGGCCGAAAACCCGGTGCCGGTGATCGTGACCGGCGTGCCCGGGGGACCCGCGGTCGGCGCGGCGTCCGTGATCGTCGGGCCGACAAACGGCGCCGGCATATACGTGAACGAGTCGCGGACCGGTCCCTCGCGTTCGAACAGCTCGACGAACTGATCCACGCCGACCGGTGCCGGGTCGAGGCGTAGCAGGGCGTAGTTGCCGCCCATCACGACGTCGCCGGTGCGATCGATACCGTTCACCAGAACGCGCATGATGTCACCGGGATTGAATCCGAGGCCGTCCGACTCGATGCGCACGAGCACGTCGAGCTGAGGCCGCGCGGTCGTACCGGAGCCGCCGTCACCGCGCACGCCGCCGCCCGGCGCGAGCCGCTCGATGATCACGAGCTCGACGTTGCCGCAGGCGGCGAGAGTCACGGCCAGAATGAGCGCAGGAAGGGCGCGGGAAAGCATGGCGCGCATTCTAAGACTATTGCCGCAGCTTGGGATCGAGCGCGTCCCGGAGCCCCTCGCCGACGAGGTTGAGCGCGGTAACGGTAATGAAGATCGCAATGCCGGGGCTGAGGATCAGCCACATCGACATCGTTTCGCGGCCCTTGAGCAGCATCTGGCCCCAAGAGGGCACGTTCGGATCGCCCAGCCCCAGGAAGGCCAGGCCCGACTCGACCAGGATCGCCGCGGCGACGCCGAACGTGGCCGTCACGAACATGGGATGGATTGCGTTCGGCAGAACATGCTTGAACACGATGCGGGATTCGGGGAGCCCGAGCGACTTGGCGGCGACGACGTAGTCGAGGCTGCGCTCAGTGAAGAACTGGCCGCGGATCAGGCGGGCCACGCCGGCCCAGCCGACGAGGCCGATGGCGACCATGATTAGGAAGATGCTCTTCCCGAAGATCGCCACAATGATCAGAATGAACGGCAGCCGCGGGAAACACATCATGATCTCGACGAGGCGCATCAGCAGCATGTCCACCCAGCCGCCGAAGTAGCCCATGAGCGAACCGAGAATCGCTCCGATCGTGCAATAGATGGCGACGGCAATGACCCCGATGGTCAGCGAGACGCGGGCACCATAGAGAATGCGGGCGAGCACGTCGCGTCCGAGGGTATCCGTGCCCAGAAGATGGCTGAGGCCCCAGCCGTTGATCGATCTCTTTTCCGTGACCCGTTCGGTGTCCTGGTCGTCGTGGTGAAAGCCGATCGGCGGCATCACGACGGTGAAGTCATAGACCGGGTCTTCCTGTAGTTTCTCGATGGCCTTCAGCTTGGTCTTCCATTCCGTATGTTGCCGGTCGGCGCGCTGGAACTCGTCCTGCGTTGCGAGCAGGACGGCCTCGGCGTCTTCTTTGGCCTGTGCGTCCAGGCCATCCTTGGCTGCGTCCCTTTGCGCCTGCTCGTAGTCCTTTCCTGCGGAGGTGCGCACCCGTTTGTACTTTGCCATCTTTTCGCGTGCACGCGGGAGCTCGTGGCGGATGAACAGGACGCGGCCGATGTAGTCCCGTTTCGTCGATGAGTACCGCAAGAAGTCGACGGGGTCGGGGCCGACCATGCAGACGAAGGTGCCGACCAGCACGGCCAGGCAAAGCAGCAGCGTGGTTTTGAGTTCATGCCGCGCGAAGCGCCTTACGAGGAAGATGGCCAAGCCGAAGGGGATCAGGCCGGCCAGCAGAAGGTTGAAGAAGACATCGACGCCGCTCGGCCAGATGTTGCGGTCGAACAGATCCTTGAGCCACGGCGAACTCGGTGCGCCCCACGCCGCGATATCTTCCCTGGAGGCCACGCCGTCACGCGTGCCGGTCGCGGCGAGGTCCACTTCGTCCAGCAGTTTGGGATCCTTGCATTCGCTCTTCGAAACGGAACCGTCGCCGTTGCCGTCGAACTTGTCGAGGAACGCGTCGCCGTCCTTGTTGAGGTAGAACGGGCTGCTTGTGGCCAAGAGCGGCGCGCAGACCGCCAGAAGAAACAGGGTCAGGATGACCCAGAGTCCGAAGACGGCCGTCCGCTGTTTCTTGAACTGCCGGGTGACGATGTCCCAGTACGTCTTGTCGGCGGCAACGCTCGACACCTTGGGCTCGTTTTCCGGAAGCACGGGCTCCGGGTCGTGCTCATGCGTGCTCATTTGAGGCTGATCCTCGGATCGGCGACGGCGTAGAGGATGTCGCTCAAAAGAATGCCGATCATCACGAGGACCGCCGTCACGAGCGTGACGCCCACGATGACGTTGTAGTCGTTGTCCTTGGCGGCCTCGACCATGAGCAGTCCGAAGCCCGGAATGCGGAAGATGAACTCGACGATGATCGAACCGCTGACAACGATCGGCAGGGTTCCGCCGAGCAGGGTGATCACCGGGATGATGCCCGGCCTCGCGGCGTGCTTGTACGTGACCCAGAACTCGCTCAGGCCCTTCGCACGCGCCGTGCGGACATAATCACTGCGGATCACGTTCATCAGCCCGGTCTTGGCGTACCGGCTCAGCGCTGCGAGTGATCCGTAGGTCATGCAGAACATCGGCGCGGCGACGTGCCAGAGCGTGTCCTTGACCCGGCCCCAAGTCGTGAGCTTCCAGGCGTCCTGGCTCTCGAAGCCGTCGGTCGGTATCCACTCCCACGAGCCGGGTTGACCCTCGGAGAGAAACTTCACGACCAGCGTGGCAACGAAGAACGAGGGCAGCGAGTAGAGAACGAAGACCAGAACCGAAAGCCCGCGTTCGACAGGTTGACCGTGGGTCTTGGCGCTGAAGAGACCCAGCGGCACCGCGATGAGATAGGCGAGGATCAGCGAACCGAGCGCAAGGGTCAGGGAGTACCGGAGCTTCGTGAGGATCAGTGTGAGAACCTTTTCCTTGTGCTTGCTCGAATAGCCGAGGTCGAACTGCAGCAGGTTGCCCCAATACTTGGCGAAGCGCGTCTCGAGAAGCAGAACGCGCATACGGCCCCAGCCGCTGTAATCCCAGCGACCCTGGACACCGTCCCACCAGTCATCAAGACGGGTCCGGGCGGCTTGGCGCTTGTTGGCCGAGGTGTCGTCGCTCCACGAGATGCCATCGACCGCGGCCTCGTCGATCGGCGACTCGGCGGCCACGATGCGCCGGATCGTCCGCGAAGCCACGGCCGACCAGCGGCCGTCCGAGCGGGCCAGGGAAACCAGGGCCGCCACCGCGGTGCGATCCAGCGCTGCGGACTCGTCGGCTTTCAGCCGTTGTTCAACGGCTTCTTCCGACAGCCCGGCCGCATAGCTCGACTGCGCCCCTTCGTACCACCGCAGGATGCCGGCGACGTGTGTCTCGATCTCGTCCTCGGAGGAATCGGGTGCCCAGTCCAGCGCCTTGATGGCACGGTTCTCCGCTGTGATCACGCGGTTTTCGATGTCCTGCTCGTCATCGATGCTCGACTCGCTCAGATCGATCCGGGTCACGCGTTCCGCGGACTTGAGCAGCCACGCCTTCGCCTGGCCACGCAGCGGGCCGTCGCTGTTCGAGACCATGTCGACCAACGCCGGGATCTTGTAGTAGCCCCACTTGATGAGCGCCTCACGAGCGTCCAGTTGCCGGCTGATCCGTTCTGACTCCGGACCGCCGGGCTCCAGCGAGTTCTGAACGGCTTTTTCCACCTTCGCGCGGTCGAGGTCGTAGTAGAAGTTCAAGATCGCCGGCTTGTCGAGGCCGTATTGGGCGCGAAAGACGCGCTTCGCCCGGCTCAAGGTGCCCGCTCCGTCGCTCTTGGTCTTGCCCTGTTCAGCCGTGGCCGGGCCCTTGCCGGACTCGGGCGCGTCCGGCGCCCCGGAGGTCACGGCCCAGACGACCAAGGAGACCCCGAACAGGGTCGGAATCATCAGCAGGAGGCGCTTGGCGATGTACGTTGTCATCGCGTGGCGCTACTTCTTCCACTTGAAGATGAGCCGCCGGTCGATGTAGGGCGGCGGCAGCTTGGGCTCGGGCACGCGCCAATCCGTATTGAGCAGGACCGCCGAGTGGACGGACCAGATCCAGGTGTAGGGCTGGTCGCGGTGCTGCATGCCGTACCACTTCCGGTAGAGCTTGATGCGTGTCGGGTAGTCGAACGTTGTCGTCAATTCGTCGAAGATCTTGTCGGCTTCGGCGTTCTCGTAGCCGGAGTAGTTGTTGGAGCCGGGCTGGCCCGCATACTCGGACGCCCAGAGCTGGCGCGGATCGCTCTCGTAGTCCGCGAACCAGAAGACGATGAAGCCGTCGTAGTCGAACTTGGCGTTGCGCTGCGACCACAGCGTGCTGCTCACGGGCAACTCGTTCATGCGCGCGCCGCACTTGAGCAGGTCGGCCTTGAACATGGCCGCAATCGAGCGTTGCAGCGGCGAGCTGGCGGAGATGAGCAGCTCGAACTCGAGTTTTTTGGTCTCGCCCTTGATGACCTTCTCCCGGATGCCGTCGCCGTCCGTATCCCGCCAGCCGCCTGCGGTGAGCAGGGACCGCGCCTTGTCCAGGTCGAACGACAGCGGCTCGATGTCCTTGGGAAAGTACGGGCTGAAAACGGACTGGCCGACCGGAAGCAGTTCGCCGAGCCCGTAAAACAGCTTGTCGACGACCGCCTGCCGGTTCAGGGCGTGGGTCAGGGCGCGCCGAACGCTTGCGTCCGCCATGATGTCGCGCCGCATGTTCCAGGCGAAACCGCCGTACACCGGCCGGCGCCAGATGAAGTACGTCCGCTCCCAGGCCTTGGGCGGTCGCTTGTCGAACTTCGCGTACTTGAAGATCTTGCCTTTCTCCTCGGCCTCGCCCGCGAGAATGATGCGGCGGTATTGCTCCGCGCCCAGCGCAACCAGGATCGCCTTGTTGTCCCAGAAGCGGGCGAGGCGCAACTCGGTGTCCGGGACGATCGTGCATACGATCTCCTTGCACGTCGCCCGCGGCCCGAAGTAGTCCTCGTTGCGTTCGAATCGGAGCAGGTCGCCGCGCTTGTACTCGGCGAACCGGTACGGGCCGTTGCCGCACATGTTCTTCGAGAACCAGTGGCTGTTGAAGGCGGCGGCGACGTTCTCCGCGTCGTAGGCCTTGCCGTCGGGACCGTGCGCCCAAATGTGCGCGGGTAGCGCCCGCAATTCGACGGTGGTCTGCAGCGCCAGGAAGTTCGCCCGCTTCCACTTGAATCGGACCGTGTACTTGTCGATCACATCGCAGGACACGAGCTCATCCCAGTAGGGTTTTTGCGAACTCGTCGTATCCGGATGCCGGATCATGTCGACCGTGTATTTGACATCGCGCGACGTCACCTCGACGGGCTCTTTCAGCCAAGGGTACCGGTCGAGATCGAGGGCCGGCCGGTGCCAGCGGACGCCGCGCCGCAGGTACACGAGGAACTCCGTCTTGTCGACGCTCTGCTCGATGCGTTCCGCGAGGTGCGAGTTCCACTGCTGCGGATTCGTTGTCTTGCGTTCGGCGAGCATCTCTACGCAGTAGCGCGCGAGCGCCACTACTGTGACCGTGCGGTCGTCGTTGTACCAGTTCAGCCCTTTCGGCTCGCCGGTGAGCTGGATCGGCATGCTCGCGTCCCAATCGACCTTGTCCTCGGGAATCGCCCGTTTCGGATCGTCGTTCGCGTTCTTGTCGCACACCACGGTCCAACCCTTGTTGCGCGGGTAGACCTTCTTGCCTGCAATGATCGTCGGCGTGCCGGTTTTCTCTTCGACCGGCGTCTTCGGCTGGTCGGTTTTCGGCTGATTCTCATGTGGGCCGCGCGCCACGACCCCGCCGCGCTCGATGACGTCGAGCAGCGCGTTGAGGCGTTCGTAGGTGCGGTCGGTGGCGGCCTTCGCGGCTTGGGACTCCTCGATGGCCTTGTCCACTCGCCGGTTGCTCTCGGCGACCGTGGTCGAAAGGCCGTCCACCTTGTCCCGGAACTTGTCGAGCTTTTCCGATGCCTGTTCCCGGGACAAGAAGTTCAGCGCCAAAAACGTCGCGAAGACCGCGATCACGAAGGTCTTCAGGATTACGAGGGCTGCATCCTGCTGCATGGGGTCAACGATAGGGGGGCGGGAACGGGGGGTCAACCGGCCAGATCGGAAACATCGCCGTCCGTTCCTGACGTTTTTGGAAGTCTCCCTCGAATAGCCTTCGAATCCTTGCGCGCGGGGCCTTTCGTCGTTCCCATGGGCGGTTCGTGGCGACATTCGGGCTTCATTTTCACGAGCTGGCGCTCAAAGGGGGCAACCGGAGCCGCTTTGAGCGGGCGCTGCGGAACAATGCACGGCGGGCGCTGGCCGAAATCGGGCCGTGTGAGACCCGGTCGTACATGAGCCGCGTGCTCGTCACGATCGAGGCGGACGTCGACCCGGCCGTGATCCAGCGCCGGCTGGCGCAGGTATGCGGGGTTTCGTACGTGCTGCGGCTCGAGCGGCTGCCGCGCGATATGGAGGCCGTGGGGCGGTCTATCTCGGCGGATTTGGCCGCCCGGCCGCCGGGCACGTTTCGCATCTCCACGCGGCGGGTCGACAAAACGTTTCCGTTGCTGTCGATGGAGGCGGACCGTGATATCGGTGCCGTCGTGGTGCGGGAGACCGGTCGTGGCGTGCAACTCAAGGGCGCCGCGTACGACTATCACGTCTCCGTACTCAAGGACGAGGTGCTCGTGGGGCTGGACAGGGTCGAGGGTCCCGGCGGTCTGCCGGTCGGGACCGGGGGGCGCGTCGCGGCGCTCATGAGTGGCGGGATCGACTCGCCCGTGGCCGCGTGGCGCATGATCAACCGGGGCTGCCACGTCGATCTGGTCCACTTCCACAGCTTCCCGCTCGTGGACCGCACGACGCAGGAAAAAGCCCGCGATCTGGCCGAGACGCTGACCCGCTGGCAGTACCGGACCCGCCTCCACATGGTTCCGCTCGCTCCGATCCAGCGAGAAATCCGGCTCCACTGCCCGGAAGCCCTTCGCGTCGTCCTGTACCGGCGCTTCATGCTCAGAATCGCCGAGCGGATCGCCCGCGGCCGGCGCTGCGGCGCCCTCGTGACCGGCGAAAGCCTCGGCCAGGTGGCCTCCCAGACCCTCGAAAACCTCTCCACGGTCGATGCGGTCGCCCAGATTCCGGTCCTCCGGCCCCTGATCGGCACCGACAAGCGGGAAATCATCGACGTAGCCCGACGAATCGGGACCTTCGACATCTCGATTCGGCCCGATCAGGACTGCTGTCAGCTCTTTGTGCCGAATCGGCCTGCCACCAAGACAACGCGTACGGACGGCGATGTCGCTGAGGCCGATCTCGACGTCGCGGCGTTGGTCGAAGAGGCTGTCGCGGCCGCCACAAGCGAGGACTTGATCCTGTGAGCGGCTTTTTCGGTACCGAGGCCGGGTTCTTCGTGGATCTGTTCCTGGTCGTCTTGGTCGTGATGCTGCCCGTGCTCCTATGGGCCGTGCGGCTGGTGCGACGCGGTCAGGTCAAGAGGCACGCGCGGGTCATGACGGCGTGCTACGTCGTCTTCCTGTTTGCCGTTGTCGCCTTCGAGATTCAGGTCCGTTTGGAGGCCACGCCGCCGCCCCTGGACGCGCTGGCCCTCGCGATTCACCTCACCTTCGCGATCCCGGCCACGCTGCTCTGGACCTACCAGATCGCCCGCGGCAAGCGGGTTTTCGACGAGCGCGACGCGCACCGCCGCCGCGGCCGAATCCTGATCGCCCTGTTCTGCGCCACGGTCGCAACCGGCGTCTGGCTCTACGCCGCGACCTTCGTATAGCCCGAGGGCCACGGGCGGTTTGGAGCCGCGCCGTTGATCGCACGTGCGCCTGACAGCCATACCGAGCCGGGATCAAAAGGATGAGAATACAGCGCCGAGCAGCAATTGGTGACGAAGCCGTGACGGTGCGTGCCTGATGTAAGCTGCTTGATCACATCGAGTTGCGACGATCCACAGGTCCGCGGTCGTTGGAATTGCGGGGCTACATGCCCAGGTCGCGGCGGAATTCGGTGATCGTGGCCGGGCGCTTGGCCGGGTTCTTGTCCAGGGCACGGTCCAGGGCGGCGCTGACCTTGTCCGGGATCTCCGGACGCAGCGACTGGGCGGTCGGCGGAACCTGGGTTTGGATGGCCTGGAGCCACTCGTTGAGCTTGCGGGCTTCGATGGGGTGCCGGCCGGTCAGCATCCTGAAAAGCGTGGCGGCCGAGGAGTAGATGTCCGCCGCAAACGTCGCCTTGCCGCCGTTCAGCAGTTCCGGCGCCATGAAGAGGGGCGTGCCGGGCATGCCCGTGGTGGTGTGCGACGTGAAGGCCGAGTCGACCAGGCGTTTGGCGAGCCCGAAGTCCACGACCTTCACGCGGGCGTTCTCGTCAATGAGGATGTTGCCCGGCTTGATGTCGCGGTGCAGGAGGCGCTGGCCGTGCGCGTACTCAAGCGCGCCCAGCACCTGGCGCGCGATCGCGGCGACCTCGTCGACGGGCAGGAAACGCCGTTCTTCGAGGACTTCCTTCAGGCTTTGCGACGGGAAGTACTCGAGCAGGATGTACCAGTGGCCCGACTCGTGGCCGGAGTCGCCAAACCGCACGATGTTTTCGTGCTCGAGGCCCGAGGTGGCGTACGCCTCCTTGAGGAACTTCATCACGACGTCGGGGGTCTCGGTGAACTCAACGTGCAGCACCTTGACCGCGACGTACGGCGTGCCGCGATGGTGGCCGACATAGACCGAACCGAACGAACCGGTCCCGAGGCCGCGCACGAGGCGTCGCTGGCCGAGGGTCTGGCCGAGGAGCGGGAACGTCCGGCGGCACTCCGTACAAAACGGCATGTCGGCCGGCGCCATCATCAGCGTTTCGAGGCACGACGCGCAGCGAAACGCCTCGTCCTCCGACGAGAACGCGAACTCGGCGTGGCCGATTCTAAGATTGTCCCCACGTTGCAGCGCTGCTTCGGTCACGCGCTGGCCGTTGACCCAGGTGCCGTTTTTTGATCCGAGATCCTTGACGAGCCAGTCGTTGCCGCGCCGAAAAACCGCGGCGTGGCGGCGTGAGCACCGCCGATCGGCGATCTTGACTCCGCTCCCGCCCGGTTCGCGACCGAGCGGTAGCTCGCCGGTCTTGGGGATTGCGATCCGGGGCGCTCCGCCGAGCCCGTGGAGCGGCAACAGGCCGGGATCGCTCAACGCTTCGCCCTGCCCCGCACGGGAGACGGCGTGGCCGACTTGTTCGCGTCGGTGAACTTCGGTGCGGGGTAGCGCCGGCGGGCGCGGTCGATGGCCTTTTTCACATCCATCATGCTCGGCGGACGGTTCGCGGGATCCGGCTGCATGCAGTGGTGGATGATCCCGTCGAGCTCGGGGATCGCTCGCCCTTTCAGCCGGGTCTTGACCGTGGGCAGCGGCGCGCTGAGTTTCTTTTCCTGGATTTCCATCGTGCTCTGGCCGCGGAACGGGTGCGAGCCGGTCAGCATGAAGTACAGCGTACCGCCGAGTCCGTAGACATCGACCACCGGCTGCATCGCGTCGTCTCCGGCGCGTGGCTGCACCTGCTCGGGCGCACAAAAAATGATCGTCCCGGCAGGCGCGCTGGCGAGGCCGCCGGCTTCCGTCAGTGCGAGCGAGAAGTCGATCAGGACGATCCGCAGCGTCGCTTCCTCGATCATGACGTTGCTCGGCTTGACGTCGCGGTGGACCATGCCGCGCGTGTGCACCGCGTGGAGCGCAGAACAGGTGTCCGAAGCGATCTTGAGCGCCTCCGGAATCCAGAGGCGGCCGGCCTTGCCGAGTTGCGTCGCGGTCGGACCATCGACGTACTTCATGACGAGGAACGACTCGCCGTTGCGCATGCGCCCCGTCGAAAGGATCCGCACGATGTTTTCGTGGTGGATGCTCGACAGCGACTTGGCCTCTTCGACGGCGCGGGCCACGTTGGCTTCGGTCGCGCGGTCGGGCCGCAGGATCTTGAACGCGACCTTGTGCCCGGATTTGACGTCCTTGGCCTCGAACAGGAGGCCCATGCCCGAGACCGCGACGAGGCGCGTCAGGGTAAACCCGAGTTCCACGGCCGGATCGACGAACTGAATGCCCTCCGGCCCGAGATCCTTGGTCGCGGTGTCGGACAGATCGCCCTCGGTAGTCGGGTCGGGGGGCGGGGGCGCGGCCGCGCGGCGGACAATGATCTGGGTCCGTCCAAGGCGGACTTCATCGCCGTCCGTCAGCTTTTTGTCGAGGAGTACCCGCTCGTCGTTCACGAACACGCCGTTCCTGGCGCCGACATCCTCGACGTACAGATCGCTCCCCCGGCTCACGAACCGGGCGTGCTCGCGGGAGCAGTAGTCGTCGGGCAGCCGCAGATTCGACGTGGGGCCGCGCCCCGCGACGAGCGGCTCTTCTCCGACGGCAACTTCCCGCCGCAGCTTGCCCGAGGACACAACAAGGACGTACTGAGACGACATACCGGCCTGCGCCAGATTATAGGTAGCCACGGGGTTCTCCCCAATGACGCTATTCGTCAACCGGGAGAATCGAGTAAAGTGACCCCCCTCAAGGAGGCCCGCAAGGAGGCCCGTCAAGGAGGCTCGGGTTGGTCATATTCACCGGCGAAATCTGCACATACAGCGGTCGTCCGATCGTCCTGGACGACAAGAATCCCCAAATCGCGCGCTGTAGGAAGTGCTCAGCTCCGTATCTGAGCCAGTCCTGGTTCGCGGCGGGGGAGAAGTGCGCCGTGGCGGGCTGCGGGGGCAAGGCCGCCGATTTTTCGCAGCCGAAGATCAAGGATTCGGTCGGCGATGTCTGCCCGTTCCTGCCCTTCGAGCAAAAAAGAGAGGGCGATCTGGTCCCCGCCCGCTGCCTCAAGGCCAAGTGCATGCTGTACGACGCCGTCGAAAAGCGGTGCGCGCTGGGCGAGATGGCCTATGCCCTGGCCTCTCAGCGGCAAGGCAGCCGGCAGATGCGCAACCATGTGAGCCAAACGGTCGGGGCCTCGACCAACAAGACTGCGAACCTCCTGAATGCCCTGGTCAACGCGTCTCGCGGGACCGAGGGGGCCGTCAAGGGGCTCGTGCCTGAGCAGGAGAAGGTCGTGGCGGCGCTGGGCAACGTGGCCTCGATCCTTGGCGACGTGAAGACCGCCATCGCGGCGCTTGCGGGCGACCAGCAGCAGGCTGCGGCCGGTTTCGAGCAGCTTGCGCGGGCCGTCGAGGCCTCCGGTGTCAGCGAGCAGGTCCGGGCGCGGCGGGATGCCCGGCTGGCGGCACGGGCCGCCCTGCGCGACGGGCGCCCGGGCGCGTCCGTGCGCTTGCTGGAGCGTGCCCTAAAACGTGGACCCGACGAGGCCGTGGCCGGGGATCTGGCGACGGCGTACGTCAAGGCCGGGCTCGCCGACCGATCGACCGAGGTACTGGACAAGGTTCTCGCCGAGAATCCCGGCTACACCCCGGCGAGGATCACGCTGGCTGCGCTCAAGCTCAAGGAGGGCGATCCGGCGGCGGCCGAGAGCCTGCTCAAGGACGCGCCCGACCCGTCAAACCCCGTGCTGCGCGCGGAGTTGGCGTATGCGCGCGCCTGCGCGGCCTACGCGGTCGGCCGGTCCGAGGACGCGGTCGATCTGCTGAACCAGACTTTGGACGAAGATCCGTGGCACGCCGCCGCCGCCGCCGCACTCGAGGACTTGCGCGCCCGCCGGACGGGGGCTCCGCCGCCGGACGCCGCGGCGCTCGCCGTCACGGTCGCAAACGTCGTGTTGGCGGCGGGGGACACCGACGATGGCTAAGAGTCTTACGCAGATCGTGGCCGACATCCGCGGCTACATCGCCAAGAACCGCCTCAAGCCCGCCCGCAAGACGTTCGACAAGGCGCTCAAGGGCGGCACCAAGGGGGCCGCGCTCCAGGAAGTCGCGTTCGAGCTTCTGCTGGCGGAGGGCGGTGGGAAGCCGGCGGCGGAGCAACTCCGGGGCATCGCCGTCAAGGCGGAGGCTCGGCTTTCGGCCGCGATGAAACACGCCGAGACGCACTTGCGCAAGAACAAGCTCGACCACGCCGTCCGCGACGTGCTCTGGGAGCTGGCGCTGGCGAAGGGTGACACGGTCCTGGCCCTGCGTCACGCCACGGCGCTGCACGAGGCCAACGGTGTGGATGCCTCGCGGCGTGGGAAAGAACTCCTGGACCGCAAGGACGCCGCCGGCGCGACCGGCATCTTCCTGCTGGCCACGCTCGGCGCGCTCAAGACCGACCGCATGAAACTGGCTGACCGCCTCCTGGGCAATCAGGCCGGGACCACGCTCGCCTCGCGCCTCGTCGAGTCGCTCTATGACGCGGGCTATCAGGACGGCCCCGTCAGCTACATCCTGGCGCAACTCGCCCAGCGGTCCGGCGACAAGGAACGTTTCCTCGCGTTTGCCGGCAAGGCGTTCGAGGAAAACCCGGACGAGGTCTGGACCTGGACGCTCGACAACGTGTCGGCCGCCGACCGCGTCGAGATCGCTCTCAAGAACGCGTCACTTGAACACCTGCTCCAGGCCGCCGGCGACACCGAGCCCGCAGAACTCATCGCCATCGCCAAGCGCGCCAACGCCGATGGTCCGCCGGGCAAGGTCATCCGCGCGCTCGGGCTGCTCCATGGTGGCAAGGCGCCGAACGCGTGCCGCATTCTCGAGGGTCTGGTGACGGAGAGTCCGGAAGTCGCGGCGCCGATCGCGGATCTCTTTGTCGGTCGCGTGGGTTCCTGGGACGGGTCCGCCGAGGTCTTTGCTGCTGTGGTCGGAGCGGCGTTGCGCGCCGACGGTGCGCGTGTCAAGCAAGCGACCGACGCGGCGTTGGCGATCGCGCCGGACAAGCGGGCAGATGCATGGGGGCGCGGGGGGCCGAAGCTGCTCAAGGCGGCGCCGGACCGCGACGACTTGCGTCTGGCCGTAGGCCAGTGGCACCTGGGCCAGGACGCACCGGACGAAGCCGCGGCCCTCTTGCAGGAGCCCGGCCATCTCGACTTGGCGCGCCAATGGGCAGAGGCCGGGTCCGCGCCCGCCGTGGTGCTCCGGCGTGCCGCCGATCTCGCCGAAGAGGGCGACGCGGTGGCCGACCATGCGGAGTGGCTGCTCCATGCCGCCCGTTCGGACTCGACCTTGTTGGCCGAGTTGGGCGGGCGTCTCGGCGGCGCGGCGGTCTCGCCAGAGACCGCGCTCAAGGGAGCCGAAGCCCTGCTGGGCGACGGTCAGAAAGCACAAGCCGCGGATCTCTTGTCCCGGCTGCCGCTTGACGAAGCCACGGGCAAGGCCGTGGACAACCTGCTGCAGGGCCGCCGTCTGCGCGACGATCGCGCGTTTCAGACCGTGGCGTTTCGTTGCGCCCTCGCGCTCGGCGACCAAAACCGCGCCCGACGTCTCTTCTCAAGTGTCGAGGAAAACGTCCAGGTGCTGGCGCGCGAGGCGGGCCGGCACGCCCACGCGGGCCGTGTCTTGGCGGACGTTCTCGTGGGCCAGGGCAAGGGCGAGGTCGCCATCGAGCTGATCGAGGCGCGCCGTTCCGCCGGTGACGAGGCGCGCACTCTGCTCCCGCTGGCGGACGCTCTCCTAAAGGGCTCGCCGCGGCTTGCGTTCGCGCGTCTCGTGCGGGCGAAGCTGCTGCGGTCCGCGGACCGGGCCGACGACGCCGTACGCGACCTGCGCGCGATCCCGGCCAAGGCCGCGGAACTCGACGAGGCGTTCGAGTTGTTGGGCGAGTTGGCGGAAGCCGCCGAGGGGGTGAAGGGGGGCGCGGGGGCTATAGGGGCCGCAACCCTCGGTCGCGCCGACATTCACATTTTCAAGAAGCAATACCGCCAGGCCGTCAAGGAGCTTGGCGCTCGGCCGTGCGACGCCGGTGAACGCCTGCAGCGTCTTGAGACCGTTTGCCGCGAGGCGTCCGATCTTGAGGCGGCGCACCGCGGTCGTGCGCTTGCACTGGTCGAATTGGACCGCGTTCCGGAGGCTGCCGACGCCCATTTCAAGCGGTTTGTGTGCGGCGATGCCGACCGCGCCACGGTCGCCACCGATCTCGAGGATGTCGCCCGTTCGGCGCTCTCAAAAAACGACCTGGAGACCGCCGGCCGAATCTTGGAGCAGCTACCCGACCAGGTGAGCGACGGTGCGGAACGGTCCATCGCGGTCATCGGTGACGACAAGCGTTCCGAACTGCTTGTCTTGCGCTCCAAGATGCTCTTGCAACTCGGTCGCACCGACGAAGCCGTGCAGACCCTGTCCGATCTTGTCGCATCGGATCCCAAGTCCCGCGCGCGCGCCGCGCAGGCGCTCGAGGCGATCATCGATTCGGGGCAGGCGCGTCCGGACGCCGACTTCGCGCTCGCGAGCGCGTTCGACCGGATGGAACGAACCGGCGACGCGCTCAAGTCGCTGACTCGCCTGTACGACGACGACATCACGAGCCGCGAAAACGTGGCGAAGGCGGCCGAGGGGCTCGTGGTCCGTGCGGACGATCCCGACGTACGGCTCTTCCTCGCAAGAGTCTGTCTTGACATGCGCAACGCCTCCGCGGCGACCGAGCACGCGATCTCGGCCCGCCGGCTGCGGCCGGGCGCGCGGCGCGACTGCGTCGAGGTGCTGCGCAAGGCGCTCGACCTGGACGCGTTCGCGCCGGACACGCACTTTGCGCTGGCGCAGGCTCATCTCGCGGGCGACGAGGCCGACGACACGGTGCGCCACTTTCGCGCCGCGGTAGAAGTCGACCGCAATCGAGCCGGAGCGGCCATCGCGGCCATGGAGGAAGCGGCGCCGCGATCCCAGCACCCCGCTCTCTTGTGGCTGGCGGTTGGCACGACGTACGCCGAGTTCCAAAAAGACCACGATCACGCCGCCGCCGCGTTCACGAAGGGCCTCGACGCGAGCCCGCCGGCGGCACTCAAGGTTCCGCTGCTGCTCGGGCGCGGCGACTCGCATGCGGCGTTGCGCCACGACGATCAGGCCTTCGACGATTTCGACGAGGCGAGCAAACACGATGTCCTCGAACGGCGCTACTATGAGTTCCTGCGGGCACGGCACCGCAAGCGCGAGTTCGAAAAGGCCAAGGAAGACGCCGACAAGTCCGCCACGGAATTCACCGCCGCTGCCGCTGCCGTCGGCCGCTTCGTGCGCCTCGGTCGCACGACCGAAGCGGTGGAGTGCGCGCAGGCAGCCCTCGCCGCGGCTCCGGACCAGGTCGGTCCGCGCTATCTCGTCGGCGTCGCACTTCACGCCGCGCACAGCTACGACGCCGCCGCGCAGATGCTCGAAGCCGTGCGCGAAACCGCGGGCGCCGACACCGAAGTGGGTCGCGCCGCGCGCATGCTCCTGGCCGAGTCGTACTTGGACAACGGCGATCGCACGCGCGCAAGAAGCTGCCTGATCGAAATCGAATCGGTCGATGCGAACTACCCGGGCCTGCAGGCCCGCCGCGGAGGCCTGGCGCCGCCCGCCGACGACCCGCACGCTCCGCCCCCGCTCTACGTCCGCCCTGATTTCCCGCGCCCGACGGAGTGAGGACGGAGAGAGCGTACGGACGGCGATGTCCCTGCAAAAATCGCCTGCGGCGATTCTTGTTAATGGGGGCGGACGACCTGTTTGGTGCGTCCGCTGGCGGGCCCGCCGGTTGCGCCCCGAGCGGGCGAGAGGCTGATCGCTTCGCGGCTTGCCGGCGTGCGCACCCACGGCGCGAGAATCTAGGCTTGTCGCTCGCGTTTTGAGTACGGAAGCGGTACTTCGTTGGTCATGTTCGTAGCTCGATGCTCGCTCATCGCGGTTCTTGCGGCATTCACTGGATGTGGTGAGGACCGCGGGTCGGGTGCGGGCGGGGGCGGTGCGGCGGCGGCGGACTGCGAGAAGTTGATGAATGCGGTTCTTCCGTTCGCCAACGAAATGCTTGGGAAACACCGCGAGTTCTTTCCGTATGGGGGGACGATGTCGATGGACGGAACGATCGCTCAGGCGGCCGCATGGACGGGCGAGGAGCGACCGGCATCCGTGGAAGTCATGAAGCTGCTGAACGATGGCTTTCGTGCCGGCGCCGGGCGCGGCGAGCACCGGGCCACGGCTCTCGTGTACGACATCAGGACCATTCCGCCGGGCAAGAGGAAAAAGCAAGACGCCATCGCCGTGGCGTTGGACCATCGCGACAGCTATTCGGTGATCGTCATTTTTCCGTACTCGTTCGCGTCCGACGGCAAGCTCGCCGTCGAGGAGTCCTTCGCGGTGAAGGGCAAGGGCGCGATCTTTCGGGTGAGGCCGGGCTGTGGACAAAACCGTGATTCGTGAAGCGACCGCCGCTGACGCTGCGCGGATCAGCGAGATCGTGACTTCGTGCTACTGCGAGCATGAATTCACCGATGGCTTTTCGCCCGCTCTGATCGAAGAGCTGATCGGACTGCGCGGCACCGAACAGAGCATCGAACGACTCATCGAGGACGAGTTTGTCCTTGTTGCCGTGCGGGACGAGGCCATCGTCGGGATGATCAGCGTCAGCCAGAACGAGATCACGAAGCTGTACGTGGCCACGGAGGCGCAACGGCAGGGCGTTGGGGCACGACTGTTTCGTCATGCGGAAAGACTCGTCGCGAAGCATGGCTTTGCCGCGTTGTTGTTGGGCGTCGTGGCGCCGAGCGCGATCCCGTTCTACGAGAAAATGAACTTGGCCACTTCGGAGACGCGGGAGATTCGCGGCGGCCCGTGCAAGGGCCGGACGGTCACAATCCTGACCAAGCAGCTCGTCTGACGAGCCCGCCCCCGACCACCGAAGGCATCGCCGTCCCGCCTTCACTTGGCGCTTCGGCGCGGGCAGGCCCGTTTGCTGTCCGCAAGATGCCCTGCGCTGGTCTTGGGGGCGGGCCGGTCTGGCTCTACCATGTCGCCCATGCGTCTCTTTCTTGCCGCCACGATCCTGCTCTCGGGCCTCGTTTCCTGCGACGACGCGGGTACTCAGAAGAAACAGCCTGCGGCCGCCGCTTCGCCTGCGGTCGCGCACGAGCCGTTTAAGTGCGAAACCCACTTCAAGACGCTGAAACAGCTCACGTTCGGGGGCGAAAACGCGGAGGCGTACTGGTCGTTCGACGAAAAGTCGCTGATCTTTCAGTCGACGCGGCCGCCGTACACCGCGGACCAGATCTTCACGATGCGACCGGATGGGTCCCGCGTCCGGCTCGTATCGACCGGGAAGGGGCGCACGACGTGCGCGTACTACCTCCCCGGCGACAAGAAAATCCTCTACGCCTCGACCCACGCCGGCGGGGACAAGCCTCCTAAGCCCCCCGACCATTCCCGCGGCTACGTCTGGGCGCTTTTCAAGAACTACGACATCTGGATCGCGAACGCGGACGGTTCGGATCCCGTCAACCTCACGAAGCGCGAGGGCTACGACGCCGAGGCGACGATTTCGCCCAAGGGGGATCGGATCGTGTTTACGTCCACGCGCGACGGCGACATCGAGCTCTACTCGATGAAGCTCGACGGGACCGACGTCAAGCGGCTCACGAACCGGCCCGGCTACGACGGCGGCGCGTTTTTCTCATGGGACGGCAAGAAGATCGTCTGGCGGGCGCCGGGCAAGGAGGGGGTGAGCAAGGACTACCACCCGCTCTTGAAGATGGGTCTTGTGCGCCCGAGCAAGCTCGAGATCTGGATCGCGGACGCCGACGGTTCGAACAAGCAGCAGATCACGGACAACGGCGCCGCGAACTTCGCGCCGTTTTGGCACCCGGATGGCAAGCGCATCATCTTCGCCACGAACCACCACGCCCCGCGCGGCGGCAACTTCGACCTGTTTCTTGTCGATATCACGACCAGGAAACTCGAGCAGGTGACGCATTTTTCCCGGCGCCGAGAGGGTGCGCGTCGCTCGGACGACTTCGACGGCTTCCCGATGTTCACGAGCGACGGCAAACGCCTCGTGTTTTGCTCGAACCGGTTCAACGACAAGCCGAACGAGACCAATGTCTTCGTTGTGGATTGGCAGGATTAGCGGCTACGAAAATCGCGCTGCGCGATTTTCGGTAGTCCGGCCTGGGAGCGGCTTCGCCGCTGGCAGGCCCGGCATGAGTCTATGAGGTATGAGGATGAATGACGGTTACTGCGGGTTGCAGACTTGGATCGTTCGTCCGCGGACTCCGAATTCTTCCAGATCTTGACCGGGTTCGTGGGCGTAGATTGCTACCGATCCCTCGGTGGTGAGGCTGGGGACGGTGACGTTGACCGTCGTTGTGTCGATGTACTGAACCGTGAGGGTGTGGGTCGTGCCGTCCATTTCCCGCAACGTGACGGTCATCGTCGTTGTAAAGTCCTGGCCCGTGAGCACTATCGTGGAATTCTGATTGGTCAGGGCCGTCTTCGGCTCGACGTCCAGCACTTGAGGGATCTTCGCGATCACGGTGTTCGTGATCGCGATCTCGGTTGACGATGCGTACTTGATGCCGATCTCGTCGCCCGCGGCGAGTGTCCGCGTGAGTGAGATAGTGGCACGTCCGTTCGAAGCCACCGTGGCGGAACCAAGCAGAACGTTCGTCGCGCCGGACGAGTCGAGTTCCCAGACCTCGACGACGTTGCCCACCTGGGCGGCGACGGTGAGTTCGTCCTGTCCGACCGACAAAAAGGCGGAGAAGTAAATCGGCTTGTCCCCCTCGGGACCGACGACATGGACATCCGCCACCAGGTCGCCGTCCGTGTCCCTGAAGATGTCGTGGGGCGAATGAAAGCGCTCCATTCGCGCGTTGATCATGGCCAGCAGGTTGCCGTTCGACAGCATCCGGATGAATCCGGCATCGAGGAGCGTTTCGTGGTCCGCGGATCGGGCGAACGGCGCCGCCGCGATCTGGTCCGGCCAGGCGTCGCCGTCGCTGTCCGTCGCGACCAGTATGTCTTGACAGCGCTTGTCAAGGAGATACGTCGTACCGGCGGCGGTGCGCGAGAGATAGGTCACGTACATCGGCTCGACCGAAGTGAACAGAAGGGACTGCGTGCCCGCGTCGGGCGCCCCGTCGCCCGACGTGTCGTGGTAGCGATGGAGTGAGTACCGTTCAGCCGCGTCAAGCGTACCAACCAAGAGATACCGCACGCCATCGTGACTGTCGGACTGTGCGAGCAGGAGCGTCACGCCCGGGACGACGAGATCGGTATCTTCCTGACCTCCGGGCGTATACGAAAACTCAATCGTTGTGGCCCCCCCCTGTGCCGAGAACAGCCAACCGTCCAGCGAGCCCGTGATGAATTCAGTGGGCGGGCTCAGGAGCACGACTTGCGAGCGGGCGATCAAGCGAGGGGCGTCACTTCCGGCGCGCTGGCATGCCGGGAGCACTACAGCCGATATCAACACGAGAATGAGTCTGATTCGCATTTTGATGTCCTCGTTTAGTCCTAGCCCAGTAGCTCTTTGAGCCGTTCCAGGCGTTTCTTCCCCTTGCGCAGGCAGGCGGTCCATCGGTTGATCCACCGGTTCGTCCGATCCACGTCGTTCGCCGCGCCACTCTTCTTGAGTTCTTCGAGCCTCGCGAGGGCTTTCTCCAAGTCGCTCAACGACTTCTGGAGCGTGGCTGCCAACTCCTTCATCGCTTCCTTCTTGAGCTTTTCTTCAGCTGTCGTTCCGCCACCAAGATCCCAGTCGTCGTCGATCCAAAAAACCATCCACGATTTGGCTTCGACATCTCGATAGGAAGTCGCCGCATCTTTCATTGCGCCCCGAACGTCGATACTGGGTTGGTCGTTGTCGATAAGCGTGAAGATCAGATCCCACGCCACCCCCGTCGGCTGGAATGCAGCGTGCCAGATCTCCTCAAAAACAACGAGCTTCTTGAACCAGATGTTGTCCTGGATGCTCGGGTTGCCAGCGTTGACGATCGATGTATCGCCAGGACACATCCATCCCGGATCATCAGCTGTTGCGTCGCAGGCGTCTTTTTTGCAGAAGAACTTCGTGTTCTCGTAGTACGCCTTCATTTCGGCCTCGCTTGTGATTCGGAGATCCCCCTTGAACTTCCACCACGAGATGGCGAAGTCCATGATTCCCGGGAAGCAGTCCTGGAAGTTCTCCTCCGAGCAGATGCAGGCACGTACGGCGTTCGCCTTGGGGTCACCATGGGGCTTGTTCGCCGGTGTTCCTGGAGCGCCCGCTCGCGCTATCACGGCGATCAGACTCACAACGATAACCACAGCACGCATGTTGCGCCCCTATGGGCGCTATCGTAGCCGGTTCCCGTCAAACAAGCGGAGCAAACCGCGGACCCATTTGGGACACACCGCATGGAGCCGGTGACCTGTCCCTGACCTGGCCCCGTCGGGAGGTTCTCCCGAACCCGCGTTTACCTCAACTCGTCGATGAGGGTGCCGAACAGGCCGGTCAGCCAGCGGCTGTAGGTCTCGGGGGTGATGCCCAGGCGCTTCATTGAGGCTCGGTTGCTCGGGGCCGGGCTTAGGAGCGTGAGCACCTGGCCTTCGCGGATGCGGTGGCGTTGGCCGTGGACTTCTTCCACGCGGACCGGTTCGTCGAGGGTTGCGCCGGCCGCTTGCGCGCCGACCGCGAGGATGAGTCGCGGGTGCAGCGCGCGCATTTCGAGGTGCAGGTACGGACGGCAGTTGCGGCACTCCGCCACTGTCGGCGGGCGCAGCTTGCGCTTGTCGTTTTTTTGGCGTGGAGAGCAGCGCGCCGCCGCGGTCATGAAGAACAGATCTTCGAGTTCACGGTAGCGCGGGTCTTCCACGGCCCGCAACGCTGCCCGCAGGGCCTGTCCGGCCGGGCCGTGAAAGAGACGGCCGCGCTTGTCGGGGGCGTTCGCCACAAGCATGTAGCCCGTGGACAGTGTTTGCGAATCATCCGGCGCCACCTTCTTGAAGGGCGCCATGCGCGGGCACAGCCGGCACGCGCTCACGTTCGTGCGGAGGTCGGCCAGGATGCCGCCGACGCCGTGGGCGAGCGAGTCCACTGCGCAGGAATCGGGGGAAGAGGTGGTCCCCAGCATGACTTTTGATGAAATCGGCCAGAACCACCGTTTTGGGCAGTTTTGCGCCAATTTGTGCCAAAAAGCGGGCAAAGTCCGCTGGCTATCAGCCGTTCAGAGCGCCCAGAATCCGCTCCCGGGCCGCAGCGTCCACGTTCTGGTGGATCGGAATCTGGAACCCGGTGTGGGCCAGCCGGGCGGCATTCGGGAAGGCCGCGAAGTCCATTTCCGGCCAAGGCGGCAGGCCGTAGCGCTGAAACTGGATCGACGCGCGCCGCAGGCGGGCGAGCACCGGTCCAGGCTCGTCGCGAAACAGCGGCAGCATGTACGGCACCACGTCGTCAGGCAGCGCCGATACGCCCTCCAGCCGCTCCGCAAACCACGCGTAGTTCGCCCGACGCTCCTCGGCACCCGCACCCGGCGGCGCACGTCGGACCAGCCGTGCCGACCACTTCGCGGGCGCACGCGGCGCCACGTGCCACTTTTCCATCAGGTCGTCCGCCGTGGGTAGGTCATCCGCGGTGGGCGGGACCGCATTCGCAGGGGCCTTGCTGTGTACCTGAAACGGCGAGGGCCGGCCGAGGTAGCGCAGCCGGATCACGGCGCCGAAAAGCCACTGCCACAGCCCTCCACGGCGCGCGGCGAACGATGCCTCGCCAATGTGGTAGGCGTCCTTGAGGAACGCCTTGAGGGTGCCAGTGAGAGTGGTTTCGGGGGGGGCGGGGGCCGGCCCGAAGCCGTCCTTGAGCCAGTATTCGCCGCCCTCGGCGGCGGGGAGAAATTTGTACGGACTGACCAAAACGAGATCGCCGACCGGGTCCTGGGCCAGGTAGTACGCCTGCGTGGCGTCCTCGACCAGGAAGCCGTTGCGTGCGTCGCACAGCGCCCGGACCGGCGCGAGGTCCTCGGCGAACCCAAAGAGATGAACCGCGAGGACCGCGCGGGTCTTGGAGGTCCAGGCAGCCTCCAGGCGGGCCGGGTCGAGGCGGCCGTTTTCGTCCAGATCGTAGAAAATCGGGGTGAAACCGGCCTTGGCGACCGGGACGACCAGTGCGGCGCAGTGCCACGCGGGCAAAAGGACTTCGTCGCCGGACTGGAGTCCGAGCGCCTTCAAACCGAGAAAGATCCCCGTGCGCGCAAAGGAACATCGCCGTCCGTCCGCTTCCGTTCGCTCAGCCAGTCCACGCCATTGCGGATGGGCGGCTGCGCGGGACGGGGTCCACACCGGGTATTCGGGGACGACTTGCGGAAAGCGCATGTTCTGGGGCCGCGGGCAGCTTGGTTCGGTTCTTGCGAATTGGTCCGGTTCTTGCAAATCGACCGGTGCTGGCGCGGAGTGTCTGATTCCGTGAACGCGTGAGGTGTCTTTGATGTACGTATCGGCCTGGCAGGGCCTTAGCCCCCAACTCCTCCTGAAGCGTGCGCATCGCAACGGTACGCCGCTGCCCTATCCGCTTGGCGCGGAACACGCGACGGGCTTTCACGTCGCGCGCAACGGTTTTTGGCACCTCATGAAGGCGATGGGGATCGGGGCCGGCGACACCGTCCTGATGCCGTCGTACCACAGCACCAACGAGGTGCTGCCGGTGCAGGCCGTCGGCGCGCACGTCGAGTTTTTCTCGATCAACAAGCGTCTCGAGCCTGACCTCGAGGAGCTCGAGGATCTCATGCGCAAGGGCGCGAAGGCGCTCATCCTGATCCAGTACATCGGGTGGGCGCAGCCCATGGACGAGATTCTGGCGCTTTGCGAGAAGTACGGCGTTGTGCTGGTCGAGGACTGCGCGCTGTCGCTTCTGTCGAAGACCCCCGACGGGCGCCGGCTCGGGTCGATGGGCGACTATTCGATCTTTTGTCTCTACAAGACCCTGCCGCTGCCCAACGGTGCGTTGCTGGTCCAAAACCGGAACGTGTTTCCCGAGTTGGACGAGCTCGACACACCGGGGCCCGGGCGGGCGATGATCGGCGGGCGCATCGCCGAGCTGCACCTCGAGTGGCTGCGCGGACGCTCCGACCTCGTCGGGGGCGCGCTCTTTGGCGCCAAGAAGATGGCCGGGCGCATGATGTCGGCGGTGCGGGTGAAACGTGTGCCGGTCGGCGACATGGGGTTTAACGTCGACAACGTCAACCTCGGCATGGCCGACTACTGCCGCAACCTCCTGTGGAAGTTCGACTACGACGCGATCGTTGCGGCGCGGCGGCGCAACTGGGCGTACCTGGAAGACCGCTTCAATGGCAAGGCGCTGCTCTTGCCGCGCGGGCTCGAAGAGGGCATGTGCCCGCTGTTTTACACCGTCTGCGTGCCCGACAAGGACCGGGCCGTCGAGGTTCTGCAGAGGCGCGGCGTCATGGCCACACCGTTTTGGAACTACGGCGTCAAGGAGATCCCGGAGGGCCGGTTCCCCGAGACCGACTGGCTCCGCCGCCATGTGCTGGAGCTGCCGATCCACCAGGACGTCTCGATCAAGCAGCTCGACTTCATTGCGGACGAGGTGCTGAAGCTGGATCTGGACGTCCCTGTTTAGGGTTCTGCGGCCCGTTGCCTGCGTACGCGGTGGGCCGTCGAACACCTACGGATGCCAGCGGACGGTGCTTCGCTTGGTGTGCGCGCAAAAAAAAGCCCCGGACGTTTGCCGGGGCTTTGGAGTCGTTTTTCGGACCGAACCGGTCCGAGTGGTGAGGGCTTAGCCTCATCCGCCGGTCAGGCTTCACGACGGGGCCGCGTTCGGATCGGGCAACTGCATGCTCGTCTTGAGCGCGGAGTGGTGCGTCTTGGCGGCGGCGATCATGTCGTCGCGCTTGCCCGAAGCCGCCAGAACCTCGTAGCCCTGATCGAGCGAACGCATCGCGCCGTCGATCGCCTTTGTGATCGGGCACATCGAGCTGAGCGCCTTGTCCTGGTTGACCGCGGCCTGGCAGTCGGCCCGAACCTGGCCGATCTTGGCCAGCTTCTTCGCGACCTTCTTCCAGTTCTTCTCGGCCTTCGCGAGCGACTTCTGAGCTGTCGCGGCGTCGCCCGCGCGAATCTTCGAACCCTTCTTCAAGGTGGCGGCCAGCGCCTCGTAGGTGGCGGCCATGTCTCGCAGATGCGCAGCGATCGGCGACTTCGCGTCGGCCTTGCTCTCGTCCGCCGCGGCAACCGTCAGAGCCTCGCCGCTCGCGAGCAGCGACGGCACGAGCGCCCTGGCAAAGCCGGTCGACTTCTGAAAACCCTTGCGCGTCGACGACAGGTACTTGCGCGTCTTCTTGTCGAGTTTCTTTTCCTTCTTCGGCGCCTCGGCAAGCAGCCCGCGCGCCTGCTTCATCACGGCGGCCGACTCCTCGCGTTGCTTGGTCCAGTCCGCGCCGAGCTCGGCGAGAACGGGCAGCGCCATGAGCACGGCCGCAACAACTATCGTCTTCTTCGCTCGCATCATCGTTTTCTCCGTTGGAACGGGTATTTTCAATCGGTTACCCACGGATACGCAGGCGACGCCGCCGATTATGGCCTCGCCATTGGGTTTTCCCCAAAAACAGCGAGTTTTGCCCCGGATCGTGCGCGATTCGGACGGCAGCAAACGGACGGCGATGTCCTGGGCGCGGATCTACTCCGCCTGGAACTCTTCCAAAGATGGCGCGGTGGCGTCCCGGTCGCTCAGGATCGGGTCGTCGATCGGCCAGGAGATATTGAGTCCCGGGTCGTTCCAGCGGATCGCCCGCTCGCACTCCGGGGCGTACTTGGCCGTGCACTTGTAGGTGAACAGCGCTTCCTCGCTGGTGACGACGAAGCCGTGGCCGCAGCCCTCCGGGATCCAGAGTTGGCGGTGGTTCGTTGCGCTCAGCGTGTGGGCCGTCCACTGGCCGAACGTGGGGGAGCCGGACCGAAGATCCACGGCGACGTCCCAGACCTCGCCGCGCGACACCCAGACGAGTTTTCCCTGCGGACTCGGGCGTTGCAGATGAATGCCGCGCAGCGTGCCCTTCTTGCTGAGCGACGCGCAGTCTTGCGCGAACCGCGTCGGCACGCCGTGTTCCGCGTACCGCTCCGCGTGCCATGTCTCTGAAAAAAAACCGCGATGGTCGCCGAAAACCCTGGGCTCGATCAAGAGCACGCCGGCGAGCGAAGTCTTCTCGACGTTCATCGCCGTCCGTCCCTGAGGATTTCTCTCAGGTACTCGCCGTACACCGTCTTCTTGAGTTTGTCGGCGAGCGTTTCCAGTCCGCGATCGTCGATGTAGTTCATCCGCCACGCGATCTCTTCCGGGCAGGCGATTTTTAGTCCCTGCCGGCTTTCGATGGTCTCGATGAAGTTCGTCGCCTGCAGCAGCGAATCGACGGTGCCGGTGTCGAGCCATGCCATGCCGCGGCCCAGCGTTTCGACGCGCAGTGCGCCGCGTTCGAGGTAACGCGCGTTGACGTCGGTGATTTCGAGTTCACCGCGCGCGCTCGGCTTCAGGTTGCGGGCGATGTCGAGCACCGTGTCGTCGTAGAAGTAGAGGCCTGTGACGGCGTAGTGCGACTTCGGGCTTTCGGGTTTCTCTTCGATCGAGAGCGCGTTGCCGTCGCGGTCCAGTTCGACGACGCCGTACCGCTGCGGATCCTTGACGTAGTAGCCGAACACCGTCGCACCGCCGTCGTGCGCATTGGCGGCTTGGAGTCGTTTCGCCAGCCCGTGTCCGAAGAAGATGTTGTCGCCGAGGACCAGCGCGCTCGAACGACCCTCGACGAACGTCTCGTCGATCAAGAACGCCTGCGCGAGTCCGCCGGGGTTGGGCTGCGTCGCGTAGCGCAGCTCAAGGCCCCATTCCGCGCCGTCGCCGAGCAGCGTTTGAAACGCCTCGCTGTCGCGCGGGGTGGTGATTACGAGGATCTCGCGAATCCCGGCGAGCATCAACGTGGACAGCGGGTAGTACACCATCGGCTTGTCGTACACCGGCAGGAGCTGCTTGCTCGTCGCCTTGGTGATCGGGTGCAGCCGTGTGCCGGAGCCCCCAGCCAGGATGATGCCGCGTCGCGCCGCGCTCACGTCTTCAGCCTCTCGCCGTAGTGGCGCTCGTAGTAATTGCGGTATTCCCCGCTGCGGACGCGTTCGAGCCAGTCGGTGTTGTCCTGATACCAGCGGACGGTTTCTTCCATCGCGTCGTCAAACGTCCGCGAAGGGGTCCAGCCGAGTTCGCTTTGGATGCGCGCGCCGTCCGGAGCGTACCGGCGGTCGTGGCCCGGCCGGTCCTTAACGTGGTGAATCAGCGAGCGCGGCTTGCCGAGCACGTCGAGCAGGAAGTGCAGCACCTCCAGGTTGGTCTTGTGGGTGTTGCCGGGGATGTTGTAGGTCGCCCCGGCGCGCCCGCGCTCCAGGACGGCGAGGACGGCGTCGCAGTGGTCGCGCACGTGGGTCCAGTCGCGTTCGCACAGGCCGTCGCCGTACACCGGCAGCGGCTTGTCTTCGCTCGCGTTGGCGATCATCAGCGGGATCAGCTTCTCCGGGAACTGATACGGCCCGTAGTTGTTCGAGCAGCGCGTGATCACGGCGTCGATGCCGTGGGTGATTGTGGCGGCGTGCACCAGGTGTTCGCTCGCCGCCTTGCTCGCCGAGTACGGATTGGTCGGATTGAGCAGGTCGTCCTCCGGCGTAAAGACGCCGTCCGGAATCGGGCCGTACACCTCGTCCGTCGAGATATGCACGAAGCGGCGCACGCCGCGTTCGCGCGCGGCGTCCAGCAGCACCTGGGTGCCGACCACGTTGGTGTGCAAAAACGGCAGGGCGGACTCGATGGAGCGATCGACATGAGTCTCCGCCGCGAAGTGAATGACGGCGATGTTTTCGGCGCCCCCGCCCCCCCCTGTACCTGTCGCCTGAAAGGCCCGCCCGACGTCTTCCGGATCCGCGATGTCGCCGCGCACGAGTTCGACATCGAGCCCGGCGAGGTTTTCCGCGTTGCCCGCGTAGGTCAGCTTGTCGAGGACCACGACGCGGCGGGCGGGTGTCCGTTCGGCGACGACATGCACGAAGTTCGAGCCGATAAAGCCGGCGCCGCCGGTGACGAGGAGGGTGTCGAATTCACTCATGGTTCTCAAGATAGTCAGCGAGGGCCACGCGCCAGGGACGCAGCCGACTTCCGATCGTCGCCTCGAGCTTGGCGCAGTCGAGTACAGCATAGGGGGGCCGGGGGGCAGGACGGGGAAACTCCGCCGTCGTGCACCTCATGACTCCCACGTCGGCGACGCCCGCAAGTTCGAGCGTCGCCTGCGCGACATCGAACCAGGTCGCGTCGCCGTCGCCGGCGGCGTGGTACACGTCCGGAGGGGCGTCGAGCAGTTCCCAGAGCACCGGGGCCAGCTCGAGGGTCGAGGTCGGCGAGCCGCGCTGGTCGGCCACGACCTTGAGCTCCGTCCGCTCCCTGGCGAGTCTGAGAATCGTTTGGGGGAAGTGGCCGCCGTGCGGGCCGTACAGCCACGCCGTGCGCACGATGCGCGTGCCCTTCGGATGCACGGTGCGGGCGGCGCGTTCGCCGGCGAGCTTGCTGCGGCCGTACACCGACGCCGGACTCTTGGTGTCGTTCTCGCGATACGGTCGGTCCGCGAGTCCGTCGAAAACGTAGTCCGTGCTCACTCCCAAGAACGCGGCATTGGTCCGCGCGCAGGCCGCCGCGACCTCGCGCATCGCATCGACGTTGTCGCGCCACGCACCGGCTTCGTCGGACTCGGCCGCATCGACGGCGGTATAACCGGCACAGTGAATAACGGCGCCTACGGAGCCCTCACGCGCGAACAGCTCGGC
This sequence comes from Planctomycetota bacterium, assembly GCA_021776735.1. Classification (GTDB taxonomy): domain Bacteria; phylum Planctomycetota; class PLA2; order PLA2; family PLA2; genus JAJFFH01. The sequence goes on along the minus strand of JAJFFH010000024.1, from coordinate 129,637 downwards.
CACGGCGGCGGCGTTGGACAGCTCCGCCTCGTCCCGGTCCACGCCGACGACGATCGCACCCGCCGGAGCCGCCGCGACGACAGCACGCCCAAGCATTCCGCGGGCACCGGTGACCAAGACTCTCATATAGGAAACATCATCGGCCAATGAGGGCCGACCGGTTCATTCTCGTTGCGGTCATCTTGGTGGCGATCGGTCTGATCTGGCTGCTCACGCGCGACATCAACGGGTCCGGATCACGCGGGCAGGGCGAAATCGTGGCGTACCCGGCGGAGCAGGACAGGCCCAAGGATCCCAGTCGCGACCCCGACCCCGCACCCGACCTCGATACCGCGCCCGGCACCGATGTTCAAAAGCATCGCCGTCCCGAGCTTCCCCCGCTGGACGGCCCGACTCCGTTCGTGCGTCGCCTAAACCTCAACCCGTACGTGTGGGGTGCCAAGGGTCCCGAAGAGCTAAACGCGCTGTCGGAGCACTTCGTGGCTGCGGATCGGTTCGATGAGCGCTGGCCGTGGAAGGCCAGCGTGTCCCGGCTCTACCTGTACACGCTTCCCAAACAGGTCAGCGGTGGTAATCACCTACGCTTCTGGACGCTCGACGGGCGCTATCACGAGTACGATCGCACCGAGGGGGAACGTCTCGTCGATCTTTGGCTCTCTGTAGCGCGCGGCCGCCTCCCGCATCGAATCGACGTGCTCGCAACCCCCCGAATGGGCGCAGAGGTCTTTCGCGGGTTCAAGAACGCGCGTGCCGCTGGCACCTACTTTCTGGACGACCGGTTCATTGTCGTTCGCACCAAGTCTCCGCCGCGCTACCGACGCCGCACCCTGAAACACGAGCTCGCGCACGCGGTCACGTTCTATCTCAACGAGCGGTTCACCGACTCGCGGCTGGTCGGCGAGGGGCTGGCCAAATACCTGGCGCTCGGCCGGAAGGGCGATCGCGATATCGGCTTTCCACTGGCGCGGATGGGGCCGCTCCTGGCTCTGCTGAACCGCTATCTGTCCCACTGGGAGGCGTACGGCTTCGTGTTCCCGAACGACACGTTGGCCCGTTGGGTGGACGCGCCGCCGTGGGTTTTTTACCGCTACGGGCGGATCGGCTACCTCTTGGGTGTGGCAGCGATCGCCTATCTCGGGCGCTATGATGTGGAGCGCGCGCTGCGTCGCCGGAGTGCAAGCGGGCTCGAATGGTCGATCCGCTACGTGCGGTGGGAGAAGTTCCGGGCGTTTGTCCGGCGCGGGGGCCTGAAGGCCGACCCCCAAAAGGCGCTCCTGATTCTGGATGGTGTGGGCAAGAGGCCGCCGGGAGGGCGACTGGCGGTCCATCTCGCACAGCTCGGCACGCCACCCATGCTCCCGGACGATCTCAGCGGGCCCGCGGCAGAGGATCTCTTCGCCGACTTTCTGACGCCGTCGGAAGACCCGATCCTGTTTCTGGTCGATCCTTCGCCGCGCATGGACGTGGACCGGGGCGGTTGGACCGGGCGGGGATGGGCCAAACATCTGCATGGCCTGCTCCAAACGGCCGCGCCCGTGGAAATGCGCGGCCACTTCGAACCGCCCGAACGGGCGAGGGTGGGCGAACTTCGTTCGTGGGGCGCGACCGTATTGGACCTGATCCGGGATCGGTCGAAGATCCGGATTGTTGTCTGTGCGGCCGACGCGTCTCCGGTTTCAAGAAGACTCCTTGCGGCGCGGCACAAGACGTTCTCTCGGAAGCGCGCCGCGAGGATTCTCGTGGTCGATCTTGGTCCAGGGCGGTCTTTCTTCGCGCTGAACCTGGCCTGGGTCAAGGGCGCGGCCTACTGGCGACCGACCGAGTTGCCCGCGCGCCCGCGCTAGCGCGCGGCCCACCAGGATTCGAATACGTTCACGATGCGGTGGGCGGTCTTGCCGTCCCACAGGTCGGGGACGCTCGTGTCCTTTTGGTCGCCGTCCAAGGCGGCGTACGCGGCGGCGCGGATCTTGTCCGGGTTGGTGCCGGCCAGCGTGTTGGAGCCTTCCGTGATCGTGATCGGCCTTTCCGTGTTTTCGCGGATCGTCACGCACGGGATGCGCAGGGCCGTGGTCTCCTCCTGCAGGCCGCCGGAGTCCGTGAGCACAAGACGGCTCTGCGACACGAGGCGCATGAAGTCGAGGTAGCCCTTCGGCGGCAGGATGCGGAGATCGCCGCGGTCCTTGAGGCGCGCGTATGCCTCGAGATCTTCAAGCCGCTGCGCCGTACGCGGATGGCAGGAAAAAACCAGCGGCAGGCGCTCGGAGATCTCGTGCAGGACCGTCATGAGCTTGAGGAGTATCTCCGGATCATCGACGTTGCTCGGGCGGTGCAGCGTCAGCACGCCGTAGCCCTTGGGGGCAAGGCCGAGTTCGTCGAGGATCTTCGAGTCCTTCGCGCGCTCGACGTTCGCGAACAGCGAGTCGATCATGATGTTGCCGACCCGGTGAATTCGCTCCTCGGCGACGCCCTCCTTACGGAGGTTTTCGTCCCCGTCGGGCGACGGAGTCAGCAACAGGTCGGTCAGCCGGTCGGTCACGATCCGGTTGACCTCTTCTGGCATCTTCATGTCGAAGCTGCGTAGACCAGCCTCCACGTGGGCGACCGCGATCCAGAGCTTGGCGGCCACGATGCTGCACGCGAGCGTCGAGTTGACATCTCCGACCACGACCACAAGGTCCGGCTTGTGTTCCAAACACACCTTTTCGAATTCGACCATGACCTTGGCGGTCTGTTCGGAGTGCGAGCCGGAACCGATGCCCAGGTAGACGTCGGGCGCGGGCATGCGCAGGTCGTCGAAAAAGACCTTCGACATGTTGTCGTCATAGTGCTGGCCGGTGTGCACCAGCATCTGTTCGATGCCGCGCCGGTTCAGTTCGTGCACGAGCGGCGCCATCTTCATGAAGTTGGGACGCGCGCCGACGACGTTTATGATCTTCATCTGACTGTTCTATCGGCTCTCTTTGGGCGGTCTTTTTAGGCGTTGCCCTCGGCGGCGTCTCCCGCGAGCCCCAGAATCGAGGCCATCGTGTCCCAGCGGTGGCCCTTCAGAAGGCGCCGGAGCTTGCCCATCGTGGCGCCGAGCCGCGCGTAATGCCGAAAGCGGTGGCTCCACTTGAGGCCGTCTACGCGCGGCTGGCCGGGATCGATCTCCCACGGGTGCAGATACACCATCGCGCTCTGTCCGCGCGCGGCGTGCTCTTCGATGCTCTTGCGCGCCCACGACACCGGGAACAACCGGAAAAACCCACCGCCGAGCGGGAAGGTGCGGCGCAATCCATGCATCGTGCAGACCGGAAACTCCAAGATATCGCCGTCCGTCAGCTCCCTTCGATGAGGCTGCTTCGGCGAGTCCGGGATGCCATACCGATCGTGGTGCAACGGAGCGATTGACGAGTCGTATTCAAACCCCGCCTCAGCCAGGATGTCGAGCGCCCACAGGGTCTTCTCGACGATGGAGAAGGTCGATGCGCGGTAGCCAAGGACGGCGATGCCTGCGAGGTCCTCGAGGAATTTCTTGGCGCGGATCGTCTCCTCGCGGAACTCCGCGGGTGTCTGGCGGTAGATCAGCTCGTGCGACCAGCCGTGGCATGCGAGTTCGTGGCCGCGGGCGACGATTTTGCCGACGATTTCCGGGTGGCGCTCCGCGGCGCGGCCCAGCACGAAGCACGTCGTCTTGACGCCCGCTTCGTCGAAAAGATCCAGCATGCGGTCGAGGTTGGCCGGCAGGCGGGCCTCGTAGCTGTCCCAGCGGTCGGGCGGGCAGACCGGGGTCAGGTTTTCGACGTGATACCAGTCCTCGACGTCGATCGTGAGTGCATGTGCCGGGATCGGCGGTGCACCGGGCATCGACGCGCCCGGACCGGGGGATCCGGAGGAGCCGGAGGAGCCGGAGGACCCAGACGGCGAGGAGCCCGAGGAGGATGAAGACGAGTACGACGTGTCGATTTCGATGGACATGATGCGGCCAACGCGAAGCTTCCCGCAAGCACTATGCCGCCAAGCCGGCAAAAGCTAGACTCTCGACCTTCCGCTTGGCCTCCTGCTCGCCTTGAACTTCCATGGCCCAAAAACCGCACATCGTCCATGTCTTCGATTCGTTCGGTCCGGGCGGCGCCCAGGTGCGCACCGCGGTCGTGATGAACGGGCTCAAGGACGAGTTCCGGCACACGATCGTTCACATGGGCAAGGACGAGCGCTGCAAGGACAAGGTCGATCCCGGTGTGGACATCGAGTTCGTGACGCTGCCGCGCGACCCGGGTCTGCGCCAGGCTTGGGGCCTGGGAGGCCAGTTGCGCGCGCTCAAGGGCGATGTCGTGCTCGGCTACAACTGGGCCTCCCTGATTCCGATGATTGGCTGCGTGCTGCGCCGGGTCCGGCCCTGGTGCCAGGTCATGGACGGCATGGCCGAGGACGAGGCCACGGGACAGCTCGCGCGTCGACTGTTTTTTCGGCGGCGCGTGTATCGCCGGGCGAGCGCGGTCCTGGTGGTGTCGCGTGTTCTGGAGCGGCTTGCGCTCGAATCCTGGGGCATAAGGCGCGAGCGGACGCTCTACATGCCCAACGGCATCGACACCGACCGCTTCACGCCCGGCCCGGCATCCGATGTCCGCGCGCGGCTCGGGCTCAACGACGACCATCTGATCGTGGGCACCGTCGCGCACCTGCGCGCTGAAAAAAACCCCGCGCTCCTGCTGCGCGGATTCGCGGCCATCGCCGAGGAGTTTCCGCAGGCGCATCTCGTGTACGTCGGCGGAACCCCGAAAGACCAGAGCGCCGGCCACGACCAGGCGTGGACCGATCTGCAAAACGGTCTGGATCACTTTCAACTCCGCGACCGCGTCCATTTCACCGACCTCGTGCGGGACACCGCGCCCTACTACCGCGCGTTCGACGTGTTTTGCCTGTCCAGCCACACCGAGCAGATGCCACTCTCCGTTGCCGAGGCGATGGCCGCAGGCAAGTCGGTCGTGAGCACCGACGTCGGGGACGTCAAGGACATGGTCTGCGACGAGGCGCGGCGCTTCGTGGTGCCGATTGCGGGCGAGACCCTCTACGCGGCGTCCCTCAGGACACTGCTCGTCGATGTGGACCTGCGAACCCGAATCGGCGCGACGCACCGCGATCGTGCGGTCGATCGCTTCGATCACCAGACGATGATCGACCGCTGGCGGACGTTTTTGCTGGATCAGGCGCGGTGCTAGGGCGTTCGTCCGCTTACGTCTGGTCGGCTCCGACCGGCACCTTGGTCCTGGGCCGTTGTCGGCTGAAACGTTCGGGGTTTCGTTGCCGGCGGACGAGCAGCGTGTCCCAGATTCCGAGCAGTTCAGACCACAGGACCGGCCAACGGACGTGGTCGGAGCCTGCCGTGAACGGGAGGCTGCCGTCGATGCGGCCGAGCAGCAGCGGGTTTGCGCCCGCCCAGCATGGCGCCGCGATCGTGGTTCCCGCCACCGAGTAGCCGGCCGCACGCGTGGCGGCGAGCACGGGTTTGCTGAAACGGCCGTCGGGGTATGCGAACGCCGTGGGGGCGTCGCCGATCTCGCGTTCGATCACCGCGCGGCAACCTCGCAGTTCGGCACGCAGCGCATCCGGCCCGAGCACGTCGAGGTAGGAATGCGAGACCGTATGGCCGCCGAAGCGGAGGCCTGCCGCGTGCATCGCGCGGATCTCGTCCCAGTCGAGCATCAGCCGCCGGGGGGCTGCGACGTCGCCCGCGACACCGCGCATGCGCGCGAGCAGCTTGCAGCGCGCGCCGGGATCGAGGTACTTCATCATATCGACCGCGTGATCCGGATTGTCGGCGCCAGCCAACGCCAGCACTGTGTCCGGCGCACTCGTCGCGAGGTGGTAGACCTCGTCCCACCACAGGAGGCGACCCGTGCCAATGAAGTCGGTGGGCAAAAAGACCGTTGCCGGCACGCCGAGTTCCTTCATGATCGGGAACGCGTTGTCGTGCACGCTGCGATAGCCGTCATCGAACGTGATGGCGACGATGGGCTTGCGCTCCGGATTCATGAGGGCTTGGGGCAGCTCGTCGAGAGGCACGACTCGAAAGGCGCGGAGGAGCATCTCCAGAATCTGCCGGAAATGGTCGGACGACACGTCCATACCGCGCCGGAAGTACGGCTTGCCCGGCGTACTCACGCAATGAAACGTCAGCACCAACCCGTGGCGGCGCCGCCGTCGGCGAATCCATGAGGCGACGTGCAGCAGCCCCGTTCGATAGAGAGCTTCGCTCCCGAAGCGCCGTACGGAGTCTTTCATGATGCCGTCTGGGTTTGTTTCATCTTTTCGAGCAGCGGTGCAAACGCCGCGTTGGGAGCGTAGCTGTCGTGGGGCGCTTCGTCCGGGAGCCGCTGTTGCGCGAGTCGGTTCAGGGCCGCGTCGATGCCGTCCGGGTCGGTGTGGCGCAGGCACCACTGCGAACCGCAGCAGTCACCCACGATACGGGATGCATCCCCCGGCTCTCCGACAAACAGGATGGGGCGGCGCGCCATCAGGTAGTCAAACAGCTTTCCCGGTACGAAGATGCGGTCGTCCAGCGTCGGGCCGTTGACCAGGACCAGAGCGTCCATTGCCCGCATGGCAGCCAGTGCCTGGCCGTACTCCACGAAGCCGTGGCGCACGAGCAGCGAGTCCGGTTCGATTCCGGCGGCGTGGCAGTCTTCTTCCGCCAGCGCGATCGATTCGACGCTCGAGTACAGGTGAAACCGGAATCGACCGCGGACGTCGGCCGGCAGGCGCGCGATACTTTCGATAACGGGGGCCAGGCGTCGCCGCGGGAAGACGGTTCCGAAGTACCCGACGTGGATGCCGTCACCGAGGTCCGGGACGGCGATGTCGGCAAGAATCTCGTCGGCTAACTCGTAGTCGGCAGCGTTGCGCATGACCTCGACCGGGAATCCATCCCGAGGACGGACGACCTTGAGAAACCGATCGCGGGCGTGCTCGGTGTTGACGAACAGGCCATCGACCGCGGCAAGAGCCTCCCTCTCGTGGGCCAGCAGCTTCGCCCGCCGGCCCTCGTCATCGGAGTCGTTCCAGGCGTTGCCGTTCAATAGATCGCGATAGTCGGCAAAAATCCGGACGCTCGGCGCTCGCGCGCGCAGCCGCGGCAGGGCCAGGAGTGAGCTGTGGGGGCCGCACGACGCCATTACGACGTCGAGTCCTGCCTTGCGGACGATTTCCGGAAGCCGTCTTCGGAGCCGCAGCGCCCACGCCAGGTGACCGTCTCGGATCACGGTGTGCCGGCGCACCCACTCGATCGCCGTGACCCCGACTTTTTGCCAAAATCCCTGGGCCGCGCCCCGGGCGACGATGTCAGAGCCCGAGATGCCGTGTCGAACAATGCCCGCCGGCACCATCTTGGCGAGCGCGGGATCCGTCTTGTCGAGTCGAGCGGCGTCCAGCGTGATCCAGTGGACCTCGTGGCCAGCGGCCTGCAGACAGCGGCTGAGGCGTACAATTCGGTGGGCGGCGATCGCTCCTTGGGGCGGGGCCCAATAACTAATTAGCCCGATTTTGCCGGTAGACATGGGGGAGGCTCGTGGCAGACTATTCAGACAGAATCAGCCATGTGGCGGATATCAGTGGCGGAATCCCGGCGAAAAGTCGCTGTTCATCAGGTTTTTCGATTCGTGTGCACACAACGGGACATCCGGCTTGGCCAGCCGTTGTCCCCTTTCTAGTGATCGACACGCGACCAGTCGGGATTGAGCCTTTCGGAGATTGCTTTCGGTCAGTTTTTTCCCCGAAATAGGAGCGGATTTGACTGTGCGGCATCGGGAGATAGGTTCCCGGTGGAAGCTGATGAGCTGGCGGGGCCCCCAGGCCCCTCTCCCAGCGCGGTGGTAGCCGACAAGTCGGCGGGTTTCGGATCATCCGGGCCCAGCGGCAAAAGAGGCTCCTCCCATCGGCTCCGATAAGGGCAAAGCCCGGGAAACCGGGTGGCGCAAAGCTATAGGGCCCTCCCTGCCGGAAAGACCGGCAGCGGGCAGCCAGTTACCGAAGAGCTTGTGAGGAATCCCGCGCGAGGGAACGGCTTGGCCATCGGCTTCGATGGTGCGCACGGCCGCTGCCTGTTCGCGGGGGGAGGCAAAGGAGAAAATGTCGCACCTGTTTCGCGGAGCGCGAGGGCTACTGTTGGCCGCCGCGTTTCTGCTTTTGCCCGCCTGCACACCCTTGGGCGAGTTGCTCAAGGATGATGGAGAGGCGGTTTCGACGCCCGATGAGGGCGAGACCAACCCGGATCCCGATCCGGGCGTGCCGGAGCCCGATCCGGAGCCCGAACCTGATCCGCAACCTGAGCCCGATCCGAGCAACGACCTGACGGTTGTGCTCGAGGCCGGGACGCTTGTCGTGCCCGAGGGCGCGGAAGCATCGCTGCCGGTACGCCTTTCGGCGCTCCCGGCCGAGACGGTTACCATCGCAATCGAGATCGTCGAGAACGACGGGTCGCTGGTCTACAGCGGTCCCGCGAGCCTGACGTTTACGCGCGACAACTGGGACCAGATCCAGACGGTCACGTTCAGTGCCGTTCAGGACGCCAACTCCATCGACGGCCTTGCGGTCGCGCAGGTCACGTTGACCGGCGCCGATCCCGTGCGCGTCTCCATCGTCGCTTCCGACGACGAGGCGCCGCAGGGTGACGGCATCCGCCTGACGGTCAAGGACGCCGCCGGCTACGGCGCGACGGCGCACCCCGTCATCGCGGTGATCCCGATGGATTTCGGTCAGTACCAGTCGATCGACAAGTTCCGCATCACCGACGCGGACGGCAATTCCGTCGCCGCGCAGTTCAAGATTCTCAGCCGCTGGTGGGCGCGCGACAACAGCCTGCGCTTTGTTGCCGCACACTTCACGGCCACAGTTCCCGCCGATGGGGACGCGACGTTCTTCTTCAAGTCGGATGGCGGCGCGAACCCCGCGCCGAGCATGGCCCTGAACGTCACCGAGACCAGCGATCTGGTCACGGTCGACACGGGCAAGGTGCGCTTCACCGTCAAGAAGAGCGGCTTCAACATCTTCGACACGGTTGACGTCGATGCCGACGGCAACGGCTCGTACGCCGCCTCCGAGCGGATCATCGAGTCCGGGGCCAGCGAGGGCGCCGTCTTCACCGGTCGCCTGGACGGCGACGTCCAGGGCAGTCGCGACCGCACCAACCTCACCGTCAAGGTCGAGGAGGCGGGACCGCTGCGGGCCGTGATCCGCATCGAGAGCCTCGGCTCGTACCACAGCACAACCGACCATCGCCACGGCTTCGCCGTGCGGTTGTTCGCGTACGCCGGCAAGGCGTTCGTGAAGGTCGACTATCAGCTCCAGAACGGCGCGAAGAACGTCAAGTTCTCCTCGCCGCTGTACTTCGACGACGTTTCGCTGAACCTCAAGCCGAGCCTGGGCTCGGCCACCGTGCGCATGAGCCCCAAGGCCGGCGTCGTTTGGCAGGGCGCGCTCGGCTCGGGGCGTCACGTCTTCCAAAACACCGACCACAGCTCGGTCGTACGCGACTCGGGCAACAACAGCACGCTCGAGAGCGGGTCGCACACGGCCGGCACCGAGTCGTTCGGTTGGGCCGACGTTTCGGACTCCAGCAAGGGCGTCGCCGTGATGATTCGTCACATGGCGCTGCGCTGGCCGAACGCGGTCGAGATCGAGAGCGACAAGAACATCGCCGTCCGTCTCTGGCCCAAGTGGAGCTCGATGTTCCTCAACGGCGACCACAACGGCACGGGCCTGTACTGGCTCGAGGAGATGCAGTGCTCCGTCAAGGAGACTCTGCTCTACTTCCACGGCGCCAACACCTCGAACAACGAGATCGAGGCGCTCGCTGCCAACTTCACGTGGCACCCCGTCACGGTGATCCCGGCGGCGGACTACGCCAACTCGGGCGCCGTGCCCGGGCTCGGCGGCTCGATGTCCACGTCGTTCGTCTCCGGCGCCGACAACAAGGTGCCGCAGTTCGAGGAAAAGCACCGCGATCCGGGTCACGCCCGGTACCGTCTCGGTTGGGTCAACTACGGCGGCGATTCCAAGCGCAAGAAGTCCAACCAGGTCGGCGACTGGCCGCGTGGTGGCGGACACTTCTTCGCCAGCGGGCGCGTCCAGGACTACTACGAGACCGAGGCCTGGGTCTACGGCGACATCTACGTACGCCCCATGTGGATCCCCGGCTACACGCACGAGGCTGACTTCGCGACCATCACCCCGACCATGAACCCGTACGGCGGCAAGAGCTGGCGCGCGTTCGACGGCCACGGTCGTCCGTACTTGGCCGCGCCGTACCTGTCCGGCACTTCCACAACCGAGTGGAAGCCGCGGGACAACGAGCACGGCTGGCTCTACCACATGGAGGACTTCTACTTCCAGTCGGCCAACCCGTGGATTCGGGACTGGTACGAGTGGATGGGCGAGTTCCGCAAGCGGTCGCTCCTGCGCACCACCAAGGACCAGGATGACGATGACGGTCTCTTCGAGTGGAACTGGGAAACACGCGGCGAGGCGCACATGCTGGCGCAGTCGTTGGCAGCGTTCCGCGTAACCGGCGATGCCTCGCTTCTGAGTGCGATCAAGAACCGGCTCGAGTGGATTCGCACGTTCACCTACTTCCCCCGCTACGGCAACTTCCGCAAGAACGGCGAAGCGTCGTTCCAGATGGGCTTTATGGCCCGCACGTTCTCCGGGGCCTACAACGAGATGCGCAACCATCATCCCGAGCATGAAGCGCGGGCGTTCCAGTTCCTCTGGGGCATCATGGATTGGCAGCTCAACAGCGGCCGCTTCGGCTACTACGTCGGACACGACGAGGTCAACAACAAGTCGAGTGGTTCGGGCCTGAGCATGATCGACCCCGAGGTCTACTGGTATCAGATCACCGGCCAGGAAGGCCACCGAACGCTCGTCGACGACTTCATCGACGGCGGCGTCGGCGACGGCAAGGCGCCGTACGGCAACAACTGGGGCTCCGGGGCCTGGAACGGTTCCTACGAGACCCGCGCCTACTGGTGGCACATCCAGGAAGGCGTGAACAACCATGCCCGTCCGGGCAAGGTCACGAACCTGTCCGCTTCGGTCGCGGGCGGCAAGGTGCGGGCGAGCTTCACCGCTCCGGCGAATGCCGAGCGCGTGCTGTTGGTCTGGTCCACCGAGCCCATCGCGCCGACCTATGACAGCGGCAGTGGTGTTCGCCAGGCTTGGGCTTCCAACTCCGCCGGAATTTTCCCGGTGGCGGCGGGTGCCAGCAAGACGATCGAGTTTGAGGTTTCGGCCTCCGGCACGATCTATGTCGCGCTGGTTGCGCTCACCGAGAAGCAGATGAGCGACGTGAGCAACGTCGCGACAGTCAGCGTCCCGTAGGCTTCGGCCCACAGGACCCATGAGAATTGAGAGGGGCGGCCCGCATGGGCCGCCCTTTTTTTCGTGTCGATGCCGAGCGCGCCATGCGCGCCGGTGCGAGAGCCTGCTGCCTGCTTGTCTACTGCGCCCCGACGGTCTGGCCGGGTGCGGGTTGGTCGTCGAGCACTTCTTCGATTTCCCGGGTTGCCGCGTCGGGGTTGCGGCGACGGTATTCCTCGCGTCCGATGAACGCTCCGGTGAGGCAGCAGATGGCCCAGAAATACTCGCTCAGGAACTGGCTCAGGAATGTTGCCGCACCCAGGAAGCCCACGATCGAGCAGGAGAGCGTGATCGCCAGCCGTTCCGTGTCGCGATCGCCCCGTTCCGCGGCGAACTTTCGTTCGCGGGCGAGGCGGCTGAGAATCAGCCAGATGGTCAGCAAGAACAGCATCAGCATCGGGAAGCCGTACTCGGCGGACGCCTTGAGCCAGATCGTGTGCGGATCGTGCCGCGTGTCGAAGCCGTAGCTCGTCACGAGGTAGGTGAAGTTCTTCGGGCCGACGCCGGTAATCGGATAGTCGAGCGTCATCTCGATGCCGATCTTTGCCAGGGCGAGGCGGTTGGACGCGGAACTCTCGGTTTGCACATCGGTGCTCATCTCGATCGTGCTCATGCGCTCGACCACGGAGTCCGGCATGAACATGAGCGCGACGACCACGACCGCGCCGCCAAGGACGAGCCGCTTGCCGATGCGCCCGGTCGCGAGCAGGAAGAACGCGAACAGCAGTCCGGCGCCGAGAATCGCGCCGCGCGAATTGGAGCGGACCATCGCGACGAGACTCATGGCGATCATCGCCCACGCCGCGGCGCGCATGAGTTTCTTGTATCGCCAGTCGTAGCTGCGGGCGATGTAGACGAGCATGGGCAGGCAGGCGAGCACGCCCGCCATGAAGTCGTTGCGGTCCGACATCTGGCCGCCGCGAATGAACACCTCGTCGCCGGGGCCCTTGCTGGCCAGGTGCAGACCGGCCTGGGCGGCCCAGAGGCCGACGGAGGCTGCCAGGGTGTACAGAAACATCTTCTGCGACCATCGCGTCGTCAGCGAGATCGAGATGATGACGAGCGGGATCAGGTACTTCGTCGCGAACAGCGCGTGATCCATGGCCACCACGCGGTGGACGGCGAAGAACGCGCACACGTAGATCCAGCCGATCATGGCCAGAACGAGCGTGGCGACCGGATTCCAGCGCCTCTGCCACTTCGCCATGAAGAGCGAGAGCAGCAGCGTCGCCGCCACGAGGTGCGCGGCCGGGAATTCGAAGACGCGCCAGGCGAAATCGATCGGCCGAAAGATCTCGCTCCAGATAAAGAGGCACGCGGCATACGTGACGGAGCGCAGACTCAGCAGCGTTCCGACGCCGTAGCAGATGAGGATGGCGATTACCCGCATTGGGAGATGCTCGTTTCCGTGTTCGGTTTCAGGTCCAGGGCGCCTTGGAAGACGCCGGCTACCCGTGCGGCGACGTCGTCCCAGGTGCAGTCGGCCACGGTGGCTCGGACTACAGTCCGTGACGGCGATGTTTTCAGAAGTGCGCGCAACGCAAGAGCGAAGGCGCGGGGATCGTCCGCGGGAACAACGAGGCCGTTCTCGCGGTTGCGCACCATGTGCGGTACGTGTCCGACCGCCGTTGCGGCGACCGGACAGCCGGAGGCAAGCGCCTCCAGCACGACGTTCGGGCAGCCCTCGTTGCGGCTCGGCAGCGCGAAGATGTCCGCGGCGGCATACAGCGAGGGCAGCTTGTCGTGCGGCACGGCACCCAGAAAACGCACGCGTTTTGTGAGGCCGAGTTGCGCCACGCGGCGCCGGAGTTCGTCGTGCAACGGACCGGCGCCCGCGAGCCACAGCTCCGTGTCGGAGATATCGCCGTCCGTACCCAACGTCGCGAAGGCTTCGATCAACGTGTCGTGGCCCTTCACGGGCTTCATCGCGGCGACGCTCAGGACGATGCGGCGCTGGTCCGCAACTCCGTGCTCGGCGCGCGCCGCGTCGCGGTCCACGTGCGACCAGCGGGCGAGATCGATGCCGTTCGGGATCGTGGCGATCTTGTCCGCGGCGATCCCGGCGGCGATCATCTTGTCGGTCAGCGGTTGCGCCACCGAGATGACGGACGCCGCCGCGCGGAGCGTCGCGAGGACGAGCGGCCTTGTGCGCGGGCGTTCGAGGTCGCGGTGGATGTCGGAACCTCGCACGCTCAGCACGAGCGGCAGGCCGATGCGGCGCGCGATTTCCGCCGCGGCCGCGCCGTCGGGGCGGGCAAAGTGCGCATCGACGATGTCAAACGGCTGCGCGCGATGCAAGGCCTGGACGCATGCCCAGGCGCCACGGGCGATCCAGCGCGGCTTGAGACGGGCCCACTCGCCGGGGAGCGACAAGAAGCGCGGGTGGTGCACGGAGAGTCCGCCGATCTCTTCGGCCTTGGGCACGCTGGAAAACACTTTGGCGCGTGACCAGCCCGGCAGCCTCGGTGCGGACGGCACCGGCGCCACGACCACCACCTCGACGCCCGGGCGCCGCGCGACGGCTTCCATACGCTTGCGCACGAACATGCCGTGGTTCGGCATGGCGCCGTTCGGGTAGAGGGTGGTAAAGGTCAGGACGCGCATGGGACGGGACTACGGAAAAAAGCGGATCAGACGCCGACCGAGAACACCGGCCACGCCGGCCGGCATGCGACTCCAGATGCGCCGCGCTTTCATGAAGAAGCCGCTGGTCGGATCGGAGCCGTCGTCGCCCGCGCCGGGCACGAGCTCGACGGTCTGGTACGGCAGGGCCGTCGGGACAAAGCCCTGGTGCTTCTTGAACCTCATCCCGCCGGTGTTGGACGTGCGGGTCTTGCCGAGGTCGAAGTGCGTCATGCCGCGGGCGACGGCCTCGCGCATGATGTCGAAGTACTTGAAGTTGTCGGCATTGAGCCGTTGTGCGCCGGGCGCCTGGCCGCTGTACACCGGACTGATGATGCCGCGCCAGCACAGGCAGAGCGCGGCGGCGACGGGCGTGTCGCCTTGGCGAACGACGTGGATCAACGCGTCGTCCGGGAACTCGTCGCGCATCGCGGCGAAGAACTCGCGCGGAAAGAGGGGCGATCCGAGCCGGTGGTAAGTCTGTCCCAGGATTTCGTAGAAGACGTCGAGCTCCTGCGTGAACGCGGCGGAGAGCCCGTTGCGTTTCACTGCCTGATTGATCGCCGCGCGTGCGTTCTTGGGGAACGTGCCCCTGACCTCGTCCACCGTGGCCGGCAGCTCCTTTTCGAAGGTGACGTTGCCCTCGTGGACGGGCAGGTCGAGCAGGTTCTCGTAGCGGTTGCGCAGTTCCAGGACGCGTGCGCCGAGCGAGGAGCCCAGGTTGTGGGCGGCGGCAAGCAGCGATTCCTCCACGGCGCGGTCGTCGCCGAGCGGACCGCCGAAGACAGTGTGCGGCAGCGAGTAGAGGCCGAGCCGGCCTCGAAGTCCGCGGCACAAGAACATCGGCAGCACCCCGCAGATCGCGCCGGCGCGCTCGGCCACGAGGTAGTACGCAGCGTGCGGGAACGCCCGCTCGAGCACGCGCTTCCAGCCGGTCTGGTGAAAAAACGTGGCCCGCGGATGTCGCGTCACATACTCGTCCCATGCGGGAGCGTCCGATGTTCGGAACGCACGCACGAGGGAGGGGGTCGCGATTGTCACGGTCGAGCTACTCGAAATCGTGGAAATGGTGGGGGTCAGCAACGTAGGTGTCCGCAATGTCGGATTCTATGAACAGAATCGGCCTGTTGCGTGGGGTAGCGCGAACTCCGGGCCAAAAAGCCGCTGCTCGCCTTTTTTTGGCAGGCGCACCGACGGGCCTTCGGCCCGCGGCGGGCGCTCGAGAACCGGAGCGTACGGACGGCGAGGTACGGTGCCACGAGGTACGGTGCCAGAGGTACGGTGCCAGGGGATCCTGCTGCCGTGCTGCCGGTACGGTGCCAGGGGATCCTGCTGTTGCCGGCCGGTGATGGCAGCAGGATTACCTGGCACCCGTACTCGGCGGCCTCGACGCCGACGGACGCGTTCGACTGACCCCGGAGCCGGAGGCATCGCCGTCCGTCTGCTTCCGCCCCGGAGTGGATTCCGGCTCGAATCAGGCCGAGGTCGTGGCGATCGGGGAGCCGCGTTCTACGAAGGTCTTGTGCCACAGGTTGAACATCAGGAGTGTCCAGAGCTCCGTGGCGCGGTCGCGCATGCCGCCCTGGTGCTGGTTCCACAGGCGGCTGACCTCGTTGGCCTGGAGGTAGGTCTGGGTGCCCGCGCCGTTCACGATCAGGTCGTGGGCGAAGTCCTTGAGGTCGGTTCGCAGCCACTCCTTGATCGGGACGCGGAAGCCCATCTTCTTGCGGTAGAGGATGTCTTCCGGAAGCAACCGGCCGAACGCCTTCTTGAGGATGTGCTTGCCGTCCTTGCCCTTGAGCTTGCGGTCCTTGGGGATCGTCGCGGCGTACTCCATGAAGACGTGGTCGAGAATCGGGCAGCGTACTTCCAGGCTGTTCGCCATGCTTGCCCGGTCCACCTTGACCAGGATGTCGTCGCAGAGGTAGGTCTTGATGTCCAGGTACTGCAGGCGCGAGAGATGGTCGTTCGCGCGCGCGGCGTCGTAGTGGCGGCGAAAGAGTTCCACTGTTTCGTGTCCGTCGAGGGCGGCGAGCATGCCCGGGGCGAGCAGGCGACGCTTGTCGGCCTCGTGCAGGAACGACATCGTGTGGCAATACGCTGCCGCGGGGTCGCGCGCGGCGTTCGAGAGCACGGTCTTGGCGCGTAGCGGCTGCGGTAGCCAGTCCGCCTTCGGGTACAGCCGGCCCGCCAGCGCGAGGAGGCCGCGCGGCATCATGCCGCGGATGCGGTGCTCGAGCGCGTCGATCGCGTAGCGGCGATAGCCAGCGAAATTCTCGTCGCCGCCGTCGCCGGAAAGGGCGACAGTGACCTTTTCGCGGGCGATCTTCGAGACGTAGTACGTCGGGACCGCGGACGAGTCCGCGAATGGCTCGTCGTAGTGCCAGGCCAGCTTCTCGACGACAGAGACCGCGTCCGGCGTCACCCGCATGACGTGGTGCTCGGTGCCGAACAACTCCGCGACTCTTTGGGCGTGCGGCGACTCGTCGTAGGCCTTCTCGCTAAACGAGATGGACGCGGTCTTCACCGGCTGGTCGGACAGGCCGGCCATGAGCGCGACGATGCCGGAGGAATCGACGCCGCCGGACAAGAACGCGCCCAGCGGAACCTCGGACATCATGCGCATGTCCGTCGCGTCGCCGAGGATCTCCAGCAGCCGCCCCTCTTGTTCGCTCTGCGGCGCCTCGTCCACGGGCTCGAACGACAGGTCCCAATAGGGCTTCACCGTCATCCGGTCCGGCGTCACGATCGCGTGATGGCCGGCCGGGAGCTTTGAGACCGCGCGAAAGATCGAGCGCGGCGCCGGGACGTAGAGCAAGGACAGGTAGTCCGACAGCGCGATGGGATCGATGTCGCGCGACACGCCGGGCACCTCGAGGATCGACTTGATTTCGGAGCCGAACAGGAAGCGCTTGCCGTCGTGCAGGTAGTACAGCGGCTTTTTCCCGAGGCGATCGCGAGCCAGGTAGAGCGAACGCTTCTTCGCATCCCAGACCGCCAGCGCGAACATGCCGCGGAGCCGTTCGGCGACGCCCTCACCCCACTCTTCCCACCCGTGGACGATGGTTTCGGTGTCGGAGTTCGTGCGGAAGCGGTGGCCCTTGGCCTCCAACTCGGTCTTGAGTCCGGCAAAGTTGTAGACCTCGCCGTTGAAGGCGATCCAGACCGTGCCGTCCTCGTTGCAGAGCGGCTGTTGCCCGGTTTTGAGGTCGATGATGGACAGCCGGCGATGGGCAAAGCCCACTTCGCCCACGCCTGGTCCAGCGCAGCGTAGCGGCACCCCGGCCGGCCACTCCGGCGGCGGCTCCGATCGACTGAGAAAAAAACCCTCCTCATCGGGGCCGCGATGCTCGATGACATCGCCCATCGCCCGCAGCACCGAGGGGTCGACGGGCGCACCGTCTTGTTGGAACCATCCCGCTATGCCGCACACGAATCTTCCATCGGTTCTAGCACCGCGCACGCCTTAGCCCGCGGCATTGGCTCGGCGGATCCTGCAGCAAGCAAACGGACGGCGATGTCCCGGGGACGCCGCCCGCAGCGGCGCGAATTCGTCGCAAGCCGTTTAGCGACAATCGGTTACGCACGCCGACCACCCGGCCTTGATTGGTGCCACGTAATCGTGCTGCACTGTCAGCCGGGACGGTGCCATGTAATCCTGCCGCACTGCGAGCCTGATTGGTGCCAGGCAATCCTGCCGCGCGGATGTGCGGTTCGGGCACACATCGCCGTCCGTGGGCTTTCTCGGGATTCCTGCGCGATGAGCCTCGGGCTGTCGGTCGGACGGGCTCGTCAGTCGCGGACGAAGCGGACGGTTCGGGCGAGGTTGGCACCGAAGCGGCTTCGTGCCTTGCGAAAGCGGGGGATGTACGGGACGTAGGTGCCCTTGTAGTGGTACTTGTGCTGCCAGACGCCGTAGTTCGGATGGCCGGGGATCGGGACCGGCGCCGGGCTGCCGCCGAGGTCGTACAGCTTTTTGCCCTCGTCGCGGAGCATCGTCATGATGACGTAGTGGAGGCGGCGCGCGGCTGACGGGTACTTGTTCGACAGGCTGGCGGTCAGGCGTACCGACTGCATGTTGATCGGTGTGCCGAGGGCATCGATCAGGGCGATGTCGCTGATGTCGTCGCCGTACGCAGCGTAGTACAGGTGCACATGGCCCGCCTGTACCAGCGGTTTCATGTGATCCACCACGAACGGGCGCGGCAACGTTGTTTCGCCGAGACCCTTGCGCGCGCCCATAGCGGCGTACCCGTCGAACAGGGTTTCAAGCAGGGATTCGTCGCCCCTTTCGATTCGGCAACCCTTCTTCTTCGGGCGGCGGACCTCGCTGCGCGTGGTTTTCTTGAACGAGAGGAGGAGCTCCTCGTCGCTGCGGTCAATATCGACGAAGTAGGTGCCGTTGAACTCCGGAACCTGCGTGTAACCGGCCTGGTCGAGCCCTTTGCCGATGCCCGAGTGGAACCCGTGGGCGTCGATCATGTCGGGCACCGGGATGTGCGCCCGGAACTCGATTTCCACGACCCGGCGTTCCCACGCAACGCGTTCGGCTTCGGCCAGGAGCGCTGCCGTGCAGGCCTGCGATCGGTCCGCGATCGGTGTGGGCAGGAGTTGTGTGATGCGTGCGAGGCGCCACGGCAGGCCGGGGAGGCCGCGGGTGTGGAACTGGATTCCGGCCTGGACATCGCCGTCCGTGAACTTCCCGATCCGAATCGCTTCCCACCCGGCGACCTCTTCCCACATCGGCCGCACCGACTCCGCGAGGGGGTGGGTTGTGAGCAAGGCCTGCCACGCCGGATCCGTGGGGTCAAGGCGCCGGAACTCGCAGTCCGGCTGGGCGGTATCGGCGGGGGGCGGCACGGCGACAGAACTCGTCATCGCCCGGGCATGGTCAAACCCCGTGCCACGCGCGCTTGTCGAGCGGGGCCATCATAGCGACCCCGCAAGGCTGTGTGGCGCCCCGGATTGTCCCGGAAAGTGGACGTCAGCCCTTTGCGGCATCCTTGCCCGTCCGCACCGCGCGGCCCACACAGAATGCGAACCCACCCCAGAGCAAGACGATGCCGACCAGTGCCATGATCCAGCCGCTGGGGGGAAGCGCATCGCGACGGATTGAGTCCGCGACGTCCTTGCGAATTGCCTCGTACGCTTTGCCCGCCGGGGAACCGTAGTCACCGTGCTCCGGCCCGCGGTCTTTCTTGATCTGCTCAAGCTGATTCTTCAGTGTCTTTTTTTGGTCGGCAGAGAGTTTCCTAAGGAACTCGACTTCGGCTGCGTCCACGGCGTCCTTGGCGTTGCGGTAGGCCGTCCAGCGCTCCTTCCACGGCTTGTCTGCCTCAATGACCGCCTTGAGGTCGCCGACGATCGCCAGCGCGTCTTTCTTTTCTTCCGCCCACAGGGGCGCCGCGGCCAGAAGAGCGAGCAACACGATTCTAGTCTTCATCATCGCCGGCTCCCTTCATGTTCATCAAGACAAACGACAGCACCAAGACGATTGCGGCGGGCGCGACCCCGAAGATGATCAGCTTGTCCGTGGGATAGCCCCCGTAGCCCTCGGCGATGAGTTTCTTCGAAGCGAGCCAGAGGGTGACGATCAGCACGAGCGGTGTGATCGCCTTGAGCGACCATTTCCAGAACGCGCCGACGCGGAACTCGGAGCGTTTGTTGATCTCGTCCTGCAACTCCTTGAAGCGGGACTTCGAAATCACCCAGCCCACGAGGAGGCACTGGGTCAGGGCGACCATGGTTAACCCATAGTCGGTCAGGTATTTGTCCGTGATGTCAAGCCAAGACAACCCGGTTCCGAAGCAGTAGATGAGCCCCATCAGGAAGCCACCGCCGCAGAGCATCTGCGTCAGCCGCTGGCGGTTCATCCGGAATTTGTCGTACATCGCCGTGGCCATCGCTTCGACGATCGAAAACGCCGAATCGACGCCCAGGGTCAGGAGCATCAGGAAAAATAGCAGACCGAGTAACGCCTGGAAACTACCGGTGCCCGGGAAGTTTTCGACCGCCGTGGGGTAGCTCGTGAACGCCAGTCCGAAACTGGTCGTCTTGAGATCCGCGATGGGCTGATTCAGCGCAAAACCGAGGTAGCCCAGGGTGCTGAACACGGCGAAGCCGGCGAGAAACGAAAAGCCGCAGTTGGCGAACGACGTGAGATAGGCGTTGTTCACCACGTCGGAGTCTTTGGGCATGTAGGACGCGTATGCGATCAGGATGCCCCAGCCGACCGATAGGGAGAAAAACACCTGGCCGTAGGCTGCGACCCATGTGTCGAACTCCGCCAGCTTGGCCCAGTCGGGTGCCAGGTAGTAGGCGAGTCCGTCCATCGCACCTGGAAGCGACAGGCCGCGTACGGCGAGCAGAACCAGGATAATCAGCGGCAGCGGCACCGTGATCATGACGACCTTGCCCACGCGCAGGACACCCTTGGCGATGGACAGATAGACCACGATCCACGTGGCCGCGAGGCCGAGTGCGGCCGCGATGTTAAAGCTGCCTAGGTTGTCTGCGCCGGTGTTCTGGACAATCTCTTTGTCGAAGTAGTCGCCCGCCTTGCCCTTGTCCCACGGCAATTCGCCGCTGAAGATGCCCTTGGCGCACTCCCAGCAGTACTCCCACGACCACGCCAGGATTACGCAGTAGTAAAACGAGATCATGAGGCCGATGAGCACCGCCCACCAGCCGATCCACTCGTACTTCGCACCAAGCTTTCGGTAAGACTTCGCCGCCGACCCCTGGTAGCGGGTGCCGAGGCCGTACTCCACGATCATCAGCGGAATGCCGGCCGTCAGCAGGGCGATGAAGTAGGGGACGAAGAATGCCCCGCCGCCGTTGGCGAACGCCACGCCCGGGAAACGCCAGACGTTGCCCAGACCGATCGCGCTGCCGACCGCTGCCATGATGAACGCGGGCCGGCTGGCCCAGCGTTCGCGACCTTGCTCCATCGGAATCCTCCGCTTAGGTGTCCGTGCCGAAGGCGGGAGTCTACCGATTCGGTCCCGCGGGCGCTATCGCTGTTCGATCTGCAGGCGGCGGTTCGCGGATTGGTCCTTGAGTACCCGGCGGCTGCCGGCTGCGTCCGGCCAGACGACTTCGACGCGCGCCGCCGTCTTGTGCGCTCCCAGCCCGAAATGGGCGACGTACGGGCCGTTGTGCCCGGCATGACCGAGGCCGCCGCGAATCTCACGGGTCTGGGTGACTCCGTCCGCGGTCGTCACTCGGATGCGGCAGCCGATGCCGTCGCGATTTGCGCCCTTTCCGCCTTTCCCGCTCTTTCCGGTGCAAACCACCTGGAGCCAGTGGTTCTTGTTGCCGACCTCGTTGCGAAACAGCGCGCACGATTTTCCGAGTTCTTTGCGCCGGTCCTTTGGCAGGCGGTTCAGGCTGCGCCCGCAGAGAATGTCCTGGTCGCCGTCGTTGTCATAGTCGCCGACGCTGATCTGGCCCGCGCCCTCCCACGAGAACGTCCGCGGCGCCTCGAAGGTGTGGTCCGGCCGCTGGCGGAACAACCGGAGCTCCTGGCGGTCGGGGTAGTCGCTGCTGGCGATGAGCGCATCGAGCAGTCCGTCGTTGTCGAAGTCGATCCAGCCGGCGTGGATGTCGCCCTGGTTCCACCGTTCGATGACGTGCCGGCGTGAAAACGCGTCCGCGCGCCGCTGGAACTTCCCGCCCTGATTTACGAGCAGCGAGGTCCGGTCGCTCGAGTCCCCGGCCCACAAATGCGTGATCTCGGCAAGGATGCAGTCCATGTCGCCGTCGTTGTCGTAGTCGGCGATCGCGCAGTCGAACGTGTTCCCGTTGGCCCGAAACGGTTGCTCGTCCTGCCGCTCGCTGCCGTACTTTTTCTTCCAGAACTTCTTGAGCCACGCCGGGTATCGGCCGTGCGTGACGGCATCGCCGCGAAACCCGCTATCTTTCCCGACGTTCGCAAATGCCGCGCGCTTGGGGTCGTACCGCCAGAGATGGTTCCACTGTCGTCCGTAGGTGCACACCCAGAGATCCTGCCAGCCGTCGCCATCGAAATCGCCGTGCGCAGCGCCGTACGTCGGTTTGCTGGAGGCCATTTTCCCGGGCGCAGTCGCGGTCAGCAGTCCGACGCGCTGGGTCATATCGACAAAGCCGCCCTTGCCATCGCCGCGGTAGAGCCGGTCGGGATGCGCCTCCAGCCCGCGCCCGTAGACGACGTAGCCGGACGCCACGAACAGGTCGAGGTTGCCGTCGCGGTCATAGTCGAACGCGCACGCGGCGTGGACCGACGTGCGCGGCATCTTGAGCGGCACCGCCACCCAGCCGTCGCCGGTGTTGCGATACAGCGTGTTCCGGCCGTCGTTGTTCTTGCGCTTCGGATTCTCGGGCTCGGTGAAGTACCCCGCGAAGCAGTCGAGGTCGCCGTCATTGTCGAAGTCGGCGAACAGGAGGAGGCCGGGGGGGGAGGGGGCGGGGAGGGGGGGCAGCTTCTCGAATCGGCCGTTTTCGGCTTGGCGAAAGAAGTGCTGCCGGTCGAGGACCACGTCGAGGCGGCCGTCGGCGTTCAGGTCCACAAACACGGCCCTACCGCTGGAAAAACCGGTCAGACCGGCGGATTCGGCCACATTTACGAAGTTGGGAGCGGCGAGGCAGACGAGGAGCAGATACGTCATTTTGGGGTTCAGCGGAACTTCAGGAGGGACCTGTAGGTTAATACAAGAGCGGATCCGGTCCCTCCGCAGGAGTTCGTGCCATGAAGGCTGTGCCCATTCTCGTCATCAGCAACGTCATCGCCCTCGCGCTCGTCGCCTATCTCTGGATGGGTCAGGCGGACCTTGAGGCGAAGGTGGACAACCGCCGGACCCAGGCCGAACGCGGCGCCGATCCGGCGTACGACGACAGCAGCATGAACGAGCAGTGGAAGCGTCGTATGGAAGCCGAACTCGCATCGCTCCGACAGGGCGCCGTCGCCGAGGGCGGCGGAATGGTCCCGTTCTCCGGCGACGGGTCGGACGCACCGACAGCCGTCGAAGGCGGCGGGACCGAAACTGCCGACGCCACTGCGGAGGGCACGGAAGTCACGGTCGCCGCCGATCCCGCGATGGAGACCTTCCGCAAGAAGGTCGCGGAGGCCAACGAACTCAATCGTGAAGAGGACCGCATCAATCGCGTGGTCGAGGACATCGACAAGCTGAGCGCAGACAACAAGATCGCGTCCCTCAGCGCCAAGAAGAAGATCCGGGTCGCGAAGTCGCTCTTGGGCGCCCGCGGCCGCATTCCCCAGATCTGGACCAGAATCCGCGAGAACAACGACTTGCGCAGCATGCCTCGCGAAGAAATGCGGACCCTGTTCCAGACCGAGTTCGACAGCCTGAAGGCCGAAGCCCAAAAGGACCTGGAAGGCTTCGTCGCCGCGGCAGACGCCAAGACAATCGTGGATGAGTCCCTGAGCCGACGGAACATGTTCCGCGGCAACCGCACCCGTGGAGATCGCGGCCGGTAGTCTGGCAGCTGTAGGAAGTGGGCGCGACCGCGATCAGGGCGGTCCAGTTGCCATTACCGGGGTGGTTCGCTCCCGCGTGCTCGCACCGGCCTGCACCGGTAGGGCGGTGCGCGCTCGCGCACCTCGGATGCGCCAGCGCCGCGGTCGCCGCATGGGTCGTGCGTGGGTGCCTCTGCCCCCGCCGATCGAACCCTGAGCATTCGAACCGCGTGTGGTGAACACGGGAACGGCGATCAGCCTCGATCTTCGAGGCTAACGAAAGCCTAACGCGAGGGTGCGACAGAGAATCGGCCAGCGAGCCGCGGGCGTAATCTATTCCGAACGCAAAAGCGGCTGTCGCAGAGCTGACGGAGCCGCCCTAAGGCCGAGACTAACGCCGACTCCGGTCCTTTGGTCCCAATTCGTCCTTTTTGGTCCCATTGGTTTGCGCCTCGCGAAACCAGGGATAACGTTCCCATGCCTACGCGGCGCAACGCCGGGTGGGCAGCGAAACACCCTCGACCCTCCTTACCTCCTGTATCCGCTGGCGGGGCGGCACTCGCCGGCGGGTACAACTTATTTTTCCGGGCTTGTTGAAGCCGTGGACGCGGGGGTCGGGACTCGGCCTCGCGCAGGCGCGAAATCCCGCAGCTCAAATGTGGGGATCCCCCCCGAAGCGAGCAAACATCGCCGTCCGTCGACTGCCTCAGAAGGGGTTCGACGCGCCGAAGCACGGGCACGCGCGATGCCGAACACGCGCGAACGTTCCCGGAGGCCGCGACCGCTAGCTGGCAATGCTGCCGCCGCGGACCAACGGGTGGCGTGCGTTCAGGTGGCCGCAGTGGTGGCACGACAGCGCGCGGGCCGGATAGTCCTTCTCGCACTTGTCGCAGAAGACGACCTGGACGGCGTCTTCGCCGTGAGGCTGCTTCGCGTTACAGCGAAAGCACGTGATGGCCTTGGCGGGAATCGCCTCTTGGCAGCTCACGCAAAACGTGATGGGGTGCATCCGGGGTTCGGCCTTTCGAAGGGTCGCTTGGCGGACCGCGGTGGTGCCACGGCGCAGGACACGCAGTTCGCCCTGTTCGGACGATTCGCGTGTCGTCTTTCCGTTCCGGGTACGGTTTTGGGGGTTCTTCGTCTGGTTCGGCATCGGACTTCTTCTTTGCTTTTGTCGGCTCGACCCGTCCGGGCCCCACACATATGTATAGACGTAGCAAACACCGGTCCTACGCCGCAAATTCCGCAAAAAATCTGTAAATACCGCCGCCGCATGGGTTTGCGACCGCCCTCGCCTCGCCGCTCGTGTATGGATCTGTACCCAACGCACCACAGCGTGCCACGAAACCGCCCGTATGGCCGTCCACTACTCCCGCAAGCTCTTCCACGCGACCGGCGTCGTGATCGTCCTGGTCTACCGCCTCGTACCGCTCTCCCGGCCCGTCGCCGCGGGCATTCTGGCGGGCATTGTCGTCGCCTGGGGCGCCTTGGACCTCCTCCGCGCCCGGTCGCCCGAAGTCCAGGCCTGGTTCGGCAAGTGGTTTCGCGCCATCCTCGACAAAAAGGACATGCACGGGTGGAACAGTTCGACCCTGTACTTTGCCGGGTGCGCCGCCGCGGTCGCCCTGTTTCCCGCAGCGCCGGCGTGCGGCGGTATTCTCGCCTTGGCCCTGGGCGACCCGTCCGCTGCGATCGTCGGCGGCTCCGTCCGGTCGCCGCGCCGCGGAAAGGTCTCGGTCGCAGGCACCCTCGCCTGCTTCGTGGCGGCCACCGGGGGGGCGCTCTTTTTCTTCCCGTGGCCCGTCGCCGTGGCGGGCGGTGCGGCTGCGGCGGGCCTTGAGGCGCTGAGCGGGGCGAAAGCGGACAACCTGAGCATCCCGATCGGGACCGCCCTCGTCTTGTTTCTGCTCACATGAATCCGCCGGGATTCCCTTCCCGAATCACGCGTCCCCCGCGTCTTACGGGGTGCATGGCGGACGGATTCGAAGCGATCTACCAGGAGTATGGACGAAAAATCCACGGCTACCTGGCCCGCCTGACCGGCGATCCGTGGGCAGCGGACGAACTTTGCCAAGAGACCTTCGTACGTTTTCTGCGTCACCAACACCGGCTCCACGTTCACAACGGAACCCTGGGAGCGTGGCTTTTTCGCGTGGCGACGAATCTGTTTCGGGATCGGTTGCGCCGGCGTCGTCCTGTCGAACGCCTCGACGGGGAGCTGACGGACGGCGATGCAGTCGACGCGGTGGCGGCCCGCGACCTCGACACGCGCGTGCGCGCCGAGGTGGAGCGGCTGCCGCCGGACTTGCGCGCGACGTTTTTGTTGCGCGCACACCACGAACTGACCTACGCCAAGGTGGCCGAGGCGCTCGATGTCTCGGAACGCACGGCGAAACAGCGGTTTCGGCACGCGCGCGAGATTCTCGCGCACCGGCTGAGGCCCGTGATCGAGAGCGAGCAGTAACCATGAAGCACGGCGACGAACTCAAGACCCTCATGGCTGACTACCTCGACGAGTTGCTCGAGGCCGACGAGGCGCGCGCGGCGGAACAGGCGATCGCTGAGCACCCGCAGGTGTTCGCCGAGGTCGCCCGCGTGCGAGCGCTGCTCTTCAGGCCCTACGCCGTTGCGCCGCCGACCGAGGATCAGCCGCGGCGCATCCTGGCCAAGTTTCACGACCGGCCGTGGCGGCGCATCATGCGCTACGCCGCCGTGTTCGTGGCGGGCGTCCTGTCCACGTTGCTCGCGCGTTCGCCCACCGACCGTGCACCCATTTCAGGCGAAAAAGCAGGCGCCCCGTCCGCGCGGCCGCCGCGGGTCATGAAGATGGACCAACCGACCCAGCCGGCGGTGCGCTTTGTCGTCAACCGCCGCCTCCGCTGAGAACCATCGGGACCGAGAGCCATTCAGGACCGAGAGAAGGAGCAAGAGATGAAACAAAAACTACTGATCACCTGCGCGCTGCTGGGCGTGACGGCGCTGACCGTCGGCGAGGACTCGCTGCTGCAGCGTCTGCAAAACGAAACCCGCAAGCTGGCCGTGCAGGCTCGCGCCGCGACCGTCGAAGTGCACGTTGCCGCGACCAGGGATCCGCACACCGGGCTCGTGACGTGGCCGGGCCATCGCGCCACCAAGAACAGGGCGGGGGTGTACGAATTCGTCGTCCGCGGAAGTCAACTCACGCGACGGAGCAAGCGCGTGGCGGGTACGGGGGTGCTTGTGGGGAACCCGCCGGTCGTCGTCGTGCCCCACGCCGTGGCCGCCAGCGCGAAGAAACTGCAGGTGATCCTGCCCGACGGCAGCGAGATGGGCGCGGAGCGCGTGGGCGGCGACGCCGAGTTGGGCGTGGCTGTTTTTGCGTTGCCCAAAGACACCGCTGCGAAGCTGACGGGACTAGAGCCCGCGCGGGACTGGAACGATCTTGCGACCGGTACGCTGGCGGTGCACGCGCGCGGTTCACTCGGGTTGGCGCTCGTGCAAGGTGCAGACCCGGTTCTCGGCTGGTTGTACGGCGGCGAAGGGCAGCTCGGCGGTGCGCTCATCGGCGCGGGCGGCAAGCTGCTCGGTATCGGTGGCGGCCTCAAGGTCGCATCGGCGATGTCGTGCGGGCAGTGTCACGCCGGAGCGAACACGCAGACCGATCTCAACCTCGGAGTCACGAGCCAGCGGCACACCCTGGTGGCCGTCGCCAACACCCAATACCTGAACGCCGCAACCGGGCGCGTCGTCGGACGTCGCGGCAGGGCCTCGCCGCACGCCCGTAACGCCTATGTCCCCGGACCGGTCATTGCGCGGGTCGTCGCCGATCTGAAAGAGCACGGCCGCGTGCGCCACAGTTATCTGGGTGTCGTGCTGGGCGAGACGGTGGGGGAGAAGGGCGTCGAGATCACCGCGGTACTGGACAAGTCACCGGCGCAGACCGCGGGCCTGCAAAAGGGCCAGAAGGTCTTGTCCGCCAACGGCGTGCGGTGTCAGAGCAGCGCGATGTTGTCGCGGGCCCTCGCGATGCGCGCACCCGGCGACAAGCTGACCCTGCGTGTGCGTCGCGGCGACGACACCCGCGATGTCGAAGTCACCTTGGGCGACCTCACCGAAGCGCGCCGCGAGCTGGTGAACGAATCGAACTTCGGCCTGACCTGCGTCGATCTGAGCGACCAGTTCCGTACCTTCTTTGGGCTCGATGCGGACACGACCGGCGTGCTCGTCCAACAGGTGCGCAAGAGCAGCGCGGCGCACCGCGCAGGCCTGCGCCGCGGCGACCTGATCTTTTGGGGCGGCGACGGCAACATCGCCAACCTGGAAGAACTCCGCGCCGCCCTCGCCGGAGCCAAGGGCTCCCTGTCGATCCGCTGGCGCCGCGGCGGCCAAACCCTGACCAACGCCCTGCGCGTCCCCACAGTGAAGCGCACCACCCGCTGATCAACAACTACGGAGGACCGCGGCGGCCCCAAGAAACCGATGACGCGGTAGGGGTGCCGCGGTTTCCTCCATCCAAAAACCCGCATGGCAGACTTTTGTTGGCGGGGGACGAGCTACCCGGTGCGAACGGTCCTGGGCTCGTCCGAACCGCGCCTGCGTGCTTGCAGCTGGACGCGGCGCCGCTCCCCGGCCGTTTCTTTGGGAGGGGACGAACCTCGCTCCGAAAGCGTACGGACGGCGATGCTTTGTATCGACGTAGCCCCGACGCGCGAGCGCCTCGTTTGCAGGTTTTCGTAGTTGTTCCAAACCCAACCGTCGTTTTTGACACGACGATGAGCGCGGCGTGACACGCCGCACGCATCGTGCACGCATGCGCGGCGTCACGCTTTCTTGTCTCCTTTCGTTGTGCCCTTTGCTTTCCGTTCGGGCGGAAGAGTCTCCGTCCGTTCCCCAACCCGAGGAAGTCGTGGCGCTGCTGCTTTCTCCCCGCAAGGCGGCGCGAGGCCGCGGGCTCGCCATCGTGTCGCGGCACGGCGACGCGTATGGGCGGCGCGTGTTGCGCGAGATGACCCGCAGGGCGCACGATCCCGGTGCGTGGTTGGTCGAACTCGTGGAGCGCCGCGCCAAGGCGAAAGGGGCCGAGGCTGACCGCATCGATCGCATGTTTGCGGCCATGCGGCACAGCGACGCGTCGATCACGGTCACCCTGTCGGTCTACTCGGTGCCGCACAAGCGGGCGAGCAAGCTACCTGAGACTGCCGCCGAGTTCGCCGTCTGGGAGCGCGCGGACGAACGCCTGTTTCGCCACCAGATCACCGCGCCCGACGGCCTCCCGGCGCGAGGGACCATCGACGTCGGCGTGGCGTTTCTCGCCGAGTTCGATGTCGAGGTGCACGAGAACAAGACGATCACGGACCCGGTCATCAAGACATACCGCGAGCACGGCGTCGTGCGCTGTCGTCCGATCGTGTCGAGCGACCGCCGCTTCATCACGCTGGAGCTTCAAGGGCGGCACGAGGGCGCGCAATACCCGATCGAGGTCGTGAACGGCCACCTCCCGAACACGAAGATCCAGATCCCGAAAATGCAAACCCGAAGGTTCCGCCGCACGATGACCCTCCCGAACGGCGGCAAAATAGCTTGGCGTCTGAAAAAAGAAGGCGCCCGCACGCTGGTCGTCGTCGCCCAAGCCAAGCTCGACTAACCCAGCACAAACCGCCCCGAAAACATCGCCGTCCGTTTGCTCCCTTCGGGATTCGGACGGCGGTCTACTTTTTTTTCCAGGGGATGCCTGAATCCTTCAGGACCGACTGTGCTTTCTCGTGGCCGTTTTGGGCGGCGATCTTCCAGTACTCGATCGCTTTTTTCTGGTTCGGCTTGCCATCCTTGCTCAGTTTGCCCTGGTAGTGCCATACGCCGAGGTTGAACGCGGCTTCGGGGTGGCCTTCCTGGGCGGCCTTGTCCCACCACTGCACCGCGGCGGCCTTGTCCTTGTTGCGGTGGGCGGCGTTGCCCAGGTTGTACATCGCGTCGCGGTTGCCGTGCCCGGCCGCCTTGCGGTACCACGCGTCGGCCTGCTTCAGGTCCTTGTCGACGCCGTGGCCGGCCTTGTACATGAAGCCGATCTGCAACATCGCGCGCGCGTATTTCTTGTTCGCCGCCTTGCGAAACCACTCCAGCGATTTCTTGTAGTCCCGGGGCACGCCGCGCCCCTGGTAGTGGATCGTGCCCGTCTTGTGCATGCCGAACGCGCTGCCCGCGTCCGCCGCCTTGCGGTACAGCGCGAGCGCTTTCTTGTCGTCCTGCTTCATCCCGTTGCCCCGCTCGCAACAGTCGCCGAGGTTCGCCCACGCGTCGGCACAACCCGCACGCCCGGCTTTCAAGAACAGTTCGATCGCCTTTTTGTAGTTGTCCTGCTTCGCGTAGAGCCCGCCGAGGACGTTGACGTTGTCCGGCTTGCTCCAGTCGATCGTGAACGTGATCCCGGGCGCGATCTGGATCGTTTCGATCCCGGTCTTGTCGGCTAGTTTCTCGGGGGGCCGTTTCTTGGGAGGCTCTTCCTTGTCGTCGGCACGTGCGGTCGCGAGGCAGCCGAGAACGGCGAGAAGTGTCAGGTGTTTCATGGCTAGTCTTGTTCATCGGTTCCGGGGATGAGGCAGCGTACGGACGGCGATTTTCGTAACCTCTCTCGCATGCGGTACATCGTGCTGGGGGCCGGGCGGCAAGGGCTTGCGATTGCTTACGATCTCGCACGCCATGGCGGGGACGTTTCCCTCGTGGATGCGGACGACGCCCGGCTGCGGGCCGGTGTTGAGCGATTGGCCGGTCTTGGTGCGACGTGTCGTGCTGTCCATGCTTCGGTGGAGGACGATCCTGTGGCGCTGATGCGGGGAAGCGATGTCGTGGTCAGTGCGGTGCCGTACCGGTTCAACGCCGCGCTGGCGCGGGCGGCGGTGGAGGCGCAGGCGTCGTTTTGCGATCTCGGCGGCAATACCGCGGTGGTCGAGGAGGAGCTGGCGCTGGATGGCGCGGCGAAAGAGGCCGGGGTTGCGATCGTGCCGGATTGCGGTCTCGCGCCCGGGCTCGGAAACATCCTCGCGAGCATCGGGGTCGATCAGGTTTCGGGCGCGCGTGATGTGCGGATTCGCTGCGGCGGCCTGCCGATCGACAAGACCGGACCGCTCGGCTACGCGCTGCTGTTTTCGATCGAAGGACTGACCAACGAGTACACCGGAGACGCGGAAATGATCCGCGACGGCGAACTCGAGGCCCGCGAGGCGTTCACCGAGTGCGAGCCGTTCGACGGCCCGCCCGAACTCGGCGAGCTGGAGGCGTTCTTGACCTCGGGCGGCACGAGCACGGCACCGCGGACGTTTCGCGGGCGTCTTCAAACCTACGACTACAAGACGATCCGTTACCGCGGCCACTTCGACCGCGTGCGCGCGATGATCGATCTCGGACTGCTCGACCAGGCGCCGATCTGGTTCGGCTCCGCCGACCTCGTGCCGCGCGATGCGTTTCACGCGATCGTCGCGCCGCGGCTCGTCGTGCCGAACGTTCGCGACCTGGCGCTACTGCAGGTCGAAGTCACCGACGCCGCCGGCAAGGGTGTACGGTTTCAGATGCTCCAGCACTTCGACGAAGAGACCGGGTTCACGGCCATGGAACAGACCACCGGCTACCCGACCACGGTGGTCGCGCGCATGCTGGCGCAAAGAGAGCTGCCGCCGGGCGCGCACCCGCCCGAACGCTGCGGTTTCGGAGAGTCGTACCTGACGCGCCTCGCCGAGTGCGGCGTGCGTGTGGAACGGACCGCGATCTGATCGCGACGACGCGCTGTCGGTCCTTCAGCGCGCTCCGGCTCATGCTCGGGAAATGTGCCCGGTCGTATCGCTACAAGTTGGCCAGGGGATCCCCGTTCCGTGCAGATTTCCCTAGTCGTTTCGGCGGCGGCGGTTTCCGCGGCCGCGGCGATTGTTGCCGCGGCGCAGCATCGTTTCCGCAATGATCTTGGCGTCCTCCGCGGGCAGGTAGGCCTCCATCTCGAGCACCACCTCTTCGCGCACGCGCTTCATCTCGGCCTGCATCGCCTCGCGGCGCTCTTCGCGCGACATTTCCTTGATCTTCGGATCCACGCGCAGCACGCCGAATGCCTCCGCGAACTTCTCGCGCGCGCCCTCCAGGGTCTTGTCGAGCTTGCGGCGCTGATCGTCCGTCATCGACGTGATCTTGTCGTCATCGACGAGACGCTGCAGCTGCTCGGTGCGGCGACGCTCCAGAGCCTCCTCGCGGCGCTTGCGGCGGTCCGCGCCGGCGTCCTTTTTAGGCTTCGGCTTCGTGTCGCGGGCGTTATCGTCCGCCGTCGGTTCCGGCGTGGCGCGCGCCTCCTCAAGCGGCGTTCTTTCCGGCTGCGCCGCCGGCACTGTTACCACGGCGGCTTTGCGCAGGCGCGCGACCTCTCGCTCGAGTTCGTCGATCTCCCTTTCGAGTTCGTCGATGCGGGACGTAATGGAGGCCACACCGATCGGCGTTGCGGGCTCGGCTTCGCGGCGCGGAGGGGCTGCCTCGGGACCCGCGGCAAACAGCACCAACACGCCGCCGAGGGCGGCCGCGGACAGGATCATGGGCAATGCCGCAGCAGCCTTCATGTGCTTTGAACCCGTCGCCTGCGCCCGGGTTTCGGGCATACTGCCTGCGTGCGGCCCGCCGAGGCTGTGAATAAACCCCCTCTGGCTTCGGCCGGCTGCGGCTGCGCTATGTCGGTCGCCTTCGGCGCCCGCCCCGATTCTTTCAGAATCGGGCTGCGTCGCGCCGTCCTCGGCGTATCGTCCAGATACGACTCGTCGGCGTTCCGTACCTAGCGTGTCCTCGCTCGCCCTCGGGCCTTACGATGGGACTTATTCACAACCTCTCCGATCTTGCCCGGCCCGGCTACGACGACGCGTGGTTTTTGGGCGCGACGCCCGAGATGCGCCAGACGGTGCTCAATTGCCGGTACAAGATGGGCGATCTCTGGCGTTTTGTCGCGCGCGAGGACGGTTCAGAGCCCGGCAAGCTCCACTTTCGCTGCACGGACGTCGAGGCGCTGCGCGCTGCCCTGCAAACATCGCCGTCCCGCCTTCGCGCGGACGCGCTTCGGCGCGGCAAGCCTTTCCGGCTTAGCGAGAAAAACGGTCGGTGGGAGGCGAGCGAGCGGACGTTCGGACCGTCGCTGCATCTCAAGCACTTTGCGGGGTGGGATGACGACCGGGTGCAGGCACACGTCGATCCGTTCGGGGCGTACGTGCGCCGGCGTTGGTGGTTCACGCTCGTCGTGCCGTTGATTCAATTGGCGCGCCACGGCTTGCACCTCAAGGGTTACCTCGACGTGTTCGACGTGGCGCGCCGGCTTGGCGACGACGGAGCGCCCGCTTGGGTTGGGGCTGGTCCTAGCACTTCGTCGAAGCGCCCTTGAAGAAGGCGAACACTGCGCCCGTCGGGTCGGCGTTGACCGAGAAGCGGCCGATGTTCGGGATGTCGGTCGGCGGGCAGAAGGTCTTGCCGCCCAGCGCCGTGCTCTTGGCCGTGGCCTCATCGACGTTCGGGACCGCGATGTAGGCGAGCCAGTGCGGCGGTGTGCCGGCAGCAGCTTCCGGCATCTGCATGATTCCGCCCGCGTCCTTGTCGCCGCGCTTGAGAATCGTGTATGTGCCCGCGGGGCCCATGTCGATGTCGGTCGGCTTCCAGCCGAAGACCTCGGAGTAAAACGTCCTGGCCTTGGCGACGTCGTTGGTCATCAGCTCGTGCCAGCAAACCGAACTGTCCGGCGGCGGACCATCGGCTTCCGGGAGGTATCCGTGCGCGGTCTTGAACGGCGAGATGTACGCGCCGCCTCCGTCCTCGATCACGGCGAAGCGCCCGATGTTGGGGAGATCGGTGGGGGGCACGCAGGTCTTGCCGCCCGCTGCCGCCGCGCGCTCGCACGTCGCATCGACATCGTCCACGGCGACGTAGCTGATCCAGTGTGACGGCAGCCCGTGTTCCTTCTCGAGCTGCACGATGCCGCCGAGGCCCTCGTCGTCTCCGTCCGCGACCGGTCGGTGGATCATGTGGTACTCGCCCATGCCCTCAACGGGCATGGCCTTGATGTTCCAGCCCAGCAGCTCGCTGTAAAACGCGGCCGCGGCGTCGCGGTCGGTGGTCATCAGGTCGTCCCAGACGAATCTGCCATGGTCAGATTGGGCACTGTCGCTCATGTCGGTCTCCTCTTCTTGGTTTGTCGGGTTCTTGGACGCCGGAGCCGCGACGCCCAGCTCAGCCTGGTCTGTCCCGATTCTACCGGTCGAAGCGCCAGCGGGCGGGACTCAAAATGTTGTTGGGATCGACCGCGCGCTTCACGGTGTTGAGGAGCTTCAAAAAGCCCGGGTCGAGGCGCGCGAAGAGCTCGTCGTACAGCACCGCCGGGCACTTGTAGGGGACGTATCCGAGTTCCATCAGTGCACGCCCGACCTTGATATTGACCTTTCGCACCCGGGCCGTCTCTTCCTCGCTGCGGCGGTCGAACCGCTCGATCATGCGCAGGACGGCGTAGTGGCCGCCCTTCATCGGCCGAGTCACAGTCAGCGGGGGGAAGCCCGCCTCCGCGAGAATCGCCTCGCCCAGCGCCGCGCCCTCTTCGAGCTTGTCCAGGGGTCCGTAGGTGCCGACCCACGTCAGGCCGCCGCCTTCGTGGTCCAGGAGGAAATCGAGGCGCGTGGGCAGGTCCGAGAACGGCTCGAGTTCCGGCGCGAGCGCCACGAGGTCGGCGACCGGGACCGGTGCGACCGGCGCCAGCTCGACCAGGCGCTTGTGTTTGAGTTCGATCTCCGCCTCGGTGTCCGCGCCATAGTCGGCGATGACGTATTGCGATGGTTCCGCGGGGTCGCGCGGTCCAAGTTCGTCGAGACCGAGGGCCCACTTCGCACCCGGCCAGCCGATGCCGGCGATGTCGTCGAACAGGCCCGTGCGTGCGCCCGTTCGCATGAGTTCGAACGCATCCTCGTTGCGGACGCACGGAATCATGTCGCGCCGCCGGTGCGAACGCAGCGGCCAGAGCGTGAGCGCCAGCCGCGTGGTGATGCCGGTCGTGCCGAGCCAGTTGACGAACAGTCCGGTCAGGTCCGGCAGGGGACCTCGGCTCAAGGGCCACGGCAGGCCACTCGCGGCCGCGCTCCCGGTCTTGACCTTCGTGCCGTCCGCAAGGTACGCCTCGACGCCGAGCACCCAGTCGCCGAGCGAGCCGTGCGAGAGCGACATCGTGCTGAGCCCGTCCATCAGCGCGCACGCAAGGACCGACGTGTCCGGCGGTGCAAGGGGATACCCCAGCCGGAGACCATGCGCAGCGGTTTCTGCCTTGAGCCGCTCCCAGGTCACGCCGGGCCCGATCCACGCGATCATGTGCACGGGGTCGATCGCGACCGAGTCAAGCGCGCCCAGTTCGAGCACGATGCCACCCTCCGATGGAATCGCCAGGCCGCCGCTGTTGGTGCCCGCGACGCGGGGCGTGATCGGGATGCGGCGCTCGTTGGCCAGCGCGAGCAGTTGCGGGATTTGCTCCTCGCGCGATACGCGCACGACGAACGCGGGCATGGCCGGTGCGTTCTCGGTCCAGTCGCCCGCGTAATCGGCGCCGTCGTCCGACACCGATTCGGTGCCGAAGATATCGACCAGCGCAGCCCTCATGCGCCAAAGAACCTGAGCGCGCGAAGAGCAAACAATCGGCTGCCGCGCACCTTGATGCGCAACAGCGTCCCGAGCCGGGGCCGCACAAGGGCGCCGACCAGCAGCGACAGCGGCCCGGCGATGCGCGTACGCGGCTCGGCTTCCTGGCGCGTCACGGTTACGCCGTCCTTTTCAAACCGGACCGCGGCGTGCATGCCGTCGGCGTCGATCGCGAGCACGCCAGTCAGCGTGCAGGAACGCCCGCGCTCGATCAGGTTGCGGCGCAGGGAGGAGGCCAGAAAAAGGCCGAGGATGTTCATCGTCGGCGGATCGTCGATCGTGACACGCACGGCGGGCAGTGTACCCGGGTGTATCCTCCCCCGAATGCGCCAGAACGGGATGCGCCTGAACGCGGCTCGGCTCGACCTCGGCGTCCGGCCGACCCCCGTCGAGCCCGTGACGGTCGCCGGCCTCGATTTCCTTGTCAAGCGCGAGGATCGCTGCTGCCCGAACTACGCCGGCAACAAGCCGCGTGCCCTCCAGTTCCTGATGGCATCGCCGTCCGTACGCTTCTTGACCTATAGCACTCTCTCCGCCCACCACGCCTACGCCACCGCCGTGCACGCGCCGGCACCCTGCGACGTGATCCTCATCAGCCGGGGGCAACCGACGGGTGCGTACCGCGCGCTTCCCAAAGTCGCCGCGCGCATCGTGGAGGTCGGCGGAATTTTGAGCGCCCTGCTACGGACGGCGATGCTTTGGAGGCCCGGGACGCGCATCATCCCGCCCGGTGGGGCGTCCGCGCGCGGCGCATTCGGCTATGTCGAGGCCGCGTTCGAGATCGATCCCGTCCCGGAGCGCATCTATGTGCCGCTCGGTAGCGGAACGACCGTGAGCGGGCTCCTGGCGGGCTTCATGTTGCGCGGCGTGACGACCGAGATCGTGGCCGTGCGCGTGGCGCCGTCGCCGCCGGGCTTGAAGGGGCGCGCGCGGCGGGCGGCGCGTCTGGCGCGGCGCTGCAATCCCGACTTGCCCCGGCCGCGCAAGACCGTCCGGCTGCGCGTCGTGAAGGGCGAAGGCGCGTACGGCGAGACCACGCCCGCGGTGGACGCCGCCATGGAAGCCGCGCGCGCGGCGGGGCTTCTTGTCGAGCCGACCTACACCGCGAAGACGCTGGCCGTGCTCTTGCGCGAACGCGCGGAAGGCGCGCTGTTTCTCAACACCTACGCGGGTCCGGTCAGCCCGGCCATGCCGGCTACGCCGGGTGGCGGGCCACAACATTCGTCGTGATACCGCCGCGGGCAGTGAATGCGCCGGTGACCTCCATGCGCCGCGGAGCGCACGCCGCAACGAGGTCGTCCAGGATCGTGTTCACGACCGCCTCGTAGAAGATGCCCTTGTTGCGGTAGTCGAGGAGGTAGTACTTCAGCGACTTCAGTTCGATGCAGAGCTGGTCGGGCACATAGCGGATCGTGATCGTCCCGAAATCCGGCAGCCCGGTCTTGGGGCAGACCGACGTGAACTCCGGGGACTCGATCACGATGTCGTAGTCGCGTTCCGGACGGGGATTGGAAAACGTCTCAAGTGCCATCCGCGACTATAGTAGTGGGCGTGCGCGTCTCGCTCCTGTTTTTGCTGCCGGTCCTGTTGGGGCTGGCGGCGTTGCCCGGCGGTCTTGTCCATGGTGATGAAGCGGGCGGTGGTGAGAAGGGGGGCGCAGGGCCGCCGGCGTTTCGGAGTGTGACGTGGCTGGACCGCTTTGGCAACTGGAAGGTGGACCGCCTCAAGGAAGTCGTGTCCGAGAGCGACGGCGTCGCCACTGTGCGCGACAAGAACGGCAAGACGTTCCGCATTCCGTTTCGCCGGATCGATGAACTGGTCCGCGAGGGGCCCGAGCAAAAAGATCTTCTTGCCGCGCGCCGCGACGCGCGGCACGGACGCAACCTCAAGAAAGCGGCGGTGGTGCTCGATCGGTACGCCAAGGACGGCGCCAACGCGTGGATCAAGGAGTGCGCGGTCGCGTGGCGGGCGGTCGTGGCCGCGCGTCGAAAGGCGCCGGACGCCGAGAAGCAGTTACGCGCGTTTCTCAAGGCGTATCCGGGATCCCGCCAACGCGCCCGGGTTCACTTGGAACTGGCCCGCGTGATCCTGGCCACGGGTCCGGGCAAACTTCAGGACCGGATGATGACCTCGCTTGTCGCCATCCACCACGCGATCAGGAAGGAAAAGGGATCACTCCTCCTGCAGTACGAGACCTACGTCGTCGGCTCCGAGGCGTTCTTGGCCGCCGCGGGACTCTATGACTACGCCACGTTTCGCGACGACATGTCCGGCCGCCTCACCGGCGGACGGTCGGACCTGGGACCGGACGAATTGCTGGTCGTCGAGCGGACGGCCTTGCGCATGGCGTGCGTGGAGATGCGCGGGTTCCTCGCCGAGAAGGCGAGAACGAACGCGCCGGCCACGGACGTGCGCGCGCAGGCGCTGAAGGTGCTCCGCCGCTGCGGTTTCCAACAGCCCCAACTCAAGGCCGAGGTCTATCTGATCCTTGGCCACGCCCACCTCTCCTGCGGCGACCAAGACGCAGCCAAGGCCGCCTACGCCCAAGCAAGAGAGGCCGTCAAAAACGTCCCGGACCCGTACTGGCGCGAACAAGCAAGCGCCGCCGCCGACAAGCTGAGATAACCGCGCGCTTACCCGGCGGACGAGGACCACAGCAAACGGACGGCGATGTCCCACGCCCCCGCCCCCCCAAAGACGAACTCAGGATCATTTCCCGCAGGGGAGTTCCTGTTCATGTTCCTCTTCATGCTCATGGCCGTTCGGGCGGCGAAGCCGAACCCCGGCCCCTATCGAAATCCGCCGGGCAGATTTCGTAGCTGATAGCATCCGCCCCGATGCGCATAGTGCTCGTGTCCAACGGGAACGTCGCCCGGCAGTTCGCGGCCGAG
The DNA here is from genome assembly GCA_021776735.1 of Planctomycetota bacterium. Taxonomy (GTDB): domain Bacteria; phylum Planctomycetota; class PLA2; order PLA2; family PLA2; genus JAJFFH01. Next base: position 91,618 of record JAJFFH010000024.1, on the reverse strand, counting down.
TTGAGCGTCAACCATGACGTGTCGGTCGTGCACGACGGCGAGGACGGGCGGGGCGAGCTTGAGAAACTCGACGTGGAGCTGCTCGAGGGCGCCGGCAACGACGCCGACGTGCTCGAGCGTGCCGGTGCGGGGAAGGCTGACTATCTGATTGCCTGCTCGCGTTCGGACGAGATGAACATCCTCAGTTGCCTCACGGCGCGGCGTCTGGGCTCGCCCAAGACGATCTGCTTTGTGGGCAAGGAGGAGTACGTCCGCACGTTTGCCGCGGGGGACGGCGGCGTGGTCAGCGGCGCGCCGCAGCTCGGGATCGACCGGCTCATCTGGCCTGCGCGCATGCTCGCGGACAAGATCGAAAAGGTGCTCGCCGTGCCCGGCGCGACCGACGTGGGTTCGTTCGCGGGCGGTCGGATCGGCCTGCTCGAGTACCGGCTTACCGGCGAGCTGCCCCTGGTGGATCGGCCCCTTGCGGATCTGCGCGTGCTTCCTCCGGGCGTGTTGATTGTCGGCGTGACGCGCGGCGACGAGTGGTTCGTACCCCGCGGGCAGAGCATTCTGACCACGGGTGACCGCGTGCTGTTCATGGGGCGGGCCGATGCGATGCAGCAGCTCGCGGCGTGGGCGGCGCGCCACCTTGGTGGCGACAAGGGCGGCGAGGTCGTCATCGTCGGCGGCGGCACCGTCGGGCTGCGCCTGGCACGGTCCATGGAGCGCAATCCGCGCGTGCGGATCAAGTTGATCGAACACGATGCCGACCGCTGCGCGCATGTCGCGCACGCACTTTCGCGGACCCTGGTTCTGCACGGCGACGGCTGCGACCTCGACCTGCTCGAGACCGAACGCGTACGCCACGCGCGCGCACTGGTCGCGGTGACCGACAGCGACGAAAAAAACCTGCTCGCCTCGTTACTGGGCCGGCAGCTTGGCATCCCGAAGGTCGTGACGCGCGTTTCGAGTTCGCAAAACCGCCGTGTTTTCGAGCGCGTCGGGATCGATGTGCCGCTGTCCGCCCGTGGTGCCGCAACCGAAGCCGTGCTGCACTCCATCCAGCATGCCGAAGTCGATTTGTTGGCGACGCTGGGCGAGGGCCAGGGCGAGGTCCTGGAGCTGACCGTGCCCGAGACGTTCACGCCCACGGCACTCAAGGAGGTCGTCTTGCCGCCGGACTCCATCATTGCGGCGCTCGTGCGCAAGGACGATGCCCTGGTGCCCGGCGGCGCGACGCTGGTCGGGCCGGGCGACCGGTGTCTCGTGATCTGCAGGGCCGAGCGCGTTGATGAGGTGCGCGCGGCCCTGTTCGAGCCGGTGCCGTGAGGTGCGCTCGCGTTCTTCGCGTGCTCGGGCAGATCCTGCGCCCGTTTGCGGTGCTCCTACTCGTTCCGGCCGCGGTCGATCTGTACTACGGCCGGCCGGACGGCGCCGCCGGATTCGCGATCACCGCCGTCGCCGCCTACGTCCTCGGTCGTGCGCTTGCGCGGAGCGGTCGCGCCCCGACGCTGGCGCGCGTCGAAGCGATGGCGGTCGTCGCCGCGTCGTGGCTGCTCGTAAGCACGTTTGGCGCGGTGCCATACATGCAGCAGGGATTCTCGTGGATCGACGCGCTGTTCGAGACCATGTCGGGTTTCACGACGACGGGCTCGACGATCTTTTCCTCGGAACACTTCAACGGCGCCGACCGACAGAGCGTGCTCAGCCACGGCCTCCTGTTTTGGCGCGCCATGACGCAGTGGCTCGGCGGCATGGGCATCATCGTCTTGTTCGTCGCCGTCTTGCCCGCGCTCGCCGTCGCCGGCCGGCAGATGTTTTTCTCCGAGGCGCCCGGCCCGGAGGAGGAGTCGCTGACCCCGCGCATCCGCCAGACGGCGGCCGCGCTCTGGCGCCTCTACATCGCGCTGACCGCCGTGCAGGCGCTGCTGCTTTCAACGGTGGGGGGCATGTCCGTGTTCGATGCGGTCTGCCACGCGTTCACGACGCTGGCCGCCGGTGGGTTCAGTCCGCACGGCCGCTCCCTCGACGGCTATTCGGCCGCGTCGCAGTGGATCGTGATCGTGTTCATGTTCATTGCCGGCGCGAGCTTCACCCTGCAATACCGCGCCCTCAAGCGCCCGCGTGCGCTTCGGCGCGACACGGAGTTCCGCGTCTATGCGGCGGTCACGATCTTCGCGGGCCTGTGCCTCGCGGTGGTGATCGCCGGAAGCCCCGGCCACGGTTTCGAGGCGTCCGTGCGCCACGGCCTGTTCCAATCGCTCAGCATCGTCACGACGACCGGCTACGCCAGCGAGGACTTCAATTTCTGGTCCGCGTCCGCGCTCGCGATCCTCGCTGCGCTGATGTTCGCCGGAGGCTGCGCCGGATCGGCCGGCGGCGGCCCCAAAATCATCCGCCACATCGTGATGGCGAAGTTCCTCTCCCGCGAAGTGCTGCGCTCGGTCCACCCCCGCGCCTTCAAGGTCGTACGCGTCGGCGGTCGTCCACTCCAAAACGACACGATTCGACAGATCGTGAGTTTCTTCGTCGCCTACCTCGTCATCTTCGCGATCGTCGCGGTCGCCGTCAGCGTTATCGAGGGCGACATGGCCGTCGGCTTCTCGGGCTCGATCGCAACCCTGGGCAACATCGGCCCCGGCTTCGGCGCACTCGGCCCGATGGAATCCTTCGGCGATCTCCACACCGCCAGCAAACTCCTGTTCTTCTTGAACATGTGGATCGGCCGCCTGGAAGTCATGACCGTGCTCGTGCTCCTCCACCCCGAGGTCGTACGCACGATCTCCTGGCGCGACTAGCCCGTCCGCGAAGCGGACCCCGATCCCGACCTCGCCGAATCGTAAACGTTCCCGACCGACGCCCATGTAGACGTAGCGCTTGCTGATGCCACGCGCGCGTGTCCCGCGCATGACCGCGACGTGATCCGTGTCAGGAAGACAATCACAGAGGGGCCCGGAGAAGGAAAAGAGCCAACAGCAAACGGACGGCGATGTCTAGAGCCAGCGGCGCACTTGGTGTTTGTATGTGCGGTAGGAGTCGCCGAACTTTTTTTCCAGGTAGGCTTCTTCGGGACGGATTGCGGTTTGGTGAACGACCACAAGCACGGCGGGCACCAAAACAGGAATCCAGCCGTTCGCCAGACCGATGCCGAGGGCTATGAGGACCAGCCCCATGCCGACATACATCGGGTTTCGCGAGACGCGATACATCCCGGTGGCGATGAACTCCGGCGTTGTCTTCCACGGCTTCGGGCTCTGTCCGGTGCGGCGAAACGCGCCAACGGCAACGAGCACCAATGCGACGCCAAAGCCACCGATCAAACCCGCGCCCCCGATGCGCACCGGCACGGGGAGCGCGAGCCGGAACGGCAGGAAGACATGAAGCACCAGGGCGAGGCCGAGCGCTGCAAGGTAGACCAGCGGCGGCGGAATTCGCACGACCGCCGCATCGGCATCACGAGAAACCATGCTTTGAGTATCCCGACAGCCCGCATTATTCACGACCACGCGGGTTCTGGCCGGTCCATATCGCCGATCTCTGCGTCTCTCCTCCTAGACGGCTCCTCCGAGCCGCCTTCGTCGTCGTTCCTTGACCTCGCCGATCTGTCCTCGCCCAGAACAAACGACCGGAATGCGTGAGCGGCGCCGGTGCCGTCTAAGGATTGTTTCTGCGCGTCTGCATCGGGCCGATACTCCACGTGGCCATGAATAATGCGGGCTGTCGGCGAGTTCCGAATTCAAAACCGACGCGTTATTCCAAGAAAGACGACAAGGTCGTCCGCTTCGCGGCTGAGGCCGACGAACGTGCCCAGGTCGATCTGTGTGTCCTCGTCGATGGCGTAGGTCAGACCCGCGTTCAGCGTGCCGATCCAACCCGCGCCGCGTTCTCCCGGAAACAGGCTGAAGAGTTCCACGAAGCCGGCGAGCGGGCCGACGATATCGTGGCCCAGCACGATGGTGTGGGAGATGTCGAGCTTGTTGCCCGTCCCCGAGCTGTTGCGCACGATGTCGAGCTCGAGCTGGAGGCCGAGACCCCATCCCGCGGGTAGCTCCGTGCCGAACGGAACAATAAGTCCGCCTTCGACCTCGTTGTTGCCCAGACCGTCCTGGTTGGTCGGGAACTTCACGAACGGCATGACCGCGAGCATGGTCGGCGTGTCGCCGTCGTTGCCCCATAGGTTGATTTTCGTGCGCACGACCAGGTCGCCGAAGCCACTGGCCGTTCCGCCCGGAGTCTTGAGGCGCTCGTGGGTTGCGAAGACGATCTGCAGGTCGATGTTGTGGGACAGGCCCAGCTTGAAGTTCGTGACGACAAACGACCACCCGTCGGCGACGGTGTCGGAGCGGTCGCGCAGATACGCCGCGATGTCGATCTCAAGCTGGACATGGCCGGCGTCCACTGTCTGGGGGCTCTCGGTCGCGTCCGGCCGGTCCGCGGCCAGCGGCCGCATCTTGGACCGTGGCGCCGGATTGCCGAGATTGTGGCCGCGTTGATCGGCCCTGACCTGCGGAGCCGCTGCCGCTGCGCCGGCGAGCAAGAGGGCGATCACGACAGGCGAGCGTTGAGGCGTACGGACCCACCTGAGTTTTTGGGTAGTCAAAATCATGTTTTGGGTATACAAAATTAGTCAAGCCATGGCAACCGCAACCGTTGAGGACTACCTGAAGCGCATCTACCTGGAACAGGCCGGCTCAGCAGGCACCGCGAACCGAGCCGCGGACGGTGATGCTGCGGGGGGGCTCGTGGCCATGGGACAGCTTGCGCGCGTCGTCGGAGTCGCGCCGGGAACCGCGACCGCGATGGTCAAGGCGCTGGCGGACAGCGGTCTCGTGAACTACGAACCGTACGCCGGCGTTCGGCTCACGGACCACGGCGAGAAGCTGGCCCTGCACGTCCTGCGGCGGCACCGGCTGATCGAGCAGTTCCTCGTCGAGGTGCTTGATATGGACTGGTCGGAGGTCCACCCCGAGGCGGAACGGCTCGAGCACGCGATCTCCGACCGTCTCCTGGAGCGCATCGATGCCTATCTCGGTCGCCCGCGCACCGACCCGCACGGCGATCCGATCCCGACCGCCGGTGGCCGGGTCGCGCGACCCGAACGCGCCGCGCTGATCGACGTGAGAGCGGGTCGCCGACTCGAGGTCACGCGCGTCCTTGATCAGTCGCCGGATTTCCTGCGCGCGATGGCGCGGCACGGCCTGCGTCCGGGCGCGAAGGTAACGGTCGCACGCCATGACGAGGCCGCCGGCACGGTGCATTTGAAACTGTCGTCCCGCAGGTCCGTCACGTTGGGCGAAGCCGCTGCGCGCAAGATCCTGGTCAAGACACGCCGCCGATCAAACTAAGGAAAACCCGCTCAGCGGGTTTTCGCCGGGACATCGCCGTCCGTCTGCTGTCTCGCGTAGGGCATCTCCAGCAACCAAAACAACAGCAACCCGATCCCGGCTGCCCCCAACAAGTAGTGGGGCCACCGGCCGAACGGTTCCAGGACCGATCCCGGCGGTTTCTTGCTCAAGAACATGTAGTTGGCGTCCACTGCCCAGTCGATCAGGCCGACTCCGGCTGCGTAGACGAGGGTCCAGCCAAAGACCCTGCCGGCGGCGTGGCGGCGGGGGCGCATGCCGAGGCCGGGGGCTAGAAGAAGCGCGGCCCACACGATGCCGGCGTGGAACACGAAGTAGCGAAACGCGTCCGGGTGGGGGAAGTCAAAGCCCAGTGCGGGGGTCAGCACGGCTTGGACGGTGCCCGAAAGGCCCCAGAAATAGAGCAGTTCGAAGGCGAGCTGGCGGCGGGTCCAGAGCGCGACGATGCCGGCGAACGCGGCGGCGTCGCATAATTCCAGCGGAAGGGCGTGCGCCAGGGTCAGATAGCCCCCGCGCCAGGCGATCACCGGATCGATCACCTGGGCGATCAGGAGCGTCCAAGCAAGGATTCGGGTCAGTTTCTCCGGATTTTGACCATTCCTACGGGCTTTTCTCCCTGTTCGGACAATCAGGAGGGCCCCGGCGAGGATGCCGGCGAGGGCCAGAAGATGAGAAAGACCGAGCAACTTCATGACGGAATCCACCCCACGGTGGCGAAGATGTACGTTAGATTACGTCCGTGTCCGCCGGAGGCCCTCATGAATAGATGCCAATCTCACGCCCGTCCGCACCACCGCCCGCGCCCGCGATCGGCCACGGATACGACTTCGAGCCGCATTCGGCGTCGAGTCTGAGGGGGCCTGATCGATGGGTGCCAAGCGACGGGATAGTGGCCGCCGGGACAACCGCACACTGCGGGATCTGGTTCCGACGGACCTGATCGTCCAGCGACTCTACTGCACGACGCCCGAGGAGGCGATCGGGGAACTCCTGAACGCGCTGACGATTCAAGGAGTGATTGATCTTTCGCGTGAGCGCGAGACGTTGCATGCCATCCTTGAACGCGAGAAGGTCGCCTCGACCGGAATCGGCGGCGGGATCGCGATGCCCCACGCGAAGAGCAAGTTCGCGGAGCGGTTCGGCGTTGCCGTTGGTTTGAGCGAGGACGGCATCGACTTTGGTGCACGCGACGGCCAGCCGGCCCGCGTCGTGTTCCTGTGGGTGTGTCAGCCGGGCCAGACCAAGGAGCACCTCGCGCTGATGCGCGCGCTGGCGGCGATGGCGCAGGAGGACGGCGAGATCGATCGCCTCGTGCCGTGCCGCGACCGCAAGCAGATGCTGGAGGTGCTCGGCAAGATCGACGTCACGGAGCGGGGGAAGTAGCGGTTTGGAGCGGTTGCTCACGCTGCGCGAAGCGGCCGAGCTCCTACAGGTCAACGAGCGCACGGCGCTCCGACTGGCGCATGCCGGCAAACTGCCCGCGGCCCGCATCGGCGGCCAGTGGCGCATCCATCCGGTCGAACTCGAGCGCTGGTTCCTGAACTGCAGCACGGCAAGCGACTCGGACACGCCGCGACTCTTCGCGACCGAGCGCATCCTTCTCGACCATCCCGCGACTTCCATCGAAGATGCCTTCGCGGCGATCGTCGATGTCCTGGCCGACACCGGCCGGCTGATCTATACCGACGTCTACAACCTGGCGCTGCGCGAGCGCGAGGCGATGAAGAGCACCGCCGTCGGTGGCGGTGTGGCGATCCCGCACGCACGTGATGCCGCCGAGGGCCTGTTTCGCGAACCCGTTGGTGTGCTGCTGCGACTCAAGGATGGTGTTGATTGGGGGGCGGGGGACGGCCGGCCGGTCGACCTCGTGTTCGCCGTCGCCGCTCCGAACAACGCGACGCACCTGAGCAACCTGGCCGCCGTGATGCGCGTTGTTCGCGACGAGGTTCGGCGCCACGCCTTGCGGGCCGCCCCCGGCCGGGCCGCGGTTCTCGACATTCTCGCGCCGCGTGAGATTCTGGGGTCGTGATGCAGCGCATCCTGGAAGCGATCGCCCGGCTTACCGCGAGCGTCTGGCTCGGCGGCATGGTCGGCGTCACGGTCGCCGCGGTCCAGTCGTTCAAGCACTTCGGCGTAGAGACGGCCGGCGAATTCGTACCGCCGCTGTTTCGCTGGACCGACTGGTTCGGCGCGGCAAGCATGCTGGTGTTCGTCTTCGCGGCCCGCCGCTCCCGGCGGCGCGCGATCTTCGCCGCACTTCTCGCCGCCGCCGTCGTCGTCACGCGCCTCGTCATCGTCCCGCGCATCGACGGCAACAACCTCTGGCACCACGCCTACGAAGGCGCCTGGACGATCCTCGCCGCGGGCGCAGCGATCCTCGTCATCGCCGGCCCGACCCGCCGCTCGTAGCGGTTCTCGCTGGCGTACCCGGGCCTGTTGATGGGTTGCTCGCTGGCGTATCCGGCCTGTTGAGCGGTCGATGCTCTGGCAGTCCATACCGAGCCAGGATCAAAAGGATGATTATAGCGGGAAAAACCGCGGTGCTCTCGCTGCCGAGCAGGAGACTCCGAGCCACGAAGGATGAGCGGAACAGGAACCACGAAGCCCACGAAGATCACGAAGGGTGAGGAATGAAGGACGAGGAAGGGCTGCGCGCTTGCTGTGGGCTACGGGCGCGGGCGGGCTGCGGTGCTTTCATCGTCGAGAGAAAAAACACGGAGGGCCACAGAGGGCCACGGAGAATGAGCTTGAGGGCAGCGAACGGACGGCGATGATTCTTGGGCGTTCACGACCGACGTTCGCGTTCACGTGGCGTTCGCCGCGGACGGCGGTCGCGGGCAAGTACGAATGATCGCGGCGTCTGATCGCGACTCATGTTCATGACTCATGCGGGCCGGCTTGCCGCGAAGCGGCACACCGCCGGTCTAACGAAAATCGCCGCAGGCGATTTTCGCAGGGGTATCGCCGTCCGTACGCTGACGTCAGCGCTCATTCGCCGTCGTGCATCGATGGAACCTTGGGCCACCCCTGACAATGGCGCAGGGCCAGGTCGGCCAATGCGGCGACGTGGTCCGCTCGGGCGTTCAGGGCCGGGATGTAGCGGTATGCGCCGCCGCCCGCTGCGGTGAAGTACTCGCGGTTTTCCTGGTCGATCTCTTCGATTGTTTCGAGGCAGTCCGCGGCGAATCCGGGGCAGATCACATCGACGCTTTCGAGCTTGTCCCGGCCCCATTGCTGGAGTGTTTTGTCGGTGTAGGGTTGGAGCCATTCTTCGCGTCCGAAGCGCGACTGAAAGGTGACGAACCACGCGTCGTCCTCGAGCTTCAGCTCCTCTGCGACGAACCGCGCGGTTTCCTGGCAGTGGCGCTCGTACGGATCGCCGGCGTCGGAGTAGCGGCGCGGGATGCCGTGAAACGAAAACAGCAGCCGTTTGGCCTGCGGCTCTTCGGCCCACGCGTCGCGCAGGCTCTGCGCCAGCGCGCGCACGTATTCCGCCTCGTCGTAGTACGAGTGGACCGAGCGGAATTCGGGAACCCAGCGCCACTTCTTCAGCGCGTCCGTCATGGCGTCGAACGTTGAGCCGGTCGTCGTCCCGGAGTATTGCGGATAGAGCGGCAGCAACAGGACGCGCCGGCAGCGCCTCTCCACGAGCTTCCGCAGCGCCGCCTCGATCGACGGGTTGCCGTAGCGCATCCCGAGCTCGACATGAACGGGCCCGTCAATCCGCTCGCGCAGCGCCGTCTCCAAGCCGCTCGCCTGGTCACGCCCGGTGGCCAACAGGGGCGACCCGGCGTCGGTCCAGACTTCGCGATACGCCGCCGCGGACTTGGGCGCGCGCCGCGGCAACACGATGAGGTTGAGAATCGGCCACCACTTGCGCCGCGGAATCTCGATGACCCGCGGATCGGACAGGAACTGCCGCAAGTAGCGCTTGAGCGCACGCGACGTAGGCGCATCAGGCGTCCCCAGATTCGCCAGCAGGACCCCGATCTCCGGAGTTTCGCCGCGCGACGCGGCCGTCGAGCCCTCAAATGTTCGCATGGCGAAGATCCTACGAAGGCAGCATACGGACGGCGACGAACGCCCAGCAGTCGCAGGGCGTGCCGCGCGACGCAGCAATCCGAATCCGAGTACACGCTGGCGTAAGGTGCTGTTCACGGATCGACTCCCGATCGCGTGCTTGGTTCGCTCTCTCCTGTTGGAAGCGGGGTTTCATCCTGCCCCGATTCCCGAAGCCGAACATGTGTTTCTCGCCGGCGCCGACCTCGGCTACTACGTCGCCATACTCACCGACGAGGTCGAAGTGGCACTCGAGTTCCTTGAAGCGCGAGGTCACGGCGTTCTCTTGTCCGATTCACCCTCTTGACGTTTGGGTAATCTCGAACTTTTGCGTGGGCTCCGGCGCCGTCAGGCGCCCAGATCCGGACCTTGGCGAAGAGCGCCCGCAGGCGATTTCGTTGGGTTGCCAACTCGGACGGACGCCTGGCGATCTCGCCGGCAAACGCCGGCGCGCTGGCCCACGCCTTAGCCAAGAGCGCCGCAGGCGGTTTTGGACTGGACCTACTCCGCCTCCTCAACCTTCACGAACGTTCCGGCTTTGGCGCCCTTGAGGCGTTGCTTCTTGCCGCTCGGCCAGGTCACTTCGATCCATTCGACTGCCTTGTCTTGGCCGAGGCCGAAGAGCAGCCTCGGGTCGTGTTGGGACAAAAAGCCCGCGCCGCCGGATTTGATCTTGGTCAGGATGCCGGCGGAGGTCTTGACCCGCACAACCGCGCCGAAGGCGTCGCGGCCGCTCTTGGTGCCGGTGAGCGCCACGCGCAGCCAGTTCGCGCGGTTGCCGATTTCGTTGCGGAACAGGAAGTGGGCGGGGCCGTGCATCGCTCTCAGAAAGATGTCGGTATCGCCGTCGTCGTCGAAGTCCCAAAAGATCGCGGCGCGTCCGTCGGCGATCGTGTCGGCGCCGCTGACGCCGGAGATATCGACAAACCTTCCGCCGCGCCGGTTCAGCCAGACCCTGCTGCGTTCGTAGCCCGAGAACGACCGGCCCTGCTTGAGCAGCGCGAGGTGCTCGCCGAGAAACTTCTGCACGCTCGGCTTGACCCTGTCCGTTTCGCACTTCGTCGATGCCACGACCTGGCACCAGAATTCGCTTCACGTGTCCGCTTCCAGCGTGCCCGAAAGATGACCGTTCGGTACGTACAGGTCCTGAAAACCGTCGTTGTCGATGTCGAGAAAGCCGCCGCCCCAGGCCCAGCCGGCGGGAAATGGGCCCGCGCTCTTCGTCACGTCGGTGAAGCGACCCGACGCCTCTTGTCGGTACAGGCCATTGCCCGACGCAAGCGCGCTCAACGGATTCGCGCCGGGTTCGCCGCCGCGCGCCAGAATGCGATTGCCCGCCTTGCTCGACATGCGCGTGACGTGCAGATCGAGTCGCCCGTCGTTGTCGATGTCGCCGAAACTCACGCCCATCGAATAACCGCTCTCGCGCACCCCACGCGCCCGCGCAACATCCTCGAACCTTCCGCCGCGATTCAAAAACAGCGCATTGCCCGCGCCAAAGTCGTTTGCGACGTACAGGTCCAGCCGCTTGTCTTCATCGAGGTCAACAAACTGCGCCGCGTAACTCCACCGCGTGTCCGCGACACCCCACTTTTTCGCCTCCTCGCGGTACGTGCCGTCGGGCTGGGTGACAAACAGAAGGTTCGGCAGGCCGTTGTGCGCGTTGTTCCAGTTGTCGGGCGCGACCGGTCCATAGTTGTTGTACGCCGCGACGTAGATGTCGGGTCGCCGGTCGCCGTTGATGTCGCCTGCAACCGCAGAGAACGTCAGCGAACGGACGGCGATGTTTTGCGCCTCCGACACGTCCTTGAACGCCAGCTTGCCGTCGGGCACCAGCCGGTTTTCGAGCAGCATCTGCTTGCCGTTCGCGGACAAGAACAGATCGGCGTCGCCGTCGTTGTCGAAGTCCAAAAACAAGGGACCCGTCGCCTGCCGCGGACTCTTGATCTCGACCATCTGAAACTTGCCGTTGCCGCGGTTCAGGTAAAGACGATTCGTGTCGTGCGCGGTCGAAAGTAAATCGATGCGGCCATCGCCGTCCACGTCTGCGGCGGCAGCGCCATACGCCGCGAGACCGAGCGTCGGGTGGTCGAGCACCGCGGGATCGGTCGCGGCCATGCCTGCGGCTTTGGCGACGTCTACGAAGGGCGTGCGCTTTGCCCGGCACTCGCGCCATTTCTTGAGCACCATCGTCGTTACGAGGTCGCCCTGAACGACGGCGTCGTAGGACGCGTTGACCCACGCCTGGTCGCGCCGACCCGACAGTTTGATCCGGGCCAGCAAATGCTCTCCCCGGCGTTGGCTACGGGTGATGCGGAGGGTCAGGTCCTGCAGGATCCAGGGCTGCTCGGCCACGAGTGCTTTGCGGGGGACGGCGCGCGGCGGCCGAATCGAGCCTTGGTATTCGGTGAGCCAGCCGACGGGCCGCCCCGGTCCCAGTCGCAGCACGGCCGGCGGCGGCGTGGCGGTCACGCTGTCCGCGAACAGCCCCCGCCCCCCCCTTTTGCTGCTTTGGGCGAATGCATTCAAGCGACCCTGGAGCGCTTCGGTCTCGGACTCGACGTCGGCGAGGGCCGTGGTGGCCAAAAAGAGAGCCGCAAAAAGCCATCGTTGCCGTGAGGTCATGGATCCCCATAATACGTCTCTCTTCGGGAGGCTATGAGCGACGACGCGCTGCGGGACGAAATCGCCAGGCTGGAACGCCAGCTTGAGCGCCAGCGTGCGCTTGTGCAGGCGAGCTACGCGTTGCACACCACGCTCGATCTCGACGAGTTGCTCGGCCTGATCCTGACGGCGGCGCGTTCCGGGGTGCGGGCCGATCGCGGTACCGTGTTCCTGGTGTCCGAGGATCGCGAGGAGTTGTGGTCGCGGGTCTTGTCCGGCGACGAGAAGCTGGAGATTCGGCTGCCGCTCGGGCAGGGCATCGCGGGCGCCGTCGGCAAGACCGGGGACACGATTCGCATCGACGATGCGTACGAGGACGACCGGTTCGACCAGAGCTGGGACAAAAAGACCGGCTACCGCACGCGCCAGATCCTGTGCGCGCCGATCCGCAACCGCGACGGGGTCGTGGTTGGCGTGTTCCAGCTTCTGAATCGCGCGGAAGGCAACTTCACCGGGGAGCACGAGGAGTACCTCGCCTCGCTGTCGATTCACGCGTCGCTGGCGATCGAGAACACGTACCTGCACAAGTCCGCGATCGAAAAGGAGCGGTTCGACCGCGAAGTGCGGCTGGCGCAACAGGTCCAGCGCCAGCTCCAGCCCGCCGAGCGCCACCTCGACGTCGGGTGCATCGCCGTTGCGGGCTTGAACGAGTTGTGCGAGGACGCGACCGGCGACTACTACGACGTGCTTGGGGATCTTTCCGGCGACCGTGTCGCCATCGTACTCGGCGACGTGTCGGGCCACGGTCTGCAGGCCGCCCTCGTGATGGCGGAGGCGCGCGCGTACCTGCGCGCGTTCGTTCGGACCGCGGACGACCTGCCCAGCGCGTTGAACCTGCTCAACGACTCCTTGGTTCCCGACATGGAGGGCGGCAAGTTCATGTCGATGTTCGCCGCCATCGTCGATACCAAGACCGGTGCGGTCGAGTGGGTCAACGCGGGCCACAACCCGCCGTACATCGTGCGCGCGGACGGCTCGCTTGAGGAACTCGCCGCAACGGGCCGCATTCTCGGCATCCTCATGGACGCGGGCTACAAGGCGGGCGCCCCGCTTACGCTTGAGCCCGGCGACTTGCTGTTCGTCTACACCGACGGCGTCACCGAGGCGCGCAATCCCGCCGGCGACCTCTACGGCGAGGAGCGTCTCGAAACCGAACTCAAGCGTATCGCGGGCGTATCGGCGCGGGACACGCTCGGCGACATGCGCGCCGCGCTGCGCGACTACACCCGCGGCGGGGCGAACGACGACGACATCACTATGTTGGCTGTCCGGCGGTCTTGACCGCTGCGAAAATCCGCATGAGCGGATTTTCGTTAGTAGGAGGGGTCCGGGGAGGGCGCTGCGCGGGCTAGACTACGGTTGGAGGTGCCACCGTGCGCGTCGTTCTGAGCCTGCTTTTAGTTTTTGGTCTTTTGTTCGTGCCTGCTTGCAGTGGTGGGGGGCCCGGGGGCGACGAAGGAGCCGTGCTGGCGGCTGTACCGCTGCTGCTTTCGGCGGGGCTCATTCAGATTGATCCCGCGGACGAGGACTTGTTGAGCGCGCTTGTGAATCTGGCGCGGCTTGGCGTTACGGCCAAAGACATCGAGTTGGCGTACGAACTGACGACACCGGCGGGCGTCGCGTTTTCCTTCGACGTGCTGACGCGCGAGGCCGGGAGCACCGGCCCGGTTCGCGTTTCGGTGGCGCACGCGGCGGACGGTGGCGTTGTGCCGATCGGCGGCGTCGAGACGCTGGCGGGCGCCGGCGTGGTGCCGTCCGCGACCGGCACCACGACGCGCGGCACCTGGATCGACGCGCGTGGCGACGGGTTCGCCCGCGTCACGGTGCGCGGCGCCATCCAGCGCGATCAGGTTCTCGCGATTCAAACCGGCACCGGCGAGGGCGTGTGCACGGCACTCGTGCGTGTTTCCGTCGGCGCGACGTCGGCCATCAACCCGAACCAGGACGTGGCGGCGGAGTACGAGGGCATACAGGAACGGACGGCGATTTACTCGAGCGACTCGTGGCTGTTCGGCCTGCCGACGGCTGCTGTTTCGGGCGACCGGACCAGCATCGTGGTCTACGACGGCGACCATGCGAATCCGCATGCGCCGGGCCGCGTCGAGCTGCGGGTTCAGGTGGACCACACCACGGGCGCGGTCACCGGCGGAGCGACCGAGGACGTCGGTACCGACAGCGGCAACTGGCGCGACCACGAAATCGCCGCGCTCTTCAATGTCCTCGCCGTCGTACAGCTGACGCCCGATGGACTCGTCGTGCGTTTGTCGTTCGACCGCGGCGCGACGTTTGGGCAGGAGTTTTCGCTGCCGGACGCCGGCGGCACCGGACGCCTGTGCCAGATCGCGATGGCCGCGGACTACTCGCTCGCCGTTTCGTGGTGGGAGACCAGCAGTGACGGCATCGGCGAGCTGATGCTCTTGGAGGGTCGTCCCTCCGCGTTCGACGCCACGAACTCGCCGACCGCCTTCACCTTTGATGCGCCTACGACGCTGCACCGCACCGGTCCCAACGCGACGCCGGTGATTGTTGGCATGGCGTGGTCGGACGGTGGCGACCTCGTCGTCGGATACGGCTACACGTCGTTCGAGTCGCTGCCGGACCGCAGTTGGCGGACGACGACGCGCTATGGCTGCACCGTGCGGCTGTTCGGCGGTGCGTTCCGGGACTCGATCGTCGAAGAGAACGAGGTCGTCGGTCGCGATCCGAGTGTTGCGCTGATCGGCCAGGGTACATCGCTGCGCATTCTTTATGCGTATGAGACGGGCAGCGGCATTCGGCTGCGCGACAGCCGCGATGCGGGCACGACGTGGTCGGCGCCGCGCGACATCGGCAAGCCGGGTGCGCATCTTCCGACCGTGTTTGCGCGCGACCTCGGCGGGCAGACCCGCGTCGATGTGCTCTACCTTGCGTACACGAAGGGCAATGAGTTGTGGCTCACCCACTGGGACGACTACGACAGCACCGCGCCGCAGGACCACCGTTTGACCGAGGCGGAATTCGGAGACGTCACCGGCGACGGGAGTGGGGATGGCAGAGGCGGTGTGCCCTTGCCGCTCGTTGCGGTGCCGGCCGTTGGCTTCAAGGTGACCGAGATCGCCTGGTTCGGGTACGACGCCGTGCTCGTCGATGACGAAATCGTGGTGGTGTACGACGAGCAGACCTACGACGGCGTCGTGTTCTTTGGTGCCCCGTTCTTCGACGACGGCGCCGGCTCGGCCGCCCCGTCCGCGGAGGGCGACGGGTTCAAGGCCGCGGACCGACCGCCGCTGGCTGCGGGTTTGACCGAACCGCTGCGCGCGCCGAATGACGGCGATCTGCACACGATGTACATGCTCCGGATCAAGTAGGGCGCATCGGAGCTTGCGGGAGGCCTCGACGAAACCCGGCTTCGCGGGTTCTCGCTAGCGCGGCGGCGTTTCCGGTGGGCTTGTCGATCCATACCGAGCCCGGCACAAGAGCGACTCTAGCCCACTCTAGTCATACCTGGCCCGGAACATGTGATGTTTATCGGCCTGCGCGACGGCGTCGTTTGGGCGCGTACAATCATGACGTGCTCAGCCAACGCAAGCTTGAGATGTATCGGCGCATGACGCCCGAGGAGCGTTGGAAAGAGGTCGAGGAGCTCATGACACTCGCGTGGCGGGATCTGAAGTCCCGGCCGAAGGAGGAGCGCGAGCGAATACTGGCGCTGATTCGCGAGGAGAGCGATAAGAGCGACGCCCTGATCCTCGAAGGTCTGCGGAGGCTGGGGGCGAAGTGACCGAACTGCCGGTGCAACGTTCGCTGCTCGATGCAGTCGCCGTTCTTGAACGCCTGCGCATCGAGTACATGGTCATGGGCGGTTTCGCGGTCCGCACATGGGCGATTCCGCGTCCCACCTACGATGTCGATATCGCCGTCGCCGTGGACGAGAAGACCCTTCCACTCCTGCTCGAGGCTCTGGACGCGGCCGGCTTCGATGTCCCCGAGGAGCATCGTCGCGGCTTTCGCGACACGATCGCTGGCATGGAGAAGGTCAAGGTCACGCGCTTCGCCGAAGGCTCGCTGTGGGACTTGGACCTCTTCATCGCGCAAGGGGCCTTTTTTGCCGCGGCGCTGCCGCGGCGCCGCCGCCGGATGCTTGAGGGCCGCGAAACCACGGTCATGGCGCCGGAAGACGTGATCGCGTTGAAGTTGCTGGCCCATCGACGCAAGGACCAGCTTGATGTTGAGGAGATCCTGAAGGTGACGCGTGCCCTGGATCTCGAGCACCTCCGCGAACAGGCGCGGCTCCTGGATGTCGAAGCGCGCCTGGACGCGTTCTTGTCCGAGTAGGACGCAGTCCGAGACATCGCCGTTCCGCGCTGGCTGCGGGACCGCCGTTCTCGCCGGCGTGCGCGCCTGGTGGTGGGACGGCTTGCCGGCAATCGATGCCGAGCCCGACTAGATAGAGCGACTTGGCCCAGGCTCTTGTCCCAAACGGGTGCGTGGAACCGTCGGTGCCCGCCCGCCCGGACGCGTAAGATGGAGTGTTCCCGGTCGGTCTCGGAGAGGTTCATGGCAGTTCCCCGGCAGTACGAAGACGACGTCGCGTTCATTCTCGGCAAACGGCATCAGCACGGTGCCGACTTCTGGACGACCACCGACGGGCGCTGGGGTAAGGGCAGCCCGTTTTCGACCTTTGATTGCGCGCTCTTGTTGACCGAGCTCGGCCTGAAGCGGACCGACCCGGTGATGAGGGGCATCGCCGATACCCTCTTTGCGGCATGGCGCGAGGACGGACGCTTTCGGGCGGCGCCCAAGGGGACCATGCATCCGTGCCATACCGCCAACGCGGCTCGCGCCCTGTGTCGTCTGGGGTACGCGCGCGAACGCAGGCTCAAGGCAACGTTCGCGCATCTCTTCGACGTCCTGCATGAAGACGGCGGATGGCGGTGCAACACCTGCAAGCTGGGCAAGTCCAAGGAGACCGACGCGTCGAACCCCGGGGTCACGCTCGCGGCCCTCGACGCGTTTCGGTTCACGAGCCATGTCGATCGGGATGAGCGTCTCGATGGCGCCGTTCGCACGCTCCTCGCCCACTGGCAGACGCGCCGCCCGCTCGGTCCGTGTCACTTCGGCATCGGCACGCTCTTCATGCAGGTGGAGTATCCGTTCCTGCGCTACAACCTGTTTTACTACGTCCACGTGCTGTCGCACTACGCCGCTGCCCGCAAGGATCCGCGCTTTCGGCAGGCGTTGCGCGCGCTTGAGGACAGGCTTCTGGACGGCAAAATTGTCGTGGAAAACCCGAACCGCCGACTGGCGAAGCTCGACTTCTGCCGGAAGGTAGAGCCCAGCACGGCGGCGACGAAGCGATACCGCGAGATCAGGAAAAACGTGGCCTCGTAACGCCGTGCGGAGTCACGGACCAGACAGATACTGCGCCACGAGTTCCGCAAGCGTCGTTTCCCGGCGCAACGAGCACTGGTTGAGGCGCGCGCCGAAGTAGACGTAGGCCGCGGTATCGGTCCGGAACACTTCGAACGCATCCTTGTCGAACGGGGCGTCGCCCTCGCCCGCCGAATCGGCGAACGCGTCGACGCGGGCGCGCTGCTGGTCCGCAAGATGCGGCGCGTGAACGGCAACGTAGCGATCGTAGACCTGCGCCATGCTTTCGGTGCTGTAGGGCAAGTCGTCCAACCGCTCCAGCACGCGCGCCGTCACATGCGGCTGAATCGTGCTGGCCACGTACTCCGCGCGCCAGCCCGACGGGTCCTTCCCGGTGCCGGCGCCGTCATCGAACGCGTGCACAAGCTCGTGCGGCAGATACCAGAGCAGCATCATCTGCGCGTGCCGCAAGAACGTATCGTTGTCCTCAGTCGCGCCGAGGCGCATCACGCGGAAGTTGACCGCGCGCGCGTGGGGCTCGATCGTAAACGGGTTCTGATACGCGATCGACACCCGGCCCTCCTCGGCGTGCGCGGTGAAGCCGAATCCGTCCGGCGCCATCGGCGCACACCAGATCTCCCGGTCCCGCTTCCCGGTCAGCCCGCGCAACACCGATTGCGCCTCGGAGAAAACGCGCCGCGCCAGGGCGTGGTACTCCGCCTCGGTGCGCACCATCATCGACAGGTCCAACCGCGCGTTCGCTCCGTCGTCAGCCATGCCACCAAGGTACGACGACCTCCGCTGCGCCGCGAGAGATGCGAACGGCGTCGAAATGGCTGGAATCGGAAGAGAGCAAACGGACGGCGATGTCTGTGGCGCGCTGATCGGCCTGCGGCCTGCCGTCGCGCATGGGACAGGGGTGTGTCCGCGTGGGCTTTGGCGTTACGTTGTCCATGGAGTCCGGTACGGGCTCGTGAGATGGCCTCGGTGCCGGACGGCTTAGGGGCAATGGTTCTATCGCGTGGCCTGAGCGTCACCGTGCGAACATCGCCGTCCGTTTGCTGTGGGGTCTGCTTATTCCCGGCTGTGCTTGTCTTCCTTGCGCTTGCCGTGGACCAGTTTCTTTTCCAGGCGGGCTCTCAGGGCGGCGTAGTAGGCGCGCAAGAAGCGGTTGTCGTCGGGGGGTCTTCCCTTCCACTTGATCTTGCGGCGGATCTTTCTGGCGACCGCTTTCATCGCGTCTTTCTTGAGTGGGTCCGTGCGACGCAGGAGGTCTTCCAGTACCTGGAGCTCGTAGATGCCGTAGGCGTCGAGCTGCTTGTCGGTGAAGTCGAAGTCCGGGGTCACCTTCTCGCTGCGCTGCTGGCGGCTGAACTCCTGGCCGCCGATGTCGTGCAGCAGGGTCCGCTTCGGGGCGAGGACCACGATCGTGCCCGCGACCATGTCACCCGCGCGCAGGCGGTTCTTGTTGAGCAGCGGGAGGAACGCGAACAACAAGACCCATGCGGCCGCGCCGAGGGCGATGCCGGCGGGCGCGTTCGGGAGCAGGCCACCGGGGTTGAACGCGAGTTGGAGAGGAAGCCAGAGTTCGAGCTCGCGCATCAGGTTGCGCACGAGCAGCGCCTCGGTCTTGAGCGGGCCCGCGGCGGCGTCCATGACGCGGAGTCCCGCGCGTCGCTTGCCCGGGGTGCGACCTTGCCAGCGAACCTCGAACCACGCAAAGTAGAACGTTCGCATGAAGAACATGACGAGCATGAAGAACGTGCCCGCCCAGATCGACGACTCGGGGTCGTCGATCCACGCGCCGATGCCGAGGAGACCCATCACCAGGCTGAGGGCGAGAAGGGCGAGGAACTGGAGCAGCAGGTCGAAAAACAGCGCCTCGAAGCGCTGGCCGACCGTGGCGAGTACCATCGGCAGGGGAATGCCCTCGGGTGTGGTCACCTCGCGAATACGCGCGTTGACGGGGGTGCTGCCGGGTCGCCAGCGTCGCCGGGCGCTCACGGGCGGGTTGCCTCTCGCGTGGCGTGGCCCCCCGTCGGGGCGGCCTTGATCGCGCGTTCGAGAGCTTGTTGCACGCGGGGCTCACTCCGGCGTCCGGCGTAGCGCAGATAGACGAACCAAAATGCGGCCGTCGCGAGCACGACGACGTAGCGGACCGTTATGTCCGTGACCCGTTGACGGAAGATGCCTTCGATCAGGCCCGCGACGAAAAACATGGCGATGGTGCCGAACACGACGACGCCTGCCGTGCGGCCGACGCGGGCAAGCGCACGCAAGCGGGAGTCGCGCTCGGCGAACACCACGGCGCCGCCGATCGCGAGGCCGGCGCCGCCGCACAAGACGACGGCGAGCAGTTCCGTGACGCCGTGGGGCAGCAGCCAGCCCCACAGATCGACCGACAATCCGCGCGAGTGGTAGAGCGCCGCGAATCCGCCGAGCACGAGGCCGTTGGTGAACAGCAGCCACAACGTCGGCAGGCCGGCCGCGAATCCGAAGGCGAACGCCATCATGCCGACCCGCGCGTTGTGCGTGAACAAGAACGCGGCGAACCGCGAGAGCCCCGCCGAGTTGGCGCCGTGGGTGCCGGCGTACAGGACGGCTCGCAGCTCGGACGTGGACGCCGCGGGATCGCGCCCGCTGGCCATCTCGGGCGACACGAACGAGTAGTACCACTCCGGATCGGCCGCGGTCATCGCGAACGCCGTCGCGAAGCCGAGCGCCGTTACGAGCGCGGACACGAGCACCGGCCCGGCGAGCGCGCGCACCGCCGCGGGGAAACGGTGCAGAACAAACGCGCCAAACACGCTGCGGATCGGCTCACGCGAACCGTACAGGCAAAAGTACGACCGCGCCGCGAGCCCCTCGAGATAGTCGAGCAGGTTGCGATCGAGCGAGATCGAGCGCGCCACGCTGAGCGACGACAACACCGCGTGATGCAGCACCGGCAGGTCGTGGAGCTGCTTTGCCGTCAGCGAAGACAGACCCGACTTGTCGACCCGGCTGATGAGCGCCTCCAGCTCCGCCCACTTTCGCTGCCGTTCCCGCCGAAACTCGTAGCTCTTCAGCTCCACGAGGAGAACCCCACAGAAAAGAGCAAACGGACGGCGATGTTTTGAGCCACGAAGGTGCCTGTCGCGCCGAAGCGCGGGCCTGTCGCACCGTAGCGCCGAAGGCGCGCAGGCGGAACGGTTCGGCCGATCAGCGGCGACCGAAGGCCGTCCGCTGCATCGGCTTGTTGGGCGGCCGCGCCCGGGAACTGGTTTTTGGCCACAGAGGACACAGAGATCACAGAGAGACTCGCTGAATGCCATCCACCAATCGCGGACTGGATCCTGCCTTGACCACGACTTGCCCGAACACCAAGCCCTCTGTGATCTCTGTGGCAAGATCTTCTCATCGTCCGCCCAACACCGATGTCTCCGGCGATGCTCACACCAGCTCCCTTCGCTTGATGTCCAAGTACCGATTGATCAGGGAGGCGGTCACGCGCTGGGGCGGCGCGTCGATGCAGGCGATGCCGAGTCGCTGGAGACGGCGCAGGACCAGGCGGCGTTCGTGGACGAAGTCGTCGGCGACCACGGCGCGGTACAGGTCGTCGAGTTCGGCCGGCGCGCGCGCCGCGATCTGTTCGAGCTCCGGATCGCGCAACGCCACGAACAAGACGACGTGGCGGCGGGCGAGGCGCTTCACGTTGTCCAGCATCAATTCGGCGGTCACCGTGTCCTTGAAGTCCGTCAACATGACGATGAGCGATCGGCGGCGCAGCCGGCCCAGGAGTTCGATGAGCCCGACCGTGAAGTTGGTCTCCGCGGTGGAGTAGGCGAGTGCTGCGCTCGCGTGTTGTATCCGGCGAAACGCCGCCGCGCCGCTGTCCGGTTCGTGCCATGTGCGCACTTCGCTGTCGAACGCGTACCAGCCGACGCGGTCGCCGGTGCGCAGGCCGACGTAGGCGAGTTGGAGGCCCGCGTTGATCGCGTGGTCGAGTTTCGGAACACCCTGCAGCGGCTCCGCCATGAGGTGGCCGGTGTCGGTCGCGATCACGATCTGGTGGTTGCGCTCGGCCCGAAACTCGGTGCACACGAGCCTGCGGTGGCGCGCCGACGCCTTCCAGTTCATCGCGCGGTGGTCGAGGCCGGGCACGTACTCGCGCAGCGACTCGAACTCCGAGCCGTCGCCGACGTACCGTTCGACCTTGAGCCCGGACATGAAGTCGGGCGACGTGAAAAAACGCAGGGCCGTACGCTGGACCGCGGCGACGTCGGGCACGATCGCGACGTCGAGCTTGGGCCGCCCGCGCGCCGTGCGCCGCATCAGGCCGAACGGGCCGGTCCAGCGTGCCCAGATTTCTTTCACTTGGCCCATGCCGCGACGAACCGGGACAAGGGGTAGTTCCATGCGCGCCTGGTCTCCCTCGGGATGCAGATCCAGCGGGTCGAGAGGTTCGAAGCGGACACTCAGTTCGACGACGAGTTCGAGCGCAGGGAGACGGCGACCGCCGCCGGCCGCGATCTCGAGCGCGAGCACGCCGCGGTCGCCGATCGCGATGGTGTCCGGTGCGTTCGGGCGGATCTCAAGCCGTTTGGCCGGCAGCGCGAAGATCGCGTCGAAGCAGCAGGCAACGAGCGACAGGCCGACGTACGCAAACCAGATCGTCCACAGGCGCGGGTTGACCGTCGCCGGAAGGAGCGCGACCGCAATGCCGATGGCGAACAGAAGTACACAACGCCGCGTCGGTTTCATCGCCGAGGGCTCCTGGGCGCCGCCGCGCCGCCGTCGCTGTCGTCGGGTCTCAGCAACATCGCCGTCCGTTCCTGACGTCGCTCTGTGTTTCTCATCGCGGTGCCGGGACCGTATCCACGATCTGCTTGACGACCTTCGCCGGGCTCGTGCCCTCTAGCTCCGCGCCGGGGGCGAGCAGGACGCGATGCCTCAACACGGCGCCGGCGAGTGCCTTGACGTCGTCGGGGATGACGAACTCGCGGCCGTCGAGGACCGCGCGGGCGCGCGCCGCCGTGGCGAGCATGTTCGCGGCGCGCGGCGAGGCGCCGAATTGGAGCGATGCGTGTTCGCGGGTGGCGCGCACGATGTCGACGACGTAGTCCACGAGCTCCGGTCCCAGCCGAATTCCCTCGATCACCCGGCGCATGCGCGTGATCGCGACGAGGTCCGCCACCGGTTCCAGGGCGTAGTCCTCGAGCCGCGGCATGGCCGTGCGGTGGCCGTGCAGCAAGACGACTTCGCGCTCCTGCTCGCGCGTCGGGTAGTTGATCACGATCTTGAACAGGAAGCGGTCGAGCTGGGCCTCCGGCAACGGGTAGGTGCCTTCCTGCTCGATCGGGTTTTGGGTCGCGATCACCATGAAGCCCGCGCCGAGGTCGTGGGTCGCGCCGTCGATCGTGACGATGCGCTCCTGCATGGCCTGCAACAGTGCGGCCTGGGTCTTGGGCGGCGTGCGGTTGATCTCGTCGGCCAGGAGAAGCTGGGTGAAGATCGGTCCCTTGGTGAGGTGGAATTCGTTTGTGCGAAAGTCGAACAGGTTCGTGCCGATGACGTCGCCGGGCATCAGGTCCGGGGTGAACTGCACGCGGTTGAAATCGAGCGAGATGCACGCCGCGAAGCATCGCGCGAGCAGGGTCTTTGCCGTTCCCGGCACTCCCTCGAGCAGGATGTGGCCCTCGCAAAGCAGGCTCAGCAGCATGAGCTCGATCGCGCGGTCCTGGCCCACGACGACCTTGTGCACCTGCTCCTTGAGCTTGGCGTAGACCTCACGAATCCCGGCGACGTCCATGGATCATCTCTTCCTTCCAGCGGTGAATGCGGCGTCCGAGCATGAGCGCCCGGGCGCCGTCGATGCGGCGGTCCTGCATGGTTTTGATGTCTTCGGCGAGGGTTGTGTACGTATCCCTCAGGTCCAGGTCGCCGCTGCGAGCGTCGAACCGGTCGGCCAGCTCGTCGGCCGTTAACGACGCGGGAACGTGGAGCTGCTCCTTGAGTTCGCGCACCGCCGTGCGCAGATAGCGGCGCAGCGCGTGGTCCGCGTGGCCGCCGAAGCGAAGCAGCGCGGCGACGTTGTCGATCAGAAACGTTCGGCCCGCGCCCTGCGACGGCCGGGCCGGCGGCGGGCGGCCGAACCGGGCGAACGAGGCCCACAGCAACACGGCGGCGGCGAGCAGCGCCTGGGCCGTGGCGAGCACGAGCGGGTAGCGAAACAGCTCGCGGTACAGGCTCGGCTCGCGAAGATAGCCGTGTGTCGTCTCGTCGATCACGACGGCGGGTTGCTCCTCGCCGGGCAGGCCTCGCCCGCGCGCCCAATCGACGATGCGGTAGGCGAACGCGGGATTGCCGGGCCGCGCGAGTCCGTGGTTGGCGATCACGTCCGGGTCGGACAGGATGTAGAGCTGCTTGTTGCCGTAGCGCGCGTTGCCGAACAGGATGCCGTCTTCAGACGCGACGATGGGCGTGATGTCGTTCGATCGCACGAGCTGAGGCGACTCAAGGGAAGGCAGCACCCCGAATTCGCTTGCCGAAAACGTCGCCTTGCCGGGGCGAACGACGGCGCCGCCGAGACCCAACTCGTGCAGGAGTTCCTCGACGTTGTCGATCGCAATCTCCTCGACCTCCGCGGCCCAGCCCTTGTGCTCGGCGCTCTCCAGGGTGGCGCGGCGGCGCGGAAGCACGACCAGCACTTTCTGGGAGCGCTCGATCATGCCCCGCAACGAGTGCACGTCCCGCGAGTCCCGCAGGACGATGGGCTCGATGAACATGAGCAGCGACGAGCGGCCGGCCTTCGCGCCGGAGTTGTACCGGCTGACGACGACCGGCACGCCGAGGTCGCGGAGCATATCGACGAACGCCGCGTGGCCAAGTGCGGACGGACTGATCGAGTCGGCCCGGAACGACCGCTCCGACACCAGCTCGGGCCCAAAAATGCCCCACACGGCCGCGACCAGAAACGAAGCGGCGGCGATGCCGATAAGCCAACGCAGCGCCCGCGGGCTGAACGAACGGCCCGACTCGCTCACGCCGCGGCGGCCCTTCCCCGGGCCAGGACGGTCTGCACGACCCCGAACCGCTCCACGGCCGCGTCGTACTCGGCGCGTGAGGCGGAGATGGCGCCGAAGTGGCTCAGTTCGACAGCCACCACGAGTCCGCGCATCGCGTCTTCCGCCGGAGGCTTGAGGCCGACCCGCGCCAGGAGCTCGCGGCTGGTCAACGCGTCGGAGTACGACTGCCGCAACGGCGCAAGCGCGTTCAACAAGAGAACGTGGATGGCCTCGTCGTAACGCTCTTCCAAAGCAAGTCGTTCATGTTCGGATAGGGGGGGTGGGGGCAGGGGTCCCTGCGTCGGTCCGGTCGCGGTGGCGACCTTGACGCGCACGTTGGCCTGCTTGGGCTGCGACAGCCAGCGCCCGACCATCAATGCGATGGCAATCACCGTGACCCCGATCAGCAGGTAGAACAGCGCCTTCGCGACCGGGCCCAGGTTCGTGTCGCCGCTGCTTCCTGACGACGACGGTGAGGAGGAGTCGTCGCCCGATCGATCCCGCTCCCATGTACGATCGCGATCGGGACGCCGCGTCCGCCGGGGTGGGGTGCGGGGCCCGATCGGCTCGGGCGACGGCAGCGAGGTCTGGTACTCACCCGGCTCAAGAACCCGCCGCGCCGCCGCCTCGACGTCCGCATCCGCGGGCGCCGCCGGCGCAGGCGCCGCCATGGCTCCGACGGTCCCCCCAAGAGCGACCCAGAAGACGATCCCGATCCAATCACGCACGAACCGGGATTCTACCGGTTGTGGGCAGCCGGGACGCTCTTGGATTCCGCGGCGCACGGGCATCGCCGTCCGTGTGCTGTTTTCAGGCGGTGCTTTGCACCTCTCGCCTGCCTAGTGCGCGGGCTCGCCGAGGCTCTTGGCGACGGTATTCAGCAGTGCCCTGGCGCGGCGCTGGCGCTCGTCGGACTCAAAGGTGCCGTAGCGGACGCGGACGCGCGTGTACTCGTCGTCGATGCGCTCGACCGTGACCTTGACGTCGTCGTCGTCGTACTCGCCGCGGGTCTGGCCGGGCTTCGAGTCGAGATCGACTGCGTGGCCCTTGTCGCGCAGCGCGTTGAGCGTCGCGTCCCAGGTGCGGTCGAGCGGCGCCCGGTAGTCGCGCAACGCCTCATTGTTGTTGTACTTGATGACCCCGTAGGCCGCCGCGCCGACGGCGGCGACCACGCAGCCCGGAAGCGGGAGCAGTCCGAGGGACAGGAGCAGGAGCAGGTGGGTTCGTTTCACGCCCCCTATTGAACCTTCCGGGTCGGACGGTTCGCTACCCGTCGCGTACGATCGACCCGATCGGTTCGCCCAAGACGACGCGTTTGATGTTGCCGCGCTGGTGCAGGTCGAAGACCACGATCGGGATCTTGTTGTCGCGACACAGGGTGAACGACGTGCCGTCCATCACGCCGAGCTGCTTTTCGACCGCGAGCTGATAGGTCAACTCGGGCAATTTTTGGGCGCTGGAGTCCTTGCGCGGGTCGGCGGTGTAGACCCCGTCGATGTTGGTCGCCTTGAGAACGGCGTCGGCGCTGACCTCGCTCGCGCGCAGTGCGGCGGCGGTGTCGGTCGTAAAAAACGGGTTGCCGGTGCCGCCGCCGAACAGGACGACGCGGCCCCGCTCGAGGTGTCGCACGGCCCGCCGCCGGATGTACGGTTCGCCGATCGTGCGCATCTCGATCCCGGTCAGCAGCCGCGTCGGCACGTCGATCTGCTCGAGCGCATCCTGAAACGAGAGTGCGTTCATGACCGTCGCAAGCATCCCCATGTGGTCGGCGGTGACGCGCTCCATCCCCGCCGCCCCGTCGCCGAGCCCGCGAAAGATGTTGCCCCCGCCGACGACGAGCGCGATCTCCACACCGAGTTCACGCACCTCGCGAATCTGATCGGCCAGATCGGCCACGACCGCCCGATCGATCCCGAACTCGCGGGATCCGAGCAGCGCCTCCCCGGAGAGCTTGAGCAGAATGCGTTTGTATACAGCCTGAGACGACGACATCAGCATCCATTATCCGCACCGCAGGTGACGGATGCGAGCCCGAAACAGCGAACCAAAAGAACGGAACCGAAGCGAGTCCGGAGGAAGCACACGGACGGCGATGTCCATCGGCCCGGTCTTGGGCCCGTGTCCTCAGGCATGGCCAGGCCATGCTTGGAATGGCGATTGTTGAATCACCTATCGGCTTTTTCATGGACTCGGACTCTGTGCTTGGCTTGGTCGGGATGGCAACGCCCGAGGAGGGCGACGAGTTCGACGCTGCGGGCATCCAGCGTCGCGCGATGAAGAGGTTGAGCGACAGCGTGGTCAAGCGCCTGATGGAATCGGGCGTGGGCGTGAGACCGAAGAACTTCGGCAAGAATCTGGACGAGGACTCCGACGATGTCCGTTGGCGCATGATTCAGTTCGGTTCTTTGTCGCGTGATGGCGACGATGCGGACGTCGTCTTTCTTCCGGTGGACGAAGGGCCGTGGCCCGTCTTTCTGATCCAGGCGGAGCCCTACGAACAGAGCCCCGGGGCGAACGTCGACGCGCCGGTGATTCGCATCGCGGATTCGGTCTTGGACTACCTCGAACTCGCGACCCGGCTTGGCGGCATCGGCGACGCGGGCGGGCTGCGGGATCTGCTCATCGAGACGACCGATCCGGATGGAACGAGGCACCACGAACTGAATCCGGAATGGGGCGAGATCAAGCTCTGGCGCCAGTGGTTTCTGGGGCTGCCCGAGTAGCGATCTCGGCTCCGTCACGCGGTATCGAATAGGATCGCGGCAACAGCCATGATTCCTGCCGAACAAGTCCAGGCCCTCGAAGTCGAGTACGCCCTCTTCAATGCGTGCCGCACCCTCTCGTCGCCGGCGCCGTCCGCGATGAAGGTGTGTGCGCTGCATGGCGTTGTGCTTCTTGTGGATCGTTCTCGTCCTGCATCGACCTACGCGAATCGGGTGCTTGGTTTGGACGACGAGTCGTTCGAAGCGTTCGACGAGATGCTGGACCGGTACGACAAATCGGAAGGCGCCGCGCCGCGGATCGATTTGCGGCTTGAACACTGCACGCCGGACCTGAAGGACGGGTTGCATCGGGCGGGGTTCGAACAGACCGAGAGCCTCTGCTATCTCGGCCATGACGTGTGCGACATCGCGAATCCGGCCGATGGCGTCGATATCCGGCGGTGGCACACCGACGACGCCGATGCGTTTTTGGATTTGCTGGAGTCGGCGGGGGGCGAAGAGATCCCGGCTGAAGTCCGCTCGGCCAAGCGCGAGTACTACTGCACGGACCGGTTCCGGAAATTCGTTGCCTACGTGAAAGGCAGTCCGGTCGCCTGGGCCACGTTGTTTGTGACCGACGACGGCAAGCACGGCTATCTCGCGAACGCCTACACCGATCCCAGGCATCGCGGACGGGGCCTGCAGCGCGAGCTGCTGTTGGCGCGACTGCACGACAGCGCCGAACTCGGCCTCGAAACCGTGGTCACCGACGTAGAACCGGGAACGACAAGCCTAAGGAACTGCCGCCGCGTCGGATTCCAGATCGAGTCCGTACACCTGCTCTGGGAACGCCGTACGAGCAAACACGACTGACCCATCGCGCCTGCGAGTGGGGCCGCCTCGGGCGGCCCGGGCCAACGAAAATCCGCGAAGCGGAGTTTCGCAGGGGTATCGCCGTCCGTTCCTGACGCCTCTCGTTACAGGCCGTACACCGCGCCGTACTTTTCCGTGAGACGCCGGATCAGCGGCTCCTGCGAGGGCTCTTTTCCGGTGACCTTCTTGATCAGGTCGCGCGGGGCGTAGCGGCGGCCCTCGCGGTGGATGTTTTTTTGGAGCCAGTCCTTCAGCGGCCGGAAGTCGCCGCGCTGGAATTGCGGCTCGAGCTCGCCGAGATCCTCTTCGGCCTTGTCGAAGAGTTGCGCCGCGTACACGTTGCCCAGGGTGTAGGTCGGGAAGTAGCCGTACAGGCCCGCACTCCAGTGGATGTCTTGCAGGCAGCCCTTCGTGTCGCTCGGCGGACGAATGCGGAACGCGGTTTCGAACTTTTGGGCCCACGCTTCCGGCAGATCCTTGCAGTCGAGTTCACCGGTCAGCATCGCCTGCTCGAGTTCGAAGCGCAGGAACACGTGCAGGTTGTAGGTGACCTCGTCGGCATCGACGCGGATCAGGCTCGGGCTGACGCGGTTGATCGCGCGGTGGAACTCGTCGAGCGAGGTGTCACCGAGGCCGTGCGGGAACAGGTTCTGCGCCTTGGGGTAAAAGTGCTTCCAGAACCCGCGGCTGCGCGCGACGAGGTTTTCCCACATCCGGCTCTGCGACTCGTGGATGCCGAGCGAGCACGACTCGCCCAGCGGCGTGCCGAAGTGGCGGGGATCGAGGCCCTGCTCGTACATGCCGTGGCCGGTCTCGTGCAGCACGCTGAACAACCCGTCGTCGAACGCGTTCTTGTCGTAGCGCGTCGTGATGCGCACGTCGCCGGGCCCCGTACCCGAACAAAACGGATGCACCGTCAAGTCGAGCCGCCCGCGCTGGAAGTCGAAACCGATCTTTTGGGCGACCATGCGCGAGAACTGTGCTTGCAGGTCGGGCGCGTAGGTCCTCCGGAGGCAACTGTCGTCGACATCGACGCCGGAGTCGAGAATACGGCCCAGCAGGTCGGTCAGCGCCTCGCGTAGCGGCGGAAAGATCTCGTTGAGCTGGCTTGCGGTCGCGCCGGCTTCGTAGTCGTCGAGCAGCGCGTCGTACGGACTCTCGTCGTATCCTCGCGCCTCGGCGATCCGCCGCGAAACGCCCACGACCTGTTCGAGCCAAGGCAAGAACTTCGCGAAGTCGTTCTCGGTCCGCGCCTCGGCCCAGTGGCCCCGCGCGAGCGTCGTGACCCGCGCGCGCTCCTCGACCAGCTCCGCCGGAACTTTCGTCGCCCGTTCGTGGTCGCGCGTCGACTCGCGCACGATGGCCGCGACGTCGGGATCACCGTTGGCCTTCGCCGCCGTCGCCGACAGCATCTCACCGAGCGCCGGATCGGCCACGCGTCGGTGAATAATCCCGGACAGCAGCGCCAGTTGATTCGCCCGCAGCTCCGCCCCGCCCCGCGGCATGTACGTCTCCTGGTCCCACGCCAGGATCGCCCGCGCGGACTTGAGAACACCGATGTCGTGAAGCGTCTGGCGAAGCTGCTCGAAAGAACTCATCGGCGAATGATAGCCTCCGTCCCGGCACGGCGCGAACGCCCTCTTGCCGCTCGGAGTGAACGAATCCTGAGAAAAGCGGACGGACGGCGATGTTTTGCCCGCTGAGCGAGGCGCAGGCCGGGGCTACCGGATCAAGAGGGCGTCCGCCGGCAGTTTCTTCCAGGTCCACGGACGCGGCAGGCGCAGCCAATTGCCGAGCTGACCGCCGTCCGAGGAGCAGCTCGGCAGATACACGACGTCGCCGTCCGTCGCGAGCAGGCGTCCGGCAAAAAAGATGTGCACGTGCGTGCCGCGCTGTTGGTCGAGGCGCGCGCGCGTGTTCGGCGACTTTTTTGGGAAGTACTCGAGCGATTCGCCCGGCGCGAGCGGCGTCAGCGAGTCGAACGCATCGACCAGCGCCCGTTCGGCCGCGGGCGAGAGGACCGGCGCACCCGCGCGGATACCGTTGGGGTGAACCGGTAGCCGCCGCGCACGCGCGACGCCGACGGCGGCCGGGAACACGCACTCGGCGAGATCGAGCCCCAAGGGCCGGTCGCCGACATTCGTGACGCGGATGCGCACCGTGAACTTGTCGCCGCCTCCCGGCGCCGCGTACACCGCCGCTTCGACTGCGACCCGCACCGGTCCCACGACGCCGAGCAGTTGCCATCTCGCCGCGTCGGCGTGCGTGGTCGGTTCAGAGACATCGCCGTCCGTATGCTTCCACCAAAGAGTCAGGGCCAGCAAGACGGCGGCGGCGGCCATGATCCGGGGCAGCGTGAACACCCGTCCGGGCCGGCCGTGCCGTTGCTCCGCACGCTTCAGCGCGGGGGTGATCAGTTCGCGACGGCGGGTTTTGTCGGGCGCGTCGTGGCGTGCGGCGACAGCGATCCGGTCGTGGGATGCATCGTCGAGCGGGCAGTCGGGGCAGTTCGGGTTCATTCGGATTCTCCCAGTTGGCGGCGCAGGCGGGCGAGGCCCTCTTTGATGCGCCGCGCGACGGTGCCGAGGCTTGTGCCGAGCACGGTGGCGATCTCGCGGTAGGCAAGGTCTTCGCCAAAATGCAGCAGAAGCGGTTCGCGAATGCGCGGCGACATGGCGGCCAGCGCGTCGCGGACCCGCGCGGCATCCTCGCGCGCGGTGAGGGCGTCGAGTACCTCGGGCTGTAGTCCCGGCGCGCTGTGCGGCGCAGGGACGGACGCGGGCGTATCTCTTTGGGGGGGCGGGGGCGCGGCGTTTTTTCGCCAGCGGCGGCGCTCGCGGTTCGCGCAGCGGGTTGTCACCCGCCGCAGCCACGCGGGGTAGGCCCGCGGGTCGCGCAGCTTTGCGATACCGGACGCGACCTCGGCCAACGCATCGACCGCTGCGGAGTCGGCATCCAGAGTGGGGCCCAGCCGTGCGCGGGCGATCGTGTGCACGAGCCCGACGCTGCGCTCCAGCAGCGCTTCCAGCGCGGCGCGGTCGCCCTCGCGCGCGTGCCGCGCCAACTCGGCAAGTTCG
Source organism: Planctomycetota bacterium (assembly GCA_021776735.1). GTDB lineage: Bacteria > Planctomycetota > PLA2 > PLA2 > PLA2 > JAJFFH01. The sequence goes on along the minus strand of JAJFFH010000024.1, from coordinate 60,503 downwards.
CCCAGCGGCCCACATCCCAGTTCTCGAGATCGCGAGGGATTGGCGTCCACACGGGTAGGGGAGCAGCGCGCGCCCAGGCGTTCCAGAAAAAACGGAACAGATCTGCCCCCGCGCCCCCTAACCTGTGAAAGGAACGATCATGCGTCTCATTCCGTCTGCCCTGCTTGCTCTGTCCCTGGCCGCGTTCGCCGGCGATCCGCCGGGCTGGATCCCGCTTTCGAAGGGGCTGCCCAAGCCCGGCGGCAAGTACGTGATTGTGACCGACGTGGCGCGCCGCGGCGCGGCCAAAAAGGCGATCGAGCTCCTGAAGAAGCATCGCGGCGCCAAGGTGATCAAGCTGACGGACGGCGATGTTTCGCGGGTGCGCCGGGCGCTGCGCGCGATCGGGCCCGAGTACGTGGCGTTCGTGCTGAAGCCGACGACGGTCGACATCGATTTCCATTACGGGGTGCTCGAGCTCTGCCGCAACCTCGACGGCGATCCGCTGCCCGACTTTCACTTCGGCTACCTGTGCGCGCGCGACGGCGAGGACCTGCTGCGTTTCGTCGAGCGGATCATCGCCCGCGAAACCGCGCCGCCGCGGGCAGCGCCGAAGGCCGGCGTCGTGGCCATGTCCGGAAGCGGGGCGCACCTGTTGTCGTATGACTACTTCATGCACTTCGGGCACGGGCAGGCGTGGTGCGTCGTGAAGGGCATGAAGGGCGAGGAGATCGGGCGGCTGGAACTTGAGCGCGCGCCGGTCGTGTTTTCCGGGGCGTGCTTCAACGGCGTCTTGTCGCGCAGCCACCACCGTTCGATGAACCAGCTCGTGTTCTTCCCGCCGACGACGATCGCGCCGGAACGGCTGGTCACGCTCAACTGGGTGCACGCGGGCGCGGGCGGCCTGTTTGCGGCTCTCGACGGCGACCGCGGCGAGATGGCGATGGCCGAGTGGGAGCACTTTCGCCAGACGGCCTGTCCGCTCGGCGCGGTGAGCACGTTTCAGTACCGGCTCGCGTTTACCAGCCTGCCTGTCGGCTTCTTGGGCTTTCCGCGCTTTCTCCGCGGCCGCAAGCAGCGCAAGAGTTTCTACGACGTCATGCTGCGCGGCATGGTCTCGCGCTATTGCCTGTCCGATCCCGCCTTCCAGCCGCTTCGTGCTCCCTTGGACAAGCCGGCGATCCGGAGCGAGGGAGCCAGGGACGGCGATGCTTTTTTGGTTCGTGTTCGTCCGCAGCGCTGGTCGCAGGGCCTGATGCTGAACTATCTGCCGAAGAGCCGCAAAGGGGTGTTTGACCGCCGCCTGTTCGCGCGCGTGAAGTTGCCGGGCGATCTCAAGAAGCTCGGCGCGGCCACGATCAGCGCGCCGGTGAAGCTGACCCGCTGGCATGTGCGCCACGAAGTCTGGGCGGGCGAGCGATACGTAACCGTGCAGGCGGAGTCGACGAATCCGGCGCTCACGAGGAAGGGCTCGCAGACGATCGTCCGCTTTGCGGGTGCTCGCTAGAGCCACGCGCGGGAATCGGCGCAGGCGATCCCGGCGCGCGACGTCCAACGTCCGTGGTACTGCTCCTTGCGTTCTACGAGATGACGCTCAAGCCCGTCCGCGGTCGAAGCGTCTACATCGCCTCGGGGCGACGGTCGCGGCGGACCCGCCAGGTGATCGCGTACGGGGGACCACGGCCGTTGCGGCTCACGTTGAGTCGGGGAAGCCTGCGCACGTTCGCGCCGCCGTTCTGGGACCAGCTTGAGCCCGCGTCGCGCGTGAAACTTCGGGCGGCGCTGACGGTCATGGCCGTGACGCGGATCGTGGAAATCTGCTCTGAGACCGTGCGAGCGTTTCGTAGGCCGCGCCTCGCGGACGGGTGCCTGCGGGTCGATGATCGCGTGTGGCTTCGGTACCCCTGCGGCGAGCGGCCGGACCTGCGGCCCGTGCGGTTTGGCGTGCGTGTGCTGGGTCTCGGCCCGCCGCGCATCGTCGAGCTTCGCTATTCACCAGCGACGCTCGGGCGACTGCGCTGGTTGCGGCGCGGCGCGCTGTCGGCGTCGAGTGAGCGGATGTTGCGCCGGCTTGCCCGGGGTTCGCGACGAGGGTCCGAGACGGCTCGGCGCGCGCGCCGCCTCCTCAAGGTGTACGGCGCGAAGCGCGGCATCGCGCGTTGATCCAAGTGGTCGGCCGAAAGCATCGCCGTCCGTTTGCTCCGGTCCGTGTCATTCGGCCTGCGAGGAGAAAATGGTCCGGGATCTGCACTCGCAGATGGGGGAGCCTGGCCTGTCGCGTGTGTGGAAACCATAGTTTGGATATGTATCACGACAGGGACTCCCCGGTCTTTCCCGGACCGGTTGTTTCTTATCGGCGTCGCGGTCAGCCGCGTGAGGCTTCCACGTTGCTTTGCAGGGAGGCCAGACGTCGTTCCTGCTCGCGAATCCGGCGTTGGAGCGCCGTCCGCTCGTCGAGCAGGCAGTGGTGATCGACGGCCCGGCGCAGCGACACGCGCAGTTCGTCCTCGTCCCAGGGCTTGAGGAGGAAGCGGTAAACCGCGCCGAGTTCGACCGCGTCAAGCACGGCCGTGACGTCGGGCTTGCCCGTGAGAATGATGCGGACGATGTTCTCGTTCAGCCGCCGAAGTCCCTGCAGCAGCTCGGGTCCGGTCATGCCTGGCATGTGGTAATCGGCGACGACGACCGCCGGCGGATCCTGGTTTGCCGCGACCAATGCCTCGGTCGGGCTCTCATAGGTGACGATCTTGTACGGCTCGTCGTGCAGCAGGCGGCGCAGCGCGCTGAGGATCGACGGCTCGTCGTCGACGAACATCACGGTGGCGATTCCGAGTCTATTCATTCCATTCTCCGTTCCCGGGGCTCCGGGGCTTGTCGCGTTCTTGCGGCTCCGAGGGAAGCTCCGCGAAATACTCGTCGTTGTAGCGCAGGCGCGGCGCGGCCGGCGCCGGAATGGCGTCCAGCGGCGGCAACGGGCCAGGGTCGTCGGCGTTGGTGTTGTCGACGTCCGCGGCGGCGAGAGCTAGGGCCGGGCGTTCCTGATTCGGCCCACTCTCCGTGGCCGTGTCACTGTCGGCCGTGTGACTGTCGGCAGTCTCACTGTCGGCGGGAGACGCGTCGGGGATGGCGAAAGGCGTGGGCGGGGGCGCGGAATCGGCGGCCATCGGGTCCGCGGTCGGGCCGTCCGAAGACATCGCCGTCCTTGACTGCCCCGGCGCGGCGACCGGCTCTCCGTGGCGTGCGAACGCCTCGACGTCGATCGTCATGATGACGGCGCCGACCGGCTTGCCCTTGTGGACGAAGGGGCCCATGTGGCGGACCACGACGCCCGGCACGTTCGACGAGTGGCTGAAGCGCTCGCGGCGGCCGGCGACGAGCGGCGGCGCCGGCAGGCCGACCGGATCCTCGCCACCCGTGCTGAGTAGCGTGCGGCTCTCTGCGTTGGCGAATGTCACCGTTCCTTGCTCGTTGATTACGAGGATCGGAAGCGGCAGGAGCTCCAGTACCTCGCGGTTCAGGACGAGGGCGCGTCGCTTGGCATGCAGCTCCGCGGTGCGTTCCGCGAGCGAGCGTTCGAGTTCCGCCTGCAGGCTCTTGTTTTGATCCGAAAGGTGCTTGACGCCGATCGCCTTGCGAATCACGTCGCGCAGTTCGCCGTCGTTCCACGGCTTGCTCAGGAAGCGGTAGACCTCGCCCTCGTTGAGTGCGGCGAGAATGACGTCGAGGTCCGCATAGCCGCTGAGCACGATGCGGATGCTGTCCGCGTGGACGCGCTTGGCCTGCTGGAGGAATTCCACGCCGTTCATGCCCGGCATTCGGTAGTCCGAGAGGATCACGTCCGGGCGCCGTTCTCCGACGATGGCGAGGGCTTCTTCGCCGCCGTCCGCCGTGCAGATTTCCCACGGCTCGTCGAGAAAAGAGCGTTGCAGGGAGCGCAGGATATTGGGCTCGTCGTCCACGCACAGGAGAAGCCACGGCTGATCTCGGGTGTTCATGATGCTCCTCCGCAGCCGTTGATCGGCAGTCGGATCGTGAACTCGGCCCCCTGGCCGGGTTCGCTCTTTACGTGAAGCTCGCCGCAGTGCTTGCGGACGATGTCGTAGGAAATGCTCAGGCCGAGGCCGGTTCCCTTGCCCGCTTCCTTGGTCGTGACGAACGGGTCGAACACGCGTTCCAGAATCTCGGGTGGGATGCCCGGCCCGTTGTCGCGGATCGAGATCAGGACGTGCTCGGGTTCGGCGCGCGTCGTGACGACGATTTCGCCGAACGACTCCATGGCCTGCCCGGCGTTGACCAGGATGTTGAGAAACACCTGGTTGAGTTGGTCGGACAGGCACCGGATTCGCGGGAGTTCGCCGAAGTCGCGGACGACGTTCGCCTTGTACTTCAACTCGTTGCCCACGATGTTGAGCGTGCTGTCAAGGCCTTCGAGCAGGTCCGAATAGGCCGGCCCGGAACCGCCCGGATGCGAAAACACCTTCAGGTCGGCCACGATCTTTCTGACCCGCTCCGTGCCCTCGCGCGACTCTTTCACCAGCGCCGGGAGGTCTTGGCGCAGGAAGTCGATCTTGAGTTCGCGGCGCAGCGCGCTGAGTTCGGCATCGTCCGGGCCCAGGCGGGCCTCGTACGCGTCCAGGAGCGTGCCGATCGATGTGGCATATCGCTCCAGCGTTCCGAGATTGGAGTGAACGAAGCCGATCGGGTTGTTCAGCTCGTGGGTGACACCGGCCGCGAGCTGGCCGATCGATGCCAGTTTCTCGCTCTGAAGAACCTGATGTTGCGCCCGCTCGACATCCGCGAACGCGCGCTCCAGGTCGCGATGATTCGTCTCGAGTTCCTCGTTGCGCTGCTTGAGGTCAAGCGTGCGCCCGGCAACCTTCTCTTCCAGTTCGGAGTTCACCCGAGAGAGCTCGTCGACAAGGCCCTCGATCTCCCTCGTGCGGCTCTTGGCCGCTCGCCGCGCGATCCATGCAGAGACCGAGCGACGGACCCGTTGCGCGATTACGAACGGCCCGCACGGCTTCGCGAGGAAGTCCCAGTTCATCAGGAACTGCGCCGGTATGCGCTGGACCGTCTGGGCGTCCCCGAGTTCGCTCGCTCCGGTCACCAGCGTGCACTGCGTCTCCGGATCGATCTCCCATAGTGCGAGCGTCGTGTCGATTCCGTTCGGCGTTTCTCCCAGGTCGTAGTCGATGAGGGCACACGCCAGCCGCTCTCCTTTTTCGCGAATTGCCCGGGACCGGTTCACCGCGGCCCGGCTCGAGGATGCGACATGGAGTACGAGTGAGACTCGTTCGGGAGTTAGTCCGGAGGCACTTGCGAGGTAGTCCCGGTAGAGTTCCGGGATGTGGGGGTCGTCATCGACCAGCAGGAGGTGCAGGCGTGCGGGGGCGTCCGACGCGGGCGCTGCCTTGGTGTGAGGCGTCTTCTTGACCGTTTCCATTGAAGTGACTCCATCATAGACATCGGAGCTATCGGGTCGTCACTCAAGAAGATCTTGAAGGCCGGTATGTAGAGGGGCTTTCGCGGTTCCCCTAGATATCCCTGGCATAAGGGATACCACAGTGAAAGTAAAGGAAACGTGGCTTGGCTCCGATAAGATCATGTATGAACGCGAAGGCCGGAAGGGAGCCTCCGCTCTCGATTCTGGTCGTGGACGGCGATCCGGACGAGACCCGGTGGATTCGGGAAACGTTGCGCGAGCAGCCGCAGCCGGTCGAAGTTTCGGCGACGGCCGGGAGCCTTGCGGACGCCGAAGACGTGTTGCAAGAGGGGCATTTCGATGCGGTCCTTCTCGACCTGGATCTTCCGGACGCTCCCGGTATCGCCGCCGTCCGGTCCATGGTCGAGCGGCACCCGTCGCTTCCGGTCGTGGTCCTGACAAACACCGTGGCGGCGCCGGAATTGGCCAGGGCGGCGCTCGAGGCCGGCGCGCAGGACCACGTACTCAAGCGGGACGGAACGGGAGCGACGCTCTGCCGCGCGGTCCAGTATGCGGTGGCCCGGCACCGGTTGGACACGAGTGTGCGGTGGGGCCAGCGGATGGAGGCACTCGGACGGTTTGCGGCCGGCATCGCGCACGACTTCAACAACGTGCTGGCCATCGTGAGCGGCTACGCCGACCTCGCGCTGGGCCGGCTTGAGGAGGATACGCCGCTTCACCGCGAGGTGAGCATGATCCGCGACGCCGGCCAGCGCGCCGCGAGCTTCACGCGGCGCCTGCTCGCCTTCAGCCGGGCCCAGGTCCTGCAACCCGTGGCGGTCAGTCTCAGCCGCGTCGTGCGCGACTGCGACGAGATGCTGCGCCACGTCCTGGGTGATCACATCATCCTGATCGTGCGGCCCGCTCTGGATCTGTCGCCCGTGCTGATCGACATGGATCAGCTCCACGATGCGCTGCTCAACCTGTGCATCAACGCGCGCGACGCGATGCCCGGGGGGGGCACGCTGACGATCGCGACCGGTCGCAAGTACATCGACGAGGTGTATGCCGCCGTGCAGGCAGGCGTGCTGCCGGGCCCGTACGTGGTTCTGAGCGTGTCCGATACGGGTTGCGGGATGGACAAGGACACCCAGGCGCGTATTTTCGAGCCCTTCTTCACGACCAAGCCGCCCGAGAAGGGCACGGGACTCGGATTGCCCTCGGTCTACGGTCTCGTCAAGCAGAGCGGCGGGCACATCGAGGTCTACAGCGAGGTCGGGCTCGGGACCACGTTTCGCGTCTATCTGCCCGCCGTGGAGCAAACGATCGTCGAGAGCGAGGAGGAGCCGGTATTCGAGACCGACCTGGAAGGCACCGAGACGGTCCTGCTGGTCGAGGATCAGGAAGCGGTCCGCGATGTCGCGTTCGATATCCTTCAGCTATACGGCTACCACGTCCTGGTCGCCGAGCACCCGCGGGAGGCCATCGAAATCGCGCGCCGGTATCAGGGGCGGCTGCACCTCCTGCTGACGGACGTCTTGATGCCGGAGATGTGCGGACCCGAAGTGGCCGAGAAGGTGCGCGGCCTTCACTCTGAAACGCGGGTTCTGTACATGTCTGGCTATGCGGCGGACGCGATCGAGCAAAACAAGATCCTCGAGCACGGCGCGGCGTTCCTGGAAAAGCCCTTCACGCCGGACGAGATGGCACGCAAGGTGCGCGCGGTCCTCACGCCGCGAACGTCCGTCACCCGCTGAAAGCGCGGCAGACCCTACTCATCCGCCGGTTTCTTGAGCCAGTCCGACGGCTCGAGCATCGTCTCTTCGAGATCCGGGGTGTCCTCGTCCTCCTCGCCGTCGTCGCTGCTTGCGCTCGGCGGATACAGGATGAAGCGGTCGTCGGGTGCGTTGGGCTTGCCGGGCTCTGGCGAAGATGCCGCGGACGGCGATGCAACCAGATCGGTCTCCGTGGCAGTCGGCGGGTCCTGACGGGCGGAGGTTTCGGGGTGAAGGTCCTCTCCCGCCAGGGATCCCGCGTCTTGCGTGAAGGGTCCGATGTCTGCTCCGGCGCCGGCTTCCCCCGCGCCGACCGCGGATGCGGCCGTCTCGGGTTGAGGCTCGGGCACACGCACCGGAAGTTCCGGTGCGGCGAGCGGGGGCTCCTTCGGTGACGCGACAAATGGGGCGGGCGTCACCGTCGGAACCGGCGCCTTTGCAGGGGCATCGCCGTCCTTGGCTTTGTCTTCGTTGTTTTCGTCTTCGCTCTCGTCTTGTGCCTGTTCGGGCACCGCATCGGGCGCCGCCTCTTCGGGGCGGTCGGTGGAAATGGGCTGAGAGGTGAACGTCATGTAGTCGAGCCGGTCGAGGGCGCGGTGCAACAGCAGGAAGCCGAGCAGCAGTGATAGAAACGACGCGAGCGCGTAGCCGACGCCGTACGTGTCGATGCCGCGGTGCACGCTCCACCACGCCAGCGTCCCGTTCAGCACGAAGAACACGAGCGAGGTCGCGAGCGCCTGCGTCCGCAGGTCGAAATACATCTGCATCAGGATCGTGATCAGCAAGAGCACATGGAACAGTGCGCCCAGGCACGTCAGCCGAAACACGCGGATGGCGGCGGGCGGCAGTTCCAGGAATTCGACGATGGGCGGCGCGAACAGGATCACCGCGATGGTGATCGCGCCCTGAATACGCAGAAGGCGCACGACACCCTCGCCCAGATTGCCGAGCATGCGGCTGCGCTTGTCGTCGATGACCTTGAGCGGCGTGCCGCCGAGGATCGCGCTGTAGTACTCGCGGTACTTCTCGTAAAAGGACGTCTCGAGCCGGACGAGGTTGACCGCGAGCGCGGGCACGACCGTGAGGTACGCGAGGAACGAGCAGGTGTCGTAGAGCGGGTGGTAGCGCACGAACGGGTGCGGACCGACGCCGTCGAGGAACCAAAACACCATCTTGTCGATCCAGATCGCGCCGTTGTAGAGCAGGCCGATACCCACGAGGCGGGGGAAGTCGATCGTGCTCCTGAGCGCGATGAACTCGCGCTTGCCGCCGGCCTCCATGCCGCGCACGATCGTGCGCACAAGCAGCATCAGCGTGAACGCCTGCCCGGCCATGTAGGCGGCGAGCACGCCGTTGGTTCCACGGCCGAGCAGCAACAAGACGACCCCGACCATCGCGACGAGCGTGCCGTAGACATACGCGCGCAACACGTCGTCGTATTGGCGGGACACGCTGAGCCAGATGAGCGCGATCCACGTCATGCCGATCACCGCGAAGAGGGCCGCGCAAAGGCACGACAGCGTGACGCCGAACCCCGCCCACGCCGCGAACCAGGCGGCGAGCACGCCGTGGACCAGTCCGGTCGCAAGGAGTGTCGCGGCAAACGCCGGCAGAACGCGCTGGTGCTCCTTGGCGTACAGCAGGTCGGCAACGCGCCGCGTGACGGCCATCTGAACGACCCCGGTGATCAGCAGGCTGAACGCAAACGCATACGTCACGAGCGCGCGGAACAGGTCGTAGCCGCGATGGCCGCCGCTCACGTAGGGTCCGGCCACGCTCAGCAGCGACAGCGTCAGGATGGTCATCAACCACGGCCCCGACGAGATCAACCCGGCGCAGGCGTAGGCGCGCACCTTGGCCAAAAAGCCGTCCCGCTCGTCGATCATGCGGCGGAGTTCGAAGCCGATGCCCGCCATTACGCGTCGTCCTCTCCAGTGGGCTTATCGCCTGCGAAATTCGCTTCGCGTATTTCGTTAGTTCGCGCCTTCGGCGCACTTATGAACGAGCTGAGTTCGGTGGCGGTTGCGTTGGGGTCTTCGTCGGGGTCGGAGTCGGGTTCGGGAGTGGGAGTGGCATCTGAGGGGAGCTTACGGACGGCGATTTCTTCTTCGGGGGGCGGTGCTTCGGGGTTGTTCGCCAGGTCTCTGGTGCATTCCAGGACGTCGGCCAGGGTCTGGTCCAGGTCTGTTTCCGGCGGCGCCGGGATATCGCCGTCCCGCCGTCGCGCTTCGCGCTTCGGCGCGGGCACGCCCGTTTGCTGTAGTTCCGGGCTCGGTGCTGTGGCTGTTTCGTCCAGCGTCTCGAATTCTTCCGGTTCGGGCTCCGGAGGGAGTTCCGGGATCGGGAGAGTGACGAGCTCCGGCTCGGGTACAACCTCGGGTTCCGCGGTGCTTTCGGCGCTCCGGTGCGACGAGTCGGGATCGGGTTCGGGATCGGGCTCGGCGTCGGGCCTGAGGTGCTGGATGGGGGACTTGTTGGCGTGGCCGGTGTAGATCTCGTCGTAGGCCGCGACCATGTCGTCCTGGTTGTAAAAGCGCAGCACGCGTTCGCGCATCGCGTCGCGCATGCGCTTGCGCAGTTCCGGTTCGTAGTAGAGCTGGAGGACGGCGCGGGCGGTTTCGCCCGGCGAGGCCATCGGCGTGATGGCGCCGCCCGCGCCGAGCACGCGGTCCTCCGGCGTCGCGCCGTACAAGAGATCGGCGCACGAGCCGACGTTTGTGGCGATCGACGGCACGCCGATCGAGCCCGCCTCCAGGATGACCAGTGGCTGCGCCTCCGAGATGCTGGTCAGCACCATCACGTCGCACTTGGGCAGCTCCTGCAACACATCGACCTTGCCTTCAAAGGCGAGGTTTTGTTCAAGACCGAGCTGGCGGGCATGGCGCTGGCACATTTCCGCGTACTCCGGATCCTCGTCCATCGGACCCAGCACGCGCACGCGCACGTCGGGTACCTCGTCGGCGACGAGGCGCATGGCGCCGATGAACGTCATCAGGTCCTTGATGGGGCAGACACGGCCCAGAAAGCAAACCGTGAAGCGGTCGTTTTCGCCGCGCGCGTCGAAGCGGTCCGCCGCCTCGCCGAAGCGCTCCATGTCGATGCCGTTCGGAATGACCCGGATCTTGTTCGGGTCGGCGCCGTCGCGAATCTGCTCCTCCGCGTTGCCGGTGTACAGGGTAAAGATCTCGTCGGCGTACTCGTAGGTGATGCGGCTCATCATCTGGAACTGGCGGATCCAGTAGCGGCGGAAGTACGGTGCCTTCCGTTCCGCGACGATCTCGCCGGAGTCCCAGTCCTGAATCCAGTCGCTACGGTTGATCTCGATGCGGCGCTCCTTGGTGTAGATGCCGTGTTCGGTAAGCAGCATCGGCGAGCCGTTGCGCTCCTTCGCGCCGGCGGCGAGAAGTCCGGCATAGCCGGTCGAGATCGTGTGGTAGACCCGCGCGCGCGGGATTCGGGCCGAGAGCAGGTTGAACAGCGGCAGGTAGGCGTAGCGCCACGTCCAAAAGAAGTTGAGGAAACTCTCGTTGCCCGCCTCGCGCCGGTAGTTGTCGACGAGAACCTCCCAGCTCTCGAACGTCTGCAGGAGATCGAACGCGCTGAAGCCCTCGTTGCCTTCCGACTGCAGGGCGCGGAGGAACGCGGCAAACGAGCCGGAACGCCCCTCGCGCATGTCCTCAACGAGTTGCCGGAAGAACTCGACCTTCTCGGCGAGCCCGGTCGGACGGCCCTTGCTCGAAAGGACATAGTCGTGCAGGTAGACCTCGCGCACGCCCTTCACGTTGTCGGGCATGTCGTAGACGTGGCCCTTCGTGTAGAAGCCGCGTTTCGGGCTGATGTGCAGGATGTAGAACGAGATGTGAGGCAGCTTGGACGTGAGGTGATGCACCCACGAAGAGACGCCGCCCGAAACGAACGGGTAGGTTCCCTCGAGGATCAGACAGACATCGACCGTCATGCTCGTTCTCCCACCATCGCCGCCAGCCAGGAGGGCAACTCGTCGCCCGTTTGCGCGAAGCGCGCCGCTTCGGCCCGCACGGTCGCGAAGTCGCGTCGCCGGTACGCCAGCTCCGCGCGCACGAGGCAGCACTCCGCCCGGCCCTGCTCCTCGGGCGACAGCGCGTCCAGGCATGCCCCGGCTTCCTCGAACCCGCCCAGGCGGGCCAGCGCGCTCGCGCGGATCAACGCGCCCTCCGTGCGTGCGCCCGCTTCCTGCGCGCGCCCGCCGAACTGGTCGGCCGAGCGAAAGTACCAGCCCGCCATCTGCGGGTCCTGGATGCCGCTGGCGGCGTAGTCGTGGTAGGCGCGCGCCATCACGAGCAACGCGTCGGGATCGTCGGGCGAACGGCGCAGCATGCGGGATCCGTCCGCGATCGCCTCCTCGTACGGCCGCCCCGCCCGCTCCAGTTCGGAGTACGCGTAGAGCCGCACCTCGTGGCTCGGGTCGAGCAGGCACTCGCGAATGAGCGCGAAATGGCGCGCCTCGCCCAGCTCGGCCAGGCGACGCAGCGCGCTCCGTTTTTGGTCCGTCTGCCCTTGGCGCAGAACCTCGCGGTAGCTCTCGACGTCGAGCTCGCGCGCGAGGTCGCGCACATAGTCGCCCGTGAATAGCGTCCGCTCGTACCCGGAGTCGCGCGCCTTGACGTGGTCCGCGTAGCGCTCGAAGACCGCGTGTGCATTCTCGGCCTCTTCCTGCTCGGCGCGCCGCGGCAGCGACCATCCGATCACGGGACCGAACCCGGGCACGAGCAGCCCGGTCCAGGTGACCAGATCCCGTTCGACCGGGGAAAGGTCGGGACGCCTGACGTGTGCCGCCAGGCGCGAAAAAACGATCGCCGCGCCATGCAACGCCATGGCCCCGAAAAACGGACCGAGCCGATCGCGCAGCGCGAACCAGACGGCGGCGCCCTCGAACACGACGGCTCCGGCAACGAAACACCACATCCAGACGCGCGGATTGATCCGACGCTGCTCTTCGTCGCCTTCCGAGGTCTCGTCCGCGATCTTCTCGGGTTCCGGATCGGGTTCGAGTTCGAGCCGCGGCAACGGCTGCGGATCCTGCACCGCGCCGTTCCCGGTCGCTTCCAGTTCTATCGGGGCCGCGACAGGCTCTTGAGTGTTGGGTTGGGGGGGGGCGGGGGCCGGGACCGGCGGATCCGATTCGAGCACGAGCGGTCGCGCGGGCGCGCTCGCCGCCGTCTCCAGGCTGGAGGAATCCGTGCCCGGTGTGAACGTGTCCGTGCTCGTTACAGCTTCGTCGTGCTCGGCTTGCATGTCCGACTCCGGCTGTTCGGGCTGCAGGGAGACATCGCCGTCCGTATGCTTTTTCACGATTGTTCCCCTGAACCGGAACGGCCACCGGCAAGGGCGGCGAGGAACGACCCGGCGTCGGGATGGACCGAGCCGAGAGTCAAGACCTGGGTTTCGAGATCGCCGTAGGGGGCGTCGGGGTCGCGCTCGCGAACCGCACGGGCGAGGCGATGCGCGACGGTCGCCGCCTGTTCGGAGTTCGTGCACGGGCAGATGATGGCGACCTGGCCCGCGCCGAGCGGGTAGACGCCGTCGGTCGGACGCAGCGTGTACACGCCGGCGGCGCGCACGTGGCGGGCGAGCAGGTCGTGCTCGGCCTCGGCGGGGGTGTCGGCGCGGATGCCGAGCACGTGCAGGTCGAAGCTGTTGCGGGTGGCGAGGCTCGACTCCATGCGCAGTCGGCGTACGAAGTCCTCGATCGTTCCGGCCGCGGGTTCGGTCGGGATGTCGATCGGGCACTGGCCGTCAAGCGGCAGCGGGGACGCGTCGCGGAAGTGTGCCGACACTCGTTCGACAAGCGAGGCGAGGTCCGGTGCTTCCGCGTCCGGGCCCGTGGCGAAGATGCGGATCGCGCCGATCTCGCGGTTCGGACTGTACTCGACCCGGCGCAACAGCCGTTGCCGCACGACCTCTGCGCCCTTGACGTCGGTGCCCGCCAACACGAGGAAGTAGCACCCCGCGAACCCGAAGCGGAACAGCTCATCGCTCGGGCGCAACCCTCCCGTGAAGTGCGTGGTCATGAAGTGGTCGAGTGTCTCGCCGCCTTCGAACGTCACGTCCTTCCACTCCGGCGCCTGGATGGCGAGGAAGCTCGTCGGGACGCCGTAGCGCGTGCAGCGTTCGACCTCGAGGCGCAGCCGTTCGCCCAGGTCCTCGTGCGTGCCCAGCCATGCGCCGGGTTGCGCGAGCGGGCCGAACGCCGCGGGGGGCGCGGGCATCTCGGCGCCGCGGGCGAGCCGCGCGAGGGCCGCGGAGACCCACTCCGCGATGCCGAAGAACACCGTCACCGTGCTCTCGTTGAGGCGTTCGGGGGGCACGTCGTCCAGGCAGAGGAGCGCCTTGACCACGCCGCCGCTGTAGATCAGCGGGGCCACGACCAGCGGGCCCTCCTCCGGGGGCGACTCTTCCCCTTCGAACCCGTTGACCGACGTGCCATCGGCGATCGCGCGGGCGACGAACTCGCTGGCGCGCGCGGCCGCAAGGCGCTCGCCGACCTCGTCGTCGGGCCAGCCGCGGTGGCACAGGTAGTCGAGCGAGCCGCCCTCCAGAAGCATGAGCACGGACGCGCCGGCGCCGCAGTGCTCCTCGACCATGTCGAGCGCCACCTCGAAGACTTCGGCCCTGCCCGACCGCTCGATCCGCGTCGCGGCGACGATCATATTGCCGAACTGCACCGAGTCGTCGACGATGCGCGTTTCGAGCAGGCGGTTGGCTTCCGCCAAGACGTCGCGCTCCTGCCGCAGCCGCGTACCTCGTTCCTTCAGGTCCTTGACGAGCTGTTCGAGCTTGCCGTAGCGCAGGGCCAACTCGTCGCGCAACTCGCCCAGAAAGAATCCGACCGCGAAAAACAGGATCGGCTCGCGCATCAGCGCGTAGGTCAACAGGCCGTCGATGTCGCCGCCGCCTCGCGCCTGAAGTGCGCCGAGGAAAAACAAGACCGCGCCCAGCACCGCGGCCAGCAGGCCCGCTACGACGCCGCGCGCACCCGCCATCGGCAGGATGATCAGCCAGTACGGGTGGGGGTGCGTGCCGAACGATCCGATCTTGCCGCCGCTGACCGCGAACTCGATTGGAATGATGATCGAGTAGAGGATCGCGATCTCGAGCAGCGTCTTGCGCCACCAGTTCTTGTCGCGATCGAGCTTGAGTTCGGCGCGGCGCGCCTTGGCCGTCTCGCGCCACCGCTGCTTCAGGTCCGTGAACCATCCGCGCGCGGCCCGCTTGACCGCCCCGAAGTCGAGACGGAACGACGGGAGTCGCGCTCGCAGGCCAGAAAGCCACGACGAACGCTCGGGGCCCGTGCGGCGGCGCCGGCCTTGCGGCACAGGTGCCGCGGTGTCCCCCGTAAGAGTCTCGAGTTCGTCCGAAACCGGCTCCGGGGCGTCGAAGTGCGGCAGGTCAGTGTCCGGTTCGGTCGCGTCGGCGCCCGAATGCGTGCTCGCCACAGGTGTCGCGGGCGCGTGCCCGGGCCGCGTCGCGGTTTCGATGAGCAACGCGGCGTCCGCCGGGGCGGGATCGGTCTCGTCGGGATCTCTGGCCTCCGGTGACGTCGGCAATCCTGCGAGAGCGTTGGGCGTCAGCACGTCCGTCAAGGTCTGATCGACCGCGTCGTGCCAGCCCGTGTCCTCGGGGTAGCGCAGCACAAAGCCGTCCTTGTGCGGCGGCGGCGCGGCTGCCGGTTCCGGACCCCCGCGGATCATTTCGATGGGTAGCTCGATCGTTTCGTCGCTGCCGAGCGCACGGTCGAGAGCACCGTCGAGTGCACGATCGAGTTCACCGTCGAGTTCTTCACCGTCGAGTTCACCGTCGAGTGCGGTGGCGGTCAGGTCGCGTGCCGGGTCGTTGCGGAACCAAGCCGTCGGATCCTCGTCCGCCGGATCCTCGTTCGCCGGCTCATCATCCGCCAAGTCCGTGTTCAATGGGGTGGAGGCGGGCGGCGTGGGTAAGGGGGGGGCGGGGGCGGCAACGGTCTCGTCGACTGCCACGTCTTCGCTCGGTTGCGGCGCGGCGGAGGTGGTCGTGGCGGACAGATCGGGGTCCGGGTCCGTGTCGGCGTCGTGGAAGAGCTCCTCCGGGGCCGGATCTTCATCTTGCGTCGCGGCCTCGGGGTACTGAAGCGACGAGTCGGGGTCGTCGTGGAACGGGGTGTTCTCCGAGATGCGAACGAGTGTTTCGCCGGGGAACTCGTCTTGGAAGGGGGAGTCTTCGGGGTCCGGGGCGGTCGCGGGTTCTGCGTTCACGCCTGACGGAGCTATCGCGGACGAGTCGGGTTCGGGGTCGGGGTCGGGGTCGGGGTCGGGCGGGGGCAAGGCGAACGGGTCGGTGGAGATCCAGGTCTCCTCGCCGAAGGGTGCATCCTGGGCGTCGGTGTTGTTCTTGTCGGGGTCGTTCCCTCCGGGCACGACCGGGCCGTCGGGCTGTTTGCCCTGCGGCTCTTCGGGGAGGTCGTCCCGGTGATCCGACATTGAATTACCAGCGATAGGAAAAGGCCACGCTCAACGCGAGCGTGGTCGTGTCCTCCGTGCGGCCCTGGGCCGTGCCGAAACCGACGCCGGCTGTCAGCTCCATGCGGTGTTCGGGGCGCCAGGTTGCGTTTGCGTTCAGTTCGAAGAAGAGATCGCCGTCGTGCAGCTCTCGCCCGATCGTGCCGCTCACCGACACTCCGAGTGCGCGGGCCACATGCCAGTCCACGCGGCCGCCGACCGAGATGTAGTCGAAACGGGTGCCGATCGGCACGAGTGTTGCGAGTTCCTGACTGTCGAGCAGACGGATGAAGTGGTAGGTGCCCCAGATGCTGATGTGGGGAGTTGCGGTTTCGCCGGGCTCGCTGTCGAGCGCCGGGCCGGTGAGGCCGGGGAACGGGCTGGAGAGGATCGACGGGCGCGAGCCGACGCGGTGGGGGCCTTCGCGCAATCGCCAGCCGAATGTCGCGCCGCCTTCGAGGTAGCCGTCGCGCGCGAATCCGGTCGCGGACGAGTCGAGGGTTAGTAGTTCCCAACTGAGTTCCGCGGACCACCAGAAGCGGCGGAGAACGTCGCGCTGATAGCGCGCACGCAGTCCGCTGGTGCGACCACCGAGGCCGGCGGCGGCGGCCGGTCGCTCGAGCAGCGCGTGCACGTGCAGGCGCACTTCGAGGAGGGAATAGGGACTCGGGTTCAGCAGGTGGCCGCCAAGCCAGAAACCGACGGGGATGTCGCCGGGGGCGCCGGGGTAGAGCAGCAGGCCGCCGCCGATTTCGTTGAGCCTCTCCCAGCGCTGAAACAGCGATAGATGGATCGGGGCGACGCTTGCCGTGACATCTTCGGCCCCGCCCGAGACCGCGTCCGCGCGGCCCTCGTGGCGCGCGAAACCGATTTCGGCGGCGAAGCGCCGGCCCTTGCCCGCGTACAGCGAGCCGGAGAACCACAGCGACAGTCGGTGGTCGTCGCCCGTGCGGCTGTAGTCGAAACGGGCGTGGACGAGGTCGGCGACACGGTCGGCGAGGTGTTGCAATGTCTGCCGGGCGTCGGCGTTGTCCGGCTGCAGGTCAAGCGACCGGCCGTAGGCGTCGGCGGCGATCTGCCACTCGCCCGCGAGCTCGGCCGCGTGTCCGAGTTCCGATTCCGTACCGGCGTCGGCGCCATGCACCTTCAAGACGGTCTCGAGCGTGACGATCGCATCTTCGAAGCGTCCCTCGCTGATCGCGACGACACCGTCGAGGCGTTGCGCTCGCTCCTTGCCCGGCGCCAATTCGAGCGCGTGGTCCACAAGCTCGCGGGCCTTCTTGACATCGCCCGACGCGATCATCGAATCGGCATAGTCGAGCACGAGGTCCGCGTTGTCGGGTACCGCTGCGACGACGCGCTCGAAGATCGGATGGGCCTCGTCGTGCCGGTGAAAACGCACGAGCATCTTCGCGACCATGACGTCCTGGTCGATCGTGCGGTCGGTGCGGTCGATCAACGCGTCGAGCGCCTCCTTGTGGAAGCGCCGCGCCTCGTCGTCGCCGCGGATGGCCCAGTGCGCCTCGCCGAGATAAAAGCGAACCTCGGCCGTCTTCTCCTCGCTCGCTCCGAGCCGGCGATTCAGAAACGGGATGGCGCCGCGCGGGTCGTTGGTCCACGAGCGAATCTGGCCCGCCCGGAGCAGCGCGTGCGCGTGCTCCGGCTCTTCGCCCAGCACGGCCATGTAGAAACGAAGCGCGCGGTCGAAGTGCTCGTTGCCGAAGAGCTGGTCCGCGACAAAGATCCGGTCCGTTTGGGACGCACCTTGAAGCGCGGCGCGCCGCTCAAGCCAGTCCATCGCCTGTTTCGTCTCGCCCACGGCAAACAACGCGTCGATCAGGCGCAGGGCACCCGGACCGCCCTCGCCTTCTTTTTCCACGATCGCGCGCCACTGCACGACCGCGTCCCGCGGCCGATTGAGCCCGGCGTACAGGTCGGCCAGCGCGCGGCGGTTGTCGAAGTCGTCTCCGTGCCGCTTCGTCCACGCCTCGCGCGCGCGAACTTCTTCTCGCAGATCGCCGGCCCACGCGGCGCGTTCCTGCCAGACCTTTTGATAGCCGTCGTCGTCGGGCCATGCCTCGGCTAGTTCGCGGGCGCGCACAAGCCGGGCGGGGGCATCCGCGCCACGATCGACGCTCGAGACGAGCCAGGCGCGTGCCGCGGGGTGCTTGGCGTGCCGACGGGCAATCACGGCCGCAAGGCCGCGGTAAAACGGATCGTCTTGCTCGAGCGGGTAAAGCGCATTGAATAGCGGCGCGACCTCGGCGGGCTTCACGGGCTGTTCCGCCAACTTCTTGGCGCGCTCCTTGAGCCCCGGTACGCCGCCCGAGCGGTAGGTAGGCACGTTCAGGAAAAACGCGACAGGCTCCGTCTCGCGTGCGAGTCGCGCGGCCAGAATCTCCTGCACGCGCTTGTCGTGGCCCAAGGCGGCGTGCAGCGCGAGCACTTCGGTTTCAAGTGCCGGGTTACCGGGCGTGCGCCGCAGCCGTTCGTCGAGCAACGCGACAAGCCGCTCATCGTCGTCGCCGCGCCGTAGGTGATTTTCGAGCTGCTTCTCGTAGTCCCGGTCGGGGTGCAGCCGGCGCAGGAGTTCGAGTTCCATGATGACCCGTCCGACCCGGAGATCCTGCGTCGCGTAGTGGATGATCTTGTCGCGCCAGTACGCCGGGTCCTCCGACTCCCGCGCGAACGAGTCGAGCATCTTGAGGGCGGCATCGACGTCACCACTTCGTAGCGCGAGGGTGACCACTCGCTGGCGCGAGGCGCGGTCGGGATCGCGCTCGGCCAGGACCAGGGCGTGGGGCACAGCCGCACCGGTGTTACCCATGATGCTATACAGTGTGATAATCCGCTCGCGACGCTCCTCGGTGTCGTCCCAGCTCAGGAGCGCTTCCTGCGCCTCGATCTCGGCGTGTTGCCGTCCGAGCCACACGGCGATCTGCGCGCGGTGCTCCCAGAGCGCTCGGTTGTTCGGCTCCTCGTTGAGCGCCGAGCCGACGACCAAAAACGCCTCCACCTGTCGCTCGGAGCCGAGATATGCCGCCACGAGCCCGTCGCGGGCCGCGGTCGAACCCGGGAAGGCTGCATACGCCCGCAGCAGCCAACGCCGCCGCGCGCGCGGTCGCTGATGGGCCTGAAAGACGCGGGCCACCTCCAGCAGGAGATCGGGATTCTCGAGCGGAGCAGGCAGTTGGGCGGGCGAGGGATTGGGGGGGGAAGGGGGGGTTTGGGGGGGCGTGGGGGGCTGAATCGGGTCGTTCGGGGCAGTGGGCTCGTCGGGATCCGCCGCGTCGCGGAGGGATTCGAGGCGACGGTGGGCGTAGGCGGCGAGGGCGTCGGGCTCGGTCTCCGGGGGGCGTTCGGAGGTCCAGCGGGCCAGAGGGGCGAAAAAGTCCTCCGTGGCCGTGGCCACGGCGCGGTCGGCTTCGAGGTCGAAAAGCAGGGCCAGCAGCGATTCTCGGGACAGGCGTTCGCCGATTCGGTGCTTCAATTCGGCGCGCCGGTTGCGGGCACGGGCCTGTTCAGCGGCGATGACGGCGGAGGCCGCATGGCGCTCCGGGGGCGGAACATCGATACCGGAGAGCTCGGCTTCCAGGGCGGCGTCGAGGTCGGCCAGGATGGCGGCATCGGGAAAGGCGAGGAGATGGATCTTGAGACGCGCGCGCGCGGAAAGGGCGTCGCCTGCCTGCCGGGTCTCGAACAGGGCGTCGCCGACCGTGCGGACCACGACAATCCGCCGTCCTGTGTGACGGTCGATATCCTCGCCCTGGTGCGAGGGCGTGCCGATGCTGGCAAGCAGCACGATCGACGCCGTCCCGACCAGCGCGAACAGCAAAAAACGCCATCCGGCTAGGTTCAACCCGAGCCCCGTGTTGGGTCACGAGGGTTGAGCCACCCTTTGCAGCGCGGACACACCCCGACCGCCGCCGCCCCGATGCGACTCTCACCCTCTATTTTTCCCGATTGCGCCCGCCTTCACCGCCCCGGTTCGTACGAACGCAAGTTCCCTTCGACATTTCCGGCGCTCCACCTTGAGCCGCCGTCCCGCCGATGAAGCAACCATGCGTAGCCTCGCGCTGCCCCAATTCCTGCTGGCGTGCGGCCTGCTGGCGGCTTGCGGGACCGCGCGCAGCGGCCGGCGGGCGTGGCCCGGGACCTGGGCGATGCAACTCGACGGGCTCGAGCGGCAGGGCGCGACGGACGCGCTCGTGGATTCGCCCTACGGATTGCTGGTCATCGAGGCGACGCGCACGGTGCAGGGGCTGGAGCGGTTTCCCACGCGCGAGCTGGTCTTGCGGCTGCACGCGCGGGGCAAGCTCTGTTTCGCGTATCTGAACGTCGGCCAAGCCGAACGCTACCGGCCGTACTGGACCAAGAAGTGGCGCGCGCCCGATGGAGAGACGGGGGCCCATGGTCGGCCGGCGTTTCTACTGGCGCTCGATCCCGACGGCTGGGCCGGCAACTACCCGGTCGCCTACTGGGATCCCGCTTGGCGGGCCTGCGTACTCTCGCTTGTGGACGCGGCGCTGGATGACGGCTTCGATGGCGTTTATCTGGACTGGGTGCTCGGCTTCGAACATCCGCCTGTCGTGGCGGCGGCACGCGCCGCCGGGGTCGATCCCGCGAACGAGATGGTGGACCTGATCCGGGCGGTCCGCCAGCGCGGAAGGGCTCGCCAGCGCGGCTTTCGGGTTGTCGCCCAAAACGGCGCCCCGCTCGCGACCGCGCGCCCCGCGCTGCTGTCGGTCGTGGATGCAATCAGCCAGGAGAGCATCTGGTACGGCGGCACCGCCGGCGCGAAATGGCGCGACTCGGATGCGGGCGACCGCGCGACGCCGGCGACCGGTGACTGGTCCACGGAGACCCTCGTCCAGCAGTTGCGCACCGCCAGGGACGCGGGCCTGCCGGTACTCACGATCGACTACGCCCTGGCTGCCAGCCACGCCGCAAGCGTGAAAAAAAAGAGCCGCGCGCTGGGCTTTACCCCGTTCGTAAGCCGCAGCCCCCTAGACCGCCTGCCGTACGGTGCCAGGTAACCCTGCCGCGCCTGGTACTGCCCCGCGGTCGGCCGCGCGTATGGTGCCTGCCCGCGTACGGCGGCCGCGCGTACGGTCCCGCGTACGGTGCCAGGTGACCCTGCCGCGTACGGTACTGCCACGCGGTCGGTACGTGCCTCGGTACGTGCCAGGCAACTCTGCCGCTCCGCGGCCGCCGGTACGAGGTGCCAGGCAAAACTGTGGCCCCCGCGCCCCCCTTCACACTCGTCGATCTGCGGTCCGAGTCCGGTTCCGGGCTGTGTTACCGTTGCCCGCCGATATCGTCCGGGCCCGCCTGCCGGACGGCGATGTCAGCCCATGGACCATGCCTACGCGATCCTGGCCGTCGTGGCCGGCCTCGTCCTGCTCGTCAAGGCAGGCGATGTGCTGGTCGTCCACGCCGTCGCGCTCGCGACGGGTTACCGGCTTCCGAAGGTCGTTATTGGCGCGATCATCCTCGGATTCGGCACGTCACTGCCCGAGTTGGGCGTGTCCTTGGACTCCGCGATCCGCGGGCAGCCGGTGTTCGCGCTGGGCAACGTGGTCGGCAGCAACATCGCCAACGTCGGCCTGATCCTCGGGATCGGCGCGCTCCTGACCTCGTTACGCGTCGAACGCCGCGTGATTCGGAGCGACCTGCCCTTCGGCGTGCTCGCGGCCCTGTTCTTGCTGCTTTGGGTCGGCCCTGCGGGCCAGGTCAGCCGGACAGCGGGCGTGATTCTGCTCACGGCCTTCGTGCTCTATCTCTGGAGCTCGCTGCGCTATACGCGGAACTACCAGGGTGCGCTCGTCCAGGAGGCGAGTGCGAAGCCGAAGCCGCTGCGCCACTCGCTGTTCATCCTGTTGGGACTTGTCGGCATCGGGCTCGGTGCTGAGGGACTCGTGTGGGGCGCTCGCACCATCGCGGAGGACTTCGGCGTATCGAAGCGCGTCATCGGCGTGGGCATGATGGCGGTAGGAACGTCGCTCCCGGAGCTGGCGACGACCCTCGCCGCCGCGCGCAAAGGCGAAGCGGACCTCGCCGTCGGCAACATCGCCGGCAGCAACCTGTTCAACCTGCTGTTCGTCCTGGGCACCACGGCGGTGATCCGGCCGATCCCGGTCGAGTCCGCGATGGTTGCCGTCGACTTCCCGGTCATGGTCGTGTTCGCGGTCCTCGCGTTCCCGCTGCTCGTCGCCGATCGACGCATCGGCCGGCGCCAAGGCATCATCCTGCTCGCCGCCTACGCCGTCTACATCACGAACCTCTGGTTCTTTCCGCCCCATGAATGAGCGGCCCGTTGAGTGAGCGCGTCGTGTACTCCGTGCGCGGGATGCACTGCGCGTCGTGCGTCTCGCGGCTCCGGCGCGCGCTCGAAAACGAGGGCGGCGTCGTCGAGGCCGCGGTGAGCCTGGCAACCGAAGAGGCCGTTGTTGTCTACGAGGTTCCGTTTTCGCCGAGCGAACTCCACGAGTCGGCGGGCTTTTCGCTGTCGTTGGGAACGGACGGCGATGTTTCCGACGGCGGTATCGGTCGCGACGCGCTGCTCGCTGTGCTGTTGGCCGCTGGCGCGAAGTTCCTGCCCCCGCCCGTCGCCCTTGTCTGCGCCGGGGTTTCGGTGCTCTGGTGCGGTCGCCACTTTTCGGTCGGGGCCTGGCGCTTGTTGCGCCGCGGCGCGGCCGACATGAACACGCTCGTCGCGGTCGGAACGTGGACGGCACTCTTGTGGTCGGTGTGGACGTGGGCGCGTGGTGCGGGTGGCGCTCTGTGGATCGACGCCGCGGCCCTGATCACGGCGTTCGTCTTGGTGGGCCGGTGGCTGGAGGCGCGCGCGAAACGCCGGGCCGGGGATGCGGTGCGCAAGCTGCTCGAACTCGCCCCCGAACGGGCGCGCGTCGAACGCGACGGCGAAGTACGAGAGGTCCCGATAGCCGACGTGCGCGTGGGCGACACCTGCGTGCTGCGTCCGGGCGAGCGGGTTCCCGTCGACGGCACGATCGAGTCCGGCAGCGCCACCCTCGACGAGTCGATGCTGACCGGTGAGAGCCTCCCGGTCGACAAGGGGCCCGGCGACGCGGTGTGGTCGGGCACCGTCAACGCGACCGGCGGCTTTCGGCTGCGCACGACGCGCGTCGGTGGCGCCACGGCGTTCGCGCGCATCGTCGAGAGCGTGCGCGTGGCGCAATCGTCGCGCCCGCCGGTTCAGGAACTCGTCGATCGCGTCGCGGGCGTGTTTGTCCCGATCGTGTTGGTCATCGCGCTGATCACGCTACTCGTTTGGGGGGGGGCGGGGGCCTGGAACGATGCTGTCGCGCATGCGGTGACCGTGCTCATCATTGCGTGCCCGTGCGCGATGGGGCTGGCCACGCCGACGGCGATCGTCGTGGCCATGGGGCGCGGCGCACAGCGCGGCATCCTGTTTCGCGACGCCCGCGCGCTGGAGCGCCTCGCACGCATCGAGAGAGTCGCGTTCGACAAGACCGGCACCCTCACCACCGGCAAGCTCGTCGTGACCGCGTTGCATCCGGGACATCCCGAAAGCGACGGCGAGCGCGCGTTGCTCGAGGCGGCCGCGACGGCGGAGGATCTCAGCGAACATCCGCTCGCGGGTGCCGTGCGCGCAGCCGTGGAGCTGCGCGGCGTGAAGCCGCTCGAGGTCGACTTCTTTCGCGCCGTGCCGGGGCGCGGCGTGCGCGCGCGAGCCGGCGGCGAGGAGTTTCTGGCCGGCAGCACGCGCTTTCTTAGGGAAAACGACATCGACGTGCCGGACACGCAGGGTCTGCACGTCTCGCGCGCGGGCAGCTACGCCGGTCGGCTCGAAGTGGGGGACACGCTCCGTCCCGAGGCCAAGGCTGCACTTGCGGCGCTGCGCGAGCTCGACGTCGAGTCGATCATGCTCACCGGCGACAATCGCAAAGTCGCGCGCGCCATCGCCGACGCGGCGGGCCTCGACACCGTGCACGCGGAACTGTTGCCGGAGGACAAGCTCGCTCGGCTCGAGCCGGGCACGGCGATGGTTGGCGACGGCATCAACGACGCGCCGGCACTCGCGGCGGCCGACGTCGGCATCGCCATGGGCGGCGGCACGGACATCGCGATCGAGGCCGCCGACATCACGCTCGTGCGCGCGAACCTGCACGCGGTTCCGGACGCCATCCGCCTCGGCCGCCGCACGCTCGATACGATTCGCTGGAACCTGTTTTGGGCGTTCGCCTACAACGTCGTCGCGATCCCGGCCGCCGCGGGCCTCCTGGGATTTCAAGTTACTCCGAGCTACGGCGCCGCCGCCATGGCCATGAGCTCGATCACGGTCGTGGCAAACTCGCTCCGTCTGCGCCGCGCATAGAGCCATGGTGCGCCGCCTTTACTTCGTCACCGCCCTTGTCGGTTTCTTGACGGTGATCGGGTTCATGATCGGCGCCGGAACGCCGGGAGAGCCCCGATGGTGGCTGAGCGTGCTTCCGTTTCTGATCTGGGCGGCGGTCCCGTTCGTGGTCATGGTTCTCTCGGGCCGGCGCTTTCGCGGCCCGTCCGGCAAGGAATCCGCTGCCGGGCGTTTGTTGCTGTTGTTGTTTGCCGGTGTGCTGCTCATCGTCGTGGCGTCCATCGTGCTGCTCTTTCGCACGTTCGTCCTCGATCTCGACGCACAGGGGGGCCTTGTCTTCGTGGCTCTGCCGATCATGCAGATCGCCGCCTTTCTTCCGTTTCTCGTAGTAGCAAGCCTCCGGCGCCGCCGCTGGAGTTCACCGCAGTGACCTTTGGGCGATAGGCTTCGACCGTGGACTACGACGCGACTCCGATTCCGGCGATCTATCGCGAGGCGCGCGCGATGCCCGTGGCGGTCCTTCGCATGTGGCTGCAAGCCGTCAAGGATGCGGCGCCGCAGGCGTCCGGGTCGCTCGTGGTCGATGCCGGCTGCGGCACCGGGCGCTTCTCGGGCGGACTTGCCGAGGCCTTTTCTGCCCTCGTGCTGGGCGTGGATCGTTCCGCGCGGATGCTGGCCGAGGCCGGCGCTCCGGCGCCGTCCGTTCACTATTGCCGGGGGACTGGCCGACGGCTTCCCGTGGCCGACAAGTCCGCAGGGCTGGTCTTCGCATCGAACTCCATCCATCACCTGGGCGACCTCGCCGGCGTCGCCGTTGAATTCGCTCGCGTGCTCGTCCCTGGCGGGCACGTCGCGGTGCGCAACTACCTGCGCGATTATCTCGATGGGTATCCGTATCTGGAGTTCTTTCCCGAGGCGGCCGCCGTATCGCGCGGGACGGTGCCCGCCGGTGACGAGATTGTCGCGGCGTTCGCGGGCGCCGGATTCGCGCTCGGCGTTCGTCGCGCGGTCAGCCAGCCGGTGGCGGACTCGCCCGTGGCGTACCTCGAAAAAATCCGCGCCCGCGCCTACTCGGACCTCGTGGCGATCCCGGACGATGCGTTTCGGGCCGGCGTCGCCCGCATGACCGCAGCCGTTTCCCAGGGCTGGGGCCGGTCGTTGCAGGAGCCCATCGGCCTGCTGGTACTCCGAAAGCCCTGAAGCATCGCCGTCCGAGTACGCTGTGAGTTTCCCTTGACTGGAGTTGCCCAGCGTAGTGTTATCGTTCTGAAACAAGGAGGGCGCATGAGCGAGATTTGGATTCGTCGCGGCAGATTCAAGGGTTGCTACACGGTTTCACCGGGCCATGACTCGCCGATGTGCGACGATTGCAAGCTTGAGCTCGCGGATGGAACGTACTGGTTGGACACCGGAGCCCGGATCGGCGGATCCACCATCGTCTTCCGGATCATGGACGGCAAGATCGGTACCGTCCAGCCACCCGAGGCCGCAACCGTCGACGAACAGCGCACCACGTTGACGTTTTGCACACGGACGGTCCGGGTCCGGCGCGGTCGCTTCCGGGGATCTTTTTGGACGAACCTCGTCGCGACCAATGACGGTAAGTTCGGCGAGATCGACATGCATAGGACGAGGCAGAGGCGGCTGCAGGCCATTGTCGGCGTTCGGTTCGCCATCGAGAACGGCGCGCGACTCGGTGACAGCGTCTTTTATGCCTCGATTCGTGGCACCCGCGATTCCAATGCGCGAGATGCGGACGACTGCCTGGAGGTCACGAACCAAAAGGCCGTGAGAACCCGCGGGAACCGGATGCGCTTCCGGACGGCGACCGTGGATGTGATCGCGAAGGACGGGGAATCCGTGGAGTTGACGGGATATGGTTCGGTCGAGACCGGTGAGTATCAGGTGATCCGGGGGCTTGTCGTTGTTGCCGGTGCCGGTGCCGGCGCCGGTTCGGAATTCCGGTTCGTGCCCGCGTAGCCGCCCGGCCCCGAAGGGCATCGCCGTCCGTAGGCTTCCCGTCCGTAGGGTTCGCCAAGTACCATACGCACGGCATGCGATGGATCCTTTTGATTGGCCTTCTGGCGGCCTGCGCGAGTACCGGCAACGAGAGTGACAACGCGGGCGCCAAGGATGCGCCCGGCGAAGCGGCAGATGCGGCCGAGCGGCCCGCGCCGGGGACCGGCGTCTTACCCAGGGGCTCCCTCCTGCGGACCTCGCGCGAGGCCGAGTTCATGGCCATGGTCGATGACCTGGCCGGAGCCGACATCGTGTACGTCGGGGAGTCGCACACGAGCAAGGCGCACCACGCGGTCCAGTTGCTGGTGATCGACTATCTGTACTCGCGCGGGCGGCTGCACGCGGTCGGGATGGAGATGTTTCAGCGCAAGTTCCAGCCGGTGCTCGACGAGTACACCGAGGGGCGCATTTCCGAGGCCGAGATGCTTCGGCGCACCGAGTGGAAAAAGCGGTGGGGGTACGACGTCGCCCTCTACCGGCCCATCCTGTCGTTTTGCCGACAGCATCGCCTGCCGATTGTTGCGCTCAACGTCGAGACCGAGATTCGCAAGGCCGCGCGCAAGGTCGGGATCAAGGGACTGCCCCAGGTGATGCGCCGCACGCTTCCGCCGCTCGACGACACGGACGTCGAGCACCGCGCGTATCTCGACAAGATCTATCGGCAGCATCTTCCGCCCGGAACCAAGCTCGACCCGGCGAAGTTCGAGGCGTTTTATCGCGGCATGCTGCTTTGGGACGACACCATGGCCGACACGGTCGTGCGCTGGTTCCAGACCGCGCCCGAGACGGCGCAGATCGTCGTGCTGGCCGGCACCGGCCACATCGCCAACCGCTACGGCATCCCGAACCGGGTCCACCGGCGCAACGGCAAGGACCACGCGACGGTGATCTGTATGCAAAAGCAGACGGACGGCGATAACGGTTCCGCCCTGCACGCAAGGCGCTACGCCGACTTCGTGTGGATCACCGAGTAGCCGAGTAGCCCGATCCCTTGCCCGCGGCTTATCCTGTCCCTATGAAGATCCGCATCGAGTACTGCGCGGCTTGAAACTACGAGCCGGCGGCCGTCAGTTTGGCGACCAATATCGCGAACACGATCAAGCAGAACATGAGCGAACTCTCGCTCCACCCGCATGGGGACGGCCGCTTCGAGGTCTACGTCGATGACGACCGGATCTACTCGAAGCTGGAAACCGGCGAGTTCCCCGACGACGCCACGATCGTCGCCAAGATCAAGAAGCGCGTGTAGTCGCTCGCCTACCCGCCCGGGCACTGTCTATCGGCTTGGGCACTGGGGCAGCGGGGGCTCGTTGCCTGGCACGCGGGCGATGTAGCGCAGCCACGCCGTCGCCAGGGCGCGCTCCTCTTCAAAGAGCGTGATGTTTGGGTTCAGCTCACGGTCGAGGCGCTTGAGGGCCAGGAGTCCGATCTCGACGAGTTTGGAGCGTCGCTCACGCGCGCCGAGCGAGATCAGGGCGAGACCGGCGCGGTAGGGGAACCACGAGCCCTTGCGTTTGATACGCCGCCGCAGCCTGGGGAGGCTGCGCGGGTCGCGCTTGTCAATGAGCTGCAGCAGCGCCAGGCGGTCCATGTTCAGTCGCGCGAGAGGGGGGTAATCCATCGTGTCGTGGGCCGTGGCGCGGAGAGCCTCCTCTGCCTCGTCAAACCGGTCGGTGTCTCCGCGACAAATCCAATCCTCGTAGACGATCCGTTCCAGCAGGTTGGCGCGCATGCCGAGTGCGTCGGAGTCCGACCGGTTGCCGAGCGCCCACAGTGCGGCCTCGAACCGGCCGAGCGCCTCGCCCGCGTGCCGTTTCGTCCACTCGGCCGCGCGCGCCCGCCACCAAAGCTCGTCCGCCCACGCGCGTCCGAGGTAGCGCAGCGGCAGGTCGGGGTGGTGCGGATTCTGCCCGCACTGCACCTGGAACCAGAGCGCCAGCGTCGGACGGCCCCGTTCGAATTCGAGCAGCGTGTCCAGCCCGCTGCTCGCCCAGCGCCACGCGAGCTCGCGCCGTCGCCGGCTCTCCGACTTCAGGTTGAAGGCGAGGTGCCAACCTAAAAAATCGCGCGCCGCGTCGTTGTTCGGGTACAGCGCGAGGATCGTGCGAAACGTCCGGTGCAACTCGTCGGTTCGGCCCTGGCCGGAGAGCGTGTCCGTGCGCATCCACAGATACGTCAAGAGCAGCGGACGAAACGAACCCGTGAGGACGCTGCCCAGCAGCGGACCGACACCGATTTGTTGGGAAGGGGGGCGCGGGGGCCGGTGCGCGCGCAGCTCGTGCGCGGCGGGGCGTGCGATCAGCACGCAGGCCAACAGCCCCAGGACGGCGATGCTTTTTCCGAGGGTCCGGTTCATGGCATCCTGCGGGCGATCAGGCCGAGGCCGCCCACGATCGTGGCGACCAGCAGACCGATAGCAAGGGTCAGCAGCGCGGCCCCCGCCCCCCCCCAATCCGTTCGGTCCTTTTTTTTCCAAAGCCACTCGCCGAGCGCGACGCGGTCGCTGCGGTCGTACGCGTCCAGGTCGGGCACGACCGCAAGGGCGCCGCGCAAGACCCGCTTCGCGATCGCCCGTGTGCCGCTGCTGGGAGCCCGCGCGGGATCCGCGCCCCCGTGGTCGTGGGTGTGGGTGTGGCTGGCGGTGCGACTCTCCTGCAGCGCGCCTTCGAACTCGAGGGTGTCGAGCAAGAATCCCTTCATGCCGGAGAGCAAGAGCAAGAGGATGGCGAGCAGTGCGGCGACCGGGGCGGCGAGGCTGGCGCCCGCGGCCGAAGCGATGGCGGCGAGGCCGGCGGCGCCCAGTGCGGGTCCGATGGAGGCCAGGAGCGCGTTGCCCAAGAAACTTTGCTTCTCGCGCAGCGTCCGGATCTCGTCGAGTCCGATCAGGTAGTCGCCGTCGCCCGGACGAAACCAGACTTTTTGGCCCGGCTTCACCGTGAAGACCACGGTTTCGTTCGGTGCGACATCGTAGCTTTGCCCATCGACTTCGACCGACGCCTGAAACGCCGTGCCGACGGTGGCGCTCGCCTTGGCGTACGCGCGCACCCGCGCCCGGATCCGGGTCTCGTTGGCGCCGAGTTCCATTTGCTGCGGTAGCCAGTGGGGGCCGCTCGGGACGCGGCCGACATCCCACGTCTCGATGCCGCCGCCCGCCGCCGCGCCTGCTCCGGCGCATGTGAAAAGGAGCGCCATCACCGCGCCCGCCACCGTGGCGGCACCCAGCGCGTTGCCCAGCGCCCAGCCCCACGGCGTGATCGGCGACGCGGCGGGAAGGTACGACCGCCGACGTTCGCGGTCGATCGCGACCGGGAACGCGCCGAGAAACACGGCCAGTACATAGCCCGCCGTCACCGCGATGTCGGAGGCGAGACCGTAACGGCCATCGGGGGTTGCACCGCCCCAAAGTGCGATCGAGAACACCCCGAGCGCACCCGCGCCGGCCAGCCAGAAGAATCCGCGCCGGCGGGCCTCGACGAGGCGGAGCCGAAGTGCAGGCCCGGAGCCGGCAAGAGCGGCAATGCCGGCCACCAAGCCGCGGCCGAAGAGCCCGAACTTGTGGGACACGGGGTGATGACTAGGTGCCGGGGACATCGCCGTCCTTGGCTTTTTTGGAAGCTTGTCCGTCACCCGTCGGCCGAATCGGCTCGTCGCGTGCGATCGTTTCCAAAAACAGCGACTCGAGCGTGGTGCGGGGCGGGGCCACGCCGATTACGGGCACGCCTTCGGCTTCGATCGCGCGACGCACCTTGTCACGTTGCTCCTCTGGCACGCGTCCGGTCTCCCAGGCGAGGCGCTCGGCGTCCGCGAGCAGTTGCTTGACCTCGCCACGCAGGAGGAGCCGGCCGCGATGCATGATCGCGATCTCGTCGCACACGTCCGCGACGTCGGCCAGGATGTGGGACGTGAGCAGGATCGTGGTGCCCCCGTCCGCGACTTCGCGGAGGATCGTGCGCACCTCGCGGTTGCCGATCGGGTCGAGGCCCGACGTCGGCTCGTCGAGGATGATGAGCTCGGGGTCGGCCATGAGTGCTTGCGCGAGACCGATCCGGCGCGCCATGCCCTTGGAGTACGTGTGGAGCCGCCGGTTTCGATCCGCCCACATGCCCGTGCGCTCCAGCAGTTGTTCGGCACGCTGACGCCGTTCCTGGCGGGCGACGCCGTACAGCTTTCCGACGTGGTCGAGCGTCTCCGCGCCGGTCAAAAACTCGTAGAGGCGCGTCTCCTCGGGCAGAAAACCGGTGCGCCGCCGGGCGCCGCGGTGGCCGGCAGGCAGACCGAGAATACGCGCGTCACCGGCGGTGGGGCGCAGGAGGCCCAGGAGCATCAGGATCGTCGTCGTCTTGCCGGAGCCGTTCGGGCCGAGCAGGCCGAACACGCAACCGCGCCCGATGTCCAGGTCGAGACCGCGCACCGCCTGCACGCGCTTTCGCCGAAACGGCGCGCGGAACTCCCGCACCAGGCCACGGGCGGCGACGACCGACTCATCCATGACCACGGGTATATCGGGCGCGTGGGTTCCCGGCAAGGTGGCGGTACAATGTTGCCCTATGCGAATTCTGATGTTGGGCGCCCTGGCGGCGCTTCTCCTTTCGGTTCAGCCGTCCGTCCGCGCCGAGGGCAAGTCCCAAAAGGCGAACAAGCCCCAAAAGGCAAACAAGGGCGACGAGGCGGTCGTCAAGGCCGTGCGCGCGGCGCTCAGCGAAAAACGCGAGGAGGACCGCGACAAGGGCATCAACAAGCTCTTGGCGGGCAAGGCCGACTGGCCGTCCGTGCGCGAAGGCCTGATCAAGGGCCGCTATCACCAGCGCGTGCTCCCGACGATGAAGGGGCGCGACCTCCACAGCGGCAAGCACCTCGGCCGCAACCTCGTCGGCCTGGATCAAAAGGAGCGAGGCTTTTCCTTCTATCTTCCGACGTCCTATGACTCGAAGAAGAAGATCCCGCTGCTTGTCTACCTGCACCATTCGTCGAGCTTGTCGTCGCTCGGCCGCGGCAAGGACAAGGCCGGCATCTCCGTGACGAAGTTTCGCGCCGCGTGCGAACGCGACGGGATCATTTTTGTCGCGCCGTACACGTCGCAGGGGGCCGAGTGGTGGACGCCGGAAGGCAAGCGCCTGGTCGCGTGGACGATCCAAACCCTCAAGGGGCTCTACAACATCGACGAGAACCGCATCGGCCTCGCTGGCGCGCTCGACGGCGCCGAGGGCGTCTGGTACCTCGCGCAAAACATGCCGGGCACGTTCGCGTCGCTGCTGCCGATGTCGGGCAACCCGTTCGAAATCACCGGAATGATCGAGCCGCTCTGCCTCGGGACGCTGGACCGGATGCCGGTCCTGATGGGCGTGCCCGGCGAGATCAACTCGAACGTGTCCGGAAAGCAAAAGCACGCCGACTTCCTCAAGTCGCTCAAACCGCTCTTCGACCAGGGGATCAAGATCACGACCGCGGTCTACCCGCGCGCCCGCAACGACTTCTCCTACCTGGAAGACATCGTCGACCTGATGACGGCCTTCGTGCTGGACAAAAAGCGCAGGCCGCTGGCGACCGAAGTCGATGTCGCGACGGCGAATGAGGATGGGCTTGCGGCGCTCTGGCTCGAAAGCCACGGTTGGGATAAGGACGGCGATATCGCCCACAAGTTCAAGTCGACCGTGCTTCCCTGGAAGATCAAGGCGGCCGCCTTCAAGCCGCAAAAGAGGATGGGCGTCACCGTCGAGAAGCGCCCGTGGCAGGTCGGCGTGCTCATCACGCGTACCGGCGGCGGCGCCGGCGCGGCCCGTCTGCGCGCGGGTGATGTTCTGCTCGAGATCGAAGGCAAGCAGGTCCACACGCTCGACGACGTCAAGAAGGCCGTGCAGGCCAAGAAGAGCGGCGACGAGGTGCGGATCATGGCGGCGCGCGAGGTGCGCGAGTCGAAGCTGGCGCACGAACAAAAACTTCAGGGGCGGTACGATCGCGTGCGCCTCAAGGCACAGAAGCTGCGCGATCAGGGCAAAAAGCCCAACATGGGCCGCCTCTGGGACGACGCCGTCGACGACGAGGCGAGCGGCTGTGGCTGCGGTTGCGGCGAAGACGACGATGATGAGGAACTTGTGCTCGACATGGGGGGCGACGACAAAAAGGGGGCTGGAGCCGGACCCAAGGGCAAGACCGAGAAGACCGTCGTGTTTGTGTTCGAGCGCCACATTCGGATTCGCAACACCCACGCGGGCCCGTTGGTTCATGCCGGATTCGGCTTGGGCCAGGATCGCGCTCATCGCAAGGAGGGCGTGCGTATCGGTTCGGTCTACGCCGGTAGCCGCGCCGCGCGAGCGGGTTTCAAGCCGGGCGACGTGATCGTCGGCGCCGGCGGCGAGGACATCAAGAACGCCCGTGGCCTGGCGAAGTTCCTCGCCGGGTTCGACTTCGAGAAGGAGGGCTTCCTGGAGTTCACCGTGCGGCGGCTCACCGAGGGCGGCAAGTGGGGCGACGAGACCACGCGCCGCGCCCACTGGGAGCGGGCCCGCGCGAGTCGCGTCGATGTTCAATGGAACCAGAAGGAAAACTCGTGCAAGGTGCTCGCCCATCGTTGCGCCGGGTTCACGCTTCGTTTCACGGACGAACTGGTCAAGCCCGGCAAGGACTTCCACCTCTTCATCAACGGCGTGCCTTACAGGGACTGCGTCGATCCGGCGTCGATGCCGGAGTACCCGGTCCCGACCAGGGGCTCCGACTCGCAGGTCCGCGACCGGCTGTACCGCATGCGCCGCGAGCGCGCGAAGGTCAAGGGCTGGACCCCGGATCTCCGCTTCGCGATCGAGCAGTTCCTCGAGCACCGCGACCGCGAGTTGGTCGTCGGCGCGGAACGCGCGTTCGACATGACGAAGATGAACGCCGGCATGAAGAAGTACCGCGAGTACTTCAAGTCCCGCCATCCCAACCTTGGCAAGCGCGTCAAGGAGGCGTACGACCGGTTCAAGGCGAAAGGGTAAGAGTTCGACGAAACTCCGCTGCGCGGGTTTTCGCCAGGCGTAGGCGGAACGGACGGCGATGCTTTTGAAGGCATCGCCGTCCGTTTGCTTTACTCGGGTCGTAAGCGCCCATGACCATGCAGTCGCGCGTGCCTGGGGGTCCATACCGAGCCCGGCACAAGAGGATGGATTTCGGGGGACGCATAGACGTAACCCGTTGCGATCGCGTGACCTAGGCGCGCCCGTTCGCGGAAATGAGCAAAAAGTCGCGTAGCGAGTTTTCGTCGGTGCCGCAGGCCCCCCTAAAGTCTCGCGCAGCTTGGCCGATGAACCACTCGTCTCGTGTCGTTGCGTTGGAAATACCTCTTCGTCGTACTGGGTGCATTCACGGTGACCGTGATGCTGCGGCTCTTTGCCCAACGTGCCGGCTGGGGCATCCCGCCGATGCTGTCGGCACTCACGACGGTCGGCGTGCTCACGCTTGGGCTCATGATTTCGTACCGCGTGTTTGTCGCGCGTCCGCTCGCGCTGATCGTCGATGGCGCCCAGCGGTTGGCGGACGGCGATCTGGCGCACCGCATCAAGGTGGATGGGCGTTCCGATGTCGAGTCCTCCGGAGTGGAAGGCGACGAGATGGACACGATCGCGCGGGCGATCAACTATCTTGCAGATCGAGCGGCGCACTCGCGGACCCAACTCGAGCGCGAGGTTGCCGAGCGCACGTCGGACCTGCGCGCGGTTCTGGAAGAGGTGCATGAGCGGTCGCGCATCGTCGAGGAGGTGAACCAGCGGCTGGCCGAACTCGACCGGCGGCGCACCGAGTTCCTGTCCAACGTCTCGCACGAGCTGCGCACGCCGCTCAACTCGATGCTCGGATTCCTGCGGCTGCTGCTGGACGGCATGGCCGAGTCCGACGAGGAGCGCCACGAGTTTCTCGCCAACGCGCGCCTGGCGGGCACGCACATGAAGAGCCTCGTCGAGTCGGTACTCACATCGACACAGATTGCGGCCGGGACCCTGAAGATCGAGCCGACGCGGTTTCACCCGGCCGATACGATGCGCGACGTCTTGATCATCATGAAGCCGCAGGCCCGCGAGAAGGACCTCAAGCTCCGCCTCGAGGCAGCCGGCGCCGCGATCGCCTACGCCGACGAGGGCAAGGTGCGGCAGGTGCTGCTCAATCTCGTCGGCAACGCGATGAAGTTCACGGAGCAAGGCGAAATCGTCGCGCGCGTGTGGGTGGACGAAGACACCATCCGGTTCGAGGTCCGCGACACGGGCATCGGAATTCCCGCGGAGGAACTCGAACGCATCTTCCTGAAATTCCATCAGGTGGACTCGCCCGAGCAGCGATGCAGCGGCGGCACGGGTCTCGGCCTCTCGATCGCCCGCGATCTGGTCACGCGGATGGGCGGCGAGATCGGAGCCGCCAGCGACGGCCCGGGTGAGGGCGCGCGATTCTTCTTCTCGGTCCCGGCCGCCCGCCCGGTAGCCGTGGAAACCGAGGCGGCGCAAACCTAACCCGCGCCCCCGCACCCCCTTATCCTGTCGCCATGCCTCGTGTCACCTGGGACGCCCACACCCTGTACGGCAAGCCCGCCGTCGGTACCTGCGAGATCAGCGGTGCCTACGAGACGGGCCGCTACTTTCGCAAGGAAGACGGTTCGCCGATCCTCGTCGGGAACACGGCGGCGCCCGAGGCCGTCGAGGACTACGTCGGTTTTCTGACCGCCCTCGGTTCGGTGAGCGACTTCAAGAGCAGCGACGCCAAGCGCGACAGGATTAGCGCTCGCCTGGTCGTGAAGAAGAAGAAGCGGTGAATGCGAAATCCGCTTCGCGGATTTCGTTGGTCTGAGATGGATGAGGGGGACCGGGGGACAGGGCCTAGAAGGCAGGCAAGCCGCGCGGCTTGCCGCTCGGCGCATGCGCTTCGTACGCGACTTCGCCGCGGAGGATTGTTGTTGTCGGCCAGCCGTGGGTGAGGGTGCCGACGAACGGGGAAAAGCCGGTTTTTGAGCGGAGCCATTCCAGGCGTAGCGGCTCTTGGATGGTCGGATCGACGATCACCAGGTCGGCGTCGCGGCCCGGCTCGATGCGGCCCTTCTTGTCGATGCCGTAGATGTCCGCGTGTGCGGCTGACGTGATCCGTCCGACGTCTTCGAGGCGCAGCCAGCCTTCGCGTACCGCGGTGAGGAGTAGCGCCAGCGTGGTCTGTACGCCGGGGATGCCGGACGGGCAACTCGGATACGGCTGCCGTTTTTCCGCAAGCGTGTGGGGCGCGTGGTCGCTGCCCACCACATGGATCACCGAATCGACGACGGCTTGGCGGATGGCGTCCTGATGGTCGCGCGAACGGACGGGCGGGTTCATCTGGACGAGGCTGCCGTAGCGTTCGTAGCAAACCGGCGCGTGCAAGAACAGGTGGTTCGGCGTCGCCTCCGCCGTGACGAGGCCCTTGAGGTCGCGTTCGCGCAGCAGCGCCACCTCTTCCAGCGTGCTGACGTGCAGGACGTGCACCGGGCGGTGCGTTTTTTCCGCGAGATCGAGCAGGCGCCGCGTCGCAAGCAGTGCCGCTTCCGGATCGCGTACGTGCGGATGGATGCGCACCGGTGATCCGCTCTCGACCCGCGCGTAGCGTTCGCGCAACCGCGCCTCGTCTTCGGCGTGGACCGGAACGCGCCGCGTACCGCTTCTCAGGACGCGCTCGAGTGTTACGTCATCATCGACCAGCAGCGAGCCCGTGGACGAGCCCATGAAGATCTTGACGCCGGCGCAGCCGGGCAGGTTCTCCCACTCGCCGAGCGAGTCCGCGTTCTCCGCGGTCGCGCCGACGAAAAAGGCATGATCGGCCCAGACCCGGCCGCCCGCACGCGCCAGCTTGTCCGCCAGCGCTTCTGGAGAAGTCGTTGCCGGCTTGGTGTTCGGCATCTCAAAAAACGTCGTGACGCCGCCTGCGATGGCCGCAAGCGATCCGCTGGCGAGGTCTTCCTTGTGTTCGAGCCCGGGTTCGCGAAAGTGCACCTGCGTGTCGATGCAGCCCGCGAACACCAGTTTGCCGGACACATCCATGACCTCGGTCGTGCTCTTGCCCCCGGAGACATCGCCGTCCTTGCCTGTCGCTCCGAGGTCGGGCCCCACGGTCTCGATGATCCCGTCCACGCAGAGCACGTCGGCTTGCTCGGTCCCTTCGGGCCGGACCACCGTGCCCCCGCGCACCAGGAGTCGCCGCCGCGTCGTTTCCACGCCCCGACTATATCCTTACTCATCCTCGTTCGATCCTTATCCATCCTGATTCGCCCCGACCATGCGACGGCTTGCCCTTCTTCTCGTTCTCGGCCCCGTGCTGAGCGCAACTGCGCGCGCGCACCCGCACTCGATTCCGTCGGTGTGGGTCGATCTCACGGTGGCCGGCGGCGCGATTACGGCGCGGATTACGTTGCAGGTCGAGGTGCTCAACCCGTGGCTGGGCCGCGACCGGATCGACAGCGCGTGGATGGGGCGGCACCGGTGGAAAAAGTCCGCGCCCGCGGTCGCTGCGCTGATCGCCGATGTGTTTCCGATCGCGGTGGAAGGCCGTGCTCTCGCCCCGCGCGTGGAAATGATCGCGATCGACGACGCCCTGCTCCAGGACGACGGCACCGAATACGGCCGCATCGACGTGCGCTGGCCGCTGGCAGGACCGCTCCCGCGCGTGCAATTCCTCTGGAGTCGGTTCGATCTCGTCGATGACGGAACGGGCAGCCGGGCGGTTCGCTACACACTCGCGCACGGGGACCTGATCGACGACGGCTCAATGTCGCGCGACGAGCCCGGGTTCACGTGGCACCGCCCGCGCGATCGCGCTACCGCCGTCCCGCTGGCCCGCGCGATTGCCGCCGGCCGGTCTCCGACGCCGTGGCTCGCCCTCGGGCTGGCCATCGCCGGCGCCGTCGCGCTCATCCAGCTCGGCCCCCGCCCCCCCCTTGCACTCCCCGTCGCGTCGCTTCTCTTCGCCGCCGCCGTCTACGCACCCCGACCGGCCCCGCGTCTGCGCACACCGTCGCCGGTCCAGGCCCGCCGCATCTTCGAGACGTTGCACGACAACATCTACCGCGCGTTTGGCGCGAATACCGAGGACGACATCTACAGGCTGTTGCGCGCGAGCGTGGACGCGGGGATTCTCGACCGGATGTACGGCGACGTTTACGAGAGCCTCCTGATGCGCGAGGAAGGTGGGGCATTCAGTCGGATTCAGGAACTGAAGCGTACGGACGGCGATGTCCTCATCGCGCGCGACGAGCTTTCGTTTCGTGCGGAATGGAGTTGGCGCGTACATCTTGTCGTGACGCATTGGGGGCACGCGCATCGGCGCGTCGATGCGTACCGCGCGGCGTACGATGTGGTGCACGATGGCGAGTCGTGGAAGATCGCCGGCGTCGATCTGAAGGAACGCAAGAGGATCTCGAAGGAATAAACCCAGCCATGACTTGGGATATCGACCCCACTCTGTTTCACCTGGGTCCGCTGGAGATTCGCTGGTACGGCCTCTGTTTCGTCATCGGCCTCTATCTCGGCGTGATCGTACTTGAGCGCGCGTTCCGCCGCCGGGAGTTTCCGGCAAAGCATGCGCACTCGCTGACGCTGTGGATGCCGATCGGCATGATCATCGGCGCGCACCTGATCCACCTTGTGTTTTACGAGCCGCGGTCGTTCATCGACAATCCGATCCGTATCGTGCAGATTGGTTCCGGTCTCGCGAGCCACGGCGGCGGTCTCGGCGCGATCCTTGTGTTGTGGTGGCTGTGCCGCAAGTGGAAGGTCGAGTTCCTGCGCTACGCCGACGCGTGCATGGTGGCGTCGGTCTGGATCTTTCCGTGGGTCCGGATTGGCAACTTCTTCAACTCCGAGATTGCCGGACGCGTGACCGAGATGCCGTGGGGTGTGGTCTTTGTCCGGAGCGACCTCCAGCCCCGCCACCCGTCGCAACTCTACGAAGCACTCCTGGGCGTTGCGCTGATCGTGTTGTCATTTGCCTACGAACGCCGCCGCGACCGCCTGGCGCCGGGCGTGACGCTGTTCTCGATGCTGACGATCTACTTTGCCGCACGCTCGGGCCTCGAGTACTTCAAGGAGTACCAGATCCTGACCCCGGGCTTCCCCCTGACGATGGGCCAATGCCTGAGCCTGCCCCTAGTCGCGCTGTGCGGCTGGGCCTGGTGGAAACGCGCGAACACCCCGCCCGCCACGTCGATCCCCGACGAGTAGGTCCCCCGACTCCGATACCGAACCCGACACCGGGTTTCACAGGTTCGCGGTTCTTCCGCGAAGCGGGTAGGTCATCCGCACGCGAGGCTCTCAACGGCGTCAGCCGTTGAAGCCGAAAAACACAGGTCCCGCCCGCCCCCGAGTTTCACCGGTTCGCGGTTCCCCCGCGAAGCGGGTACGCCACCCGCACGCGCGGCTCTCAACGGCGTCAGCCGTTGAAGCCAAAAGACACTGTGCCCCGTCCGCCCCCGAGTTCACCGGTTCGCGGTTCCCCCGC
Source organism: Planctomycetota bacterium (assembly GCA_021776735.1). Classification (GTDB taxonomy): domain Bacteria; phylum Planctomycetota; class PLA2; order PLA2; family PLA2; genus JAJFFH01. Next base: position 21,983 of record JAJFFH010000024.1, on the reverse strand, counting down.
GAAGCGGGTACGCGCCACCCGCACGCGAGGCTCTCAACGGCGTCAGCTGTTGAAGCCAGAAGACACTGGTCCCGCCCGCCCCCAAGTTCACCGGTTCGCGGTTCCCCCGCGAAGCGGGTACGCCGCCCGCCCGCGAGGCTCTCAACGGCGTCAGCCGTTGAAGCCGAAAAACACAGGTCCCGCCCGCCCCCGAGTTTCACCGGTTCGCGGTTCCCCCGCGAAGCGGGTACGCCACCCGCACGCGCAGCTCTCAACGGCGTCAGCCGTTGAAGCCAAAAGACACTGTGCCCCGTCCGCCCCCGAGTTCACCGGTTCGCGGTTCCCCCGCGAAACGGGGTAGGCGTCCCGCCTGCGAGGCCTCAACGGCGTCAGCCGTTGTGAGTTCCGGAAATCTTGGCCGCCTCTTTCCGGAAACTCTGGCCGTTTCCCGAGTCGTGATCTGAGGCCGCCTCCCGGGAGATTGGGTGGCGCGCCTGCCAGCGCGTTCGACCGCGGTGTGGTCTGCGGACTTGAAGCAAAACACGGAGGGCCACGGAGCACCACGGAGGATGAGCTTGAGGCGGTCCACGGACATCGGTGTTTTCGGATGCGGGCTCGGACTGTCGGGGGATACAATGCGCCGTTCTTCGGCGTCTTCGTGTTCCATGGCATCTCCGCGTCCCACGATCTTCATCAGCGCTGCCACTGTGGATCTCGGCAGTTGCCGGCAGCTTGTGAAGGACGCGCTCTTGACGCTGGGTTGCGTGCCCGACGAGCAGACGACCTTCGCGCCGGATACCCGGACCGTGCGCGACACCCTTCGGCAAAAGATCGGAGCGTGCGACGCCGTCATCCATCTTGTCGGGCGCTGTTTTGGTTCCGAGCCGCGATGCTCGACCCCGGGCGCATCGCGGCGCAGCTACACCCAGTTCGAGTACGACATGGCGCGCGAGCTCGGCACTCCGGTCTATGTGTTCGTGTGCCGGGAGGCGTTCCACTACGACGACCACGAGCCCGAGGATCCGGAGCGAGAGGAACTGCAGCGCGAGCACCACACGCGCCTTACGGCGAGCGACGAACGCTATGAACGCGTCGCAACCCGAGAAGAACTCAGCGCGCGCGTTCACGCCCTCCAAGACCGGGTAGACCAAGGCGCGCCTGGCCGAGGTCGAGACCGAGTTGGACCGCCAGCGCGACTACATCCGGACGGTCGCGGACGTCTACACCGAACAGAAGACGCAGCTCGCGGCACTGAAGCTCACCGACGCCGAACTCTTCGATCGCGCCTTGGGGGTCGTGGCCGAACGGGAGGGGATCGCGCCGGCCGAGCTGCGCTCGGGCGTGGATCTGTTCGTGGCTGCGGTACGCGCCGATCCAAGAGCGGACTTTCTCGATAAGGCGCTGGCCGATTTCGCGGAACAGGATTTTGCAGGTGCAGCCGAAAACGCCGGCCAAGCCGCGGACCAAGCCCGCAAGAAACGAATCGCCGCCGAGGCCCTCGCGCGCCGCGCCACAGACGACGCCGAGCGCGCCAGGGATCGCGAACGCGACGCCCGCACGCTCCAGGGACGATCCCTGCTCGCGGCCGGCAAGAACGCAGAGGCGGTTGCCGCCTACGCCCGGGCGCTGGAAGTCACGGCGCGCGCGTACATGCCCCAAGAGTGGGCGAAGCTGAAGCTCTTGCGGGGAAAGGCCCTGAACGGATGGGCAGACGTTTCGGTCGGAGACGCGATCGCGCAGCACCGTGTCGATGCCATTGCAGCGTATCGCCTAGCGCTTGAGGTATACACGCGCGAGACGCTTGCGCAGGGCTGGGCCGCGACCCAGAACAACCTCGCCAACGCCCTTCGCGCTCAGGCCAGGGCCGCGCCCGGAGGTGAGCGGGGGCGTCTTTTGGGTGAAGCGGTTGTCGCCTACCGCCTGGCGCTTGAGGTGTACACGCGCGAGACGCTTGCGCAGGGCTGGGCCGGAACCCAAAACAATCTCGCCAATGCGCTCGTCGGTCAGGCCGGGGCCGCGCCCGGAGGTGAGCGGGGGCGTCTATTGGGTGAAGCGGTTGTCGCCTACCGCCTGGCGCTTGAGGTGCGAACACGCGAGGCGCTTCCGCGGGACTGGGCCCTGACCCAGAACAACCTCGCCACTGCGCTTTTCGATCAGGCCGGGGCCGCGCCTGGAGTGGAGCGGACGCGTCTGTTGGGTGAAGCGGTTGTAGCCTACCGCGTGGCGGTGGAGGTGCGGACGCGCGTGTCGCTTCCGCAGGACTGGGCGATGACCCAGAACAACCTCGCCCTTGCGCTCGTCGGTCAGTCCGGGGCCGCGTCCGGAGTGGAGCGGGGGCGTCTCTTGGGTGAAGCGGTTGTCGCCTACCGCTTGGCGCTTGAGGTGCGGACGCGCGAGTCGCTTCCGCAGGACTGGGCCGGAACCCAGAACAACCTCGCCAACGCCCTGTCCGCTCAGTCCGGGGCCGCGCCCGGAGTGGAGCGGGGGCGTCTCTTGGGCGAAGCGGTTGTCGCCTACCGCCAGGCGCTTGAGGTGTATACACGCGAGGCGCTTCCGCGGGACTGGGCCGGGACCCAGAACAACCTCGCCGTTGCCCTCCGTGCTCAGGCCAAGGCCGCGAACCGAGAGGATCGGGGGCGTCTTTTGAGTGAAGCGGTTTTCGCCCACCGTTTGGCGCTTGAGGTGTATACGCGCGAAACGCTTCCGCAGGGCTGGGCCAAAACCCAGAACAACCTCGCCCTTGCGCTCCACATGTACGCCGCCGATGCTGTTGCGGAGCAACGCCAGATCCTGCTGAAGAATGCCGTCGTTGCCATGCGGTGTGCGTTGCAGGTGTGGACGGCGCAGGACGCGCCGCGCCTTCACGGTACGAGGCTCCAGTGGATCAAGTCGGTGGAGGACGAGATCCGCAAGCTCAAGTCGCGCTGAGTTCGAAGCCCGTGGGGCCCAATCGCGGCAGGCCGCGTTCATGCTCGAACGCCGTCGTTTCGACGCGCTGGGGCCGCCGGGCGGCGAAGCCGTCCCCGGCCCGGCCTAGCAAGAATCCGCGAAGCGGAGTCTTGCAGGGCGCATCGCCGTCCGTCGGCTTTACTCAATCATCGGGTCGTTCTCGATCTTCGGCTGTTGGCCGCGGAGCACGCTGCTGCCCTCGAACAGTTGAGTCTGGTCGATGGGCTGGTGTTCGGACCAGTGCTCTTCCTTGATTTCGCCGCTTTGGCCGTACGCGGCGAGCGCGTTCTTGTACGTGACCGTTTCGATCGTCTCTTCGTCGAAGCCGCGCTTCAGCATCAGCGCCGCGGTCTTCGGCACGGCGAGCGGATCGGAAACGCCCCAGTCGCAACTCGAGTCGACGATGATGCGTTCGGGACCGTACTGCTTCACGACATCCGCCATGCGCGCGTTGCCCATCTTGGTGTGCGGGTAGATCGTGAACGCCGCCCAGAAACCGCGGTCGAGGACCTCCTTGACGGTCTCCTCGTTGTTGTGGTCGATGACCACGCGTCCGGGCGCGAGGCCGTGCTCGATACACACGTCCATGCTGCGCGACGTGCCGCGCTTTTTGTCGCGGTGCGGGGTGTGGATCATCACGGGCATGTCCACCTCCTTCGCGAGCTCGAGCTGCGCGCGAAAATACTTGTCCTCCGCGTCGGTCTGGTCGTCGTAGCCGATCTCGCCGATCGCCACCACGCCCTCCTTGCACACGTAGCGAGGCAGAATGTCCATGACCTCCTCGGCAAGCGCTGTGTTGTTCGCCTCTTTTGAGTTGAGGCCGATCGCGCAGTAGTGGCGAATGCCGAACTGCGACGCGCGAAACCGCTCCCAGCCGACGAGCGTCGCGAAGTAGTCCTCAAACGTGCCCACACTCGTGCGCGGCTGGCCCTGCCAGAACGCCGGCTCGATGACGGCCGCGACACCCGCGGCGGCCATGGCCTCGTAGTCCGCGGTCGTGCGGGAAACCATGTGGGCGTGGGGATCGATGAAGCGCATGGTGTTTGGGGAGCGATCTTTCGGGGAAGCCTACGGACGGCGATGTTTGTCGAGAGTCTCCTTCGCGCGCGGATGCGGACAGCTTTCGAGTGCGGCGCGGGCTCCGTCGCAGCCGCCTTTGGCGGCGCGCGCAAGGTCGGCCAGCGCGTCGTCGTCGGCGTCGGGGCCCACGCAGCGCCACAGTTCCGGACTGACCGGGCGGCCCGCGGCCCAGCGCTCGTGCGCGTAGTCGCACAGCATCCGCATCAGCGTCGGATTGGCACGCTCGTCGAGCCCCACGATCGGTGCGAGTTCGACGCCGACAAACAGGGCCTTGAGGACCATCTGGTTCCAGGCGTTCTCGTCGAGCTGCTCGCGTGCATACGGGTTCTTGTGCGCCACCGCACAAAAGACCGCCGTCATGTTTGTACGTACGCCTTCGGCGCATCGTTCCGCGTAGCGCTCGGGTTCGGGCAGCAGCGGCAAGGCCTGATACAGCGCGACCGCCTCGCGAAGATCGGCGGAAGCAAAGGTCTTGTCCAGCGTGTCGGGATCGGGGCGCGCCAGCACGAGCAGGGCGCGTCCGGCGTCGTCGACGGTCCAGCCGCGTGGATTCCAGCCGGGGCGCGCTGCTTCGGCCTGCGCGAGTTCCTCGCCGGACAGATCCAGGGGAGCTTTGCCGATGCGGCGGGGGACCGCGGAGAAAGAAAGGAAGAAGCGGCGGGCGGGAGCGCCGGCCGCGAGGGCGTCGGCGGCTCCAAAGAGCCAAGCGCGCGCGTCGCCGACGAGCCGTTGTTCAAGCCATGCGCGCAGCGTTCCGGCGGCGTTCATCAGGTCTTCTTCTTGGCCGCCGTCTTCTTCTTTTTCTGCGCGGTCTTTTTTTGGGCGGTCTTTTTGGACGTCTTCTTCTTGCTGGCCTTTTTCGTGCTGGTCTTCTTTTTGGCCGTCTTCTTTTTCTTCTTCTTTTTGCCCTTGCGTTCGCGGGCGCGCGCCAGCAAGTTCAGCGCCTCATCGACTTCGAGCGCCTCGGGCGCCATGCCCTTGGGTAGCGACGCGTTTGCCTCGCCGTCCGTTACGTACGGTCCGTATCGTCCGTCGAGAATCTGTAGGTCGATGCCGTCGAGGGCCTCGACCTTTTCGATGGTGTGCAGGATCTTGGGCTGGCGCTTGAAGCGGCTGACCTTTTCTTGCGCCAGCAACTCGAGCGCGCGCGGGAGCGCGACCGCCAGGAGATCGTCCTCGGGGCTCAGGCTGCGGGTGTCGTCGCCGCGCTTGATGTAGGCGCCGTAGCGGCCGATGTGCGCGACGATGTCGACGCCCTTGTCGTCCTGGCCCAGAACGCGCGGCAGCGCGAGGAGCTGCAGGGCGGTGTCGAGCGAGACCGTGGCAGGCTCCATGCTTTTCAGCAGCGACACCATCTTGGGCTTTTTCTTCTTGTCCTCGGGATCCGGGTCGCCGAGGCGCACGTACGGGCCGAAGCGGCCGGTCTTGATGTAGATGGGCTGGTTTGTTTCCGGATGGTGGCCGATCGGCCGTTCGGCACGTTCGCCGGCCTCGATCAGCTCTTGGACGCGTTCGAGCGTCAGTTCGTCGGGGCAGATCGAGTCGGGGACGGGCGCGCGCGTCTCGCCGCGCTGCAGGAACGGGCCGTAGCGCCCGACGCGGACCACGATCTCGCGGCCCTCGGCGTCCTTGGCGATCGGGATCGTGCAGACCGTGCGCGGGTCGATGTCCTCGGTTTTCTGGTCGAGGAGCGGCCGCAGGCCCGGTCGGCCGTTGCCGAAGTAGAACTCGCGCAGGTACGTTTGCGTTTCGTACTCGCCGCGCGAAATCTCGTCGAGCCGGTCCTCCATCTTGGCCGTGAACTTCGTGTCGATCAGCTCGCCGAAGTGCTGCTCCAGAAGTGCGGTGACCGCGAACGCCGTAAACGTCGGGACGAGTGCCGAGCCCTTCTTGAACGTGTACTCACGCCGCTCGATCGTGTTGATGATCGAGGCGTAGGTCGACGGGCGGCCGATACCGGACTCCTCGAGCGCCTTGACCAGGCTGGCCTCGGTGAGCCGCGCGGGCGGCGACGTGACGTGCTCCTCGCACTTGAGCTCTTGCGCCGTGACGTTCTCGCCCGCCTTGACGGGGGGGAGAATCGTCTCCTTGTCGGCCAGAGCGGCTTCGGGATCGTCCGAGCCTTCGACGTACGCGCGCAAAAAGCCGGGGAAATCGATCACCGTGCCCGTGGCGTTGAATACCGCGTCGCGCCCGTTCGCCGTGCCGGCGACGCGCAGAGTCATGCGGCGGCCCTTGGATTTTTTCATCTGACAAGCAAGCGTGCGCTTCCAGATGAGTTCGTAGAGCCGCGACTCATCGCCGCCGAGCGCCGCGCGCACCTCGTCGACGGACTTGATGCGATCGCCCGCGGGCCGGACCGCCTCGTGCGCCTCCTGGGCGTTCTTGACCTTCGTCTTGTATTGCCGCGGCTGGTCCGGGAGGTACTCGGCCCCGTACTGGTCGCTGATCGCCGCGCGTGTGAGTCGCAGCGCCTCGGCGGACAGCGTGACCGAGTCGGTTCGCATGTAGGTGATGAAACCGTTTTCGTAGAGGCGCTGTGCCGCCCGCATCGTGCGCCGCGCGTCGAAGCGGAGCTTTCGGTTGCCTTCTTGCTGCAACGTCGAGGTGGTGAAGGGGGGGGCGGGGGAGCGCGTGAACGGCTTTTCCTCGGCCGACTGAATCGAAAACGCCGTGGTCTTGAGTGCGGCGCGCAGTCCGTCGGCGTCCGCGGCGAGCAGACGGGCCACATCGCGCGTCAGCTTGCCGGTATCGGGGTCGAAGTCCTTGCCGATCGCGAGACGCTTGCCGTCCAGGGTCTGCAGTCGCGCCGGGAACGTCTCGCCCTTTCCCGTCTCGAAGGTGGCGACGAGATCCCAGTAGGCCGACGGCACAAAACGCATCCGGGCGCGTTCGCGATTAACGACCATCCACGTGGCGACGCTTTGCACGCGGCCCGCGGAGAGCCGCGGCGCGATCTTGCGCCACAGGATGGGCGACACCTCGTAGCCGTACAGCCGGTCGATGATGCGGCGCGTCTCCTGGGCCCCGACAAGGTCGAGGTTCAGGTCGCGGGTCTCGTCGAGCGCGCGCAGGATCGCGGCCTTCGTGATCTCGTGAAAGACCATCCGGCGCACGGGCACCTTCGGCTTGAGCACCTCGATCAGGTGCCACGAGATCGCTTCGCCCTCGCGGTCTTCATCGGTCGCGAGCAGGAGCTCGTCGGCCTCTTTCATCAGCCGCTTCAGCTCGGTGATCTTTTTTTTCTTGTCGGGCTGCACGACGTAGAGGGGCTTGAACTCCTCCGCCACGTTGACGCCCAGGCGCGCCCAGGGCTCCTTTTTCAGCGCCGCGGGAATCTCGGCGGCGCTGCCCGGCAGGTCGCGGACGTGGCCGACGCTGGACTCCACGATGAATCCCTTGCCGAGGAATCGCTTGAGGGTCTTCGCCTTGGTGGGCGATTCGACGATGACAAGCCGGATGGTCATGCAGATACCGAGTCCGAGAGTCCGAATCCGAAAAAAGACTGTAGGACGATAACGGGATCGGAAAGATCTGGCCGCGTCAGCCCAAAAAGCGCAGAAAAAAAGCCGCCGAAGCGCTGGGCTCCGGCGGCGTGGGTTTTGAGATTGCGAAAACGTTAGCGAGCTGCGTACTCGACGACGAGGTTCTCGTTGACGGGCAGCGACACGTCCTCGCGCGTCGGCATGGCGATGATCTTCGCCTTCGGCGGATCCTCGCTGCGCTCAAGCCAACCCGGTGTCCGTCCTTGGAGACCGACGTCGATGCTGCGCTTGGCGAGAGTCTGGCTGCGCTCACGCTTGTGCACCGTGATCTCGTCGCCGAACTTGACGACGTAGGACGGAATCGTCATCTTGCGGCCGTTCACGAGGATGTGGCCGTGCGCGACCATCTGGCGCGAGCCGGCCATTGTCGGCGCGAATCCCAGCGTGGCGACGACGCTCATGAGGCGCCGCTCCATGAGCTGCAACAGGTTCGTGCCGGTGTTGCCTTCCATGCGGCGGGCCATCTCGAAAAACCGGCGGAACTGCCGGTGTGACAGCCCGTACGCGCGTTTGACCTTTTGGGTCTCGCGCAGCTTCAGCCCATAGTCGGTGATCTTGATCCGACGATAGACATGCTGCCCGGGCGGGTATTCACGCCGTTGCAGGCCCGGCTTGGGATTGAAGGCATGCGCGCCCTTGATGTAGAGGGAAACACCCTCTCGCCGGCACAGCTTCCAGAAGGACTTGTACGTTCTCGCCATGGGAAACGGGCCATTATGCCCGTCGCGCAAGATTCCCAGTGGGCCCGAATCGCAAAAAAGCAAACGGACGGCGATGTACTTGCGCCAGCCCCCGCTCCCCTCCAAAAGACACTACGCCCGGCTCAGATCAAGCTCAGACCTCCGCCTCAAGAACGCGGCCCGTCGCTCCCGCCCGACCATAGCCATGCGCCGCGCCCCCTACTCATGTTCTGCGCTTTTGCGTTTCTGCGGTGATTCAGACCGTCCGAAGCTCCAATTCCGCGTTTCCGCAGCGGTGAACTCAGGCAGCACATTCCCGACAAAGCCCGTAGAGCACGATCTCGTGGGCTTCGACGAAAAACCCGTCCGGCGCGAGGCCGGTCAGCGGGCCGGGGCAGCCCTCGACCTCGAAGACGCGGTCGCAAATCCGGCAGTGGAAGTGGTGGTGGTGGCCTTTGCGGGCGACTTCGTAGCGCGGCGGGGCGCCGGGGAGTTGAACCTCGACGAGTTCGCCGTCCAGCACGAGGCGGCGGACGTTGCGATAGACGGTCGCGATGCCCAGCCGCGGCGACAGCCGCTGTGCGTGGGCGAGAATCTCACCCGGGCTGAGCGGCCGGTCGGCGGCTACAAGAGCCTTCAGGATGGCGGCGCGTTGCTGTGTTTGGCGAGCCACAACCCGATTCTACGCGCCGTCAGTCCGTCGTTAATGAGAATTCATTCTTGATGTTGCCGCAGGTATGCGTATCTTAACGCTCATGAGAAGTCATTATCGTGTATGGGCTCTTCTGGCGCTGAGTGCCGTGGCATGGGCGGATGACGCGGAACGGCGAGTGGAGGCGCTGGAGGCGGGGGCGCGACGCGATCGCCGCCGCATCGCAGAGTTGGAGCGACGGCTCGCGCTCAAGGAAACGACCATGCTGCGTGGCGAGATCGAGGGCTACCTGGCCCGCCGCGCGATCCGGGCCGGTTCATCCGGGAGCCCGGATGATCACGGAGCCGACCACAACGAAGACATCGATGCCCAAAGGGTGCCGCGGTTGAGGCTGAGCGGCGTTCTTCTGGCCGCCGTTGGGGGCTCGACTGCGGACAACAGCCAACTCGAAGCGCTCCAGGGAGGCGGACACGATCCTCGCCGCCGGGGTTTCACCCTGCAGCAGGTGGAACTTGGCCTGATCGGCGTACTTGGCGAACGGGTCCGGGTGGAGGCCTTCACAGTCCTGGTGCTCGACCCGGTGGACGGCGAGACGCGCGTCGAGTTGGAGGAAGCGTTCGTGTTGTTTCAGCTCACCCACGAGCTGGAACTCGAGATCGGCCATTTTTTCTCCGAGTTCGGGCGGCTCAATCCCCTGCACCCGCACGAACGGGATTTCGTTGATGTGCCGGTCGTTGCGACCCGCTTTTTCGGGGAGGACGGGATGCGGGCGCCCGGCGTGCGCGTCGGCGGCGCGTTCGGCGACTGGGGGTTTCACCTCGGGATTCAGAACGCCGAGGGCGAAACGATGGCCAGCTTCGTCGGTGAGGGCCAGCGCGAGGTCGACGGGCTCGACGACTTCGTGGCGCTGCTGCGCGTCTCCCGCGGTTCGTTCGGCCTCTCGTTTGCGACCGGGCCGTCTGACGGCAGCGGCACGACGTCGCTGCTGGGCCTCGACGTGCGCGCAGTCCGGGAGCGTTTTGCTGTGCAGGCCGAAGCGATCGCGCGCCGGACCCGTGCTGACGACGAATGGGGAGCGTACGCGCAGGTCCTCGCGGAGCTGCACGGGCCGTGGAGCGGCGGTCTGCGCGCCGGCGTTTTTCAGGGCACCGGAGACGACCGCGTGCGCGTCTCGGTCTTGCTGACCTACCAGACCGAAGAAACCTGGCGCGTGCGGGCGCAGCTGAACCTGGACGACGACGACGCGCTCGGCGACCAGTTCGTCTCGGTCTGGTTCGTGATCGAGACGGCGCTCGGGAAGGGATCGCACGACCATTGACCATGGACGCGTAGGATGACGCCCTGATGAAGGCGGTCGTGCAAAGGGTGTCCCGCGCCGAGGTCCGCGTCGATGGCGAGGTCGTGAGCGTCATCGCTGCCGGCTTGGTGGTCCTGCTCGGGGTGGAGCAAACGGACGGCGATAGAGAGGCCCAAGAGCTGGCCCACAAGATCGCCAAGCTGCGCATCTTCCCCAGCGAGAATCGCCCGATCGACCGCTCCGTCGTGGACGTAGGCGCCGCCGCCCTGGTGGTCTCCCAGTTCACCCTGTGCGCGAACACCAAAAAAGGAAACCGCCCGTCGTTCGTAAGCGCCGCTCCGCCCGAAGAAGCCGAACGGCTGTACGAGTTGTTTTGCAAAGAGCTGCGCGAGCAAGGCATCGATGTAAAAACAGGCCGCTTCGCCGCGATGATGGAAGTGGAACTGGTCAACGACGGCCCCGTAACGATCGGACTGCGGAGTCCCCCGGAGCGGGATTCCGCAGCCCGGCGGTTATCCGAATAGGTCGGGCGCCTGCGCCACCATCTCGCGTTCGTGGGACAGTCCTGGTCGGGCGACGCTGCCGTCGATCGGTCTCCGCCCGCCGCGACGTGTGCAGCCGCCAGGTTGTAGAGTCCGATAGCGAGCTCGCGAACCGCGCCGGGACGTTGGGCGGGTGCGCGCTCGACGTCTTGTGGCTCTGGGTCTTGGGAACCGGCGCGAGTGCGCTTGAGCCGAACCTCCTCCTCGTGTGCGCGGATGGCGTTATTGGTCTGCTGGTCGACAACCAGGGGGTCGTTGGTTCAAGTCCAACTGGGCCCACCAGACACAAGGCGGCGTCGGATCTCGGATCTGGCGCCGTTTTTTCGTGCCGGTTGTTGCATGGGTTGCGGACGATGCGATTTGAGTTGCCGGGGTGCTTGACGAGCGGGTCGGCTCGGAGAAGGCTCCCGCGCCCTGGCGGGCCGCCCTTCGCGATCTCGTGATCGTCGCGGGAGATCGAACAGGCGCTCGACGAGTTGGGCGAGTCCTGAACAGCATGTCGTGCGATGGGCGCGAGCCTCGGCGGGGACGGATTGGACGTACCGGACCGTCGTCCCAGGCCGGGGTATGCTGGCGGCATGCGGAACATCGCCGTCCTTATGCTGTTTTCGTCTTTGGCGTTCGGCGGGAAGCCTCTTCTTGTTGATGCGGAGGACTTTGAGCGGGCGTTCAATCGCGTGGGGCGGCCCAAGCTCGTGGCCATTGTTTCGCCGACGTGAGGGCCTTGTGTTCGTGGGGCCCGTGCGGTTCGCGATCTCTTGAAGGCTCATCCCAAGCTGGAGCTTGATGTGTTCGTGGTCTGGGCGCCGGTGTTGCGTGCGGACAACAAGGCGGCGGCGAAAAAGCTGGCGCTTGAGTTTGGATCCGACGCGCGCGTGCGGCAGTTTTGGGATCAGGACAAGGATGTCGGGCTCGACCTGACGGACAAGATCGATGTCGGTAAGAGTCCGTTTGCTTGGGATGCGTACCTCCTGTTTGCCAAGGGGGCGAAATGGGGGAGCAAGCCGACGACCTGGGCGCATCAGTTGGGCGGGGCCGATCCGAAGCATGCGGCGGCCGGGCGGTTGCCCGCGGCGTTGCGGCGGATGTGCGGGGTTGTCCAGAAGGGCGCGCCGGCGCCGCGTGAGCGCAAGATCATCACCATCGACCCGCGTACGCAGCCGACGGTGCCGGAGTTGCTGCTCGAGGACGTGCTCAAGGAGATGGCGAAGACGCGCGGCGAGGAGTTCGCCAAGATCGCCGCCGAGATTCGCAAGCGCTTTTCGGCGCGCGTGAAGCCCTACCGCAAAGACGTCCCGATCGGGTTGCGCCTTGGCGGCGGGGTCGTGGTCGTGCCCAAGTCGGGCTGTGCGCCCCAACCGGCAAAGCCGACGAAACCTGCGGAAACGGCCAAGCCGGTGAAGACCGATGAGCCAGCCAGGACCGGTCAGTCGGGAGAGTAGCCATCGACCGGTTGGGCGGACGATGAGAAGTTCTGGCCACAGAGATCACAGAGGTCACAGAGATGGGAGACCCGCTTCATTCGCGGGCCTGCTCAAAGATCTCTTCCACCGTTCGGGTGCTCACTGCTCCGTCTTCCGCGTCCTGTTGTCGCTTTCGCAGCAGTGCGTCGAGTTCGGTCAAAGCCTCGTCCTTGTCGTCCGCGGTACCCAACGTGCTCTCGAGAATCAACCCCTTGATGGACTTGCCCTGAAAGGCCGCCATGGCCTCGAGCTTCCGGTGCTCTTCGGCTGGTGACATCGATGGAAATGCGGCGCATGGGTGGATCTCTTGTGCCAAGACCGATCAGTCGGACGGGAACGGGTAGTCTTCGACCGTTACGTCGGAGTCGGCGACTTCCTGTAGGCGGCGCCAGGCGCGGGTGAACACTTGTTCCTGGCGCTCGCGGACTTCGTGGGGCAGCTTTCGCTTGTCCAGGTCCGGGTCGTCGCAGGCGATCGCGTCGAATTCATCGTCCACGATGAACTGGGCGAACTCCGGGCCGCAGCGGATGTGTCGTTCCGGTTCTCGGCGTAGTTCCGTGGACGGGACAAAGCCCATCACATAGCGGAGATACAGCTCCGACTCGCGCACGTTCTCGACGTACTCGCCGCAGCGGTCGCAGTTGTAGCCTTCGTCGCAGTTTGCCACGTCGCTTTGTATTCTACATCCTGAGCGCGTCCCGCGGTTGCGTGCTGCTACTTCAGCGCCTCTAGCCTGCGCGCGAGATAGCGGCTGTCCGGTGCGCGGAGTTGGAGCTTTTGGAAGAGCTTTTTCGCTTCTTCCTTGCGGCCCTGGCGTTCGCGGAGATCGGCTTCGACGCCGATCAGGCGCGGATCCCCGCGCAGATTCTGCTTGGCGACCCGAAGCGCTTGCTCGGCCGCCTTGAACTCTCCCGCGCGCGTGTCGCCGCCGGCCCAGTCCAGATAGAGCTCGCCCACCGCGCGGATCGGGTAGCGGTGGTTGGGGGCGAGATAGCGCGCCTGCTTGATCTTTCTCAGGCGCGCCCTGCCGCTGACCTGCAGTGCCTTGAGCATCGCGCCGTACGGTTTCGGCGGGTTCTTCCACAGCCGTTCGATCCACCGCACGCACGCGGGGAATTCCCGGTTGTTGACGTACTTCGGGGTGTCGAACTCAAGGCGCAGGGCGTCGTCGGTCAGGAGCGGGCCGTTACCCGCCGCCAAGAGCAGTTCCGCGCGAGCGGCCACGTGCAGCGTCGAGACGTCCGTGGCGCCGATTTCGTGAAGCGCGGTCCGGATGCGCCCGCGAAACTGTCGTGGCGCGCGCAGCGCGCGAGCCGATCCGACCAGTACCAGGTCGCCGGATCCGAAGTACGCCGCGGCGTGCGGGAACACGGAGCAAAACGTGCGTACGACGTCGTTGAGCGAGCGCACGCTCATCTGGTAGCCGGGCAGCCACTGGCACGCGATGCCGCCGTTCGCCAGCCGATCGCGGCAGCTCTCGAAGTACTCGACCGTGTAGAGGTCGCCTCCGCCGCGCACCCACGGATGGATCGGGTCGCTCGTGATGACGTCGTACTTTTCGTCGGTGGTGCGCAGATACGAGCGCGCATCCGCGATGACGAGATCCCGCGGTGTGACATGGAGCGCCGCTGCCGCGTTCTTGACCGCTGTCTCCAACTCCACGACACGCAGCGTTTTGGGCGCGTGCATCTTCACCGCACGATAGGTCGTGCCCATCCCGAGCCCTACGACGAGCACGCGCGCCGGTTTTTCGTGCAACGCCATCGGCAGGTGGCCGAGCAGCGCGAGGTGGTGGTCGTCCGCAAGCGCCTGATTCGTGGCCACCGCCTTGCCGTCGATCAGCACGCTGTGCGTGCCGTACCAGGTCCAGACCGCAACCGTCGCCTCGCGCCCGAATTCCCGGAACGAAAGATCCACGCCCTGCACCCACGTCCGTTCGTCGATCTCGCCGTCCGTCAGCCACGACGCGGGAGAAAAGTACACCCCGGCGAGCAGCCGCTCCTGCGCGACCTCGGGCGGCGGTACAAAGCCGAGCCCCGCCAACACCACGAACACGACTGCCAGCCGGCTGCGCGCCAGCCACAGCGCCACGATCGCGGCCAAGACGCCGCACAGAGCGATCGTCGCCCGCGGTCCCAGGGCCGGCACGAGCCAAAACACGGCGAGGGTCGAGCCGACGACGGACGCCACCGTGTTCCACGCATAGAGCGCGCCCGCGCCGCGCGCGTTGGTCGCCGTCAGCCGCGCCGCCAGCGGAAACGCCATGCCGAGCCCGATCGCGCCGGGCAGCATGACGAGGGCCGCCAAACCGATCCGCAGCCAGATCCCGGAGACCCAGTGTTCGCCCCACGACGCGATCCCGAGCAGGTACAGCCGCGGCAGCAGATACACAAGCAGCGCGCCCGCCGAAAACAAGACAGCCGTCACGCCGACGGTCGTCGCCAGCGCTCGCCGCGCGTCCTTGGGCTTGCGCGCCGAGCCGATCGCGCCGCCGACGCCGATGCCGAGCAAGAACACGCCGAGCATCGTCGTGAACGCGTACGTCGTCGAGCCGAACACCAACACGAGCAACCGCGCAAACGCGACCTCGGCGGCGAGCCCCAAAAAACCACTCGCGGCGTAGAGCATGACGGCGCCCCGGTCAAAAGCATCGCCGTCCCTTTGCTCCGTCGGGATCGGCCGATCCCCTTGCCGTGACGCCATCCACCAGGCGATCGCGCCGGCGACCGCGGGCAGGATCGCGGCGAAGCGCATCGTGTTCGCGAGCCCGAGTGCGGGCAGCAGGACAAAGCCGGCGAGAAACGTGCCCGCGACGGCACCCAGGGTGTTGGCGGAATAGAGCCAACCCAAGCGTACGGACGGCGATGTAATCGCGGCGGCGACGGCGGGCAGGGTGGCGCCCATCAGGAGCGCGGGCGGGGCGAGCATGATCGACGCGAGGAGGAAACACGATACGGAATGCGCCGCCGGTGTTTCGGCAAGGTGACGGTGGAGGAGGTCGAAGCCGCCGCGCGAGACGTCGAGGAGGTGGGGGGTCAGCAGGGCCAGGGCGGCGAGGCCGAGTTCGAGCAGGGCATAGAAACGCAGCGGGCGTTTTTGGCGGTCGGCGGCGCCGCCGAAGAGCCATGCTCCAGCGGCCATTCCGCCGATTACGGCTGCCAGGACGGCCGCCATGGCCACCGAGGTGGCGCCGGCGAGTTGGGCGGCGCGGCGGAACCAGGCGACCTCGAGGATGAGGGCGCCGGCGCCGGAGAGAAACAGGAGGGGGGCCAGGGGGCGGACGGACATGGTGGTATGGGGAGCAGATTGCGTTCCGAAGCGTTCGTTTTCAAGCTTGACCCCTAAATACCGATATAGAAAGGGGTGTCTCAGGCTGATGTCGTGCTGGCGGGGCTCGCCGAGGTGCAGGGCCTCGACGATGTCCAGGAAATCGTGGATCGCGTCTGCCGACGCGTGGCGGAGATCGGTCCGTTTCGGACCGTGCTCTTGTCGCTGTACTTCGGCGAGGACATCTACATCGGGCTCGAGGGCGGTGACGAGAGCTTGCGGCTGGCGTTCTGGCAGACCGCACAGACCCGGTCCCACGCGCAACGAGCGACCAAGCGGGCGCGGATCTGGCGCAACCACCGGCTGCCCGACACCCACATCTGCTTTATTCCGGCGGACAGCACGATCCCGTTCGGGCCCTCGTTTCGGGCGTCCGAAGCGGGCGATGGCAGCGATGGCAGCGAATGGCAGCCCGACGACCGCCTGATGGTGTTTGTGCGTGGCAACGACGGCGAGGTGCGCGGCGTTCTCAGCCTGGACGACCCGGTCGATGGCAAGCGGCCGAACCGCGACGACCTCGGCTCGCTGGTCACGATCGACAGCTTCATGAAGCTGATCGGGGTCCTGATCCACAACCGGCATCTCGCCGGCAAGCTGCGCGAGTCCGAGGAGCGCTACGCCGCTGTCGTCGAGCAGGGCCACGAGGGCTTTCTGATCGCGCGCGACGGGATCGTCCTGTTCGCCAACCGGCAGGTCGGGCGACTCATCGGGCTGGACGCCGAGGGCCTCGTCGGCATGCACCTCGACGAGGTCATCGTCGAAGAGGCGCGCCTGCCTCTGCCGGGTGAACGTGAAGGCAAGCTCCGCGGGCCCGATGGGCGTTCGGTCGATGTGGCCGTGCGCACCAGCACGATTCGATTCGCGGGCCAGACCGCCATCCTGATCGCGGTCGCCGATATCACCGAGCGAAAGCGCAGCCTCTCCGAACTCGTGCGCGCCCAGAAGATGGACAGCGTCGGCACGCTCGCATCCGGCGTCGCCCATGACTTCAACAACCTGCTCGGCGGCATCCTCGGCTACGCGAGCCTGCTCCGGGCCGGCAACGTCTCGGCGGAGGCCGTGGCGCGCTATTCCAAGTCGATCGAGAAGGCCGCGGACCGCGCGTCCGATCTGACCCGCCAACTCCTCGGCATCGTGCGCGACGAGCGCGTCCAGGTGGCACTCTTCCCGGTGGGGCGGGTTCTGGACGAGGTCGCGACGCTGCTCGAGGAGACCATCGATCCCTCGATCCGCATCGAAGTAGACGCGGCTGACGCGCTCCCGCACATCGTCGGCGACGAGAGCCAGATTCACCAGGTCGTGCTCAACGTCTGCCTCAACGCGCGCGACGCCATGCCCGACGGCGGCTCGCTGCGCCTGACGGCCCGGCGCGGCGAAGCACAGGACTGGCCGAGCGTCATCCTGACGATCTCGGACACCGGCCGCGGCATGGACGCCGACACCCTCGACCGCGTCTTCGATCCGTTCTACACCACCAACAAGGACAGCGGCGGCACCGGCCTGGGCCTCTACATGGCGTACCGCGTGGTCGAGCGCCACGGCGGATCGATCAACATCGAGAGCGCGCCCGACGGCGGCGCAACCCGGCACGGGACAACCGTCGAGATCGTCCTGCCCGCGAGTGCGGGGGTCGAGGCGATGCTCGAAACTAGCGATGAGACAGAACAGGAGGGGGGCGGGGGCGTGATCCTGCTCGTGGACGACGAGGAGTTGATCCGCGACGTGTGCAGCGAGATGCTGCGCGGCCTCGGCTACGACGTCGTCACGGTCTGCGACGGCCAGGAAGCCGTGGATGCGGTGAAGGAAGCCCCGGACCGGTTCGTGACGGTGGTCCTCGACATCGCGATGCCGGTGATGAACGGTCGCGTCGCCGCGGGCCACATCCGCGCGATCGCCCCGGAGCTGCCGATCCTGTTTTCCTCGGGCCACGACCTCGACACGGCCTTGGGGGATACCAAGGGCCTACCGGCCGCGCGCTGCCTGAAAAAGCCGTACCGGATCGAGGACCTTCGCCGCACCCTCGGCGAGATGGTCTAGCGAAACCGGCGTTTCGGTCGGGACAGCGCCTCCTCGTTCTTATCTTCTTGACGACATGGTTCGGGCGCCCGTTTCCAGTTCGATGGTGAACAGGGCGCCCATCGAGTCCCCTGTGCCGCGACACATGATCTGGACGCAGCCGTGGTCCGGATCCAGGGCGAGCAGGTCGGCCCAGCGCGGAAAGCTTCCAGGGCCGTCGATGCGTTGGGCGACGCGGGTTGCCAAGGGAATCTGTTCCAGCCCGTTGTTGGCGACCACGAGGACGCGCTTGCCCGCCGGGTCCACTTCGATGTCGCGCGCGTCGATCACGGAGAAACGACCGAAGATCGATTCCGCGCCGGTCGCGAGATCGACTTCCACGATCTTTTTGTTGCCGCGATCCAGGATCAGCGCGCAACCGCGGGCCGAGTCCACCGCGATTCTCTCGGCATAGCTCATCCCCGTGCTGACGCGATCGACGAGCGTCTCCAGCTGGCCGGTCTTCAGATCCACTGCGAGGAGCCGCCGCTCGTACGTGAGAATCACGGCCTTGTCGCGCTTCTCGTCGATGCCGAAGTCGATCCAGCCCTGCTGGTCGTTGCCCTTGTTTGCGGCGTCGTCGGCGATATCGACGCGGTCTCCGGTGTCGAGGTCGATGGCGACCAGCGCCCGCCGCCGCGTGTCGATAACCAGCGCCCGGTCGCGGCGGGTGTCGATTTCGATCGGCCCGGTCCGGTCGAGCGTTCCCGAACCCCGCTGCCGGCTGCTCACGAGTTGGCGGTGCCCGTCGGCCCGGTCGATGGAGTGCACCGTCCGCATGCCCGTCACGTACGTCTTTTGGCGCGCGGGACTGTAGGCGGCACCAAAAAACACCACGGAGTCCATCACGACCCCGCTGCCGGCCGTGTCGCCGCTCAGGGAACGGGCCACGCCCGTGTCGCCATCGACTTCGAACACCTTGTCGAGCTCGATGTCGGTCACCAAGAGGCGCCCCTCCGAACCGTCCCAGATGATCGCTTCGGGATTGCCGATGCGCTCCCCGGCCAGCGGGACCACGGTGCGGTCGCCGGTGGCCACGTCGATCTCCATCGTCCGGTTGGTGGCGCCGTCCAGAACAAAGACCGCCCCGGCCCCGGCGTCGAGCCCCGTGACGAGCAGCGGTCGCTTGCACGACGGACCGCGACCCACATCGAAGCCGGAAACTTCCTTGACGGCACCCGTGGTCGGATGCATCGAGACCAGCATGCCCTTGCCGGGATCGACGATGAGCAGGCGGCCGTGCACAGCGTCCCAGCCCAGGCCCGCCGCGGTTTCGAGAATCGAGTCCGAGTCCCGTTTCGAGTTGAAGATCACGGTGCACTGGCCGGTCTCAAGGTCGATGGAGCGGACACTCGACCCGGCCGCGGAGTGATCGGACGCGAACAGGGTCGTGCCGTTCGGATGCAGCGCGAGGCCGCGCGGCGACAGGTGGCCGAGCGCCTCGCCCGTGGGCGTGAATTCGGTGCGGCGCCCGTCCGGAAGATCGACCAGCGAGAGGCCGCCCCAGTCGTTTTGGAGCACGAGGCGGTCGTGAACCGCGTCGTAGGCGACCCGGGCCGGTCGGTCGATCCTGGCCCCGCCGCCGACGTTCGGATCGGTGACGATCGACCGCTGGCCCGTGTCGAGATCGACCGCGATCACCGCGTTGCGGGACCGATCGACCAGATAGGCCCGCCGTCCACGCTCATCGATGTCGATGCTGATCGGATTGACCAGGAAAGTCCCTGAGTAGCGGATCGTTGCCGCGCTGGCCTCCTCGACGACGTTGCCCGCCGCGTCCGTGCAGACGATATCCACCTTGTTCTCGCCGGGCTTGACCGGGATCTCTGCCTGCCAGGTCGAGAAGCTGTCCTTGGAGGACGCCGCGACGCCGTTGACGGTCACAGACGCCACCTGGGCGTTGTCCGACGCCGTGCCGCAGACGTTCATGGTCGGCGCATCGACCACCGACACGGGCGGTGGGAAAGTGACGGCGACATCGGGCTGCGTGAGATCGCAGACCCATTCGATGCGCGTCGGCGTCGGATCAGCGTCGCCGCTCGGCGAGAGGGCGCGCACCTCGAACGAGTGCGCCCCTTCGCCGAGCCCGTCGAGCGTGACGATCGACGGCACCGTCTCAAACAGGCCGTCGTCCACCCGCGCCTCGAAAGTGGCGCCAGGCACGTTCGACGAAAACGCGAGTTCGAACGTGTCCTCCCGGGTGAAGGCCGCCGGGGCGCCGTCGACAGCGGTGTCGATGATGGCGCGCACAATCCACTGGTGTGTCGCCCAGGTCTCATCCATGCGGCCGGACGGAACGGCGGCGCGTAGTTCGAGCAGATGCTGGCCGGGCTCCAGACCCTCGAGTCGCAGCGGGCTCAGCACATGCGTCCAATTCCCGCCGTCGATCCGGGCCTCAAAAACCGTGTCGGGATGCGGCGACACGAACTCAAACAGCGCGCTGGTCGAGGTCGTGAGTTCCGGCGGCGTCCGAACAAGCACCGCGTCGACGTCCGGCTCCACGTTCCAGGTGTGGGTCGCCGGTGTGGGGTCGCGGGTTCCGCTGGCGTCCACGGCGCACACCTCGAACGAGTGCTGGCCGGGGGCGAGGCCCGCGACCTCGAACGGCGTCTGGATCGTCTGGAAGTCGGCGCCGTCCACGGAACCGACGAAGTGGGCGACGGGTCCGGTGCCCTCGAACAAAAACGTGGCAGTCATGTCGGCGTGAAACGGCGCCGCCGGGGCCTCCAGCAAGAACGTTTGGAGAACCGGCACGGAGCCGGATTCGCCGCCGCAGCCGGCCAAAGCGAGAACGAGAGAAAACAAGACGCCACGCAGCATGGAAGACCTCCTATCCCGGCAGTCGGGCCGGGCACTCGTGAAACAGGTTGCCAGCCGGACCCCAAACCGGACCGCCGTCCGTTCGCTTTCTTCAGATTCCGTCCGAGCTGGCCGAACTCCTTTCAACGGGAGACCCGTTTCATGGTTGCTGTTCGTACTCTTGTTCGGCGCACGATCGGTGCGCTTCGGCCGCGCCGGGCCGACCTCGCCGGGGTTCCGGCCCGTTATCACGATCTTGTGCGGCGGATTCAGAAGAACTCGCCGATCTGGGGGGCGCACCAGACGATCGAGTTTCCCGACGGGTTTGTCCTGAAGGGCGGGCGCGACCGCAGCCGGTTCGACGTGTTCGACCTGCCCGCGAACATGGCGGGGCAATCGGTGCTCGACATCGGTTGCAACCTCGGCGCGATTTCGCTCGAGTGTCGGCAGCGCGGCGCCAGGGTGCGCGGGCTCGACTACAACGCCGAGCTGGTGCAGTGCGCAAGCGAAGTGGCCGCGGCGTTCGGCATCAAGGACATCGATTACCGCGTGCTCGACTTGCGCGCCGACCGGCTCGGCGGGCGCTACGACCACGTGTTTTTTCTCAACGTGTTTCACCACCTGGACGAGCACACGCGGCTGCAGGTGCTGCGCGATCTCGATCGGGTCACGACCGGCACGCTCTACTTCGAGGCGCCCGTCAAAGACGACCTCGTGGCGCGCGAGGCGGTGCAGTTTCCGGTCGAGGACTACGTCGGCTACCTCACGGGATTTACGAACTTCCCCAAGATCGAGGTGCTGGCGAGCACCGACTTCGGCCGCCCGCTGATCCGCTGCTCGCGGTAGCCCGCCCATGGCACCGTCGGGCCGCGTCCTGGAGCTCGCGGCCGGCATCGACCGTGCGCAGCTCGTCCCGTTCGGCGCTCTGATCTACCCGCCCGATCGACAGGCACGTTTTCGCGGCCGCTCGTTCGGCCGCCGGCCGCTCGCAGAGTCCGTTCACGTCCTCACCTGCCGGCAGTTCGACGCGCAGTCCGATGGCGACGTGGACCTGCGCGAGACGGACTACTACCACTGGACCCGCGAGAAGCTGAACCGCTTCGGCGACGAGTACGAACAGTTTCTGTTCGCCCCGGACAAGGGCTGCGCCGCCCACGCCCTCGACCGCGAAGCGACGCTGGCGCTGCCCACCGAGGAACGCCACGATCATCTCGCCGCCGCCGCGACGGAGGGCTTTCGCACGCTCTTCAAGAGCGTGCGCGACGAAGGCTGGCATCCGGAACGCGGAACCTTGCCGCCAACGCTGTTTCGCCTACGCGGCAAGAAGTACACGATCCACGAAGGCCGCCACCGCCTCGCGGTGCTCCGCTACCTGAACCCGGGCGATGTGACGCTACGCGTGGACGCGGGCCAGATCCGCACCGACTGGTACCGCTTACGCGCTCGGCGCAGCTTGAAACGGCTGTTGCTCCGTCGCTAAGACGGCGTCAGGAAACTACTCCGGGATCCTGACGCCGCTGCCGACCTGAAGGGTATGAGCGCGCAACTTCCTCCGTGGCTCGCCGACACTGAGTGGCGCGAGCAGGCCGAACGGTTCTTGGACCAACTCCCCGAG
>JAJFFH010000023.1 GCA_021776735.1 Planctomycetota bacterium | reverse complement strand
TCCACCTCCGCTGCTACCTCAAGGCAGGACGCTGGGACGAACTCATGCGCCGCGTCCTCTACAGGTCACACCTCGGACGACGACGACCCGAGGACTTGCAACGGGTCGCATGAACGACAACTTTCCGGGACTGCTCCCTCTCGAACTCCCATGCATTGACGAGGTTATTGACCTGAGGCTTTGTCAGGCAGCAGACGAACCGCTGCCCCTCGGAGTGGAAGAGAAGCAGGTCTCCATCCGCCTCAGGGTGGGGATGATCCGAGTCTATGACTTCCCAGGAGACTTCCCCGCTCTCGATATCATCAAGGTCTTCTGAGCTGAGGCCGAAATCGGCGAGCAGTTGACGTGTATTGGGACCGAGTCTCTCCATCGTCAGATCCGTGTTCAAGAACAGCGGCGCCATTTACACAAAGGTCTGCCCAACGGTGTTGCCGATCAGCGGCGCGGCGAAGCCGCGTCCGGCTGCATCGGCAGGTTGGGCAAGCCGTTGTCAACCACGTGGTTCATCATCGCGGAATTCGGACGGCAGATCCAAATCCTGAAGGCGGCGCATGAGGTCTAGTTTTCGCTTTCCTGCTTCCCGAGCAAGATCCACGTGGCGCTGCACTTTGCCCCCGCCAAACCACAGGAACTTGTCCCTCTGTGCTTGCTTATAGAGGCCTTCTTGGCGGCGTTCCTCTTCGCGCTCCCGATCAATTTCAACCTGGAGCAGCTCCTTCTCCCGCGAAACAGCAGGACTCGGCACACCACACCCAGGGCATGTGCTAGCTTCGTTCGATACAGGTTGTCCGCATTGTTTGCATGTCGCTAGCGTCATTAGCGTGTCCTTATTGTTCTGTACCGATTGCGTTGTGGTCTGCCCAATTACTACTTATGAGGTTCCGCATAAGACGAGGGCCGTGCGAACGCGTGCAGTCTATCTCGAATCGGCGACTCTGGAAAGTGCCGCGAAAGCGGCTTGTCGTGCGGGTTTTGGGCATGGTGCGGATCGGGGGCTGTCGGGATAGACTGCACGGGCGCTGCGGCATAAGACGGGCGCCGTGATGGCCTGCGGTCGCGTAGAAGCTGCGCGTCACGAGTCTCCTCCGAGATGGTCGGTCGGGCCATGATCCGGGTCGCCGGAAACACCCACTGCGACGGCAACGGCCACTCGCGCCCCAAGCGGACAACGTCGTCATCCCGCCGTTGGGAGACGCTTGCAACCCGCCGAACTACCGGTGCGCCTGCGGCCAGGTTCCGGAGACTTCGATAGGGATCGGGTTCAGGGCGCGTTCGATCAGGAACTCCGCTGAGTTCTCAAGCACCCATGCATAGTTTTCTTCGCCTACGCTGGTCGGTTCGGCATCCGGGCAAGGGTTGGTGTAGTCGATCGCGTACGGGATGCCGTCGCGGATGGCGAACTCCACCGTGTTGAAGTCGTAGCCCAGCGCGCGGCACAGGGCCACGATGTCGCGCTCCATCTTTTCTCTTAGCGCGGGCTCGATCTCGGGCGGGTTTTGTACGTAGCGCTCGTGGTGCGGCGCCTTCGGGTCGTAGCGCATGATGTGCGTGCGCTCGCGGCCGATGCAATAGCAGCGGTAGTATTCGTGAAACACGATCTCTTCCTGCGCCATCATGTGCAGGGTGTGGGTCTTTGAGTAGGCGTCGAAAAACTCGTCGGGGTCCGCGCAGCGATAGACGTCTTTCCAGCCGCCGCCGTCCGCCGGCTTCATGAAGAGCGGGAACCCCAGGTACTCCCACGTCTTTTCCCACGCGACCGGAAACTCGAGGTTGGAAAACGACGTGGCCTCGGTGCCGGTGGGATGCTCGCGATGCGGAAGCAGGGCGGTCTTCGGCGACGCTACGCCGCTCTGCTCGGCCACGAGGCACCCGAAGTACTTGTCATCCGCCGAGAACCAGAACGGATTGTTGACCACCTGCGTGCCCTGGTGCGCGGCTTGTTTCAGCCACGCCCGGTAAAACGGAACCTCGTGGCTGATCCGGTCGAGGATCACGGCATATTTCTTTTGGTCATGGATGGTCACGGCGCCGATGCTGACCGGCTCGGCAACGACCTTGCCTCCGGCGATCTGGTTGATGCGCTCCGCGAGCGCCCCGGGAAAGGCGCGTTCCATCCCGTGCAGCAGTCCGATTATCTGGGGCATCCCGGCATCCTAGCCCCTGCGATGACTCCCTCCAAAGCGAAAGGCGTGGCTCTCGCCGGCCTCGCCGCCTTCGTCTGGGGGACGGTCCCCATCGGCGGCACCATCGCCTTGGGCGGAATCACGTCCCCGCTGCTGTCGTTTGTCCGCCTCACGATCGCCGCCCTGTTCTCGATCTGGGTGGTCCGCCAGCGCGGCCACCGCCTCGGCCGGCCGCCCCTGGGACTGGTTTTCGCCGGGCTTTTCCTCGCCGTGAACTACGTCACCTACATGTGGGCGGTCGAGCGCGCCGGCCCGGCGATCACCCAGGTCCTGATCCAGACCGCCCCTTTGTTTTTGGTGCTGCTCGGCATGGCCTTTTTGGGCGAACGGCCGACACGGCGCCATCTCGCGGGCGGCGCGGTCGCGCTGGGCGGCGTCGTCCTGGTCTCTTGGGAAGGCTCGGCCACGCCCCGCAGCGCCCTCGGCGTCGCCCTTGTCTTTTTGGCCGCCGCGGGCTGGGCGGCATACGCCATGCTCCAAAAACGGGCCGGGAAGGACCGCCACTCGTCGTGGTGCATGGCCTGGGTCTCGCTCGTCGCCGCCGCCGGCACCGCACCGGTCGCGTTCGTCGAAACCCTGCGCTCGCCGGACGGCGTGCAACTCGCCGCGATCGCGTACCTGTGCATGAACACGGTCGTCGCCTACTGGGCATTCACCGAAAGCCTGCGCCACATCGACGCCAGCCTCGCCGCCGTGATCCTGACCCTCGGGCCGGTCGTGACCCTGCTGGTCTTGCTGGCCACCAACGCGATGAACCAGCAGCGCATTCCGCACGAGCCGTTTTCCTGGCCGCGGCTGCTCGGTGCCGCGCTGGTAATCGGGGGCGTGGCGCTAGCAGTTTCACGGCAGCGAAGGTGAGTGGGGTTACGCCCGTTCGTCCGCTGACCGGAAGGGCAGCCCACTTTGCGGAGGAACCGCAAAACGGTGAGCACGACTCCGAATCGGCCGGGATCCGCGGTTCGCGCCCTCCTTCATCGGTTTCCGGTTCCCCCGCAAACCGACTGCCCCGCCACCAGAAGCTCGGCGGCGTCAGCCGCCGAGCCAAAAGACACATGCCCGATCCGCCCTGTTCACCGGTTTGCGGTTCTTCCGCAAACCGGACACCCTCCCGCACCGCGTTCCTTTGCTTTGCCCCGGCTGGGGTGGCACGATGCGCGGCATGCAGCGTCATCAGGACAGCTTTTCCTCGCGGATTCTCGAGCGCAAGGTCGACTACCTGTGGTTTGGCCACGCGGGCCGGCCGCTCATCATGTTCCCGACCTCGGGCGGGCGGTACTTCGAGAACGAGGACCGCGGACTCATCGAGTCGCTGCAGGACTTCATCGACGAGGGCCGGCTCCAAGTCTGTTGTATCGACTCGTTCAACGACGAGTCGTGGAGCAACACGGAACTGCATCCCGCCGAGCGCATGAAGGCGCACGATCGCTACGACGCGTACCTCGACGCGGAGCTCGTTCCCATGGTGCGCGCGCGCGCCGAACGGCACGATATCGCGGTCTACGGGGCGTCGCTCGGCGGCTACCACGCGGTGAACTTCGCGACGCGCCACCCTGACCAAGTGTCGCGCTGCATCGCGCTGTCGGGGATGTTCGACAACCGGCGGCTGCTCGACGGGCACTGGGACGAGCTGTGCTACTACCACTGCCCGACGTGCAGCGTGCCGAACATGGACGAGGAGTGGATCAACAAGCTGCGTGGCGTCGAGTGGGTGCTGGCGACCGGCGAGACCGACAGCCTCGTCGAGGAGACGCGCAACTTCAGCGGCATCCTCCGCGACAAGGGCATCGAGGTGCACTCCGAGATCTGGCCCGGCGTGTTCGGCCACGACTGGCCGTACTGGAAGGAACACCTGCGCCGTTTCCTTCCGTAGCCGGCGGGGTGGCGCCGTGAAGGACGACTTGTATCTGTTCAACCACGGGCGACTGGTTCGCGCGTGGAAGGTGTTCGGGAGCCATCCCGAGCCCGGCGGCGGCACTCGCTTCACGGTCTGGGCGCCTTACGCGCGCAGCGTCAGCGTCATCGGATCGTTCAACGATTGGAACGACGGCGCGGACGCGCTCGAGTTCCGGCCCGACCACGGCGTCTGGACCGGGGTTGTCGGGCACGCGACGGACGGCGCGGTCTACAAGTACCGCATCGTCGATTCGCACGGCAAGGCGCGCGACAAGACCGACCCGTTCGCCTTTCGCATGGAGGTGCGGCCCAAGACGGCGTCGCTTGTCGCGCCGCTTTCGGACTACACGTGGTCCGACGAGCCGTGGATGGCGATGCGCGCGGCGCGCCAGCGGGCCGACCGCCCCATCCGGATCTACGAGGTGCACCTCGGATCGTGGCGGCGCGAGCGGAGCTACGAACAGCTCCGGCACGAACTCGCGGACTACGTGGCCTCAATGGGCTTCACCCACGTCGAGTTCCTGCCGGTCATGGAGCACCCCTACGATCCGTCGTGGGGCTACCAGGTGTGCGGGTACTACGCGCCGACGAGCCGCTACGGCACGCCGAACGACCTGCGCGCACTCGTCGAAGCGTTTCATCAGCGCGGCGTCGGAGTCATCCTGGACTGGGTGCCCGCCCACTTCCCGCGCGACGAGCACGGTCTCGCCCGGTTCGACGGCACGCACCTCTACGAGCACGAGGATCCCCGCCGCGGCGAGCACAGGGACTGGGACACGCTGATCTTCAACTACGAGCGGCCCGAGGTGCGCAACTTCCTCGTGAGCAACGCGCTCTACTGGATCGAGGAGTTCCACTGCGACGGCATCCGCGTCGATGCGGTGGCGTCCATGCTGTACCGCGACTACTCGCGCGAGGACGGCGAGTGGGTGGCGGACGACGACGGCAGCAATGAGGACCGCGCCGCGATTGCGTTCTTGCGGGATCTCAACGACACGCTGCACAAACAGGCACCCGGCGTGCTCACGATCGCCGAGGAGAGCACGGACTTTCCCGGCGTCTCCCGCCCCACCGCCGAGGGTGGACTCGGCTTCGATCTCAAGTGGAACATGGGCTGGATGCACGACTCGCTGGCGTTCCTGAAAGAAGACCCGGTTCACCGCTGCCATCACCAGAGCCGGCTGACGTTCGCGCTGTACTACGCCTTTCGCGAGAAGTACCTGTCGCCGCTTTCGCACGACGAGGTCGTGCACATGAAGGGCAGCCTGTTGAACAAGATGCCGGGCGATGCGTGGCAAAAGTTCGCCAACCTGAGGCTGCTGCACGCCTGGCAGGTCGCGCATCCCGGCAAGACGCTGCTGTTCATGGGCGGCGAGATCGCACAAAAAGGCGAGTGGAACCACGCCACCAGTCTCGAGTGGGGTGTTCTGAACGACAAGCACCACGCCGGCATGCGGCTGCTCGTGGGCGACCTGAACCGAACCGTGGACGACCACCCCGCGCTGTACGAACTCGATCACGAAAACGAGGGCTTCGAGTGGATCGATTTTGATGACGCCGAACAGAGCGTGATCACGTTCCTGCGCTGGAGCCGCGACCAGCAACAGGGCGTCGTGTGGGCCTTCAACTTCACCCCGGTCGTACGCGACGGCTACGAAATCGGCGTCCCCCGCGCGGGCACGTACACAGAAATCGTGAACACGGACGCCAAGGCGTACGCCGGCTCCGACATCGGCAACCTGGGCAATGTAGAAGCCAAGAAAGACCCACGCCACGGCCACGCCTACACGCTGACGGTCGTGCTACCGCCCCTGGCAGCGGTGGCGTTCCGCCTGCCGGACGACGCCGGTTCGGATCGCCCCGCCTAGTCCTCGCTATCCGATGAGCGAGGTCAAGATTCCGCCAACAATCAGGGCAAGAGCGCCGACGCACAAGGCCGCCCGACCCTCCAGCGCGGAGCACGGAAACACCGCCTGGCCCAGGCCCGAGTGATACTTCACCTCGACGCTTGAGAGGTCGGGCCCGGGCAGCACTCTAGCGGCGAATCTCGTCAGTTCGAGGGTCTCGGTTTCTCCGAAGGTACTCGTAAGACTCTCTAGCGTCTTCGTATGCCCCTGCGTGAGCGCCCACCGATAGAGGCCCTCATCAAACGCGGCGAACGCCGCGAACCCTGAGGCCAACACGAGCGCCAAGCCATGGACCGCCCATGGGTAACTCGCGATGGCATCCGGAATGAAGACATCCATTTTTCCGAGAAAGACCGGAACCATGATGACGCCGAGCACCATCCCGATAACACCGATGGTCCTCTTTACACGGCTATCGACAACCTCGTTGTAGCGCCTCAGCTCCGCACAGAACTGATCCGATGCTTCGATTGACGAAAACGGGAACTGACTTGTCATGAAACATCTCCTAGTTCGCGGTGAAGACGATTTCGAACTCTTCTCTGGCGTCGACACATTCGGCATCGACGCCGAGGTCACTCCAGACGACCGTCGCACATGCGGACGCGGAGGTCGGCGCCCTTGCAGATCGACTCGTCATGGGTCACGAGGATCAGGGTGGCGCCTGTGCGTTCGCGCAACTCGTGCAGCACCGCCATGACCTCCGCGCCCGTCTTGCTGTCGAGGTTGCCGGTCGGTTCGTCCGCCAGGATCAGCGGCGGCTCGTTGGCCATCGCGCGGGCGATGGCGATCCGCTGGCGCTCGCCGCCGGACAGGCCGCGAACACTGCTGTCCGCGCGGTCCGCGAGCCCGACCAGATCAAGCAACTCGGTGGCGCGCTCGCGGCGCGCGGTCCGCTTGATGCCGCGGGGCACCAGCGGAACCTCCACGTTTTGGCCCGCCGTCAGAACCGGGATCAGGTTGTGCATCTGGAACACGAACCCGATCTTGTCCGCCCGCACGCGCTCCATCGAGGCGCGGTCGTCCACGGCCACGCCGTCCACGCGGATGGAGCCGGCGGTCGGCAGGTCCATGGCGCCGATCACGTTGAGCAGGGTTGTCTTGCCGGATCCGGACGGGCCGGTCACCGCCACGAACGCCCGGCGCGGGATGTCGAGATCAATCCCGGCGAGAGCGTGAACGCGACCGCCCTCGAACACCTTCGTGACGCCGCGCAACTCGACAAGCGCGTCCAAGACATCGCCGTCCGTACGCTTACTCATACCGCAGCGCCTCCACCGGCTTCAGGTTCGCCGCACGAAACGCGGGATAGATCGCGGCCAGGACGCCGACGCAGAGGCCGACGGTAAACCCGGAGACGAATGTCGCCGTCTCGTACGTCGCCACGAGCGAGGTCGGATGGAAGTACAGCAGCAATTCGGTGCCCGCGTAGCCGAGCCCGAGGCCGATCAGTCCGCCGATCGTGGCGAGCAGCACGCCCTCGAAGAGGATCGCGCGCACAACCAGCCGGCGCGGCCAGCCGACGGCACGCAGCATGCCGATCTCGCGGGTCCGCTCGCTGACGCTCATCATCATCGTGTTCAGCACCCCGAGCACGCCGATGATCAGCGCGATGATCGTGACGAGCTGGATCATCTCGTCGAGCACCGCGAACTGATCCTCGAATTGGGCCGTGATCAGGCCCGGTGGCACCGCGTCGAGACGGGGAAACGCTGTCCGAATGCGTTTTTGGACAGCATCGCGATCCTTGTCGGCGGTGTAGACGAACGCGACCGTGTAGCCGTCCCGACCAAGCTGCTTGGACACGACGTCGCCGTGGAGAACCAGCCCCTGGTTCTCCCACGCAATGCGGGACGTGTAGGTGCCAACGACGGTAAAGGTCTGACCGAACAGCTTCACGGTCGTCCCGACACCCCAGTCCAGCGTTTCCGCGAGGTACCGGCTGACGATGATCTCGTCCTTTGTTTGGAAGAGCTTGCCGTCGGCGAGCCCCGCCCGGTACATGTTCATGATCCGGTCTTCCGGGAACCGGCCGAAGCACAGAACGACCGGGAGCAGGGGCTTGCGGCCGCCGGTCTTGGGAAGCTGCTCGAGCGAGAAGTTGGCGCGCGAGACGTCCTGCACGCCGGGCACGCGCCTCAGCTCTTCGATCTCCTTTTTGGAGACCGTGCTGAACACGAGATCGGCGACGTTTTTTCGGTGCACGACGAGCGACGCGCCCGTGTTCGTCATGTAGTCGTCCAGGCTGGTGCGCATGCCGCGCGCCACCGAGATCAGCGCGACGATGCCGGCCACGGCGACGGACACGCCGAGCATGGACAGGGCGGTCCGCACCTTGCGCTGAAAGAGGTTACGCCAGACGTAGGTCACGCGGCGCGCATGATAAGGGCGAAGGTGCGATGCTGCGTCCTACGCGCGCACGCCGAAACGACTGCCGCTTTCATAGCGGCGCAAACCGAGAGTAAAGACGAGGACGGCGATGCCTGCGTAGACGACGGCCGCGCCGAGGATCGCGGCGAACTTGAGCCACGAAAACTCGCGCAGCAGCGACACGGGCAAGAACGTCACGAACCCGGCCGGGATCGCCGAGTACAAGAACACCTTGAGCCAGCCGCGGAAGATCGTCGAGGGGTACACCGAAAAGATCACGAGGAAGTGAAACCCCTGGCGCGAGATGGACTGCATGTTCCCGAGCCAGAACGCGGTGCTCGAAATCAGTACGCCGGTCGACAGGAACAGGATCGCGCCGCTCGCGCACAACACAAGGCAGAGGGGAATCAGGCCCGGCGTCACATAGCCGCACACCGCGAACAGGACCGCCGCGCTGAACAGGTCGCCCCAGCCCGCGGGTTCGCTGTGCGACGTGATCGCGCTCAGGAGCACGCTCTTGGGCTGCGACAGGACCGAGTCGAGGTCGCCCTCGTAAATCTGGCGCGCGAGGTACTGCACGCCGTTGCCGAAGATGACCGCAAGTCCGAACGATCCCGCCGCCACTCCGTAGACCGCGGCGGTGTCGGCCAGCTTCCAGCCGCGCACGTCGTCCACGCGCTCGAAAAACACCCACCACATCACGAGGAAGATGAAGTTGTTCACGAACATGAAGAACACGCGCGCCCAAAACGCCCCGCGCAGCGCGAGCGACGCCTTGAGGTTGGTCGAGACCAGCGCGCCCAGGAACCGCAGCGTGCCGCGCACGCCGGTGAGGCGAGCTTGCAGGTCGCTCATCAGCCGCCCCCCACTTCGACGACGCGGAGGCTGCGCCGGTACGCCCACGCGACGAGCGCGCCCAGGATGCCGATCCACAGGACCAGAATCATCGCCGTCCGTAACGCCACCTCAGGTTCATACCGAAGCGCGTTCCGTCCCACGCCGTACACCGCCGCGGAAAACGGGGTCCACGCCGCGATCGACTGCATCCACCCGGGGTAGATGTCCAGCGGCCAGAAGAGTCCGCCGAACACGAACTGGAACTTCTGGATCATCCAGAACGCGGGCGCGCCGTCGTGCAGCCAAAACACCGACAGACCGATGAGCACCTGAATCAGCAGGAGCACGACGCACGCAAGGACGCCGAGCGGCAACGCGCACAGGAGCGCGCGCGGGTCGGGCCACGAGCCGGCGAGGTAGCGACCGACGGCGAGCGCGACGATGCCGAGCACGACCAGCCGCACCAGCACCTGCCCGAGCCCCTCGGCGAGTTTCGACCACACGTACGACACCGGCCGCGCCAGCCGGTACGCGACGTCGCCGCGCCGCACGTCCTCCTCGATGCTCAGATAGAAGAGCGGAATTCCGAGGGTCACCCACTCGGTCAGCGCGAGGTACCACAAGAACTGCGCGGGGCCGATTCCGGCAAGGCCGGCGCCTTCGCCCACGGCCGCCCACAGCCGCGAGAACACGACCAGCAAGATGACCATGAACACGCTGCGCGCAAAGACTTCACCTCTGGCACGGAAGGTCTCCCGGGCAGAGAGCCGCAGGACGGCGATGTACTTGGCTGCATCTCTCACGGGTTCGCTCTCGCGTAGATGGCCTTGACGATTTCCTCCATCGGCGGGTCTTCCACCGTCAGGTCGCGCAGGCGGCCGAGCTCGAGCGCGGCTTTCACGACGCGCTCGACCGGTGTCGCCGAAACGTCGACCTCAAACACCGTGCGGTGCGGCGCGCGGTCCCGGACCGTCACGCCGGGCAGATCGAGTTCAATCCGCGGCTCCGCGGTGAGCAGGGTCACGATCTTTTGGCGGATGTAGGTGCGCCGCAGCTCGCGCACGGGCTGGTCGAGCAGCAGCTTGCCGTGGTTGATGACGATCACCCGGTCACACACGTGTTCCATGTCGCCGGTGTCGTGCGAGGTCAGCAGGACGGTACTGCCGTCTTGCACCGAGGCGTCGCGAATCAGGTCGCGGATCGTCGCTTTCGCGGTCACGTCGAGCCCGATCGTGGGTTCATCGAGGAACAAGACCTCGGGCTTGTGCAGCAGGCTGGCGACGATTTCGCAGCGCATCCGCTCGCCGAGGGAGAGCTGGCGGACCGGCTTTTTCAGCAGCGGCGCGAGCGCGAACGCCTCAACCAGTTCGCCCAGGCGGCGTTCGTGGACGGCATCGTCCTGGTCGTAGATGCGCGCGAGGAGGCGAAACGTGTCTCGCGCAGGCAGGTGGTACCAGAGCTGCGTGCGCTGCCCGAAGACGGTGCCGAGCTTGTAGGCGAGCGCGCGCCGGTCCTTCCACGGCGTCAGGCCGAGCACGTGTGCTTCGCCCGCGGTCGGATGCAGAATGCCCGTGAGCATCTTGATCGTGGTCGATTTCCCGGCGCCGTTGGGTCCGACAAACGCAACCCGCTCCCCGCGCGCGATCGAAAACGAGATGCCATCCACGGCCACGACGTCCCGCGTCGGCGGCCTGAAGAGATAGCGCAACGCGTCCTTGATCCCCGAGCCCTGCTCGCGAACCTGAAAGACCTTGCGTAAGCCGTCGACCTCGATCGAACCACCCATGTCGATGGCCGTTTATACCGTCCGGGACTCGCGGGGTTCGGGGCTGCCGCAGCAATGGACGCCGCCACGCCTACCGGCGGCTCCTCCAGTAGGCGGCGGCCCGGGCCGCATCGTCGGCAAGCGTGCTGTCGGGGAACCGCACGGCGCAGTCCTGGAACGCCTCGGCGACGGACTTGAATGTCACGTCGGGCCCGTCGCGGGGCGCCGGCTTGTGGTCGAGGAGCCGCTTCAGGAGCATCGCTTTGGAAAACACGACCTTGTCGAGGCGCGGATAGTCGGGATGCTCGCGCTCAAGCAGATCGAACAGTTCGAGTGCCCGGACGACAGCGAACGCGTCCCGTGGCGCCATGCTGGACGCGTTCAATCCGTGGCGCAGAAAGACCGGCCATACAAGATCCCGGTCGTGGTAGTGCATCGCCGCGAGGTCGTAGAGCAATTGGGCGCGGCGAGCGCGGTTCGCGGTCCGCAGCTCCCGCTCCAACGAGACGACCTTGTGCCATTGGGCAAGCTGCCGGGCCAAGCGCTTCACGTCGAGGCCCAAGGGCTCGCGCGGTGGATCGAGCCGCTCCTGGTTGCCCGGAGGGCGAATGTACGAGTAGGCGTCGATCGTTTCGGCGCGCGGTGTCAACGCGCCATGCCACGCGCGTCCGATAGTCGAGTCTGGCGCGTCGCGCGCGAACTCCTCGGCCTCGCGAACCGCCACCTCGAAACCGAAGGTCGTCGCGAAACGGCGCAGCCGGACGTACGAAAGGAGCGTCCGGTTGCCCTCTTGTTCGTAGGCCAGACGGTGGAGTTGCTCCAGCGTGAGCTTCTCATTCGCGAGCTCGAGCAGATCCCGAATCGCACCGTCCGTCACGTCCTGATCCGGCAAGACGGCGGCGCGGGAAGCCCAGACGGCCGCACGATACGGGTCCGGCTCGAGGCGCCCGCGACGCATGGCCATGTCGTCCGAGCCCGGGTGGCCGGGGTAGACCGTGAGCCATGCCTCGATGAGACGCCGCTTCACGGCCGGGTCGTGCTCGCGCTCCGGCCAGTCGAGGCCCGACGCGATCGGCGTGAGCTTGAAGTACGGCCTGTGGTCGAGCACCTCGATCGCACGATAGCTCCGGAGAATGGCGCGTGCCTCCGCCGTTCCCTCCCGGCCCAACGCCTCGTGCTCCTTGATCGTGTCCACGAGGCGGTGCACATCCGCGCGAGAGACAGTGCGCCCGAAGTCCGCCTCGGCGCCATCGAAGTAGAGCGCAGTCTGAGCGTCCTCGTAGTCGCCCGGCCCGAATAGCGAACGCAGCCACGCGTGCGACTCCTCGCGGGGCAAGAAGATCACGGCGAGAAAGATCAGGTTTTGGCGAACGACCGGATCGGTGGCGTCAGCGAACGCCACCTTGAGCGAAGCGATGCCGCGGCAGGGCAGTCGGCGGTAGACGGCAAGCGCGCGGACCCACCCGTTCGCGCGGCGTAGCTGGCGCACCGTTCCGTGACGCGGACCTCCGCGCATCTGATCGTCGTCCGTGGATCCGCGACGGACATGAAGATCGGACGCACCAAGGGGCCGGCGGGCATCGCGCGCCTCAGTCGTGCCCGTGGTTGGCGTGCCCGTGCTTGGCGTGCCCGTGCTTGGGATATCGGCCCAAGGCATGCCGGACACACGTTCGACCGCACCGCGCGCAGCGTGAGGATTCAGATCGAACACGGACAGGGCGATGACCGCCAACACAACCGACAGAGTCCAAAGCCACTTCACATAGTGCTCCTGAGGCATGCTCCCGAGGTGTGCGTGGCGCGTCTGCGGTCGTTGTGTGCAGCGGAAAACAGAGCTTACCACGCCTCCGAGCCGGACCGCGGGGAGGCCAGTTACGGCGCGATGTCATGACCAGGCGCGTGCGTGCTCTCGTCTTGATCCTGCTGTTCGGTAGCAGTCCTTGAGCAGAGGAACCGCGAAGCCATGCTGGGCACGCGCCTCGTGCGCAGATCGAACCGCACGCATTGTTGACCGGTAGTACTGGTGCTCCATACGCTGGTCCACGACAGGAAGCGAACTCGCCATGAACCTGCCGAATCTCGATCCTCCGTTCGACGACGCGCTCGAACAGGCCCTCACGTTCATTCGAGCGCGCACCGAACCGCTCGGGGTGCTCGCATGTGGATCGATCACTCGGGGCGAGGGTGATGCTTCCAGCGATCTCGATCTGTACGTCGTCCACGCCGCCCCGTGGCGGCAGCGCATCCAGAAGCGGTTCGCGGGCGTTCCGGCGGAGATCTTCGTGAACCCTCCCGGGCAGATTCGGCGATACATGGCCGATGAGGAGGAGTCCGGGCGGCTGATCACCGCACACATGCTGGCCACGGGCCATGTGCTGTTCGAAGACGACAAGATCGTCCCCGCGCTGCGGCTGGACGCGCGCGATCGTTTGGCCAAGGTGCCCGCACTCGACCCGGAATCGCTTGCCCTCAAGCGCTATCTGGCCGCATGCCGCTGCGAAGACGCCACGGACCGACGGCAGACCGATCCGGTCGCCGCGCGGCGGCTCATGAACCGTGCGGTCGATGCCATGCTCGAATACTCGCTCTGGAACAGCGGCCGCTGGCAGCCACGCGACAAGGATCTGCTCGACGTGCTGGACGACGACGTCGCCGCGCTGGCACGGCTCTGGCTGGACGACGGCGACTGGGACGCGGCACTCGAGCTGGCGGACAAGACGATCGGCACCTGTGGATTCTT
The DNA here is from genome assembly GCA_021776735.1 of Planctomycetota bacterium. GTDB lineage: Bacteria > Planctomycetota > PLA2 > PLA2 > PLA2 > JAJFFH01. The sequence continues at coordinate 72,405 of JAJFFH010000023.1, read as the reverse complement.
CGAATGGGAGTGGCCGCGCGAGAGCGTGGGAGGTTGATCGCTTGGCGGAGGAACCGCTAAGCGATGAAGAAATGCGGACCGGCAAGTGCTTTTTGGCTTCAACGGCTGACGCCGTTGAGAGCCTCGCGTTCGAACGGCCCACCCGCTTCGCGGGGGAACCGCGAACCGGTGAACTCGGGGGCGGACGGTGCCAGGGTCTTTGGCTTCAACGGCTCACGCTTAGCGGTGGAACCGCTAAGCCATGTCTTCTGGCTCAACGGCTGACGCCGTTGAGGCCTCGCGTGCGGAGGCGCCTTCCGCTTCGCGGGGGAACCGCGAACCGGTGAGGGAGTGCGGGACGGGCGGGTGATTTTTTGGCGGATTCCCCTGGTCACGTGTCCCCCTCTTCAGCGCCTGAGCTTGAGCACGACGTTGGCCGTGCCGGCAGCCACTCCCTCCTGTCTGGTGTGCAGGCCCGGGGCCGACGTGGCGTACACGCGATACCTGCCCGGCTCGAGGCCTGTGATCGTGAACGTTCCATCGGGGGCGACCTTCGCAACCCCCTCGCTCTTTGCGCCTTCGACGTACACGCGCAAGCCGCCGGGAATATCGCCCGCCGTCGCCCCTCCAGGGCTATGGCGAGCCGAGCCGTCCGTTCGCTGTACCCGGCCCGAGATGGTTCGCCCTCCCAGCCCGAAGACAATCGTCACGGTGCGGCGCTCGCCTTCGACCTTGGCTGGCTTCGTGGCGTGGCCCGGCCAATCGGCGTACACGAGGAACTTCGTGCCGCGTACGCCGTCGAACACGAATTTGCCGGCGTCGTCCGTGTGGCGACTGCCCAGAAACATCGGCGAGCCGCCGTCCGCGAGGAGCCGCACGGTCACTCCCGCGATGCCCCGGCCGGCGGAATCCAGGATCAGGCCCGACAGAGTGCCGGGCGGCGCCGGTTGAAACACGAGACCCGTCGAGCCGGTCGCCACGTTGCGCCGCGGTTCGTATCCGGCCATGGCGACAGACACCGTGTAGCGCCCCTCGGGCAGGCCCTCGATGCGAAAGCTCCCATCCGCTCGCACGCCCGCCCCTCGCGAGACCTTGCCGTCAAACACCATCACAACGCGACCCACCGCCGGCTCCTTGTTCGCCAGAAAGACATGTCCCGCGATCGCACGGCCAGGGGCCAGCACGATGTCGATCCCGTCCCGGTCGAGAGTCACGTTCCGGGTCGCGAAACCAGGGGCTACGACCTGCACCTTGCCGCGCGCGGGGACGCCGTCGAGCTCAAAGCGGCCGTCCGGACCCGAAAACGCGACGCTTCCCCCCGGAGACACCCGCGCCGCCACGACCGGCGTTCCGTCCGGCGCCACAACGCGTCCGCTGCGCCGGTGGCTGCGCTTCAAGACCACGTCCGTCGCGCGCGAACGGCGCAGCAGGAAACCGGGCCGGTGGACAAGAAACTCGAACTCCCCACCGTCCCAGACGAACACGTAGCGCCCTTCGCCGTCCGTAAACGTCTCCAGAACCGAACGCCGTTTCGTCTGCAGCGAGACGTGCGCGTGGGCTACCGGTGCCCCGTCCACGTCGCGCACGGTCCCGGCCAACCGGCGACCGCGGACAAGCTTGATCTCGACCTCTTTCGTGTCGTGCTGCAGGCGCAGGGAACGCGCCGGCGCAAAACCGGCCTTGCGCGCGGCTACGCTTCCCGTCGCGTAGCGCGGATCGATGCCGCCGAGCAAGAAGCGTCCGGCCGCGTCCGTAAACGCGCGCTCGCGGTGCAGCGCGGGATCGTCACGTCCCTGGCCATCGTACGCGTGGTAGATCTCGGCGCCGGCGACCGGCCGTCCCTGCGCATCGATGACCCGCCCGGGAGTCAACCGCGTCCGCTGCGTGTGCAGATCGACGTTGTTCTCGTTCGGATCGGCCGAGTAGCCGACGTTCGTCCAATCCCGGTTTCCCCGGCCGTTCAGAAACACCGGTCGCCGCGAGGAGACGCCGCCCAGCGAAAAACGACCGTCCGTGTCGGTCACGGTCTCGCGATACCCGCGCACGTAGGCCGCCCGCGACGTGTGCACCTTGAACTCCCAAGCCTGCACGCGATAGCCCGCCACGGGACGGCCTTCGGCATCGAGCACCCGCCCGGAAATCGCGCGCCCTGCATCGAGCTTCACCAACAACGGTTCGCCCAAGACTCCCGTCACGTTCTGGAGCAGTGCTGTGCCGAGCGGCCCCTGCGCGAACAGGTGAAACGGCGCACCGAGCGGCACGCGCGAAAACGAGAACCGGCCGTCCGCGGACGCCACGGTCTCCTGGGCAAGCAGCGTCTGATCGCGCGGCACCAGCAACAGCCGCGTCCCCGGCGCGGGCTCGCCACCAACGGTCACGAGTCCGGTCAGAGTCTGCCCCGGCGCGAGCCGAAACGACAAGCGCGCCCCCGGCACCGCCACCCACGACCGCCACGCCGGCACAAAACGCTCATGGCGAACAGCCACGGCGTAGTGGCCGGGCGGGACCGCAGGGAGCACGAAGCGCCCCGACGCGTCGGTGCGAACGGCCGGCGTGCGGACGGCGGCGGCGAGCGCCGGCCCCTCGAACCGGTAAGTCATGGTCCGCGGCGCGGCGAAGAGCTGCACGACGGCGTCGCGTACGGGCCGGCCGGAAACATCCACGACCCGCCCGGACGCGCGCGCACCCCGCGCGAGTCGCAACACGATCGTCCCCGTGTCCCGCGAATAGTCGAGTGCCGTGAGCGCCGGCGAAACCACATCGCCCTTGCGCGCCCGCAAGACCAACTCCCCCCCGCGCGCCAACGGCAACGCAAAGCGGCCCGACCCGTCTGTCCAGACCGACCCCAGAACCGGCCCCGGCGCCTGCGCCGCACGCAGTGCCCGCAACGGATCATCCCACGTCAGCACGTTGCGCAACATGACCGGCGCCGCCCACGCCTCGACCAGCGCACGCGCCGCGGGACTCCCGTCGGGCGCCAAAACAACGCCCGCGACGTCGACGCTGCGCATGAGCGTGATCGCGCCGAGGTCGCGCTCGCCGTGGACGAACTCGACCGCGAGCTGCGCCTGCGCCCCGGCTTCATCGCGCGCCTGCAAAACCGAGCGCCCCGGTTCGGCGCGCTCGAACGAAAACGTCTCTCCCGCGCCCATCTCAACGACATCGCCGTCCGTCAGCTTTATCAGGACTCGTCCCTTCCCGTTGACCACCCGTCCCTTGAGGAGACAGGACTTCGCGGCGGCAGGAACGGACGGCGATGTCTTTGAGGTGCGTGTTTCCGGTTCGGCGCGGCGTTCGACGCGCTCCCGGCTGCCCATGAACTGCCACGCGACGAGCACGATGAGCAGCGCGGCGGCGGCGAGTTTGACTTTGGTTCCCATCAGCACGACTCCGGTCAGCAGGCCCCCGGTTACGGGAAGCGGGCGGCGCAAGAGCGGCAGCAGGCCGGCGGTCCATGTCGTGCGGCCCGAGCCGTCGTCGAGGCGGCGGCGGAGCTGCTCGACGGCGCGGCGCGTGCGCGTGCGGACCGTGTTGACCGGAATGCCGAGGCGGCGCGCGGACTCGCGCGGGGGCAGGTCCTCGTAGAAGCGAAGGAGGATGACGGCGCGGTGTTCGGGCGACAGGGCGAGCACTTCGGCGACGACGCGTTGTTGCCACGCGAGGGTGTCGGCCAGTTCGTCGGGCGACGGCGGGCGGGACGGCGGAGGGCCGCGGCGCTCGCGTGTGCGGCGGCGGGCGCGGTCGCGCAGGGTGCGCAGAGACAGGCGGCGGGCGACTTGGCCGAGCCATGCACCCAGCGCTTGGCGATCGCGCGGCGGCTTTTCCAGGGCGGCCATCCACGTCTGCTGCTCGACGTCATCGACCAGGTTGGGGTCGGAGAGGAGTCGGCGCGCCACGGCGCGCACGAAGGCGCGGTGTTTCAGGAGCGAGGCCGAGTCAATCCGGTCCGCGGTCATCTTGGAAGGAAGGAGCCCACGCTTCATCGAATCGATTCACGGAATGGGCGGACGGGTCCGTAAAAGCTGCAAAATCCGAGCGCCCCTATCTCAGAATGGTACTGTTCGCCGCCATGGAGAGTGTTGGTAGCTTGCCGGACCCGGCCGGGGGTGCGCCCGTCGGCGGGGGCTTCGAGGTCACCCAGGACGACCTGAAGAGCCTGTTCAGGATCAAGTACGGCGATCCCGAGAAGACCGGATGGGGACCGCGGCGCCGGCTCAAGTTCGGGTACTACCAGCCGGCCGACTACTACGAAGCCGTCGTACGGCGCTGCGTCACGGACGGCTGCGCATGGCTCGACATCGGGGGCGGATCGAGCCCGTTTCCCGACAACCCCAAGCTCGCTCACGAGCTGTCGCAGAGGGCCGGGCTGATGGTCGGGGTCGATCCGAGCGCCAATGTTCTCGCGAACCCGTTTTTGACCGAATGCGCGCAGTGCCTGATCGAGGACTACGAAACGGACCACCGCTTCGATATCCTCACGCTGCGCATGGTGGCCGAGCACGTCACGCAGCCCGAACGCGTTGTCGGGGCGCTCAAGCGGCTCACCAAGCCGCATGCGAAAGTGGTCGTCTTCACGGTCAACCGCCGTTCGCCGGTGACGCTCGCCTCCCGCATCACGCCGTTCAAGCTGCACCACCCGGTGAAAAAGCTCTTCTGGGGCGGCGAGGAAGAGGACACCTTTCCGACCGCCTACAGGATGAACACCCGCCGCACCCTCAAAAAGCAGTTCGCCGACGGAGGCTTTGAGGAACGCTACTTCACGCATGTGGATGACCTCAGCGTGTTCGGGGGGTTCAAGGTGCTCAACTACGTCGAACTCGGCGCATGGCGCATGTTCAAATCGGTTGGTCTGCGCTACCCCGAGAACTGCCTGCTCGGCGTCTATCAGCGAACCGACTGAGAGCGCGGCCGCGCGCAGACCAACGCTTCGAGTCGGACCCGGCGGCGATGATGCGGGCTCGCCATCCAGATGGAGACCGACCCCAGCTCTTCCCGTTCGCACCGGCGACGCCGCCTGGCCATGGCGGCCGTGATCGTCGCGACCGCACTCCTGGCTGTGCTGTGGCCGCGAGGCGAGGCGCAGAGGCTAGCGCGGCTGACCGTGCGCGGCTCCAAGCACGCGGCGAACCGCCGCGTGGCAGCCGAAGATGACTCGCGTGCCCCCGGCGCCATCACGAACACTCAGCGCGTATCGAGGCCGGCGCCCGCAAGACGCGAGACTCCTGCCGAGCCTGCAACGGTCGCGACGCTCATCCGGGATCTCGCCGACGACGACGAGCGGGAGAACGCGACGCGGGCGGTGGCGCTGCTGCTCAGGATGGGGCGCGCCGCGATTCCCGCCCTCGACGCCGCGCTCGGTTCCAGGGACGCGCAGCAGCGCCACTTTGCGGCCGAAATCCTCCGGCGAATCGAAGGCGACCGGCCTTCAAGCCGGCTCCTGGAAGTGACGGTGGAGGGCCTCCGTGACGACGATGTTCCCGATGATCGGGGAGCGCGCCCGTACATCTACAACGCGATGGCGGGCGTGGACTACCTGTCCCGCCACATCGACGCCGCCGCCGCTCCGCTCCTGCGCGCCCTGTGGTCACGGGACGGGCAGCAGCGGTTCCTCGCGGCCTACGTCATCGCGAGGACGGCAAGACGATGGGACGTCGATCGGGTCACCGAACTTCTGATCGAGCATCTTCAGAACAACAACGTGCGCCACGACGCGAGCCTGAGCTGCGAAGCGCTGTTTCGCCTCGGCCCGCCGGCCCTCCCCCATCTCCGCCGATACCTGCTCAGCCGCGACGCCCAACAGCGCCGGCTCGTAGCAAAGCTCATCGATGACATCGAGAGTGCGACGGCCGGAAAAGGAGTGCGGACTTCGTTCGCCGGCATCATCTACGATCCGGGCCAGCGGCGGCGTCTCGTGCGGATCCCGACGATCCCCAAGAAGGCGCGCTGGCTCGCGCTCGGCCGTGTCCGCGGCAGCGCCGCAGCCATTCCCGAGCTGGACGGGCTCCGCAGGCAGCACGGGGACAAGCTCCTGATCATCGAGACCTCCCACACCGAGTCGTCGTCCATCGTGGAAATCGGAACGAACGTGCACGGGATCCAAACCTACCTGACCCAACGCCTGCTCACGCTCCGGGTGCACTACAATGGCCGGATCGAACGAGCGACCGAAGGGGCCGACGGACAGCGCCGGTGGGTTGCCGCGACGACGTCCGATCGGTGACTTCTATGAGTACAACCGTGCGCGCACGTTGGCTGGTGTTGTTTCTCGCGGTCGGCGCCCGCGCCGGTGACCCGGCCGCGCCCACGGACCGCGATTCGTTCTCGTTCGTGGTCTTCGGCGACCGGACCGGCGGCCGCGGTTCGGGCGTGCGCGTTCTTGAGCAGGCGGTGCGCGCAACCAACGAACTCGACCCCGAGTTCACGATGACCGTGGGCGACCTCGTGCAGGGCTACGCCGACCAGACGTCATGGCTGCGCCAAGCGCGCGAATACAAGACGGTCATGAACCGGCTCCACCGGCCGTGGTATCCGGTTGCGGGCAACCACGACGTCTATGGCCGCGGAAAATGGCGCAAGGCCGGCCACGCCGGGCTCTACCAGAAGCACTTCGCGCCGCTCTGGTACTCGTTCGACTACAAGTGGGCGCACTTCGTGGTCTTGTACACCGACGAAAAACTCGCCTTCCGCAATCCGCGCAAGACCCAGAACATGAGCCCGGCCCAACTCGAGTGGCTGGAGCAAGACCTCGCGCAAACCAGGGCGAAGCAGGTGTTTGTGTTCCTACACCACCCGCGCTGGACGTACCAGGGCACGAACTGGCCGAAGGTGCACGCGGTGCTCAAGAAGAGCGGGCGCGTCAAGGCGGTCTTCGGCGGCCACATCCATGTGTATCGCGACGACGGCGTGCGCGACGGCATCCACTACTACACGCTCGCCGTCACCGGCGGCACCGCGGCGGGCCTCAAAGCACCGGCCGCCCTCCATCACCTCAACCACATCAAGGTGACGCGCGACGGTTTTCGCATGAGCGTCCTGCCCGTCGGCGCGGTCCTGGGCAGCGGCCTCGCGCACGGCAGCGAAGTCGACCGGCTCAACGCGCTGCGCTCCGGCCACTGGCTCAAGGTCAAGGGCCGCACAAGGTGCAGCCCCGACGCGAACGCGACGTCCGAATTCACGGTGACACTCAAGAACCCGCACGACGCACCGCTGGCCTACGAGATGTCGATCGAAACCCCTCGCGGCTGGTCGGTGGAGCCCCGCCTGCTCGGAGGAAGACTGAAGACAGGAACGGACGGCGATGTTTCCAGGGTTTTTCGGGTCCGGGCGGCTCCGTTTCGCGGGCCGCGCCCCGTCGTGCGCGTCCGGGCCGTGCTGTGGCATCCGCTTCGGTCCGGACTCGTGCAACCGGTCGTGCACCGCCGAGACATCGCCGTCCGTATCACCACGCTCGATGGCTCGCCCGCCCTCAAGAGGAGCAACAACAAGGTCTTGGTGCTCGATGGGGCAAGCGCGCTACGGGTGGATCTCCCGCCGCCCGGCGAAGCGTTCACGCTTGAGTGCTGGGCGCGGCTCGCGGGACCGCAGCCCGACCAGGCAGCGATCGTGTCGAAGGCCGAGTCGAGCGGGTTCGGGCTCTGGTGGTCGAGTGCGGCACAAAAGCTGCCGTACGCCACCGTGAGTTTTCGGCGCGGCGGGTACGTCGAGTCCCCTGCTGCAAAGGCGTGGGACGGCACGAAGTGGACGCACCTCGCGCTGTCGTGCGGCGACGGACGCGTGCGGCTGTTTGTAAACGGTCGGTTGCATTCGTACCGGCCCATTCCCGGCGATCGGCGCCCGAACGAACAGCCGCTCTACATCGGCGCGGACCCCAACCGCCGCGGCCACGCGTCGTACCATTTTCGCGGCGCGATCGACGAGGTGCGCCTGTCCCGCGGGGTGCGCTACAAGCGCGCGTTCGGTCCGCCCCGCATGCACCGCCGCGACAAGGACACGTTGCTGCTGCTGCACTTCGACCGCACGGTGCACGGCATCCACCCGGACCACTCGGGCCAAGACCATCACGCCTGGCCGGTCGGCAGGCCCCGGCTGGCGGTCGAAGCACGGTAGACCCGGCCCCCGCGGCCCGCTGGCGCGCGCGCGTACGATGAACGCGTGAAGAAGTTCCGGGTGCTGTTGCTTCTCGCTCTTGCCGGCGGGCTGGTCTTTTGGAGCATGCATGCGTTCGAGGACGGGTCACGCGCCGGCGACACGGAGTTCAACGCCGCCGAACCCGACAGCAGCGATGGTGACGCCCCGTCCGAGCCGCCGCCGCCTGCCTTTGCGTGCCGATTGCGCGGTCTCGTTCGCGCCGGGGGCACACCTGTGGCCGGAGCGCGCGTGCTGCTGATTCCGCCGCGCGACATTCCCGACGGGCTCTTTTTGGCCCGATTGACCGGACGCCTGCTGGAAACCGATCCCGCCGGCAGGTTTCAGGTCGATATCGACGCGGGCGAGCGTTGCCTGCTGCGCATCGTGGCCCCCGAAGGCGGCGGCATCTGGCGTGACGTGCGCTGGAGCGGACGCGGAGCCGACCGCGATATCGTCATCGATCTGCCGGAGACAGCCGCGCGCACACTCTCGATCGAACCGCCCAACGCCGAAGTGTTCGTACTGGCGAAGGGGCGCCGCATGCTGCCGTTGCGGATCACACGGGCGCGGGCAGGAAAAGTCACGGTGCCGCTGAGCGACGACGACCTGGTGTTGGTGCGCGCCAAGGGTCGCGCCGCCTACGCGGGTCCGCCCCAAGACACGATCCGACTCGGACCGGCATTCCGCATCGCCGGGGTCGCGGTGGACGAAAGCGGACGCATCGTGCGCGCGGCGACCGTCCTGCATCCGCTGGCCGAGGGCGTGCACGAGACCGTCCTGACCGACCTGGACGGCCGGTTCACACTCGACGGCCTACCGGCCAAGCGCACGGCACTGTTCGTCACGCGTGCGGGTTTCGCGTCGACGCTTGCGCGCGTCTGGCCCGGCGACGAGAACCTTCGCATCCGCCTCGCGCACGTCCGCCCGACGCGCGGCACGGTGGTCGATGCCGCCAACAAGCCCGTCGCCGATGCTGCCATCCTCATCGATGGCACGCAGCGCGCGACCACCGGCAAGGACGGCAAGTTCCGCATCGACGACACCCCGGGCGGCGTCGCGGTACACGCCCAAAAAGACGGCATGAAAGCATCGGCAACCGCGTTTCGCGGCCCGGTCGAACTCGTCCTCCGCCGCCCCGAAAGCATCGCCGTCCGTTTGCTTACATCCCAAGGTCTCCCCGTTCCCGGCTTGTCCGTCCGCGGCTTTCCCGGCGTTTCCGACGCCAAAGGCCACCTCACCGTTCCGCGCGCCGCCGCCGGGCAACCCGCCTACGGGCCGCGCGCGCTTGCCGTGCGCGTCGCCGCCGGCACCGTCACCGTTCCGGATCCCGTCGTGACTCCGCTGCCGCTTCCGCGCGGCGCGCGCGTGCGCCTCGACCCGGGCGACGGCTGGTGGGACGACGGCAAGCTGTACCTGCACCCCACGCCCACGGGCGCGCGTTTCTTGTACGTGTCGGTGCCGGGCCGCGGAGCGTTTTTCGAGTATCCGTACCGCGGCGGCAAGATCGAGTTGACGCCGTTTGCCACGCTGCGCGGGCGCGTGCAACCCGGGGCGACGGTTGGCTGGGGCAAGGTCGCGCGCACGCGGGCGGACGCGGACGGGCGGTTCGCGCTCGAAGATCTGCGGCAAGGCCGGCGGACCCTGTGGATGAAACCGGACGGACAGCAGCGCCGTCAGAAGCGCAGAAGGGACGGCGATGTCTTGGCGCTGCGTGTCGTGGCGCTCAAGCCGGGCGGCGATGTCGATCTCGGGGAGATCGACGCTGCGCCGACCCGCACGCGGCGCGGGCGCGTCACGAACGCCGCGGACGCACCGATCGGCGGGGCGCGCGTACGACCTCTATCCGACATCGACCTGCCGTTCACGCTGACCCGCGCGGACGGCAGCTACGAACTGCGCACGTCGCACGCGGGCCCGCTGCTCGTGGAGCGCGAGGGATATGCGCCGACACCGACGAAGGGCGGCTCGGTCATTTTGAATCCCGGCGGCACGGTCTCGTTGCAGGTCACGTTCGGGAACGGGCCGACACCGCGCTGGACGGCGCTGCTCGCGTACAAGGGCATGACCGTCGTGCGCCGGCGCGGCAAGGATCGCCGGCTCAAGTTCGACGGCCTTCCGCCGGGCGAGTTCGAACTCGGCGTGCGCATCGGCCAAAAAACGGTCTGGCACAAGATCGAAGTCCGCGACGGCGAGACCAAACAGATCACCGTGGATCCAACGAAACCGGGGACCGCTCGCCGAGACGGATCGTAACGGCCGCCTCGGCCCGCTTGCCGTTGACCATCACCTCCACGGTGTACAGGCCAGGTTCGGTAACGCTGAAGAAGGTGAGAATCGAACTCTTCGGCGGATAGGACGGTCCAGGCTCGACCGACTTTTTCTCGACGATCTCATCGCCTTTCCGCAACCGGTACACGACCGATCCCTCTACGTCGGCGTACGTCCATTCCGGCAGCTTGATCAGCGCGGACCCGTACCGACGCAGGACAACATCCGCCCGGCCCGGCGCGCGCAGTCGCGCGCGACCACGGACATAGTGCGCTCCGACCTGGTGCACACGGAGGTCCACCGGCCCAGGCTCGAGCCCTGAGATCTCGCAGATGCCGTCCGGTCCCGTCCGGACCTGCTGACTCCAGCACGCCACGGACAAACCCGTCAACGGCTTGCCTTGCGCGTCGAGACAGCGAAGCCGCACGACAGCGCCACGGGAGAGCTGAACATCAATCGGGGACGGATCGGACTGATCAACGATCCGTACACCACGGACCGTCGTGCCGATATGGCCCGGCGCGGTGAACTTCAAGTCGTACGTGCCCGCAGGATTGGGAAACGAAAACTCGACCAGACCACCCTTGCGACGGCGCTGCGAGTACGCGATCCAGTTCCTCCCATTCACGAGGTACTGCATCGTGATCCTGCCCTCGATCTTACGGTCGTTCTCGGACGTGACGCGCACGAGCAGAGCAATCCCGCTTGGTTCACTCGCCGGCTTCATCTCGACGACGACGTCCTCTCCGCCCCGGACTTCCTGCCCGAACACGGCCACCGGCCGCCACGCATCGGAGCGCGCACGCATCCGGTACTTTTTCGGACCGAGCCCGAGGAATCGAAACGTCCCGTCCGCGGACGATACGGTTTTGCCGCGGTTCACGATGTGGACAGCGGCACCCTTCTCGATCTGCTGTTCCAGCGCCACGGACACGCCCGCCAGGTTCCGGCCCTCGCGCGAGACGACGCGACCGCGCAGTTCGGCACCGGCCCGCAACGTCAAGGTCATGCTCTCCCGGACCATGCCCGCCTCGACGTCCATGGGAAACACCTGCTCCACAAAGTTGTCCGCGAGCACGCCCACCTCGAGCGCGCCCTCCGGGACGCCCTTGAGCTCGAACTCCCCCTCCGAAGAAATCACTCCACGCGCCGAGACCGATGTCTTCCGCCCGGCGAGGCGAATCGAGATTGTGCCCTGCGAAGCGGATCGCCCATCGGGGAGCAGCACGACGCCGCGGAGGACAACGTCGGCCCGAGTCAGACGTACGGTTCGACTCACAGCCTTGGTCCCGACGCGAAACTTCTCCCCGTGTGCGACGTAGCCGGTCGCACGAACCCAGACCTCACGCTCGCCGGACCCGTGCGCCCCGAGATCGATCCAACCGTGCTCGTCGGTCTTGCCCCCGAACCGCCGGTTCAGGGTGCCGCCGGTCCGACGTGCGTAGACGCCATTCACCTCTGCAGAAACCGGGTTGCCACGTCGATCGACCACACGCAGCCGAACGGGAACACCGCGCCGCAACTTCACGGTGAGGACTTCACGGCCAGCCTGGCGCGGCGCCGGGCGATGACTGAACCGCGCGGCAAAACCGGGCGCCTCCACATGCCACGACACGCGGTCGGATGCATAGCTGTGCGGGGCGGGATCATTCGACGGCGGAGCGATGCCGCCGATCAGGATCCGACCCCGCTCATCGGTCTTGCCGCGACCACCCGACTTGAGCGGCCCGCGCACTTCCACATCGGCCCCCGCGACCGGCTGTCCGTCGTCGTCCTCGACCGTGATGTCGAACGTCGTGCCCTGCCCGACCGCGAACGTCGCCTTCACCGTTTCGCCGACGACCACATCGACGGGCTCGCCGTCCTGAGGCACCAGACCCGGCGCGCGCACGCAGGGCCGGTAGCGCCCGGCTGCAACGGAAAACTCGACCACGCCGTTCGCATCCGTTTTCTGCTCAAAGAGATACGCGTACCGCTGCCACTGGTTTCGCGGCAACGGCTTGGTTCCATCGCACAGCCAGACCGGCGCGGCGGCAACCGCTCCCTCGTCGCCCCGCACGACAACGCGCAGCACGCCGCCTTTCCCCAGAACGATCCGCGCGCCCTGGTCGCGGTGCAGCTTGACCATCGCCCGTGCAAAACCGTCCGCGACAACGTGCACCGGTACCTCCTTGACCATCGCGAGGTAGCCTCCGGGACGGAGCACGAATCTCCCGTCACGCCCGGTCGTCGTGGGCGCAAAGCCGCGCTTGCCCCACCACGCCACGACCCTCGCATCCGCCACGGGGTTCCCGGCCGGATCGACAACGACCCCGAACAAGCCCTCGCGTTTTCCATCCTCCGCAGCCTTTGCAGGCAGACCGCCCTTCTTGTCCGCAGTCGATGCGGATGTCGGCGCGGCCGCGGGCCCCTCGGCGGGTTCGACCCGAGTCGCCCGATCGCGAGCGGGCGTATCGCGGGTCATCCAGATAGCGCTGCCACCGAGGCCCAGCAACAGGACACAGCCAAGGACGGCGATGTTTTTGGACATGAGCAATCCTCCTCCCGCGGCGGCAGCGAACGCCGCCGCGTCATGCAGCGCCCAGGGAACAGCCAGCGCCAGACCCGCGACGCGCGGATGATCCGCGCGCAACAGCCGGCGCGCCCGTTCGAGGCGCTTTTTGACCGCCGGCTGCGAAACACAGAGCAGCAGCGCGGCCTCGGACGTGGAGAGGCCCTGAAAGTAGTGCAGCACGACCGCGTCGCGGTACTTCGCGGGCAGACGATCGACCCGCGCGCGCAAACGTTCGGCTTCCTCCGCGCCGATCGCCGCACCGACGACCGACGGCGACGGATCAACCGGAACCCGCGCCAAGCGTTCGGCCAACAAGACCTGCTTGTCGCGCGCGGCCTTCGCCGCATATGCCGTGCGTACGACCGCGGTGATCAACCACGGCAAGACGGGCGCATGAAACGGGCCCTGCCGGTGCACGAGCGACAAGAACGCGGTCTGCACCGAGTCCTCGGCGTCCGCCCGATTGCCGATGCGCCGCGCGACGCTGAGCAGACGCGGCCGCACGCGCTTGACCAGCGCGGCAATCGCCCGCTCGTCACGCTCGCCCAGATACCGCGCGAACAGCTCCTCGAGGCTGAGACCGTTGAGATGTGCAGCCACTCCGCCACGTTAGTGGGCAGTTCCCGACAAGCGGTGACAAAAAATCCGTAGGATTCTACGGATGCGTTTCGCGGGACTTGTTGTCGCCCTCGCCGGCTGCGCAGCGACCGGCCCTAGAGCCGTTGTACTGGTCGCGGAGCGCGGCGCACCGGGTCTGCATCGCGTTCTCTCCGTGGCCTACGCGGACGGCACCGTCATCTCCCGCGCCCGCACAGGCGAAGCGCCTTGGTCGTATCGAGCCGCCGCGATCCCGAAGGAGGCGCTGGACCGTCTCACGCGGGCCACGGAGGAACTCCGCGAGGAGTACACCGCCTCGCCCGACCGGCGCGTGTTTGTTCGCCGGCGCGGCCAATTGCGACAGGTGCGCATCAGCGATCCGCAGGCAAGAAAGCTTCACGCACGAATCGTAGAGACGACAGAGCGTGGACACCGGAGGGAATTGTCGCCGTGCTCATCGACACCTCGGTCGATTCCATGTGGGGCACCGTCCTGCCGTGGCCGCGTGGGTGGCCCGAGCCCGAGAGTCGGGAAGTGCTCTGCCGTTATCGGAGTTGCCTCGCGTGCGCGCCCTCCTCGCACGGGACTCCGTTCCGGTCTTCGGCGCCGGTGCGTGCGGGTTTTTCTGGAAGTTCCCCGGCGACGAGGACTGGCGCCCGTTCTTCAAATAGAAATGGCCTTACGGGGCCTGAAAGCCCGTCTTCGCGGTTTCGGCGACGCGGACGGTCACCTTGTGGGTCCATTCGCCGTCTTTTGTTTTCAGGGTGACCTTGTACTCGCCGGGTTCCAGGGGCCACGTTCTCCCGGCCATGGCCATGCGGCCCTCGGCCTGCACGACGACGTGTTGGTTCTCGTCGTGGATCGTGAAGCGTGCCTCGCGGTACAGGCGCGGGGTCTTCGACTGGATCGAGACCTCCAGGCTGCCGCCGTCCACGAGGTCGAAATTGAACGAGGCATCGCCGTCCGTCAGCTTTGCGACCGGATGCCCTCCCGCCGCCACGCCGGGTACGAGCTTGTATTTCTTGTCGAGCAGGATCGGCCGCCAACCACCCGGCAGGATGCCTTTCAGCTCGTAGGTGCCGTCCTTGCCGATGGCGGTCGAGCCGGAGTACTCGCCGTACTCGTTGCAGAAATACAGCCGAACGTTGTCCAGATCGAGGCGCGCCGTGCCGCCGATTCTTCCGTGCAGTGTCGGCGCACGGCGCAAGGTGATGTCGAGCGTCGCGCCGGCCTGCACGTTTTTTCGGAACGGGATGTAGCCCTTCGCGCGCACCTGCAACAACCATTCGCCTTTCTTGAGGCCGACCACGCGGAACTTTCCGGGCCCCGGCATCTTGCCGGGCAGCGAGGTCTGTCCCTGCACGCACGACGCATCGACGCGCAGGACCGGCTTGCCCGTGGTCGCATCGCGGACCGTGCCGTTGACATCGCCCACCGGCGGCTCGGGCGGCGGCGATTCCACGACGACGGTCACGCCGTCGCGTGCCTCGGCCCGAGTCCAGCGGCCGGCCGCACCGACCTGCAGCTCGCATCTCCGGGGCGCGCTGTCCAAAGCGAACGTGCCCTTCGGTCCCGTACGCGCGTGGGAGTACCAGAGCAGCGCGGGCCCGCCGTCGCGATACGGATGCGGCAGGTAGGCCCCCTTTTCCAGACTGGCCCCGAGCGGCGTTGCCCACACCGAAGCGCCTTTGACGGGGCTCCCGTCGGCATACACCACCTTGCCGGAGACCGACCGCCCCGGTCGCAATTCGACGCGGATCCGGTCCTCGACTTTCGGATCCACCGGCTGCGCGTGCGCCACCCGTCCATCGGCGCGCACGTAAAGGTAGTGCGGCGCCCCGCTCGAACCGTGCCGCGCGTGATCGTACAGACGCACACGGCCGTGTTGATCCGTGCTCCGGGCAAAGCCGATGTGCGCGTAACTCGCCCGCGCGTTCCAGACCGGCTGGTTCTTCTCGTCCACCACCTCGACGTCGATGTGATCGTGCTCCAGCGGCTTCACGACGATGTCGGGGGTGGTCACGCGCAGTCCCGCCCGAGCGATGATCTTGACCGAATTGTCGCGGCTGAACATGCTCGGCCACCACGCAGGTCGCGCGTGGATCGCGTTTTCGCCGGCCGCGACGCGAGGCAGCAAGAACCGTCCGTCCGTACCGGTTCGAACCGAGTGTGAACCGAGCTTCCGATAGAGTGCCGGTCGCCACGCGAGCTTGCGACCGGCGTTGAACGCGAACACCATCACGTTCGCGAGCGGCTTGCCGTCGGGATCAACCACGCGTCCGGCGACCTCGGCGGCGGGCCAGCAGACGATCTTGAGTGCCGTATCGCCGACGTTCACCTGCGCAGGCGCACAGATGTAGCCCTCGACAAACGCCCCGGCGGCGCCCAATCCCCGATGCATGTCCATCGGGTGAAAGCCCTGCACCGGAAGATGCGTGAACGTGAAACGGCCCTGCTCGTCGGCGCGCGTGTCTCCAAGCGCGCGCGGCGTAAACGGGTTGCGGATCCGGACGCCGCCGCGGCGGTTGTGAACGACTCCGGTGCCTTCGTTGGACCACAACACGACGCGCACCAGGGGCAGCGGTTTTTGGGTCACGCCGTCCACGACGATGCCGCGCAGCGTGATGCCCCGCAGGACGATCAGGTCGAGCCGGTTCTCCCGCCGCGAGGGATGCGCACCTTGCGCAAAAAACAGCGGCGCGTATCCGTCCGCCCGCACCTCTATCCAGCGCTGGTTCACGCCGGCATGGGGTACGCGCTCGAGCCGATAGCTCCCGTCCTCGCCGGAAACAGTCTTGCGCTCGATCGCGGTTCCGCCCTTGAGGCCCATCCAGCGCACGCGCGCGCCGGATACGACCTTGCCGTCGGTGTCCTTGACTTGCCCAAAAAAGGAGCGCCACGGACGCAGCGTGAGCTCGATGTTGTCGCCCGCGCGCACCGTGGCGAGTTCCCCATGGCCCGTCGAGCCGTACGCGGAAACGTTGAACCCCGGCGCGTCGCTCACCGGTAATACAAACGAACCGTCCGCTTCGCTCCGCACGGTCGAGGCGGGCGCCTTGACACTGGACGGGTCGATCGAGCCCTCCATCGTCCACGGATCGGCGATGACCTGCACCCCACCGACACCGCGCCCTTGCGCATCGACAACCCGACCCGTGACCCGTGCGCCGGCCGCCAGCTCCTCCTGTTCGGCCTCAGGCACCGTCGGAGCAGGCGCTGCCTCCGTAGAACTCGCCGTCCGTTCGCCACGTTGCGCTCGGTTCCCCGGCTCCACCGAATCACGCCCGACACTCCGCCACGTCGCGACGCCGCCCAGGAGCAACACGACAAGTGTTCCGGTCAAGACAGTCTTCTTTTTCATGACGGTTCCTCCCCACGACAGAGCGAGCCACGCGTGCGCGCGCAGCCGAACCGGGCCGCCGCCGCGCAGCAGTTTGCGCGCGCGCTCAAGGCGTTTCTTGACGGCGTCGCGGCCGACGTCGAGCAACAAGGCGACGTCGGCGGTCGGTAGTCCTTCGAGGTAGTGCAAGACCATTGGATCTCGATACAGGGCCGGGAGATCCGCCATGCGTCGGCGCAGGACGACGATTTCCTCGGTGCGGATGGCCGTGTCCGCGGGTCCCGGCTGTTCCGCGGGCCGCTGCAGCTTTTCGGCAACCTCCCGGAGCCGCCGGGACTTCGCCTTGTTGCGGTACGCGATGCGCACGACCGCGCGCATCAGCCACGGCAGGACGGGCGCCTCCAGCTCGGTCTTGAGCAGCAGTGACAGATACGCCGCGTGGACGGCGTCTTCGGCGTCCTGGGGCTTGCCGATGCGGCGGGCGGCGGCCAAGAGCCGTGGTCGGGTCCGGCGCACCAGCTCCTCGATGGCACCTTCGTCCCGGTCTTTCAGGTAACGCGCGATCAGCCCATCGAGCCCAGCGGAGTCGAGCACGGGTGAATAGTGCGCCGGAAAGTGCTGCGGTGACAACTTCGCGTGGAATTACACTCTGAGCGCCATGAACATCGCCGTCCGTACGCTCTTTTTCGGTTTGCTCCTCCTCTCCCAACTCGCCTTCGGGCAGGACGGGGGCACTGTCGTGATTCGCGGCGCGAAGATCTACACCGTCACGAAAGGCGTGATCGATCCGGGCACGGTCGTTCTGAAGGGCGGCAAGATCGCGGCGGTCGGGGCGGCGAGCGACGTTGCCGTGCCCAAAGGCGCGAGGGTGATCGACGGGCGCGGCAAGGTCGTGATTCCGGGGCTCGTTGACACGCACAGCCACCTTGGGGTGTATGCGCGGCCGCGCGTCGTCGCGAATTCCGACGGCAACGAGGGTACGGGGCCGGTGCAGAGTCTCGTGCGCGCGATCGATTCGATCTATCCGCGTGACCCCGGAATCCGGCAGGGGGTCGCGGGGGGCATCACCACGGCGAACATCATGCCCGGCTCCGCGAACGTGATGGGCGGTCAGACGGCGTACGTGAAACTGCGCGGGCGCACGGTCGAGGCGATGCTCATCGACCTGAAGGGCGGGCCGTCCGGCATGAAGATGGCGAACGGCGAGAATCCCAAGCGGTCGTACGGCAGCCACGGGAAGGCGCCCGCGACGCGCATGAAGGTCATGGCGCTGCAGCGCGCGATCTTTCTCAAGGCGCGGAAGTACCGCGACAAGCGCAGACAGGATCCGAGTCATCCCCGCAACCTGGCGCTCGAGCCCGTCGTGGAAATCCTGGAGGGCCGGCGCACGGTGCACTTCCACACGCATCGCGCCGACGACATCCTCTCCGCGCTGCGGCTGCGCGACGAGTTCGGGTTCGAGCTCGTGTTGCAGCACGCGACCGAGGGGTACCTCGTCGCGAAAGAGATCGCGAAGCGTGGCGTGGCCTGCTCGCACACGATCGTCGATTCGCCCGGCGGCAAGCCCGAGGCACTCAACCTGCGCTTCGAAACCCCCGGCGAAACGACCGCGGCGGGCGTCCTCGTCGCGATCAACACCGACGATCCCGTCACGGAGAGCCGCTTCTTCCTGCGCACCGCGGCGCTGTGCGTGCGCGGCGGGATGAAGCGCGGCGACGCCCTGCGCGCGCTCACGATCAACGGCGCGAAGATGATGCACCTGGACAAGCGGATCGGCTCGATAGAGACAGGCAAGGACGGCGATCTCGTCTTGCTGTCGGGTGAACCGTTCTCGGTGTACACGCACGTACTCGGCACCTGGATCGAAGGGCGGCGCGTCTTCGACCGCTCGAACGAAGACGACCTGCGCCACGCGACGGGCGGCCACCACGTGCGCGCGCGCATGCGGAGCAAGCGCTACGAGCCGACCGCGGCGCCCGCGCCGGCCAAGAACCCGGAGCCGGGGCGGGGGGCGTGGAAACTCGAGCAGGGCTACGTCGTCCACGCGGGCGCACTGTTCGACGGCGAGAAAACACGGAGCAACGTCTACCTGCGCGTGGCCAACGGCAAGATCGTGGAGATCACGGACCAGCCGCCGCAAAAAGACATTCTCGTCGTGGGCGCTGCGTGGGTCACGCCGGGCCTTGTTGACGCGCACGCATCGGCTGGCCTCTCGGGCGCGCTGAACGTGGCGGCGGACCAGGATCTGCAAGAGACCGTCGAGAACGTGAACGCGGACCTGCGCGTGCTCGACGGCTTCAACCCGCGCGAACGGCTCGTGCGCTACCTGCTCGCGCACGGCATCGTCGCGATCCACGCCGTGCCCGGCCCGCGCGCAGCCGTTGCCGGGCAAGCGGGGGTCTTCACTACGTACGCCGGCACGACCGCCGCCGCGACCGTGAAGTTTCCGTCCGCACTCGTCTTCAACCTCGGCGAGTCCGCCAAGCGACGCGGTGGCAAGGCGCCTGGCACGCGCATGGGTGTGGCGGCGATCATTCGACGGGCCTTTGGGGAGGCGCTGAATCCAAAAAAGCGAACAGACGGCGATGATTCCGACCGCTCCGAAGGACCCGGACGCGAAGTACTCACCGCATGCGCGCGCGGCGAGCTGCCCGCGCTGTTTGTGGCGCACCGCGAGGACGATCTGCTGACGGCGTTGCGCATCGCGCGCGAGTTCAAGCTCAAGGCTGTCCTCAGCCAGGCAACGGAAGGTTTCCTTGCCGCCAAGGAGCTGAAGGCGGCGGGCGTCGCCGTGTTCGCCGCACCGACGATGCAGCGCGCAGGCAGCCTGCAGACGTTCAACACCACGTTGGAAAACGCCGCCCGACTCGCGGACGCGGGTGTGCCCGTGGCGATCACGTCGGGCTACGAGAGCTACGTCCCCAAGACGCGGGTCATCCTGTTTGAAGCGGGCGTCGCCGCCGCAAACGGACTCGGCCACACGCGCGCGCTACGCGCGGTCACGAGCGAACCCGCCCGCCTGTTGGGTATCGAAGACCGATTCGGCTCGCTGAAACCCGGCATGCCGGCGACGTTCGCCTGCTTCGACGGCGACCCCCTGGAGTACGCCACCCACTGCGTCCGCGTAGTAGCCAACGGCAAGGTCGTCCACCGCCGGTAGCCGGGGCGCGCCGAACACTGCGGAAGCGCAAAAACACCCCCATCCAACCACGTCGCGCGCCGGGTAGGGGAACGGCCCTCTGCAATCCAGTACCGAGCCGGGATCAAAAGGATGACTTTGACAGAACTCGGCGCAGTGATTTCTCCCAAGTCGTTGATGGACAAGCACTTCCGCCAGATCGCAGCGCGCGCGCCACCTCGGCTCCGTGCATGCGCGCCCGATCCTCCACAACTTGTTGTCGGACAACGAGTTGGGCCTCCAGAGGCCCCTAGAATCATCCTTTTGATCCTGGCTCGGTATGGACCCCCAGGAGGCTGTGGTAACGCGCAAACGACTTCGGCCGCGCCGGGGCGGGCCATGCGTAACGTACCGGGGTGTGCGAGAGCGAGTTCCGGGGTCGGGAGCGGGTTCGGGATCGGGAGCGGCGACGTCCGCGTCTGGCCTGCCTGCCTGCGGGCCTGCGGGCGTACGAACGCCGAGAGTCCCGCCCGACGAGCGCAACTTCGGGCATCGCCGTCCGACCTTCGCGCCTGACGGCGCTTCGGCGCTGGCAGGCCCGTTTGCTATCTCGCTTTTGTGCTCGCCAGGGTACTTGCCAGGAGTTCCGAGTTCGTGCGGACCGCCACGACGCTCGCATCGCTCTCGCGCAGATCGCGCAGTTTCGGGTCGGCTAGCTCGCGGCCTCTTGCGTCCGTTAGCATGCGCACGAGCGGATGAGACGGCGCGCCCGGACTGTCCTGCACGACCAGTGCGCTCTCGCCGCTGCTGAGCAATACTTCGCTGCCCGCCGGGCAACTTCCCAGCGCCGCCTCGATGAGTTGAATCGCGCCTTCGCACGGGGCCATGGCGGGCATGCGGCGGATGGTTTCGATCGCTTCCGACGGCGATAGCGGCTCGCGGTTTTTTTGGACCCCGGTCAAGCCCGCGAACAGATCCGCAACCTGCACGACTTCGGAGACCGGGCCGGGCGTGAGACCGTCGGCGGGCGCCGGGTAGCCGAATCCGTTCGCGCGCATGTGGTGGCAATACGCGACCTCGACGCACAGCGGCTCCGCGCCGTGTTCCAAGAGCAAGTCGGCACCGAGTTCCGGGTGGCGCCGCACGGTGGCGCGTTCCTCGTCCGAAAGCGGGCCGCGTCTCGCAAGCAACGCCGGATCGAGCCGGCACTTGCCGATGTCGTGCAGCAGCGCGGCGAGGGCGAAGCGTGCATGCTCCTCCTCGTCGCGTGCAACCGGCAAAAGGGCGGCGGTCGCGAGCAGGAATACGCTGGTCGAGTGCTGCCAGGTGAACGCGTCCTCGTGGAGCAGCCGCAGGGGGGCCAGCAGGCGCGCGCCGCCGCGATGCAGAAGACCGGCCACGCGCTGCGCGGTGCGCGTGAGCGGGCCGAGGTCGATCTCGCCCCGCAGTTGGCCGTCCAGCACCGCGCGCTCGAAGTCACACGCGGCGTCGCGGAACAGTCGCAAGGGGCGACGGAATTCCGGGAACTGGGCCGCAAACCGCGGAAACGGATCGTCCGAATCGGTATCCCCGAGCTCGCCGTGATTCTCGGAAGACAACACGACAATCCCGTCGCAGGGGGGCACATGCGCGCCGGGCGGCGCGTCCTCGAGCCACGCAAGCAACTCGGCAAGACCGACGGGACTCGCGCCGGGTTCAAGACGCAGCCCCCAGGCACCCGCGTGCTCCAGGCAATAGGCGAGGGTGGACAGGACGCGCTCGTTTCCAAGCGGCATGCCTTCCCACGCGATGCCGCTCTCGCCGCGGCCCAGGCTTACGGGTGCCGAGAGCCCCTTCAGAACGTGCACGATGCGTGTGCGCGCGTGGCGAGTCCGGTCGTGCGCGGGGCCGTAGATGCGGTGCGACGAGAGCGCGCCGCCAAGCGCGCGAGCGGCGTCTCGGACCTGATCGAACGAAATCATTGCTGGGACCTCCGCTGCGCGGCCAACCGGGCCAGGTGGTCACGCGCGTTCTCGGCGTTGCTCAGGCGCAGGCCGCGCATCGCCGCCATGAATTCCACGATGGTCGGAGCATCCTCGACCAGCGACGCCAGATAGTCGCCCGCCGCAGCGCACGAAAACCGGCACACGGCTTCGAGTACGTCCCGATCCGCCAGAACGGTCTCCGGATCGAGCGCACCCGCCAGCGCTGCAAACGCCGCGTCGGTCCCGACCGCCGCGAGGTTCGCGAGGATCGCAGCTCGCGACCGGGTCTCGAGCGCGAACGCCTCGAGCATCAGAACGGACACGAGCCGCACGTCGACGTTCAGCAAGCGGCCGAGCCGGTCGGAATCGGTCAGCAGGTCGGGATGATCGGACATCAACAACGCCCAACTCTCGGGCGACTCGTCCAGGAGCACGTTGATTTCCCGTACGACGGGCTCTTCCCAGGCGGGCCCCGGCGGCTCGAACAGCAGCCGGAGCAGCACCTCGGCATGCGCCGCGTTGTCACGGCAGCGCGCCAGGAAGAGCGGAATCTCGTGCGACTCGGACGCCGCCGACGCCGCATGACGGACCAGGGTCTTGGCCGGTAGGACCGGCAGCAGCAGGCGCAGGAGCCGCCGTGCGATGTCGGGCTCGCTCCCGTCGATCACGGCAGCAACGCACGCCGCGCCCTCGGGAAAGCGGTGGATCATGGCGGCGACGCCGTTACGGATACCGGTCCGCTGGCGGCTGGTCGAGGCCGAGAGCAAGAGCGTGGCGGCGATGCGTGCCGCGTTGGCGGCTTCCGGCCGCGCGGCCATGCGGTTCCGTGCAGCCTCGTGCGCCACGTCGTGGAGCGTCGCCGCGTCGAGCGCACGCGTTGCGGCGGCTGAGGGCAACACACGCCAGCCGTCCGGAAGCGACGACTCCGAGGCGTCGTCCGCAGCGGCGCCGGCGTCCAAATCCGAGTCGCCAATGCCAGCGGCGACGCCCGCGCGACCGGCGCCAGCCGTGCCGCGCGGACCGGTGGCCCAGAGAATGCGAACGGTGTCCGCGATCTCGGCGGACTGCTGTCGGGCGGTCACGAGTTCGGCGGTCCGGCGGCCGAGGAGTTCTCCGAGGCGGCGCAGGTCGGCGAGCGCCACGCCGCCGGCGAACTCGAGGCCGGCGATGCCCCGCGAGTACATGAGGTCGCGGAGGCGGCTGGCGACAGCACCCGCAAAGACATCGCCGTCCGTACGCACCCCTTCAGGGGCCACTTCAAAACGCAGGGCGCCGCCGCCCTGGTCGACGGCAATTCCGAGTCGTCGGTGCAACTCCCCGAGTGCGACGGCGACGCGGTCGTGCCCGGGCGGGTAGAGGCGCAGCACGCGCGGCAGGGCCGAGAGGCCGCGCATGGAGTCGACGAGTTCGACGCTCACCGTCGTGCTCCCTGCGGCTCGAACCGCAGCGTCGGATGGATCAGTTCCTCGCACGCGTCAAGCGCACGGTCGAACTGGTCGGCAAGCGCCAGCGCAATCGCGTCCTCGCTCACGAGCCGGAGCGAGAACAGCAGCCGGCCGAGGGGCTCGCGCATCGATTTGCGCGACTGAAGCGCCAACGCCGAGTCGAGTGCCGCCATCGAGATCGCGCCGCTCGCCCGCAAAGCCTCCCCCAGCCGCGGGACTCCCATCCCGCGGGCGAAGACGACGCGTCCGCGATCGATGCCGATGTAGACCTGTTTGTGTGCGGACTCGATCCGCAAAAGGCCGGTGGCGCGCGCATGCTCAAGCATGCGGAGCGTTCCATCCACCCGCTGCCGGATGCCGCTGACTAAGACTGCTGTACTCACTGAGGCTCCCCCAAGCCTCGACCCTACTCAATACTGTGTACCGCCCAGTCTCATAAGGGCCAGCCCCGAATGGGACGAGTCTCAGTCCGACACACACAATCGCCGGCCAGGCCCGCATTGTTTAGCCGTCGAGGAGGACAGACGAAGGGATCGGCGATATGGACCGGCCAGAACACGCGTCGTCGTGAATAATGCGGGCCAGATGCCGCGTGCCGCCTACGAATCCCGCCTCACCGCCCGCAGGGAAACGCTGCGCCGAGCGAAAGCCGGCGAAGCCCGGTGGTCGCATGTGCGCCTCGCCGTCTTTTTCGCCGCCGCGGCAGCCTGCTATTTCCTGCTGGACCACGCCAGGATCGCGTGGCTCCCGGTGCCGATCGCCGGGTTCGCCGTGGCTGTCGTCGTGCACGGCAACTGGCGCGAACGCCGCGCCCGGGCCAAACGGGCGGTGGCGTACTACGCGCGCCGACTGAATATCCTTGGAGCTACGGAGACGTCAGGAACGGACGGCGATGTTTCCGGCACCGTGTTTCCGGTCGATGTCGCCGGCCACGCCTACGCGGAGCACCTCGACATCGACGCGCTCTTTGCCCGCATCGTCGAGGCTCGGAGCGCCGCGGGACGGCGCGCGCTCGCGGACTGGCTGCTCGCGCCGGCCGACGCCGACGAGATCCGCGCCCGGCAGGAAGCAATCGAAGAGTGGCGCGACCGGATCGACCTGCGCGAGGAACTCGCGACCGCCGACGCGGCACTCGCCGGCGCCGTCGATGACGGGGCCCTTCCGGCCTGGGGCGAGGAGCCGGGCGACGGGCATCGCAAGGGACGCCGCGCGATCCTGGCGGCATTGACCGGCCTGACCGTGGCCTGTCTCGCCTTCGGTTTTTACATTCCCTTCTTGGCCGCGCTGCTCGCGCAGGGTGCCTATGTGTTGCGCTTTCGTCGACTGGTCTCGACGGTCGTCGCCGAAACGCAACGCGTCACGGGTGAACTCGCGCTGCTGGCCCAACTACTCGCCCGCCTCGAGGCCGAAGAGCCCCAGTGCGAGCGGCTCCGGCGGTTGCGCGCGCGGTTCGCCATCGATGGACAACCCGCCTCGCAACGCATCGAGCGTTTCCTGAAAACCGCGGACCGGCTCGACTGGCGCGGCAACCAGTTCTTCGCACTGTTCGCCCTGCTGCTCGCCTGGACGACGCACCACGCGTTCGCACTGGAGGCATGGCGGCGGCGTTGCGGACCTCTCCTGCGGGACTGGGCCGGCGCTGTCGGCGAGTTCGAGGCCCTGCTCGATCTCGCCGGCTACGCGTTCGAGTGTCCCGACGATCCGTTTCCCGTGCTCACCGAAACCGCCGGGTGCTTTGTCGCCGAGGGGCTCGCGCACCCGTTGCTCCAGGACGCCATCCGCAACGACGTCCGGCTCGACGGGACGCGGCGCCTGCTACTCGTCACGGGCTCCAACATGTCGGGGAAATCGACGCTGCTCCGCTCCGTCGGCGTCAACACCGTGCTCGCGCAGGCGGGCGCCCCGGTACGCGCTCGTTCGCTCGCGCTTTCGCCGCTCGAACCCGCGGCCTCGATCCGCACGGTCGATTCACTGGCCGGCGGCGCGTCGCGCTTTTACGCCGAGATCACGGCCATCCGCAAGGTCGTCGATCTCACCGACGGCGAACGCACCGTCTTGTTCCTCCTGGACGAACTGCTGCACGGCACCAACTCGCACGACCGCAAGGCCGGAGGCATCGCCGTCGTAAAGCGACTGATCGATCGGGGCGCCATCGGTCTGGTCACGACACACGACCTCGCCTTGACCGCGGTCGCCGACGAGCTGGGCGAACGCGCCGAGAACTCACACTTCGACTGTCGTCTCGAAGAGGGCGGCCTCGCGTTCGACTATGCGCTGAGGCCGGGCGTGGTGAAACACAGCAACGCACTCGCCCTGATGCGCGCCGTCGGACTCGACGTTTAGGGCGCGTCATCCGCGGGCCGGAACGGGCTCGGTGATGTCCGCGAACGTGACGCCGCCGTCCAGGCCTACGGGCACGGTTTCCTCGTCCAGCGCCTCGAATTCGAGCGTGCCCTTGCATGCACCGCGACAGGCGTCGATGATCTCCCGGCACTGCGTCCTGAGAATCTCCTGTAGCGTTGTCGTGCCGACCCGCCCAAAGCCGACGAGCAATGTGCCGATCGGCTGCGGAATCCGGAGCCGCTTCTGGAGCTTGATCGCGTTCTGCACCGTGTCCTCCGGGACACCGTGCCGGACAAGAGCGTCTCCGATGCGAGACCCGTTGCCACGTGCGCCGACCGCAAAGCCCGCACGAAACGTCACACACGCATCACTACCCTCGTGTCGGATCCACAGGAGGCCGCTGGCCCGCCCCTGTTCCAGGACGTGCCAAACCGTCAGTATTTCTTCCGCTCCGATTGTGCTCCCGGTGCGTCCCACGCTACATCCCCTTCCCGCTTGCGCGCCGAATCCTACCGTTCAGAACCGCGCGCGCGAGAGCCGGGCCAGGCCCACGCCGTCGAGCGGCCCAGAACAAGGCAACTCGCAACGAAAGTCAACGATACCGGGCAGCGGCAGCCTCAGGGGCCGTCCGGCACACCGGCGCGGGGCAGGATGCGGGCCACGATTCGGCGAGGCGGATGGGCCTCCGACAGATCCCGGAGGACAGTCTGGCCGAGCGCCTGGTCCGCGCGATCCGCGGTCAGCCGGACAATCGGTTGCGCCGCATCGGCGCTCGCGCCGGGACCGACGACCGTCGCGCGCTCGCCCGAATCGAGTCGCACGTTCGCTCCGGGAGCGAGGTCGCCCAGCGTCCGGGCCAGCAGATCGAGCGCTGCCGCGCGACTGGCCATCCCGGGTGTGGCGCGGATGGTTTGAACCGCTGCTCCAAACGACATGGGCGCGCGGTACGGACGATGGCCCGTCAGGGCTTCGAGCATGTCGGCGACCTGGATGACTTCGGTCACGGGCCCCGGCCGCATCCGGACCTTCGGGTTCGGATAACCGAAGCCCCCGTCGCGCATGTGGTGGCAGTAGGCGACGGTCGCGCACAGGCGTGACAGGTCGCGGTGCGCGAGAAGGATTCGGGCGCCCTCCTCGGTGTGGCGCTCCATCACCTCGCGTTCGCCCGGCGTCAGTTCGCCCGGCTTGTTCAGGATCTCCTCGGGGATCACCGCCTTGCCGACATCGTGGAGCAGAGCAGCCTCGGCGAACGCGGCAAGTTCCTCCTCGTCGCGCGCCAGGGACTGCAGGACTCCGGTCGCGATCAGAAAGACGTTGACCGAATGGCGCCATGTGTAGGTGCTCTGCTGCAGGAGTTCGATCGGGGCCAGGACACGGAGTCCGTGGCGGCAGACCGACCGAGCAACCCGCCGGGCGATGCGACCGATCGCGTCCGTGTCGAGCACACCCTGCGTCCCGCCCGCGATCATGACGCTCTCGAGTCCGCGCACGGTCTCGTCGTAAAGCGCGAGGGACTCGCGGAACTCGGGCAGGCGCTCGGCCAGCTCGGGATGGGGATGGATCACGGCCTCGTGCAGCGAGTCCAGCAGGACGATGGTGTCGGCCGGCGGCCGCGCTCCGCCGCCATCGCTCGCAAGCCATCGCGCCGTGTGAAACGACCCGCCGGCACGGAACTCGAGCCCGGCCGCCTCGCGCCGCCGCAAGCACGCATGCACGGCGGCAAACGCGGACGAGTTCCCGAGGGGCAGGCCCTCCCAGATCAGTCCGGCATCGTCGGCCAGGACGCGCGTGCCGTCAGGCAGACTGTCGATCAGGCCACGCAGCTGTACGAGCGCGCGCTCGCCCCGGGGATGGTCGGCGCCGTAGATGCGCGTGGCCGTGACAAACGCGGCCAGGGCATGGAGGACGGAAGAGACCTGTTCAAACGTCGCGACGCGCGTGGCAACAGTGATCATGCGGAAGCCTCCTTCAGAATGCGCCGGGCCCACGCCGCGACGACCGGTTCGCCGCTGCGGGCCAGAGTGGCCAGCCGGCCGTCCCGGCTCCCGGACTCGCACGCGTGCAAGGCGCGAAGCGTTTCGATCAGGTCGTAGATCGGCAATCGGGCCTGAACGAGCGAGGCGAGCCACGCCGCCGCCTCGGGACAGCGAAAGTGCGCGATCGAACGCAGGAGTTCGTGGTCGGACGCAATGCGCAGAACTCGCGCCCCGGCACGCAGCACACCAAACGCCGCGGCGTCGCCGACAGCCGCCAACCCGTCGAGGAACGCCGTCCGGAGCGGGCCACGGCATGGCAGGATGCGACAGGCCGCGAGTTGAGCCCGCGCCGCGGCGGTCTTGAGAACAAGTCGGAGGACCGCGGGCCGAAAGCAGAGGTCGG
Source organism: Planctomycetota bacterium (assembly GCA_021776735.1). Lineage (GTDB taxonomy): Bacteria > Planctomycetota > PLA2 > PLA2 > PLA2 > JAJFFH01. The sequence continues at coordinate 44,291 of JAJFFH010000023.1, read as the reverse complement.
GGCGCGTCTGGGCGACGTGCTCCCAGAGTTCGGGTTGGTCTTCGAGAAGCCTCGTCATGGCTTCCGGCGCCGCGGCCGCTCCGTGAACATCGCAAAGGGCGGCAAGGAATACGAACGCGTCGGCAGAATCGGGAAAGCCGTCGAGAAGCGACTGGATGGCCTCCGGACGGCCGGCGAAACGCGCGGCCTGGGCCGCCAACGCATCGTGGCAACTGAACGGGAGGGTATCGGTGACGAGTGATAGGAACTCGTCGGGGGATACGTCCGACTCCACGCCGTCGAGAAACTCGACGATGTCGAAACCGTGCCCCGCGACGAACTCGCCCAACACGTCCTTGGACGCACCCCGGAGATGAAGGTCGCAGACGACGCGAAACGACGCGGCAACAACTTCATCCCGTCCCATGCGGTTGCGCAAGGCCTGCGTACACATCTCGCTCCAGCCGGGATCGGGGGTGTCCGCGGTCTCGTAGGGAATCTCGACGACGCCAGCCGGCGCGGCTTCTTCTTCCTCGGCAGGCGCCGGCCACTCGGTCTCGGCCCCCGTCCCCCCCTTCAGCTCACGCCATTCGATTCTCACCGCACCGGCGTCGTCATCGGTCCAAGAAACACCTTCGCGCAGCAGCGCGTCGGTCGACGCCGCCAGCAGGTCGCCCAGCGCGCGCAAGCCGGCACGGTCGGCACGGGCCCGCAACTCGAGCGCGCAAATCGCCCGGTCACACAGCAGGGTGCGCAGCCGCTCGCCGAGAAGCGCCGGTGCAGCCACGACGATGCCGTTCACCGTCGCATCCTCGTGATCGACGTCGAACCGGATCGTCCCGCCGTTCTCACCGAGCAGATCGCGCAGCGACTGCCCCACTTCGTGCACGGCCGCGCCGACACTCGGATGGCTCTCGGGATAAAGGCGAAACACGCCCGGCAAAGCCAGAAGCGACCGCAGCACCGCGCCGACGAGGTCGGTGTCAAGACTCGGCGAAATCGCCATCGGTAATCTCCAGAAACGACACGCCCCCGTCGGGGCCGACCAGCACTGCGTCTTCGTCGGCTGCTTGAAACTCGAGCTCACCGCGGCCGTCGCGGCGGCAGCTCTCGATGATTCCGCGGCATTGCACGCGAAGGATTTCGCGAACCGTCGTGGCTCCGACCAGGCCGAGGTCCACGAGGACGGCACCCAACGGCCGTGGATTCTTCAGCCTCTTTTGCAGACGCAGGGCGCTATCGACGGTCGCCTCGGTCACGCCGTGCTGAACCAACGCGTCGCCGATGCGCGCACCGTTGCCGCTCTTGGCGGCGACGGCGAATCCGGCACGAAACGTGATGCTTGCCTCAAGGCCGCCGCTCCTGACGCACAGGAGACCACTCGCACGCGCCTGCTCCAGAACGTGCCATGCCGCCATGATGTCGCACGCCTTGATCGCCGTCCTGATCGACACGAACAGTCTCCCCCTTTCGCTTCCGGTTCCGCTTCGCCCAAGATGTATCGCCCGCACGCTTCGACTCCGCCTCAGGCCGTGGATCTTCGGACGCCGCGTCTCAAAACGAGTCAGGTGGGGGCTGCTATGATTTCGAATGGCGGCGAACACGACGTGAACTGTTTCGTCGATGCGTGTACCGAAGTTCGGACAACCAATATCGCTTCCGTAGCGCTTCCTGCCATGGACGCAACCATCCGTCTCCGCATCCGCCTTCTCGGGCCGGCCCTGATCGAGCGCGATGACGACGATGTCACCGCCGGGATTTCGGGTCGCGGAATCGCGCTCATCGCGTTCCTCGCCACGGCCAACGGCCATCGCGTGCGGCGCGAGGCAGTCATGGATCTCTTGTGGCCCGATGGCCCGGAGCCGCGGATTCAATCCAACCTGCGTACGCTGCTGACGCGACTGCGCAAGAAACTGCCCGGGCTGCTCACGACCGACCGGGAGACCATCGCGTTTCACGCGGCCGCGAACTCGTGGATCGATGTCGTCGAGTTCGAGGCGTGGACCCGCGGCTCCGAACGCCTGCCGCCCGAACACGCGGTCCGCCAGCGCGAGCGTGCCCTGCGCCTCGTGCGCGGCGAGTTTGCCGAAGGCCTCGCACCGGAGGACGCCCCGCGCTTCGACGACTGGGTCTACGGACAGCGCAAGTCGATCGCCGCCAAGGCGCGCATCCAGCGGATGAAGCTGGCCCAGGCGTGGCGCTCCCTCGGCAGGCCGGAACGCGCGTGCGCCGTCGCGGGAGGAATGCTCGAAGCCGACCCGCTCGACGAGCCCGGCGTGATGGAGTTCATGAGCGCGCACGCGGCACTCGGCGACACCGGCCGGGCCCTGCGCGAATTCCACGCCTTTCGCGCGCGACTCGAGGAGGCCCTGGATCTCGAACCCAGCCGGGCCGCGCGCGATCTCGCCGCACAGATCGAACACAACACGCTGCGACCCGTCCCGACCCCCGCGCGCCGCGCGCCCCCGACCCTCGGCCTCGCCGCCGAGACGACATCGTTTCACGGCCGGGACGCGGAGGTTCAGCGGCTGCGCGAGCTCCTGCACGACCGGACCCGCCGGCTCGTCACCGTCCTCGGCTACGGCGGCCTCGGCAAGTCACGGCTCGCGCGCGAAGTGGCGCGCACCGTCAGCGACGAGTATGCCCACGGTGTCTTGTTCGTCCCGCTGCCAATCGACGGGGGGGGCGACGATCCCGAGGGAAGCATACGGACGGCGATATCGCGTGCCGCGGGCCTGCCTCCGGCGGACCGGGACACGCTGGCGAAGTGGCTCACGGAACGCGACCTGCTCCTGGTCCTCGACGGGGCCGGGGCATGGGCCGCAGCGCGCGACGCGTTTGTTGCGCTGATCCATGCGGCGCCGCTCGTCACCGTTCTCGTCACGTCGCGCGAGCAACTCGGCATCCAGGCCGAGACCGTGGTTCGACTGGGCAGTCTCCCGGCCCCGACCGCCGCGGCGTTGTTTCGCGAGCGCGCGCGCGCCTGGACCGGCGAGGAGATCAGCGACCACGATGGCGAGGCGGTGAACACGATCTGCGAACTCGTGGCCGGCTCGCCCCTCGGCATCGAGATCGCCGCGAGCAATGCCGGCGCGATGCCGCTTCACGCCATCGCCGAGCAAGTGCGCGAGAACCCGGAACGCGTGGCGAGCGACCGCATGGATGTTGAGCCGCGGCACCGGAGCTTCGCCGGAATCTTTCGCGCCTCCTGGCAGCGGCTCGACGCGGAAGAACAGGCAGCGCTGGCCCGGCTCGCACTTTTTGCCGGTCCGTTCGACAACATCACGGCCTGGGAGGGCGCGGGCGTGTCCCCGGAGTTCCTGGCCCGATTTCACGCGAAGTCCCTCCTGCAGGTCCAGGCCGGGCTGTATTCGCTTCATCCCGTCGTTCATCGTCTCGTGATCGCCCGCGATGGCCCGGCGCGAGCGGCGCAACACGTCCGCGGCCTGCTCTCCGGCTTCGCGGAGCGCCCGCGGCCGTGCACACTCCCCGGCTGGTACCTGCAAAACATCGAAGCCGCCGCCGCCCGCGCTCCGTCCGTCGGCGAGACCCATGTCCTCGGCCAGACAGCCGACCGACTCGTGTGCGCCCTCGGGGCGCGAACGATTCCGATCCTCAGGGCGGGCATCGCGGCAGCAACGGATCCCTCGACGCGCCTGTGCATCGCCACGTCGCTGGCGCGAAGCCTGCAAGAACATCTCCGTTACGACGAGGGGCTGGACGTGCTGGTGGCGGCGCTGGGACAAGACGACGTCGATGACGACAACGGGATCACATGGGAAGCCCGCGCCCGCGTGGCTGCGCTGCATGCCGCCCGCGGCGAGCGTGAACTCGCCCGACAGCTCGCCGAGTCCGCCGAGACGGGCGCGCGGCAGGCAAGCGCCCCGGGTGCCGCCGTCGCGGCACGCCTTGTCCGCGTTCAACTCGAAGACCCGAGGAGAGAATGCGACGCGGCCATCGAGTTGGCGGAAGAGGGCACCCGCCAAGCTCGGGCACTCGACCGTTACCGGGAGCACGTCGGACTCCTGCGCGAAACGGCCCGGCTCACGAGACAGCGGGACACGGAAGCTGCACTGGATGCGCTCGGGGAGGCCGAAGGGCTGGCCGAGACGGCGGGCGACCGCTTGACCGCCGTCTCGATCGCGGCGGACTTCGGTGGTGTCGAATGGCTGCGCGGCAACCACAAGGCCGCGGCCCGCACCTTCGAGGACGTGCTGACCAGGGCCGAGGCCATCCCGGCACCGTCCGTCGCGCTCAGGATGCGGTTCAATCTGGCGAACGCGATGTGCGTCACCGGATCGCTCGAGACAGCGGAGGGACATGCGCGCATGGCGCTGCGGGTGGCGGGGCGCGCCAACCTCGCGCCGGTCGCGGCTCGTGCGCGCGCGCTCTTGGCCAACATCCACCTCCGGCTCGGCGAGCTGGACTGCGCGTGGAGCGAGGCCTGTGCGTGCCTTGCAGCCAGCGACGAGACGAACCCGCCCGACGAGCCGCTGATGGACGCGATGCAGGCCGCAAGGCTCCTGGCTCGCGACGATGTCGGCGACTATGCCACCCGCCTCGAGGCCGCGCTTGAGCGCGGGATGACGCCGCACCGTGCGGCGTGGGCCTGGACCGTGCTCGGCCGCTACTGGCGCGACCAGGGCGAAACGGTCCGTGCGATCTCCGCCTTCGAGCGGGCGACCGAGGGCCCGGGCTCAGGCCGCAGCGCCGCGACGCTCGAACTCGCGTGGCATGACGCCCAGGAGGGCCGCAAGAAAAAGGCGCGGGACCGGCTGGCCAGCCTCCCCGACGAGGCACGGACTGGCTGGCAGTTCTACCGCGTCTTGTCGGCGCTCGACGATCCGGCTGCCCCGGATGTGCTCCAGCGCCTCGTCGAGGATCTCCACCAGCAAGCGGACAAGATCAGCAGCCCGGCGCGACGCGCGACGTTTTTGCGACACGCCCCCGACAACAACGAAGTCATGGCCGAATGGGCGGGCTTGGCGGAGAACCGCTAGGCCATGTCTTTTGGCTTCAACGGCTCACGCCGTTGAGAGCCTCGTGGGCGGACGGCCTACCCGCTTTGCGGGGGAACCGCGAACCGGTGAAGTGTCTTCGGGCTCAACGGCTGACGTCGTGCTAACCGGGATAGACATCGGCGTCCGTCTGCTGCCTCGGGCACTCTCTTCGGCGGGCATTCTCTTTTCCTAAGGCGTTCTGCAAGGCGGCGCGCAATCGCCGATACAATTCCCAGCAGCGGATCGCAGCCGTTACCCGAATGTACGAACAGACAAACCCGATCGGTGTCTCGTTCTGCCGAGCTGCGACGCACGTCCCGATCCAACGATCCCGGGAAGGCGCGGTGTCATGAGCCAGGGGCTCCGGATCCGCCTGCTCGGGCCGCCGTCCCTCCAAGTCGGCGGCGAGAATCTGACGCCGACGGTATCGGACCGGGCGATCGCGCTGCTCGCGTTTCTCGCAACAGCCGCCGGTCACCGCGCGCGCCGCGAGGCGATCATGGATCTGTTGTGGGCGGACGGCCCGGAGGCGCAGATCCAGTCCAACCTGCGCACGCTGCTGACGCGGCTGCGGAAGAAACTCCCTGGGCTGCTTGCAGCCGACCGGACCAGCGTGGCGTTTCACGCCGACGCGAGCTGGTGGATCGACGTTGCCGATTTTGAGGCGTGGACGCGCAGTTCCGAGGGCCTGCCGCCCGAGCGTGCGGTCCAACAACGCGAGCGCGCGCTCGGGCTCGTGCGCGGCGAATTCGTCGAGGGCCTCGCGCCCGGCGACGCGCCGCGCTTCAAGGCCTGGCTCGACGGCCGGCGCAAGTCGATCCACGCGATCGTGCGAATTCAACGGATGAAGCTCGCCCAGGCGTGGCTCTCGCTCGGCCGACCCGAACGCGCCTGCACCGTCGCGGAAGGGATGATTGCGACCGATCCGCTCGACGAATCCGGCGTGATGGAGCTCATGAGCGCCCACGCCGTGCTCGGTGACACCGGCCGCGCGCTGCGTGAGTTCCACGACTTCAGGGTCCGGCTCGAGGAGGCCTTGAATCTCGAGCCGAGCGCCGCCGCGCGCGACCTCGCGACGCAAGTCGCACGCAGCGCCCTGCCGACCGCCCCCTCGTCCAGACAGGCCACGGCTCCCATCCTCGGCCTCCCCGCGGACACAACCTCGTTTCTCGGCCGGGACGCCGACGTGCGGCGGTTGCGTGAGCTCCTGCGCGACCGTACGCATCGGCTCGTCACGATCCTCGGGTACGGCGGCCTCGGCAAGTCGCGGCTGGCGCGCGAGGTGGCGCGCACGGTCGGTGACGAGTTCGCGCACGGGGTCTTGTTCGTGCCGTTGCCGGTCGATGGCGGGGGCGACGATCCCGAGGGAAGCATACGGACGGCGATTTCGCGGGCGGCGGGCCTACCCCCGGCGGACCAAGGAGCCGTGGACGAGTGGATCGCGGACCGCGACCTGCTCCTGATCCTCGACGGCGCAGAGGCGTGGACCGAGGCGCGCGACGCGCTTGTGGCGCTGATACGGGCGGCGCCGCTTGTCACGGTTGTCGTCACGTCGCGCGAACAGCTCGGTATCCGGGCCGAGACGGTCCTGCGGCTGGGCGGCCTGACGCCGAGCGACGCGGTGATCCTGTTTCGCGAACGCGCGCACGCCAGGATCGGCGAAATACTCGACGATGGTGAAGCCGAGGCCGTCGCGGCCATCTGTGAACTCGTCTCCGGCAGTCCCCTCGGCGTCGAGATTGCCGCGAGCAACGCGGGCGCCATGTCGCTCGATGCCATCACGGCGCAACTGCGCGACGCGCCGGAACGCATCGAGAGCGACCGCCCGGACATGCCGCCCCGACACCGAAGCTTCGCCGGTGTGTTCGACACCTCGTGGAAACGCCTCGGAGAAGAGGAGCGCGGCGCCCTCGGCCGCTTGGCGCTGTTTGTCGATGCGTTCGACGAGGCCACGGCATGGGAAGGAGCTCGCGTAGCTCCCGAGCCGCTGGCGCGGCTCCGCGCCAAGTCACTGCTGCTGGTGCAGGCCGGGCTCTATTCGCTCCACGCCGTCGTTCGCCACCTCGTGGCCGCCCAAGGCAGCGGGTCCGAGAGCGAGGCCGAGCACGTCCGCGGCCTGCTCTTGGGCTTTTTGGAACGCCCGCGGGTGTGCACGCTGCCCGGCTGGTACCTGCAAAACATCGAAGCTGCGGCGGCGCGCGCTGCACACATCGGCGAAACCGTCGTCCTCGGCCGGACGACGGAACGGCTCGTGCGCGCGCTCGGTCCCCGCGCGATCCCGATCCTGCACGCGGGCATCACGACCGCCGATGATCCGACGACCCGCCGGCGCATGGCCGTGTCGCTCGCCAAGATCCTGCAAGAACAACTCCGCCACGAGGAAGGGCTGGATCTCCTGCGTCGAGATCTTGCCGAAACGGATCCCGGCGAAGACAACGAGATCACCTGGCTGGCGCGTGCGCAACTCGCGGCACTGCACGCGGCGCGGGGCGAACACGATGTCGCCCGAACCCTGGCCAAGCAGGCCGAAGACGGGGCCCAGCGGATGGAAGCGGCAGGAGCCGCCGTTGCCGCGTGCCTCGTGTACGTGGGGACGGAGTCGCCCGGAGACGACCCGGCCGAGATCGTCGCCATGGCGGAGCAGGGCCTCCAGCAGGCGCGCGATCTTCACCTCCGTCGCGAGCAGATCGGGTTTCTGAGAGCGCTGGGCCGGCTCAAGAAGTACCGGGACAACGACGCCGCGCGGGGCCACCTGGAGCAGGCGCTGGCACTTGCCGAGGAAATGGGCGACCAACTGATCGCCGTCTCGATCAGCCTGGACTTTGCGACGCTCGAATGGCTCCATGGCAACCAGAGCTCCGCGGCCGGACTCTACCGCAAGGCGCTGGCGCGCGCCGAAGAACTCCCGGCTCCCGCCCTTGGGCTCCGGGCCCGCTACAACGTCGCCAACACGACGATCGTAACGGGCTCGCTCGAGGAGGCGGAACGCCATGCGCGTGTCGCGGTCCGGATGGCCGAACGCTCCGGCGTTGGTTCGACTGTACTGCGCACGCGGACCCTGCTCGCCAACATCCTGCTCCGACTCGGCGATCTGGAAGGGGCCCTGCAGGAGAACCTCGACTGCCTTGCGGCCGCGGATCCGAATACGCCGATCGCGGACGTCCTCGAACACCTGATCGGCGCGCTTGGCGCCACGCAGGCTCTCGGCCGGCCCGATGCCGCGGATTATGCGGCCCGGATCGAGGCCGCCGTGCAAGCAGGCACGACTCCCTACCGCGAAGCCTGGGCCTGGACCATGCTCGGCCGGTACTGGACCAGCCAGGGCGAGAACGCACGTGCGCGCGCGGCGTCCGAACGAGGCTCGCACGGTACCGGAATCGGCCGCAACGCAGCGGAACTCGCGCTGACTCTGGACGACGCGCTGAACGGCCGCACGGACGCGGCCCGAGCGCGCCTTGCAAGCGGCGACTGGTACGACAACGACAAGGAACAAGACGCGATCTGCTGGGATCACTACCGCTTGCTCGTGGCACTCGACGACCCCTCGGCGGCCGAGGTGCTCGAGCAGCTCGCGAACGCGATCCGCAAGCAGGCCGATCTGCTCCGCGACCCAAGGCGCCGCGTCTCGTTCCTACGCCGCGCGGGCTGCAACGCCGAAATCATGGCCGAGTGGGAGATCCGGGGGGACCGCTAAGCGGAGGAACCGCTTAGCATTGTCTCTTAGCGCTCGCGGCGCATCGGGAATTCGAACGTCTTCTTGCCGTCCTTGGTGACGACACGCCGGACAAAGCGTCCTTTGATCGCTCGATACTGCAAGGTGTCACCCTCTTTGGCCCGCAAGGTCAGGCTCGGCGCTGCCGTAAGGGACAGCGCCAACTTGCCGTCATCGTAAAGATGGAAACCGGCGTCGCCCTCCTCGGGGACTTGGATCCGAAGCGCCGCCTGGCCGATCCAGTTGTAGAGAACGATCTCGGGAGACGCCGCACCGGACACCAGCACGCGCAACCTCCCCGGCGGAGTCGCGTAGCTCCAGGCGCCCGCCCTCCTTGGTCGCCTCGAACACGGCCACCGGCTTGTTCTTCTCGCCTACCACGACAATGCGCCGCGCGCGGACCTCCTTCGATACCTCCTTCGCATCGGCCCGAGCGAATAGCGCGGCGCCCGCCAAGAAACCGAGGGCCACGGCGAAACTTGCCTTCATAATTGCTCTCCTTGGTCAGTCCTCGCGGGCGAGATCGGCTTCGTCGACCGGCCTCGCTTTCCAAACGCCTTGCCGGTAGAACCGGCCCAAGTGGACGCCGACTTGCATACCCTGCGAACCTCCGGGGCGCCGAAGCCCCCAGACCCTGGTGAAGAGATAGGCGCTATCGAACCGCATCGTCGATCTCTTGGGGCGAAGCCAGACGAAGGGCCGCTGGCTCTGTTCGAGCCGAATACGGATCGGCGCGGTTTCCTCTGGGTTGGCGGGGCCCCCGTAGAAGACAATCGCCGGATGATCGACGAGGGCCGGACCGGCGATGGCCAATCGACCTTGCCTGCCATCCCGGCGGAGAAACACGAGTTCGCCGCCAGCCAGTCGTGCGACATCCGCGCCTCCGGTCGTCACGACAAGGCGACGCGTCCTGATTTCGTCAATAACCCGGGGCTCGTGCTTGTCGCCCGCGGTCGCGGCGCAGATCGCTAGAAGCACAAGAGGCCACCGCCACGCGCTCGTCCTTGTCATGGCGCCCTGTGCTTACGCGGTACATGGACTTCGCTCCAGTCCCGTACGACTGATTTCGAACCGCCTCGTGTTCCGGACTGAGAAAGGCGATACCGCACCACCTTGCCTCGCCCGCCCGAGCATTGGACACCATAGGGTTTTTCGGGGTCAAGTGGCCCCGGATGCGACGGTCGCACGACCACCGCGAACCAGAACGTGACCCTCGACGTAGCGTTTTCGAGTGTCCTAAAGAACGGCTGGTCGCTCATTGTCAGCTCACAATCCCCACGCCATCTAGACAGGAGTTGCGAATGCCCCCGCTCGCCGGGTCTCGCGCCATAGCGATCAGCGACATTGTTTTCTTCGAACGCACTCAGCGGAAGCGCGCCAAACACACGTTCGTCCTTTGGATGGAGGTACTCGGTGGCTAGACCGACCGCGTCCACGGTATCGGTTCGAGCCTCAGGCCTCACGTGCGAAACAGCCCACTGAATGTCTTCGAGCCAGTACCGATAGCGGGGTGTTAGGTCTCGTTCGAACGACTCGGTCTGGCGGAGATACCACCTACCGCTGTCGTGTTGCATTGCAGCCCGAATATCCCACGGATACTTGATGAAAACACGCTTGTCCTCCTTGCTACGATACTGTTTTATCAGCTTCGCGTAGTCGAAGGATGTCTTGGACTTGTCGCTCTTGACGCTCGACGCACTGAAACTGATGTACTGGCGGACATCACAACATTTACAGCTGCATTCCGCGTCGTCTCTCAATCTCACGACCGTACGCGTACTCCAGCTGAATACGTCAGACGACGAACTCGGGCTCGCCGTCACCTTCGGGAATCCCGGTACGACACAGCATCGTTTCGTCGTGAGCTTGAACCCCGCTTCAGCGGCGATCTGTTCCGCCCACCCCACGATAGTGTGCAAAGGAAATCCGCTTGCAGTCGATACGAGCATCCCCCCCTCGCCGATCACCGATTGGAATGGAGGTTCGACGCCAATGAACGGAAAACTCCCGAGGAGCGGATTTGTCATGTTGTCGATCTGATCCCAAATCGTCCACTGGTTCGGATTGAAGCGCCCGCGGATAGAGGACGGCTCTTCGCGAGGCGGCAGTGGATCGGGTACGCCTCCCGGTGGCCATCCCCCCCATCCCCCTGGAGGGGGATCCGGAACGGGATCCGGAGGGGGAGGGGGATAACCGGGAGGCGGTTCCGGCGGTTCCACGGGAGGGTCTTTCGGCGGAACGGGAAATCCCTCCAGGATCCACTCGAGCCAAGCCCACCAGTAGAGATACTGATGCCACATGCCATCAACCAAAGGCTGGGATGCGGCACCTGCTCCGACGATGCCAGCCATCGGCACCGCACCGTCAATCCTCTCATCGAGCGGCTCTGCCAACGGACTGTCGTCCCACGACTCCGTCTGCTGGAAATCCGCGACATTCGTGAATGTCGTCGCAGTGATCGGGGCGAGCACAGAACTAGGGCGTTGTACCCGTTCCGTCAAGGACGATGTATGTGTTCATTATCATCGGCCATCCTCCTTGTTGCTGATTGGATGGTATCAACGATCACGCATCTGGGGTGGTGCAACCCGTTATTTCTCAGATTTCTTTGTCCAACTCTCTAGGCGGCGGTGCTATCCGCCTCCTGCACAAGGGGAGCAACCGGAGCAACCCCTGCCGCACCATGCCGCATGGCGCGGTTGCGTTTGACCATGAGTTCCGGCGGACCTCAGCTCGAGCCCCATGCGACGATCGTAAACCTCATCGCATCGACGACGACCGAGGCAGGCCTGAAGGTGCACTGCGAACTCGATGACCACGACTTCCAGAAAGGAATCCAGGTCACGGACGAACAGATGGGGCAGCTCAAGATCAAGCGCCACGACTTCCATGGCGACTGGAACTACACCCTCCTCCCGAAACGACCCAGGGCAAAGCGGAAATCTTGATACCTGTTTCCAGACGCCCCCTAACAATGTGGGGGGCCGGAGGAACCGCTAGGCGACAGCGCATCTCCGGCCGCGCCGTTGTTCACCGGTTCGCGGTTCACCCGCGAACCGGATATAGGCCCACCAAACATCGCCGTCCGTTTGCTTCCCGTTCCGCCCGTCCCTCACACCGCTATACTGCGCTCGCTGTGTCGCTCTTGCCGGCAGTCGAAACACTCGAGGACTATCGCCCGCTGTACCGCCAGGACGCGCCTTGGCGGCCCGCGGTCGAGACGATTTGCGACCGGCACGGGCTGGACGTCGGCTCGCTGCGGCGCGGCGACCACGGCAGCCACGTCGTCTTTCGGACCGACCGCCGCTGGATCAAGCTGTTTGCGCCGCTGTGGCGTCGGTCCCATCAGCGCGAGCACCTCGGACTTGTGCGCGCGGCCGAACTCGCCGTACCGTCCATCGTCGCGGAGGGAGAAATCGAGGGCTGGCCGTACCTCGTGCTGACACACGTCGAGGGCGTGCGCGCGGGCGATGTCGTGGCCGGCCTGCCCGATGCCGAGGCCGAGTTCCTCGCCGCCGCGATGGGTGAATGGATGGCGCGACTCCACGCGCTTCCGACGCACGGGCTCGACGACATCACGGACGACTGGCCGGCTTTCGTCGCACGTCAACGCGCCGGGTGCATCGCACACCACCGCCAGGGCGACGCCACGGAACCGTGGCTCGAACAAATCGCGGCGTGGCTTGAAACGGCGCCGCCGCCGCACGAGCCCGAGTCCCCGCCGGTCCTGTTGCACGCCGACCTCACCGACGACCATTTCCTGCTCCGCGAACGCGCCGGATGCTGGGAGATCGCGGGCGTGATCGACTTCGGCGACGCTATGGTCGGACACGCGCCGTACGAGTTCGCGGCGCCGTGCGTCTTTTTCTTCCAGCGCCGCCCTGCACCACGCCGGGCGATGCTGCGCGCGTACGGCCTTGAGCCCACATCCGAACTGTCCGCGAAAATCACGGCGTACACGATGCTTCACAAGTACGGCCGGTTCGCACAGTATCTGCGATTCCTCGAAGGCGACCCGCCGCGCGACTTCGCCGAGTTCGCGGCAGGTCTCGCCGCCCCGTAGTGCCGACCCATGACATCCAAAAGCATCGCCGTCCTTCTGCTTACCCTGGCCGTGTTGTTCGCCCGGGATCCCGAACCGGTCCGCCAGGCACCGCGCCCGCTCGACCCCGGGCTCAGCGGCATCGGCAGACACATCAAGTTCCCCGTACAGCCCGCCGGCAAGATCACGCTCATCGCCGTCACCAGCGAAACGTGCCCGCTGAGCCGACGTTACGCGCCCAAGCTCGAACGCTTGCGCAAGGTGTACGGAGAGAAGGGCGTGGCATTCGCCACACTCAAAGCAAACGGACGGCGATCCTTGCTGCGGCGGCTCGGGGCGAAGACGACGACGGACGTGTTCGTGCTCGACGCGCGCGGCGTGCTGCGCTACCGCGGCGCGATCGATGACCAGTACGGAATCGGATACGCGCTGGAGGCCGCGCGAAAGCACTACCTGCGCGACGCGCTCGACGCCCTGCTGGCGAAGCGTCCGGTTCCGGTCGCAGCGACGTGGGCCCCCGGGTGCGCGCTCAACCTCGCCGGATCGGACGACGACGCGGCGCCGACGTACCACGGCCGCGTGCAGCGCATCCTGCAAGACAACTGCCAGGTGTGCCATCGCGACGGCGAGAACGCCCCGTTTCCGCTAACGTCATACGCCGCGGCGAAAGACCACGCGGCCATGATGGCGTGGACCACGCACCGCAAGCTCATGCCGCCGTGGTTCGCGGGCAAGGACAGCCTCCCGATGAGCAACGACCGACGGCTTTCCGACGCGGACCGGGCGGCACTCAAGGCTTGGTCCAGGGCCGGTTGCCCGAAGGGTGATCCGAAGAACGCACCGCCGAAGCGCCGGTGGGCGAAGGGCTGGAAGATCGGGACGCCCGACGTGATCTATGAGATCCCGCGGATACAACGCGTACCGGCGGAGGGCACGGTGGAGTACGTCCACGTGCGCGTGCCGACGACGCACAAGACAGACCGGTGGATCCAGGCGCTGGAGATCCGCCCCACCGCGCCGCAGGTGGTCCATCACGCTCTCGTGTTCTTGCGCTACCCGCGCGGCCACAAGCTCTACACGCGCCGCCCCAGCGATCGCGACGGACTCGGCGGCTACTTCGCGGGCATGGTGCCCGGCCAGGGCCACGTCGTCTACCGCGCGGGGCTCGCCAAGAAACTGCCGGCCGGTGCCCGGTTCGTCTTCCAAATCCACTACACGACAAACGGCAAGGCCGCCGCCGATCGCACGCGTCTGGGACTGCGCTTCGCGCCGCAGCCTCCGCAACGCGAGGTGCGCACGACCGGCATCGCCACGACCCGCTTTTCGATCCCGCCGGGCGCGCAACGCCATCCGGTCCACGCCCGCATCCGGGTTCCCATGCGCGCGACGTTGCACGGGCTCATGCCGCACATGCACGTGCGCGGCACCGCGTTCCGCTACGTCCTGATCGACCCGGGCGGCAAGAAGCGGACGCTACTCGATGTCCCGCGCTACGACTTCAACTGGCAGCTCTACTACCGGCTTCAAAAACCGCTGACAATCGAACCGGGCAGCGTGATCGAGGCGACGGGGTGGTACGACAACAGCGCAGACAATCCGGCGAATCCGGACCCTAAAGCCACCGTCCGCTACGGCGAGCAGACATGGGAAGAGATGATGATCGGGTACCTCGATTGGTCTCTTCGGTAGAGGGTGCAACTACGAAAACCTGCATGGCGGATTTTCGCTAGCCGGCGGACCGATGCCTCGTGAGTGTTGACCGCGGACGGGTCCACGCTTTCTTGTGCGTTCGAACGGCAGGCTTGAGCCCGGCATTTGACGGCCTCGGCGTGTCAGCGGTCGAGGACTCTGGTGATTTCCGCCTGGTACTTTCTTGTGCCCTCCCGCACGGTCGGTTCGGCAGTGAGGAGGGCACCTCCGACGAGCAAGACCGTGTCGGGGCCGAACTCTCGGATCATCGGTTCGAGGTGATCGAAGGTCATGCCGCCAGCGGGACAGGGCCAAGCGGCTTTCAGGGCGCCGAGCGGCGCGCGCAGATGATCCGCGATGTCTCTGCACTGCGCGGGCGTCCACGCAAAGCGGCCGCCCGCGTTCACGAACACCGAGATGTCAATGCCCGCGAGGCGCGCGAGTGTGCCGTACAACAGGCCCCGCGCGATGCCGTGTTCGGGCCCTACAAGACCGCCGGTCAGCGTTGGGTGACCGAGCAGGAACAGGCCATGTTTGCGGCCGAGCGCGCGCACCGTGTCGAGACCGAGCACCATCGGCGCGACCATCACGCCACGAACGCCCTGCCCCACGCAAAACGCCGCCTGGCGGTCCAGCTCCTCCGCCGGCGCGTGCAGGAACGGTACATACAGACATCGCCGTCCGTTCCTGACGTTCGCTGCCGTGACCGCTTCCTGACAGCGCTGGACGCGCGCCTCGAACTCTTCAGGGCCGGGCCCGACAAGGTTGTGGTCGTCCTTGACCAGATCGCCGCCCCCCTCCGCGAACTCGCCCGCGATGCGCGCGAACTCGGTTGCCGAGAGTCCCCGCGGCTTGAGGACCGTGGCCAGCAGCGGCCGGTCGCGCACGTCGATCAGCTCGCGCAGGCCGGCGACGCCGAAGCGTGGACCGGCGAAGCGCGCGAGCAGCGAATCCGGCAGTTCGAGGCCGATCAGGCGCACGCCGTGGCGCAGGGAGACGTTGCCGTAGACCAGGTTCACGAGCTGCGGCAGATGGCCGGCGGCAAGATCCTCGCGGAACTCCATTGCGATGTCGAACGCGTTCGCGCTGTTCTCGCTGGGGCGGCCCGGGGCGGGCTCGATCGTGCGCACCTTGCCGATGATCGCTTCATCGACAAGCGCCTCCGGCACCTCCACGGTCTGCTCGATCGCGATCCAGCGCGCGATGCGATCCACGTCGTCCGGCGCGCACTGAATCCGGTAGGTCGCCACGATTCCGCTCATGCGCGGATTCTACGCGGGGCGACACGGGACGGGGTCTAGACTGTGCCCATGTCCGAGCCGCAATTCGTGCCCCTACCGACCCGCTATGATCCCGGCGTGCCGTCCGAGGACGCCGCGCGCGCGTTCTACGAAGTGATGTCGACGCGCCACAGCGTGCGCGAGTTCTCGTCTCGGCCCGTGTCGCGGGAGACGATCGAGTGGGCGGTGCGCACGGCCGGACGCGCGCCCAGCGGCGCCAACCTCCAGCCGTGGCGATTCGTGTGCGTGCAGGATCCCGACCGGCGCCGACGCATCCGGGCGGCCGCCGAGGAAGAAGAACGCGCGTTCTACGAGCGGCGCGCAAGCGAGCGCTGGCTCAGGGATCTCGCACCGCTGGGAACCGACACCGTCAAGGAGTATCTCGAGATCGCGCCGTGGCTCATCGCGGTGTTCCTCGTCACGAAACAATCGGACGGCGCGCCCGTGTACTACGGCAGCGAATCGGTCGGCCTCGCCGCCGGCTTCCTGATCGCCGCGCTGCATCACGCAGGCCTGGTCGCGCTCACCCACACCCCCAGCCCGATGGCGTTCTTGAACAAAGTGCTCGACCGGCCGCCCGAAGAGCGCGCGTTCCTCCTGCTGCCCGTCGGCTACCCCGCGGACGACTGCCGCATCCCGGAGCACGCACTCCAAAGAAAGCCGCTCGACGAGATCATGATCGTCCAGTGATACCCACGAGTGATTCCCACTCCGGTAACGCCCACCCCCACGCCCCCTCCTCAGGTTAATCCGGAGGTTAATCCGGCTACCGACACGTTGCGGCCACCGGAGAATAGTTGAGGCATGGCGATGGATTGTCGGACCCCTGACGTAGCGGACGGACGGCGATGTTTCTTACCCGACGCGCAAGCCTGGCGTACGTGACCACATGACCATGAGGGAGGACCATCGTCCCTGGCCCGTGCCCGCGCGGCGCTGGTTGATGACGCAGAAGTGGCACGATCTCCTGTTCGCGCACTGGCGCGTTCCGGTCGAGACGTTGCGCGCTCTGGTCCCCGCCCCCCTCCAGATCGACACGCACGATGGTGCTGCCTACGTCGGGCTCGTGCCGTTTCGCATGACCGGAGTACGCTGGCGCTGCACGCCGCCCGTCCCCGGAACCGCAGCGTTTCCGGAGATGAATCTCCGCACGTATGTGACCTACGACGGCAAGCCGGGCGTGTGGTTCTTCACCTTGGACGCCACCAACCGCCCGGCAATCTGGACCGCACGCCGTTTTTTTCACCTGCCCTAGCGGGCCGGGCAGGCGTGGGGCGTGTCACAACCGAGGCTAGAAGGTATGTGGATGTACTCGCAAGAACCGGAGCGAGGCGAATCGACGCCTGACGTGGGTCTTAGTGACATGAATCGCGGCGACGGGCAGCCCTTCGAGTTTCAGCACAGGCTTTGCGAGACGCTCGTCGGCCTGATGGCCGGGCGCCAGGGTGCACTCGCGCGAGCGCGGGGTGCCTTCGAGGAGCTCTACCGGCGCCACGCCGAGGCGGTCTATCGGGGTCTCGCGTGGACCCCTCTCGCGCGACACTACGGGCGTGAAGATCTCGTGCAGGCCGCCTTCGTACGCGCCTTCGAACGCGCAGAAACCTTCACGCCGCGCGGTCTCGCGGACGAAGCGTCCACCACCCACGTGCGCGCGTGGCTGCGCGCGATCGCGCGGCGCATCGTGCTGGAGCAGGCACCACGGGACCGCAACGGCATCGTCTCGGTCATCCACGTCACCCGCGAGTGTTGGGCCGGGATGCGCGCCGCGATCGACGAGGCGAAGCAACCGGTGCCACGCCGCGTGCAACAACTGCGCGAGGAACTCGCCGCGCTCCCCGAACGCGAGCGCACGATCCTGCTGATGTATCTCGAGTACCACGACTCCGAACTCGCGCGGCAGCACATCCCGGACGAAGTACAGGACGAACTGTGCGCACAGTTCGACATCGGCCGCGCGAAC
Source organism: Planctomycetota bacterium (assembly GCA_021776735.1). Lineage (GTDB taxonomy): Bacteria > Planctomycetota > PLA2 > PLA2 > PLA2 > JAJFFH01. Next base: position 26,629 of record JAJFFH010000023.1, on the reverse strand, counting down.
CTGCGCAAGATCATCTCGCGCCAGCTCCGCCGGCTCGCCGACCGGCTCGGGAAACAGGCGGGCGGCAAGGACGACGGGGCCGCATGAGCGCCGAGCAACGAAACGTCGATCGCGCCCGCGACACGCTGCAAGACATCGCCGAGGCGCTGTCACCGGGCGGATTGCCGCCGGAACTGCAAGACCCGGCCGAGACGTTCGACTGGACCACGGGAACGCCGCGCGCTCGCACGCCCGAGGACAGGATCCGCGAGGTCATGCAAGAGGCGGGATGGGGCGACAACGCGCCTCTGCCCGCGCAACTGCGCGATCCGCCGTCCGGCCCCCGCCCCCCCCTGCATCGGGCGCACGCAACCCAACCCACCGAAACTCCCGGAAGTAAGCAAACGGACGGCGATGTGCGCGGTCGACCTCGGCATCGACGCCGGTGGATCGCGGCAGCCGTGCTCTTGCTAGCCACGGTCGCGGCGGCCTACTACTACACCGGCGGTCGGTTGGGTTTTTTGCGCCCCCGATCGGCTGCGTTGCGGGCCGAGATGCAGCCGCCCGATCTCGACGCCGCCGGCATCCCGGGAGCCGCGAGCCTGAGTGAACCCAGTTTCTTTCTCGACGGCCGCACACTCTGCTCTCTGTACAGCGTGCACACACCCGGCGCGGCGCCGAACCTCGCTGCATTCGACAACACCGGTGCACCGCTTTGGACCGCGGCGCGTGATCTCAAGGGGTGGGCCGAACTCGTCGATCCGCGGGTGCGGATCACGACGCTGTCGGGCGTGGTCGTCGACGACGACGGCAAGGAAAAGATATTCGTGCTGTTGGTTCGCGACAGCCAGCAGGCGATGGCCCTGATCGACCCTGCCCGCCATGTGATCGACGGATCGACCGTGATCACGGGCCGGGTTCTCACCCACCGCGTGATCGACGGCCGGGTTCCCACCCGCCGCCCGCCCCACTTCCCTGAAGTGGTCCCACTCGGCGATGGCACTCGCGGCATTCTTGTCGGCGGCAGCCTCGGCATCGATGAAAAAGCGCGCGCCGCCGTGTTCCTGCTCGACGACCGTGGCCGTCTGCTCCAGGCGCTGCAGTTGCCCCTCCTTGGCGTGCGCGGCGCCGAAGAGACCGGTGTAGACGCCGTGCGTGTGGACTGGGGCGTCGAACCGGCACACGTAATGCTGCGCTCTCACGCGGAGTTCATGTTCTTTGAGACCCGGATCGAAAACCGGTCGCTGAGCCTGCGCAACATGCGGCTGGCGTTCGGCGACGACATGCGTCGCAAATTCGAGACGCGCAACCCGCCGGGAAGCTGGGACGCGCTCGTGGCGCGGTACGGCAGCGTCAAGAAGCTTCGCGACCATCTTGCGGCGTCCGTGCGGCCCGCGGACCAAGGCTGGATTCATGATGCGTGGAATCGTTAGCCCGGTACTCGCTCCGATGCTGGCCGCGCTTGCGGCATGCGGCACACCCGGTGATGCTCCGGTCCCGCCCACGGAGCGCTTCCTCCGAATTGTCGCCGGAGACGGCCATGTCCTCGCGGTTGCGCGGATCGACGGCGGGATCGACGAAGAGCGCGTCGGTTCCTTCACCGGTCCCGGAGACCAGCGCCTGCTTCTGACCAGCCGGGTCGGCGGTGGCGACCAGTGCAGCGTCATCGTGTTCAGCGAGGGTGGCGAGCGGTTCCTGACCCACCGCCCGCCCAGCGTCTCGCCCTGGCAGCAGCGCCACGAGTTCCTGACTCCGTACGCGCCGCTGGTCGCGGCCGTCGCGCGTCCGTCCGGACGTTTCCTGGTCGTCGGAACGATCAACGACTTCGCGGCCACACGACTCGCAGTCCTCGAAGCGACCACGCCGCGGGAACTCGAGGAACGCCTGGTGTTTTGGAACTCGGGTCACTTTCACCGCATCGCGATGAACGGAACGTACCTGGTGGTCGCGGGCGGCAACAACGCCTTGGAGCCGCCCGCCGCCACAATCGCCATCTTCGCCTGGTCGGATATCGAATCCGGAACGACGACCGGGCAGTCCCCCGCCCCCGACGGAGGCCGCGGTTTCCTGAGGTACTTCCGGCTGCCCCCTACGGCACAGGGAAAGCCTTTCGGCATCACGGACCTCACATTCGAATCCGGCCACCTGGTCGCCACCACGGGGAGCGGCCTGCGGTGGATCCTGACACTCCCGGACGGCCCTTTTCGAGCGGAATCAACCGGTGCCTTCCCGAGCGTGTACAAGGGCCAAGCGCCCCTGAAAGAATTCCTCGCGAGCCTACCCAAGAACATCCGCGTGTGGCGCTAGCTCATGCTCATGGACTCATGACGGCGCGGCAGGCGCCGAAGGCGCCTGCCGCGGTCTAACGAAAATCGCCCCGGGCGATTTTCGCATGGCATCGCCGTCCGTACGCTACTGCCCTATTTGCCCCGGAGACTGATTGCCTTGCCCAGGCCGATCGCGGCGAGGCGTTGCATCAGGCTCATGTTCGCTTCGCCCATGCCGACGCAGTGGATCTCGACCTTGCGGAACAGGTTCAGGCGGCGCACGTCCGACGACAGGTAGAAACCGCGCGCGTACGGACCGGGGAAGTTCAACTGCGTCGCGTCCTGGTTGCCGCCGCCGCCCATCTCCGGGTCGCCGACGCGGTCCAGCTTGTCGCGCGCGTCCAGGCCCGCCCAGTCGTCCCACGACGGATCGCCGTCGGACAAGACGAAGATGACGTCGCAGCCGTTCCACGTCTTCAGGTTGACGTACTCGCCCGCGCCGACCATTCCCTTGCCGCGCAGTTTGAACGCGCGGTGCAGGGCGCCGTGCATGTTCGTTGTGCCCCGGAGCGTGCCGTGCGGACGGTTGTCCTTTTTCGGGCCCGGCCGGATCGCGTCGAGTTCCTGCATCGTGCGCTTCACGCTCGCGGCGCTGACCTTGGTCATCCCGGCGGTCGACTTGAGCAGGCCCGCCTTGTCGCCGAACCAGAAGACCGCGAAGTGCTTGTCGTCGTCGAGGCCGAGCAGCGAAGTCTTCAAGAGTTCACGGGCGGCGTCGAAGCGGTTCTTGACGTTCTTCCAGTTGACATTCTCGAACGCCTTTTCCCAAGCGTCGTTCTTGGACTTCTTCTTGGGTCCCGGGCGACCGGTCACGGGCCCATTCGGCAGCTTCTCGAGTTCGCGTGGCGAAAGAGGCGTCAGCATCGAGTCGGACATGTCGATGACGTACGCGATGCGGTCGCCGTTGGCCTCGATGCCGGCGAAGTTCGGCTTCTTCTTGGCGTACCCGCGCTGCGAAGCAGCCTTGCCGCCGCGCTGGAAGAACTCGAGCTCCGTCCTCCACCGGCTTCCGGTACGCCAAACGAACCTCGTGCCGAACAGTCTCGCGAAGTACCGCCCCATGACGATCTTCGTGCGCATCGTCGTGGTCGGCCGATCCATCTGCTCGAACAACGCAATCGCGGGCGCCTTGAACTCCGGCTTCGCGCGCTCGTCCTTAAGCCCCGCGATTCCGGCGGCCAGACTCTCCAGCAACACCGCGCGCTCGGTGGGCTTCGACGGCAGGCGCTTCAAGACCTCCGGAACCAGTTCGAGCAGTTTGGGATCGAACCGCGCGCGCAACCCCTCGATCGCGGCGGCGCGCTGAAACACCGGCCCCGGAGAGCGCGCGATCGCCATGAGGTCGCCCGCCCCCTTCTCCTCGTGATGCGCAACGAACGTGCGATACCACATCCACGCGTCGATCGGTTTCTTGTGCTGCGCCCGCCACCTCTCGAAACTCGCGACGGCGGGCGGCCCCGCGAACGCATCCGTCAGCATGAACGCGATGAGGTAGCGGACCTGGTCCTTCGGCTTCTCGGGCCGCGCATAGTCCTTGATGAGCACTGCCAGTGCACGCTCGTCTTCGGTGTTGGCGAGGAGCTGGCGCGCGTGGTTGCGCTTGCGCAGCGTGGGCCGCTTCACCCAGCGGCGATAGCGGGCCAAGGCCGTTTCATAGGGTTCGGCGGGAGACGAAGCAGCCAACAGCCCTAGGACGGCGATGCTCTTGACCAGACAACGGATGGGGACCATGCCCCAGTATAGGAAAATCCGAGGCATTGGTTTCCAGGCGAATCGCAGTCCGTATGCGAACGCAACGCCTTGAGCCAATCATGGCGGGTGGGAGAAGCGTCACCGCCCCTCCCACCAAAGCCGTTCCACGGGCTCCTCCGGGGGGCTAATCCACAGCGGGTACGGTTCCCATGAAGAAGAGAATATCGTCGAGCACCGCCAGGTCCGCCGGGGGATCGGTGTCGCCGAGATCCATTTCGACGCGTGCCACCTGGGCGCTGGCAAAAAGCGCGCCCACAAACTGGGAAATGCCATTCGCGCCATTCGGGTCGCGAACCGCTCGCACATTCAACAGCAGGTTCCCCTGGTCGTCGAAGAACCTGAGCCCGCACTTGTTCTCGACCTCGACATCCGTGAACACCGCGCCGAATCCATGGACCAGCGCCGGTGTAACCTGGTCAGCAAGGAAGAAGCGCACGGTCGCGCGGGCGGGCGCGAGTTCGCCGTCCTGAAGCACAGCGAAATTGACCGGGCTTGTGAACGCGCGAAACGAAGGGCTGGGCTCCGGGCCTTGCACTACGGGCGCAGTCGAAAACGCGTTCTCACTCACCGCAACCAATTGTCCGGGATCGCCAATAACGATCTGGCGCAGCCCCGCACCCGCGAGGAACAGGTCGGGCGGGAAATCGGCGGTCGCGCCGTTCGTCAGCACCGTGACGGCGGCTCCGTCCCAGTTAATGTTGCGCTCCTGGCCCAAGGCGAGCGGAAGCCGGCGCATGTCGAAGCGAGCGAAGACCGCGTCCTCGCGCGTAAGGACGGGAGCAACGAAGGTCGTCGGAGGTACGGGGGTCTGCGATTGGAAGAATCGGAAGTCGTCCACGGCGATGAAATCGTCGCCGCCGCCGATCGGATCCTCCACGCCGGCCGCGAAGTTGCCGTTGTCCCCCATGTCGATCACGACGGACGCGACGACCGCACTGTTGAAGATCGCACCGACGAACTGATGCTCGCCGTTGCCCAGGGCCTGCGCGCGCACGTCGCGAATCAGGTTGCCGTCGCGGTCGAAAAAGCGCAGGCCCGAGCGGTCCGCGACCTCGACATCCGTAAAGATCGCGCCGAAGCCGTGGACGAGCCCGGCCTCCGCGGTGTCGGGCGTGGTGAACGATACCGTGACGGTGTTGGTACCGCCGATCCCGGCGAAGTTGACCGTGCCTGTGAGCGGCACGAGGCCGCCCGCACCCGCCCCACTGGCCAGCGCGGTCGCGAATTCGTCCTCGCTGACGATGGGATTCTCGCCCGTCACGCCACCGACAATGATCTGCCGGTCGCCTGCGCCGTCGCGGAACAGCGTCGGCGGAAACGCCGCGGACTGGCCGTTCGTCAGCACCGTGACTGCCGCGCCGTCCCAGTTGATGTTGCGCTCTTGGCCCTGCGCCAGCGGCAGGCGCCGGCGATCGAAACGGCCGAGCGGCGCATCCGCGATGTCGAGCACCGTGGCGACAAAGTCGGTGGCCGGGACGGCCAAGGCCGAAAGGAAGAAGCGAAAGTCGTCGAGCACGACGTAGTCGTCCCCGCCCGCACCCGGATTTTCAGCGCCAGCGCCGAAGTTGCGGTTGTCGCCCAGGTCGATGATGACGGTGGCGACGACGGCGGTGTCGAACACCGCCCCCACGAGTTGATGCTGGCCACTGCCGAGCGCCAGCGCGCGCACGTCGAGGAGCAGATTGCCCTCGCGATCGAAAAAGCGCAGGCCGGAACGCCCGGCGACCTCGACGTCGGTGAACACGGCGGAGAAGCCGTGAACGAGGCCCGCGACAGCGGTATCGACGGTCGTGAAGCTGACGGTGATCGTGTCCGAACCGAACACGGTGAAGTTGGCGGTACCGGTAAGCGGAGCGAATCCGCCGCCCGCACTGGCGTTCGCACCGCCTCCCGGCAGCGTCGCGAACGAATCCTCCGACACGGCCACGGTCTCGCCCGTCACGCCGCCGACGATGATCTGCCGATCTCCGGCGCCATCGCGAAACAGCGTCGGCGGAAAGTCCGCGGTCATGCCGTTGGTGAGGACCGTTACGGCCGCGCCGTCCCAGTTGATGTTGCGCTCCTGACCGGGCGCGACCTGGGTGCGGCGCGCGTCGAAGCTCACCACCGCCTGGTCGGCAATCGAAGCGATCGCCTGGGCGATCTGCCGCAAAAGGGCGGCACCGCTGCTACTGCAGCCGGCCAGCGGAAGCGCAATCAGCGCCGCAACAAGGAGGAACGGACGGATACGTGACATGGATCGAGCCTTCCTTTTTGTGTCCAGCGTCCTTGTATATCCGGTCGGTGCCCCCGGGTCATGAACAGCGGGTAATGTTTCGGTTACGGCTCCGCCCGCCGGGTGGCCGCCCCACCTGAAGCGCTCGCTGACCCAATCGGGGCCGTCGTCCTCTCCCGTTGCGTTCTCCTAACGCGCCCGCCAAGCGGGTTCTTGCGTGGCGGAGCGACCTGAGGACGGACGGCCCGGGGCTTGCGGGAATACCGGCATGCGTCTGGCCCCGGCCCTCCTCTCGCTTCTCCTCCTTTTGGCTCTCACAACCGTCTCCCACGCCCAGTCCGGTGGAGGAGGCGGCGGAGGTCGCAGAGACCGCCCGCGTGCCGTCACGATGATCCCGCCGTGGTCGGACTCGCTCACGGACGCGAACGCTGGCGTCGGATCGGACCCCGGCATCGTGATCACTCTCTTCGTCGGTAACCGGGAAATGACAAGCCGGATCGTGTGGAAGGTCAAGCCGAAGGATGCGCAGAAAAAAGAGCTCTCACTTCTGAAGAACTTCGGCTATGCCCGCCTCGTCCTGACCCGCAAGGAGCTGAAGAAGCGCGAAGGCAACGGCGCATTGGCGGCCCAGTACGGCGTCCGATCCATTCCGGGCGGCGTGGTCACCGACACCTACGGCAACGTCCTGTTCCCGCTCAACCCGGCGAAACTCGGCACGACAAAGGCGGCCTTCAAGGTCGCGAACAAGGCCGACAAGGCCCTGAAGAAGCTCATCGACCGGATTGAGAAGGGCTACGCCTCCGCCGAACGCCTGCGCAAGGCGGGCAAGACCGATGCCGCTCGCGGTGCCTACAAAAAGATCGCGGGGTACAAGGGCCACCCGTTGGCCCTAAAGGCGCGTGAACAGCTCAAGAAGCTCTCGGCAGCGACGGACGGCTCGTAGTCCGACGAGGCGTAGTCCTTCGGCGGCGGGGCGTGACCTTTCGGCGGCGACGCTGGCGCTCGCGGGAAGTTTGACGACTGCCGCCCTCGCCGCAGGCTCCGGAGGCATCGAACTCGGCTCGTTCGTCATGTGGCTACTTGCCGCGCAGGCACTCGCCCTGCTCGGCACCCTGGCGCTGGCCCGCGCCGGCAATGGGCGTGTTGTGCTGGGGCTACTCTGGGCGGGAAGCTGCACGACGGCGATACTCTGGCTCACCGCGGTGCCGGTGCGCGAGGACGATTACTTCCGGTATCTCTGGGACGGTGAAACCGTCCGCGCCGGCGTCGATCCGTACCGGTTCTCGCCGCTCGAGGTTCTCGAAGCAGGAACGCTCCGCCAAGGACGCGAGAGGTACACCGCCGCCGAACTGAACGCGCTGGACCGACTCGAGGCTCGGCGCGCGACCGTGCCCGAGGTGTTCGCGCGCGTGTCGCATCCGGATCTTCCCACGATCTACCCGCCGCTCTCGCTCGCCGTATTCGCCGCGGCAGCACCCTGGAAACTCGCCGGACTGCGCGCAATTTTGTTTGCGCTTCACATGGCCGTGCTGGCGGTCCTCGTGGCGCTTCTGCGCCGAACGGGACGCCCCCTCGGCTGGGCCGCGCTGTATGGCTGGCACCCGCTTGTGGCCAAAGAATTGCTCAATTCCGTACATCACGACGTCATCGCCGTCCTGCCGCTGCTCTTGTTTTTCATGCTCTGGCTTGGAAAACGGCCCCGGCGACTGCACGCGGCCGCCGTAGCGCTCGGCTTCGCGATCCTCGCCAAATTGTTCGCGATTGTGTTACTCCCGGTGTTCTGGCGGTCGACTCGGCGCGCGTCCGTCGTGGCTGTTTGCGCGGGCACGGTGCTGCTCGGCTACCTGCCCTTCTTGAGCCCGCACGTGCTGGGCTCGCTGCCTGTTTTCGCGCGAGAGTGGAACTACAACGAGGGCTTCCAGTCCGCGCTGCGGTTCTTGCTGGGTGCGACGGCGCATCCGGAAAGATGGGCGAAAGCGGGAGCGGCGATCGTGTTCCTGGGCGTGGTCGCGTGGTCCTGCCGGCGGCCCAGTCCGCGCCGCGCCGTGCTTGTCCTCGGCGCGCTGTTTCTGCTCGGGCCCGTGCAGCACCCGTGGTACGCGACCTGGTTCCTGCCGCTGCTGGCCGTGTTCCCGAACGCGCCGTTGCTGCTCGCCGCCCACACCGTGACGCTTTACTACCTGCACTTCCTGGTGGGTCCGAACGGATCTACGGCCGTGTTGTGGGCCGAGCACCTGCCGGTCTGGGCATGGATCGGCTACCGACTCGCTCGGCGGCTCCGTCACGCGCCATCGCCGAACATCTCGCCGACGGTGGCGACGGAGACGAGGTAGTCGAAAAACGACTGCTGCGCGGGATCCACCGCATGAGTGTCGCCGTGATGGCGCTCGAGCCGTTCGCGATTGATCCCGCCGCGTTTCCAGCCCGCTCCGTTCGAGGCGACATTGAGACTGAGCGGCTGAAGCTTGTCGCAGGACCGGGCGAAACGAGCCTCGCGCGTCTGCTGCGCCTCGTATTCGTCCCAAAGCCGCCGGAATTCGCCGGCCCGGGTCGGCGGCAGCAGGCCGAACAGTCGATCGGCGGCGCGGCGCTCGCGGTGTTCCTTGTCCTCGTGCGCCGCGTCGTCATAGGCGTACGTGTCTCCGGCGTCGATTTCGACGAGATCGTGGACCGCGAGAAGCTTCAGGACATGGGCCAGCTCGACCGGCTCCTCGAGATCCGGTGCCAAGACGATGGCGAAGAGGATGGCGTGCCAAGTGTGCTCGGCCGAGTTCTCCAGCCGCGAGTCGTCGATCAGCCGGGAGCGACGATCCACGGACTTCAGGCGGTCGGCCTCGGCCAGAAAACGGCGGATCTGCTCGGCCTTCATCCGCCGATGGTAGCGCCAAGGGCATCGCCGTCCGTACGCTGTTGGCCCGGTTTTGGCCCCGTTCCCCCATTTTCGGCCCTCACGGCCGTTTTTGGCGCCCTGTTCGCGAAGAGGCGCCTGAAACCGCGGAGATGTCGGTTTTTGTGAACAGAACCCGGCTGCGGACGGCCGATAAGACCGGGTAGGTCAAGGTTGCGGCGGACTCGTGCACCCAAGGCGGACGCCCCCTCCCGAAGGAAACAAGTGATGCTCAAGGAAAAGATCCAGAACAAGACGGCGCGTTTCGGAGTGCTCGGGCTGGGCTACGTCGGACTGCCGCTGGCGGTCGAATTCGCCAAGATCGGGCTCAAGGTCACCGGTTTCGAGGTTGATCCCGGCAAGGTCGAACAGCTCACGGCGGGCAAGTCGTACATCGGCGACATCGACAGTGAGGAGCTGGCGCCGCTCGTCCGCGAGGGGCTGTTCACCGCCACGACCGACTTCGACGAGTTGGCGGAGATGGATATCATCAGCATCTGCGTGCCGACGCCGCTGTCGAAGACGCGCGACCCGGACATGACGTATGTCGTCCGTGCCACCCAGGACGTCGCCCGCCGCCTCCGCAAGGGACAGCTCGTGATTTTGGAAAGCACGACCTACCCGGGCACGACCGACGAACTCGTCTGCCCTGAGCTCGAGGCTTCCGGCCTCAAGGTCGGCGAGGACTTTCTGCTCGCGTTCAGCCCGGAGCGCGTCGATCCGTCCAACCCGACCTACGGCATCAAGAACACGCCGAAGGTAGTCGGCGGTGTCGATGACGAGAGCGGCGAGCGCGCGCATCAGTTCTATTCACTGGCGATCGACACCGTCCAAAAAGTCTCGAGTGCCGCCGCCGCGGAGATGAGCAAGCTGCTCGAGAACACGTTCCGCTCGGTCAACATCGGCCTCGTCAACGAGGTCGCGATCATGTGCAGCCGCCTCGGCATCGACTGCTGGGAGGTCATCGACGCGGCCGCTTCCAAGCCGTTCGGGTTCATGAAGTTCGTCCCGGGCCCCGGCCTCGGCGGCCACTGCATCCCGATCGATCCGTTCTACCTGAGCTGGAAGCTGCGTACGCTCAACTACCGCGCGCGCTTCATCGAGCTCGCCGGCGAAGTCAACTCCGAGATGCCGCAGTACTGCGTCGATCTCGTCCGCGACATGCTCAACGACAAGGAACAGAGCCTCAAGGGCAGCCGCATCCTGCTGCTCGGCCTCGCGTACAAGAATGATGTCGCCGACACGCGCGAAAGCCCGGCGATCGACATCATGAAGCTGCTCGAGGCGCGCGGCGCCGAGGTCGTCTACCACGACTCGTACTGCGACTCCTACGGCCGCGGCGAAGACGAGAAGCACAGCCGCCCCCTCACCGCCGAGGAGCTGAACAAGGCCGACTGCGTCCTCGTCACCTGCAAGCACACCGGCGTCGATTGGGACCTCGTCCAAAAGAACGCCTCGTCGATCGTCGACGCCCGCAACGCGTTCCCGGCCGGCACGCCGAACGTAGTCCGCATCTAACGAACTCGCTCCGCGAGTTCGTTTGGTAGGGGTCTTGGGCCCGGAGGATTGAGCGCCTCCGGGCCCTTTTCATTTCTCCGGGGCCTGAAGGGCCCATGAGGGAAGCGGACGGACGGCGATGCCTCGCGGGTCATTGTCACAACCGGATCTACCTCCACTTGTGCGTCGGACTCATCCCGCGCACGGTGGAGATGTCCAATGAGACGATTGACGCAAAGAGCCATTGCGGCCTGCCTTGTTCTGGCGAGGATAGCGACGGGCGACCCGATCCTGGCCAATTCGGGCTCTTTCTTGCACCCGGACAAAAAGGCTCATTACTACGAGTACTACACGCATCCGAATCCGAGCGCCGTATTACAGCAGGTACGAGAGCAAAAGAGTAGCGCGCCGTACGCACAGTTCTATACGCACGGGCAGGCCGCAGCGTTTGTCGATTCGCTTCCGCCGCTAAACGAGTTCGGCGGACCACGACCGCACTTGGCAACGATCACGTCGCCGTCCGAGCAGAGCTTCATCGCAAGACTGACCGCATCGCCCACGGTCGAGGGACGACCGGTGGCGGCGTGGATCGGCGGTCACCGGGAGACCCTCAATTCGCCGTTCCAATGGAATACCGGCGAACCGTTCTCGTTTACGAGTTTCGATTCGATCAACGCGACGCACATTCTCTTGAGCGGCAACGAGGCGCGGACATGGGCGACGCACTTCGAGAATGCCACGCTCAGCGGAGAGTACCCGGGCAACGTCGTGGAGTACGACCAGTACGCACCACCGATTCCCTGGCAGTCCCGGCTTGAAGGGCTGCTGCCGGTGCCGTCGGACGGAGACGGCCGGAAAATCGTAGTCGTCACGCACGGTTGGACGGGGCTCTCCCTCGACGCCGACGCAAGCACCACGTGGGTCGATGAACTAGCCGCCAACATCGCAACGACAGTATCCCGGCGGAACGACACGGTGATTCAGACGGTGACGACTCCAACGGGGCCGGTGCGCCGAGTCGACAATGTGGACATCGTTACGTACCGCTGGTTTCAAACATCGGACAACAGCTCCGGTACGCCGGACAGCGCCAAGGAGAACGCCGGGAAGCACGGCGTTCGGCTCGGACGGGTGATCGCCAGGGCCGGATACTCGGAAGTCCATCTTGTCGGACACAGCGCCGGGGCAAACCTCGTGCAATCTGCCGTCGAGGCGATTGCCGAGGAGTCCAGTCGCGATGTTACGGTGCAAGCAACGTTCCTTGACGGGTACACGGGCCCCTTCAATCAGGAGGCGTCGCGATACGGCCAGAGCGCCACGTTCGCCGAGAACTACTTTCATCAGGGCGACTCGCTCTTCTACTGGACGACTCAGGGGCGGTACGACCACGCACACAACCTGGACGTGACAGGGCTCGCTCCTGCCGCTCTCAACTTAGCCACTGGTCACGGTTGGCCCCGAGTGTGGTACGACGAGACCGTAGGCGCGGCAGAGTCACCGGACCACGGCTATGGATTCCGCTTGAGCCTCTCGGCCGAAGGGCCGGATGCCTGGAAACAGGTCGCCTCGACTCGGGGCGGTCCCACCAGAAGGCTCGGCAGCCCTACGCCGCCGGCAGGCCCGGCCCCCCTGATCACGACGTACGGACCACTTGATCTCGGATCAGCGATCACCCGATCGAGCGTGACCGGAACAATCGTTGCGGACGGCGTCCGACTCACGATGACAACCGGGTCACCTGTATGGCTCGTACTCGCGATCCAAGCAACCGGCCCTATCAACTTTGTCACGTTCGACGCTGAGTTCGTCGGCGGAGGCGAAGGGGTCTTCTCGGCCTCGTGGAACGGAACGGTCATCTTCACACTAGATGAGCGTTACACTCGGGCCGGGCTCAACAACTACGTCTTTCAGCTGCCCGATTGGTTCGAAGCCGGAAACTACGAACTCGCGTTTCGACTGGATCCCTACGACTCTTCCGCGTCATCGATCTTCGTGACAAATCTCCGAACGGGCTCTGTCTCGAGTTCGGCTCCCGTACCGGAACCCTCGACCTTCGTCCTCTTCGGTGCTTCACTGGTCACCATCGTCGTGGTACGGCGTCGGCGGTCGCCAGCCGCATAACGCCTCGGCTCCGGTGCCGGAACGCGCCTGCAATCCCCCGTCCGGCGCCCCTTCGCGTTTCTTCCCTCCGCGGTGGCGCGGCCTTTATCTCGCAGGAAACATCCGCCGTTGTTGCCGTACGCCTGTCGGGCACCGCGATTCGTCTTCATCTCCACCCTTCGTGATCTTCGTGGTTGTTTCTCGACGGACAACACCGCGGTCGTGCGCGGCGGTCAACGGGTGTTCGCTGTCGTATTTCCCTCATTCCCTCCTCATCCTCCTCATCCTCCTCATCCTCTGTGGCCTCTGTGGCCCTCCGTGTTTCTTCTTTTCTTCGATCGCGCCGCGGTGGCTCGACCTTGACCGCGCGGGCGACAACGGCGAGCGATGCTGTTGGTTTCTTAGGGTCGGGACGCATCGCCGTCCGTTTGCTCTCTCGACTTCTTCTCACGCCATCGCGCTTTGCCAGGCCGGGTGCGCCTGCACGAGCGCGAGCGCTTTCGTGAGGAGCGACTTGCCGGGTTCGGTGTGGTGCCAGGTCGAGGCGCCCGACGGGTGCGGTAGCGGGATCGCTTGCATCGTATGGCCGTGGAGTTCGACTTCGTGGATGGCACCGACGACGTCCGTGAGGCGGCGGACGGGCATGAGCTGGGCGATCGCGAGCTTGCCGACGGGCAGAATCAGGTCGGGGCGCAGCATCGCGATTTCGGCGGTCATCCAGCGTGCGCAGTTCTTGATCTCGTCGCGGTTCGGGACGCGGTCGCCGCCCTTTGGATTCTTGCCGGGAAAACAACGGCACACGGCGGCCATGTACACGCGCGAGCGGAACGTCTCTTCCGGGGCGCCGATGCTCTCGAACCACCGAAACATCGTCTGCCCCGCGGTCCACGCGAAGGGACGACCCAGCCGTCCCTCGTGCACGCCAGGCGCCTGACCGAGCAGATACACCGGCGATCGTGCGGGCCGGCCGATCACGACCGGACCGATCATTTCCGGGCAAAACGTGCACGCCGCGAGCGCGGCAAGATGGGATGACAGCTCCGGCACACGCGCAATGTTAGCGCCATGGCGCGAACGAATGAAGGGGCGTGGGTCACGAAACCCACGCCCCTCTTGAAGACAGCGTACGGACGGCGATGCAGGTGTTCTAGCCGTCGCTCTTTTCGATAGCGGCGGCGTTCTTGACGTTGGCGGCGCCTTCCTTGTTGTCCTTGTTCTTCTCTTCCTCGGCCTTCTTCGCGGCCGCCGCTCTCTTTGCTTCCTCGGCAGCCTCCGCCTCGCGCTTTTTGCGCTCGCGCTCGCCAACGATTTCCCACAGGGCCTCTTCCGCGGCCTTGATGGCCGGGTCGCCTGTGTGCGTTTTGATGACGTGCCGCAGGAGCTTCTCGGCCGCCGGCTTGTCGCCAGAGCGCAGAAGGATCCGTCCCTTGTGCACGTTGTACTTCGCCTGTTTGGCCTTCGACCCACTCTCGATCGCGATGTCGACCTCGCGCAGCGCGGCCTTGTGGTCGCCGAGCTTCGAGTAGATCTCCGCGGCCGTGTCGCGCAACACGCCGTTCTTCGGCTGGGCCTTCACGGCGCGCTCGATGTAGTCCTTCGCGGCCGCCATCCGGCGCGGCTTGAGCTGCGAGATGTGCCACGCCGCGTTGTTGAGCGACGGCCAGTCGTGCTTGTTGAGCTTGATCGCGGACTCATACTCGATGAGTGCTTCCGGCACGTCCCCGCGGCGCTCCAAGACGGCGCCGCGCATGTAGTGCAGCTTGCCCCGGATCTCGTCGGCGAGCGGAATGTTCTTCGCTCGCAGGACGTTTTTCGTGTGTCCGAGGAACTCGTCGTCGCGGTCGGTCTTCGTCAGGACCGCCTGGAGTCCGACCCATGCCTGGATCGCCGTGAACCGGCTCTCTTGCAGAAGCCTCACGTAGACCTGTTCCGCGACCGTGAAGTCGCCCAGTTTCAGCAGCAGGTTGGCGCGCATGTACTCGATCATCACCGTCTTCGGCGCCATGTTGAGGATGCTCAACGCCTTGCGGTCCTCCTCGCGCTCGAGGTACACCGTGGCGAGACCGACGTGGGCCAGCGCCGAGGCCGGCAGCTTCCGCACCATCTCACGCGCCTTTTTCAGGGCTTCGTCATTTCTCTCGAGGCCCACCAGCGCGCCGACGGTCTGTTGGTATCCGATCTCGGGTAGGTCGTCGAAGCCGCTCCACAGCGTGAGCACGTCCTCGTAGTCCTTCCGCGTGAGATAGACTGCTCCGAGCGTCTCGAGCGCGACAACGTTTTGGTTGTCCTGTTTCAGCGCCAAGCGCGCCATGCGCGCGGCGTTTTCGGAATCGCCCATCGACAGGTACGCGCGTGCACCCAACTCGTAGGCGAGCAGGGCCGAAGCTTTCTCCTTCGCCGCTTCCTCCATGCTGAGAGCAAGCTTTTCAAGATCGCGTACGCGGTGCTCGATGGCATCGGCCATCGCACGGACGTAGGCCTTTGCGGGAAGCTTGTCCAACTCGGAGCGAATGCCCGCGGCCAGCCGCTTGGGGGCATCGTTGTCATCCGGAATCTTGAGGACCTCGAAGAGCAGCCGGAAGCCGGTGTCGGCCGGCGGGCCGGTCATGACCATGGCGCGCGCGGCGCAGCGTCCGGCCAGTTCGACCTCGCCGATCTGCAGGGCCAGGTTGGAGGCCATCGCGTGCATCATCTTGGTGGTCTTTTTGCCGACGAGCAACGCCTCGATGTCGCCCTTGATTCGGGCGCGAAGCTCCTGCTCCTCGGGCGTGCCCTTCTTGCGACGCGCCTCGGCCAGTAGTCGGATCGCGCGGTTGAGGCGGTACTGGAACGCGTGCTCACCACCGCGCGCAATCTGCTCCTCAAGGAAGCTCTGCATCGCGATCGTGTTGCCGAGCACGCCGAGCGCGCCCATGATCTCGCCTCCACTCTTGCCGCCCGTCGCCGCGAGTTCCCGGATCATCGCCAGGCCGCGTTCACGGTCGTCCTCGCTCGCCACAAGGAGCGATGCGACAAAGCTCGAAAGCGAGGCATCGCCCCGTTCGCTCAGCCGGGCCTTCTCGGCCATCTCGCGGGCTTCTGTAAGACCAACGCGCACCGCCAGGAAAACCAGCGCGCGCTGCACGCGGGCAACCGCGGTCTTTTGGTCCGTGATCATGTTTTCGAGGATCGCGCGCCCCTCGGCCTTGCGCGTGTCGTCGCCGTGGTGGAGCAGCGTCGCGGCTCGCAGGAGCGCGACCTCTTCCTGGGGCAGGGGACAAAGATCGAGACCCTGCAGGATGGCGTCCAGGTCCTTGGTTCCCCGCAGCACCCAAAAGACGCGCATCCAGAGATACGGATCCCGGATTTCGCGGATGAGGTTCATCGCCTCGCTCCACTCCGCCTTGCGAGCGTGATACGAAGCCAGAGCCAGCACGGCGCGCCCGTTGCGGTCCGCGCCGGACACGTAGCGCCGGAGCATTCGCGCGCCGTCCGCGGCGACACTCTCGTCCTTGGACAGAATCCGGATGCGCCCGAGTGCGAGGCGCTTGTCATAGGCGCGTTCGGACTGGGCCGCCTTGATCGCGAGCGGCTCGGCGTCCATCAGGTCGCGGGCGACCATCTTCATGAGGACGTCTGTTCTCGGGTGCAGCGGCGCCACCTCGGCGCGTACGGTCGCGGCGAGGATCAATGCCTCCGCCTGCGCGCTCTCCCGAGCCGTAACCGGCTTCAGGTTGCGAGCGAAAACGGCCGCCTCGAGGCGCCGGTTCACGTCCATGTTGAGCACCCCGATGAAGTCGCGCAACCGCGCCATCATCCAGTAGGCGGACTCCTCGTCGGTGTCGGCGATGCTGCGCGCGATGCGCTCGGCACCGGCGAAGTCGCTGTGGAGCAGCCGCGCCTGGTAGAGGGTGTTGGCCGCGTAAGAGTGGTCCGGACCTTCGTCGAAGTAGCGCTGCGCCGCGGTTTCCGCGGCGTCAAACTGCTCGCTCTGCCAGAGCGCGGCGAGCAGGAGCCGCCGCATGTGAACGCTGTCCGGCTCGGATCGCAGTACCTCGAGCGTCAGGTCGGCCGAAAGGACGTACTTGCCCTCACGATACGCTCGCTCGGCCTGGTTGCGTACGCTCTCGCGGGCCTTGCCGCGTTTCCAGAGCGTTTTCACGCCGAGCGCGACGCCGCCCAGTATGACGACGGCGATCAGCGCGAGGATGAGTCGTTTCTTGCCGCTCTTTTTGTCGGCCACGTTGTCAGTCATGTTGTCAGCCATCGATGCCTCCGGAGACCGCCCTGTTCAGATGGGGGCGCATCTTCGCCAGGAACTGCTGCGCGGCCCGCTCCGTGTCCGCCTTCGTCCCGCCGATGTCGGCGTAGATGGAGACGATGACAGTCGGCGAGAGTTTCGCGCCGCGAAAAAGGTCCAGCAATCGGTAGCCGCGCACCGCCCACTCGCTGGGCGCCTGCCGCTTGCCGGCGTGGAACCAGAAGTAGACGAGCTTTTGCCGCATGCCGCTTTGGAGAAGCAACCGCTGCATCGTGCCACCGCCTGAAAGCGGGACCTTCGTATCGTGCTCGAGGGCTTCCCAGCCCTGCGAGGGCATGCACACGTTCGGTGCATGAAAGTTATCGTTGTTGCGCAGTGCCGCGCCGAGATAGACCGTGAACTCCTGGCCCTTCGGATCGTGGTACACGACAGCCGAGTAGGCGTCGGCGCCGGATTTCTTGATGGTGGACGTGTTCCACTCGATGCGCTTGCCCTTGTATCCGGGAAGAGCGTCCGGCAGCCGCAGGCGCTCTTGCAGGCGCGCCGCCACCACAGGATCGACGCTCTCGCCACCGAGGCGGGCGCGGACGCTGTAGACGTAGAACGTGCTCACGCCGAGAACGAGCACGACGAAGCCCAGGCTCATCCCGCGTCGGAACGGGCCGACGCGAGCCGCGTCTTGGCCCAAGACATCGCCGTCCGTTCCTGTCGCCTCCGGTTCTCCGGACTGTCCGGCGCTTCCGCCCGCGTGGGGAATCAGGAAGTGCAAGAGCAGCGCGAACGAGCCGAGGATCAGGGCCGCCAGGCCGAAGAGCACAAAGCCCTCGAACGTGTGATAGACGCCCTGCGCGAACTTCGGGTTCACGTAGACGGACAAGAGCGCCGTGCCCCAGATGCGGAGCGAGTTGACGCCGATGGCGACCGGTACAGTTGCCGCGAGCACGATCGCCTTGAGAAACCAGCTCCGGCGCCAGAACAGGCAGCCGAGCACCGTCACGGCGACGAGCGACACGAGTGACCGTACGCCGCTGCACGCGTCCTCGATCAGGAAACGGTTCGCGCCCTCGACGTTCATCACGTTGCCGTGCAGAGTCACGGGCAGGCCCGAGACATCGACCAGGCCGACGGCGAGCACGGTCGCGTAGCGCTTCAGCGGCAGCGTGATGCCGATGATGATGCGCCACGGGATCGGGCACATCAAAAACAGAATGAACAGCGGTCGCCAGAGTGCGCGAAAGCCTCGCCACCCAAACAGGATCACGACGCTGAGCCCGATGCTGCCGACCAGCGCGTACGGCTTCAGGAACCACGACAGTTTCATCTCGCCGAGGACCAGCGCCACCGCGCAGGGAAACATCGCCAGCGCCGCGAGGATCGCGAGCGGACGGTCCGCCCGATGTTCGATCCGGCGCATCGCGCCGAGTTCCTTGCGGCGCTCCCACACGAGCCACGCCGCGAACGGGGGCATCAGCAGGCCGTGGCCATACTCGGGACGCTCCCACAACTCGCGAACGAGTTCGACGAGCGTGGGCCCGAAGGCCAGGAGTAGGAGTACGCCCAGCCCGACGGCGGCAAACGTCTGCCGACGATCGCCAAAAAAGAGTGCTTCGCTCCGTGTGCGCATGTTTCAAAAGTCCGACGCAACACCGGACCCGAGCCTGCTAGCGCAAGTCACGGGCCGATGCACAACGTGGCTCTTCGTTTCCGCCGGTTGCCCGTGGGCGTCCCTCACCCACACATCGGCGGTTCGCGGCCTCCCGCCTCGCCCTCCACGAGACGGATTCGAGACCACTGTCGCGTTCTGATACGGTACCCGGAACATGGCCGACGACCTCATCGACTTGGTTTCGGCCCGAATCCGGACGGCCGTCGAGACCAAGAACGCCTTGCTGGATCTGGCCGGTCCCATTGCCGCGGCGGGCCAGATACTGGCCGACGCCCTGCGCGCCGGCGGTTCCGTTCTCTTTTGCGGCAACGGGGGCAGTGCCGCCGACGCCCTCCACTTGGCCGGAGAGTTGTCCGGGCGGTTCCTCCAGGATCGGGAGCCGTTGCGCGCCGCCGCGCTCACGGGCAACGTGGCCGGGCTCACGGCGATCGCCAACGACTATTCGTTCGAGGAGGTTTTCGCGCGCGAGGTGCGAGCGCAAGGCCGCCGGGGCGACATCCTCGTCGGCTTGTCCACGAGCGGCAACTCGAAAAACGTCCTCCGAGCCATGGAAACCGCGAGCGAAATGGGCCTCGTGCGGATCGGCATGACGGGTGCCAGCGGAGGCCGCCTCGGGGAACCGGGGGCATTTGTCGAGCATTGCCTGCGTGCGCCCTCGACCGAGGTGCCGCGGATCCAGGAATGCCACCTCCTGATCGGCCATATTCTGTGCGAGATCGCGGAATCCTCGCTGTTCCCCGAGTAGCTAACCCCGGACGAACACAACGGGTTAGCCACAACCTAACCACGGGTTAACTTCGCTGGCGGAACGCTCGGCTGGCCAGCGCTTGACGTTCACCAAACTACATTCACGGAACACTCGCCAAAACCGCTTGACGGGCCGGCTCCGAGTCTCTAGGATTCCGGTCGTAATAGGTAATGGCGTCCGGCCTAGGCCGCTCGCGATCCGGGTAGGGAGGCCCGAATCGCACAGCGAAGAGACGGTCTCGGTATCGGGCGGGAGAGTTGTGAGGGCGTGGTGTCATGGTCGCTTTGTTGAATAGTCTTCCTTTGACGTTACTCGTCGAGGGCGGAATCTTTCTGACTCTTGCTGTAAGCCTGCGGCTTGGCCGCCGGGCGCGTCGCGAGAAACTGTAGGTTTCGTTTTCCGACCCCCGCTTGCCGGGCATGTTCCGATTCTTGAACAGATATCGGGGTTGACAGGCTTACCCGTGAGCGGAGAATGTCCGATGAGGAGGCTGAGTCTCGCTTCGAGGGCACACCGCAATTGCGGTGGGAAGCGGAACAAAGGCCAACATGCCGTGGTTCGACGGAGGATCGTGACGCTCAGTGTGGGCGTCTGGCACGAAAGGTGCGATTCGATCCCCCTGACGACTGCGAAGAGGAGAAAAACATCGACGCTGCGTCGCGATTGTCGTCATCGCACGAAGTGTTCTGCGGGTAGTAACCGCGGTATGGAGTAGCCCCAATGTCAGGTTTCGGAGTAGTTTTCGGCCAATACGCTCGCCGCGCCATCGCGTATCGCTGGCTGGTGATGGTGCCCGCGGTCCTTGTGTTCGCGCTGGTCACCTTTTACCTCGCCATCCAGCCCGATACGTGGGAAGCGACCGGTGAGCTCGCCCCCCAGGTCACGGCACCCGTGGACCGCGTCCAGGCGTCTCGCGATCGTGAAGCGCGACGCAAGACGGTGCAGAGCGCGAACGAGCGTCTTCTGTCCAACGATTCGCTCGGCTATGTCGTCGAGCAGCTCAACCCCTATCCCGAGCTCATGACGCTGCAGGGCCGCGAGGTCTGCATCGACAGGCTGCGCCGGCGCCTCCGCGTCGAGGTTCTTCCGCGCGCCGAGTTCATTCGCGTCACGTGCACGCACGACGGACGCGAATCCCCGGCACTGACCGTGTCGGAACTCGTCAACACGCTGCTCACGTACTTCGTCAAGCAGCTCCAGGAAGAGGGCAAGGAAGGCGTTCTCCAGGAAAAGCGCTTCGTCGAAGAGCATGAGCGCAAGCTGCGCAAGGCACTCGACGGCGCGCTTGCCGAGTTCGACGACTTCACCGCCAAGAACAAGGGTGCGCTTCCGGACGATGTCGACGCCAACCTGGCGCGCATCGATCGCCTGGACGGCGACATCGACGAGGGCCGCCGGATGCAGCGCGAGTTCAAGCGCATGATCGCCGGGCTCAAGCGCACGAACGAGCGCGGCAAGGCGGAACTCGCGATCGCCAAGGAGACCGGCACGATGTCGTCCACGAGCGGAATCCGCGAGGGGGCCGAGACACGACTGCGCGAACTGCGCATCGAGTTGGAGATTCAGCTCAAGCGCTACAACGAGTCCCACGAGACGGTCAAGGAGCTCAAGGCCAGAATCACGGCAATGGAATCCATGATCGACGGACTCCGCGGCGCCGAGAAGGGCGACAAGACGCTCGCCACCCGCACGGAGCTCATGAACTACCTCATGGAGGACAACAAGGCCTCCATGGCGCAGTTCGCCAAGGAGATCACGGTCCTGGTCGGCGCGATCAAGAAGACCCAGACCGAGATCAAGCGCACCGAGCGCCTGAACCTCAAGGCGGCGGAGATCAAGAGCGCGTATCTCAAGCTGCAGCGCGACGTCGACGCCAAGCAAGCCGCGCACGACCGCATTCAGACGCGCATGAACGGCGTCCGCGAGATGGTCGAGCGCAAGGAGTGGATCAAGAACGCTCCCATCCAGGTGCACCAGCGCGCCTTCGTCCCGGCCAAGCCCGCCGGCCCCGACCGGCTCGTCACGAGCCTCATCGGCCTGGCGCTGGGCCTCGGCATTGGCGTGGGCCTGGCGATCGCCGTCAACCGGATGGATAAGTCCTACCAACGTCCCGAGGACCTGCGCGGCCTGCTGCCGGGCGCCGTCCTCGTCACGATCCCCGAGGTCCGGGCAAGCGGCGTCCGCATCGGTCGCGCGCTGGTCGGCATTCTCGGTGGGCTGGTCCTCACGGGCATCTTCGTCGTCACCATGGCGATTGTCGGCATCCAGGCCGGCTGGTGGGGCGAGCTCAAGTGGATCAAGGTACTCACGGACCTCCGATAAGAGACAAGCCCGATGAAACCGCTTCCTTTTGACTTAACACCTTTGGCCAAGGCACTCGATGTGCCGGCAAGCACCATGAAGCACGACAAGAAAACCCGCCCGGCGCCGAATGGCAGGGTCGAGCCGGCTGAACAAGCCGCGCCGGCCGCCACGGCGACCGAGCCCCGCAAGCCCACGAAACAACCCCCCTCCCCGCCGGCCCGGCCGGCCGGGGAGAAGGTCGCTCAGACCGCCGAGGTCGTCCGGAGCGAGAAGAGCGGCAACGAGGGCATCCAAAGCGTTCTCCCCCGCCACATCACCGGTCGCGGGTGGATCTCGACGTTGGCTCAGGAACAGATTCACGCGCTCGCCACCCACGTCATGGCGCGCAACGCCGAGCAGGGCCTGCGGGTCCTCGCGATCACGAGCGCGCTGGCCGGCGAGGGCAAGACGACCGTTTCCCTGGCGCTGGCGGAGAAACTCGCGAGCGCCGGCAAGAGCATCCTGGTCATCGACCTCGACACCCACCGTGGCACCCTCTCGCATGACGCGAAACTGGGCGGCGTCCCGGGCGCGATCGAGAGTTCCGCGAATCCCGGCGGCAAATTCCACGCCTACGACACCGACTGCAAGGGCGTGTCGCTCATGCCGACCGGCCGGATCGACTACAGCGCGGCGGGGTCCATCCCGCTGCTGGACCCGACCCGCATCCGGAGCCTGACCAAGCGCGGGCTGGAGAACCATGATCTGGTGATCCTCGACTGTCCGCCGCTGCTCCCGGTGGCGGATACGCACATGATCGCGGAAACCGCGGACAGCGCCATCCTGGTCGTCCGCGCCGGCTCGACGCCCCGCGAGGTGCTCCAGCAAGCGATCCGGGAGTTTGGCGCGGAGAAGTTCTTCGCCGCCATCCTGAACCGGGCGCAACCCCATCACATTCCGTACTTCAACGAGGTGTATGGCTACTACCGACGCGAGCCGACGTAAGTCGGTTCTTCCCACGACAGGATCGAGGGGTAGTTCCCCGGTGCGCCTCGGCGTGCTGTGGGGCTACCCCTTCTCGCTTGTTCGGCGCCTCTTCGTCGCATTCGTCTTTCTCGTGGCGCTGGGCATGGTAGCGGGCTACGCGCTGTCCGACCCGATCGGTCCGACGGCGATGCTGCTGCACATCCTGCCGGTGGCCATCGCGATCCTGCTGTCCATGTACGTGGCCGAACTGGTCGGCGTCACGGAACGACCGCTGCCGCCCATCAGCCTCGAGCAGGCGCTCTGGGCGGTCGCGACCTCGTGCCTCGCGTTGGCCGGAGCCTACGCGGTTCTCCCGACCTATGGCCCGAGCACGCTCGTCGCCAGCGTGACCCCGATCGCGTCCGTCGCCGTCATTTGCCTGCACCGAAAGTGGAAGGACGCACGCGGCGTGCAGGACGCCGAGGTGCCCGGTGCCGTTTTCGCAGGCACGCGAAGAGACCTCCAGGCGGCCCTCGCCGGCCTCGCCGCGGTCCCCGGACTCCGAATCCGCGTCGCCGTCCTGCCGGAGTCGGAAACCGAGCGGACTCCGCTGGCCGGAATCCCGATCGAGACCCCCCGTCAAATCGTCGAAACGTTCCGGCGCACGCCGGTGCAGGTCTTCGTCGTGGGCGAGGCATCCGAAGAACACCTCCACTCAATCGTGATGCCCTGTGCCGGCACCGGTTGCGTCATCGAGACCGTCGACGAGCTGATCGCCAAAACGCAAGGCCGCGTCAACCTGGTCCAAAACGATGTCATCGGACTCCTGAACCGCATCTCGACCCGCGCGACCCAGTTCAGCGCGCAGCGGCTCATCGATCTCGTGATCGTGACGCTGATCTCGCCCGTTGCCCTCGCGCTCGGCATCTTCGTCGCCCTGGCCGTGCGATTCACGTCCCGGGGCAAGATTCTCTTCCGGCAAGAGCGCGTCGGCCGCCGCGGCCGCGACTTCACGATCCTGAAGTTCCGCACGATGGACGAACACGCGGAGAAACACACCGGCCCGGTGTGGGCCAAGACGGACGACTCGCGAATCACGACGGTTGGCAACTTCCTGCGCCGCACCCGCCTCGACGAGCTGCCGCAGCTCTGGAACGTCATCCGCGGCGAGATGTCACTCGTAGGCCCGCGCCCGGAGCGACGCCACTTCGTGGACCAACTCCACCGGACCATTCCGTTCTACGACGTGCGCCACGCCGTCCGCCCCGGCCTCACCGGCTGGGCACAGGTGCGCTACACCTACGGTGCCACCGAGGAGGACGCCCGGATCAAACTCGGCTACGAGCTCTTCTACGTCCTGAACCGCTCGCTCACGTTCTACTCCGCGGTCATGCTCGAAACGCTGAAGGTGATCGTGTTCCGCAAGGGCGCGCGGTAAACCGCGCCAGCTGGACGTAAGCGAACGGACGGCGATACTCTCAAGAATCGCCGCCGAGGCGATTCTTGTTAGCGCGGCCTTCAGCCGCTTCCCTGAACTCGGTGCCCACGCCGCAGGTTTTTTTGCGCGGCGAGTGATCTTTGCGCACCGCTCCGCCCCCGCGGGGGGCGCCGGCCGCGCATTCACCCTTCATCGCTTAGGACGGGTCAAGGAACTATCCCGGCGAGATCGTGTAATTCCATGCAGGGCAGACCTCGTGCCGCTGAAGGCCGACTCCCTTCAGCTCCTCGTCCGTGACCCTCACCCCGTTCTGGTACTGCCTCGGGTTTAGTAGCGCTCGGACCTTGAGGCCGGCCTTGGTTACCGTCCCGCGGATGAGCGAGAGCATTCCCTTCAGGCTCCGAAGGGGCGTGCCTGCCCAGTTGGTGCTGATCCGCGAGAACAGGCGATGCTCGATGGGGTTCCACTTGGACGCGCCCGTCGGGTAGTGGGAGACCGTGACGCTGATTCCGAAAGCGTCGGCGAGCTTCTCTTTGAGGCGCACCTTGAAGACGCGTGAGTTCGCCGCGTTGCTCCCCCCGGTGTCGGCGTGGATCAACAGACGCTTGGCTTCCGGGTAGCGGCGGACACCGTCGTCCCGCCACCAGCGCACGATGTTATCGACGGCGAACTCGGGGGTGTCCTTGGAGGCTCCGACGCAGACGAAGCCGCGGTTGGCAGCGAGATCGAGGATGCCGTACGGAACCGCTCGGCAATCAGCGTCGCCGAGGAAATCATGAGCGTTGACCTCGTCCGGTTCCTTTCGCCAGGCCTGACCTGCGTTCTTGAAGTTGCCGACGAGCTCCTTCTTCTTCGTATCGATGCTGATGGCGGGATTGCCCGCCTTCAGGAAAGACTGCCGGAGCTGTCCTATGTAGCCAAACTGCGTGTCCCGGTCTGGGTGCGACGGTCCGGTGAAGCGCTTCCGATTGGCCCGGAGGGAGTACCCCCCTTTTTCAGGAGCCGCCTTACGGTTTCATGGCTGACCTTGTGGCCCTTGTTTCGTAACGCCGCAGCCAGTTTCCGCGAACTTCGACGAGTCCACTTTCGGCTGCTGCACGGGTCGCCGGCCGTCTCGGTGTCAACGAGCTCAAGCAGCCCCTTCTCGATCTCCGGATGCGTCTCCTCCAGTGGCTTACGGCCTCCACCTGGTGATCGGACCCGGCCGTCCGGGCGATCCTCGAACCCTGCCCGGAGTTCATTCCTCCCGGCTCTGATCGTGCCTGGATCGACATCGAAGAGCTCGCAGACCCGTTGGATGCCTCCCCAGCCAAGCTGAAGCGACACGAGCCCCACGAACCAACGGCGGTGGTGCTCGGGGAGTTGGTCCAAGAACCGTTCGGCCTGCTCGCGCCACTCAGTGTCGGCGAGCCACGGAGGAAGTTGCGCGCTCATACCCTTCAGGTCGGCAGCGGCGTCAGGATCCCGGAGTAGTTTCCTGACGCCGTCTTAGGGTGCCTTGGAAGCCTCGTGCTAGAGCTGGCGCGTGACCGGGAGGCCCACGAGCTACTGCAGAAATCGTACAAGATCTGTCTTGCGTGCGGCTACCGACGCAGCGCAGCATGCGCGCAGGTCGATCTCGGACGGCACGCCGAGTCCTATGGGGAGTCAGATGTCGCTCTCACCCATTTTCGTGCGGCGTTGAAACTGTATGAGGAAATGGGCCATCGCACGCGGATTCCGGCAACGCTGCTTGGACTTGGACGACTCGCGCTCGAGGGGCGCCAGACACAGGCCGCGGCAACCACGCTTCAACGAGCACTTGAAGCGGCCAAGGCCGTGAACGACGTGAACTCGCTTCCGGTAATCGCCGCCTACCGCGCCTCACTCCCCGGCGGCTCGCCCGACGAGGCGATCGCGGAACTGAAGCGCCTCGGAAAATCCATCGGGGTCGCGCATCGGATGGAGGCGTACTTCGCGCTGTGGCAGGCTACGCTCGACCAAGACACCTTGGCGAAAGCGCACCGGCTGCTCCTGCACCTGCGCGAGCACGCCCCCGCCGAAGACCGCGAGGCGATGATGAAAAAGGTCCCGCTCCACAGCCGAATCGTCCAAGCCTGGGAAGCCTCGGTCGGTACGACGACCTGACCGCGAAAGTGCCAGAGCCCTCGCGTACGCACCCGGTGATACACTCCCAAGACCGTGCGCACCGGAATCGTGATCGCCTGCCTTTCGGTCTCCGCGGCGGCGCAATCCAACGTCGCCGACGAGATGAAGACCGCGCTCTTCAGCGGGTACGCCACCGGGCTCAAGAACGCGTTCGCGCGGGACGTGCGTATCGATGCGGTCGCGAGCAAGCCGGGCCTCACGCTCGAAGTCTGCCGATAGCGGTGGATACCGCGCACGCCATGCACGTCACCCATCAGGTCGATGGCGCCGATCGCGAGGCATCGGCAAAGGGAGTTCGCGTCCTCGGCGACCTCCTCGGTAAGGAGCAAGCGGCGACGGACGAGGATCGAGCGACCGGGTGCGCCGCCAGCCGAATCGCGGCA
>JAJFFH010000022.1 GCA_021776735.1 Planctomycetota bacterium | reverse complement strand
GAACCCCATGTCGCCCAAGGCGCAGAGGACTCGTTCGTACTCAGACTCGACGTTGACGAACAGCTCGCCTGGGTTCGCGTGGAGTCGACAACGGATCGCCTCCGATTCACGTCGGTGTCGGTGGCACGCAACGGGACCGGTGTCGTGGTCGGAGCCGACCTTGCGGGAGGCGTGACGCTGGGGCGGGGCACGGCCCGGGAAATCACGATCGACGCGGCCGTTCGGTCGGCCCTGATCGCAGCCTACAGGGCGGACGGCGCGTTCCGGTGGACCAGAATCTCACCGACGTTTGCCACAGCGCCCGCCACTCCGGTTTCGGTCGCGGCACTCATCGATGGCTCGTTTCTTTGGGCATGGACCAACCCGGCCATCAACATCGTCAGCACGATCATCCCGCATCCGAGAAGAGTCCCGGCGAGCCTTGGCTTCTTTGCCACATCGGGCACCGGCGACACGGGGGTCCTCGCACGGCTTTCCGCGGACGGAGACTTCTGACACCACGTTTGCCCGATCAACGACCGGACTTCAGGCAGCACTGCTTGTATTTCCTGCCGCTGCCGCAGGGGCAGGGGTCATTGCGGCCGACTCGAGCAGGGACTGTTTCGGCGGATCGCGGGGTCTGCGCAAGTATGGCGCGGCCGCACCTGCCGCCTGGAGCGAACCGGTCAGTGTCGTTCTCGAACTCGTGAAGCTGCTCGGTGCGATCGAACGCAGTATGGACCGTGCCGACGATCCGTTGGCGACCGCAGTCGAAGTCGGGCACGCCGCTTTTCTGCGCACGGAAGGCCCGCGGGTGTTTCGCGTGGCGTGGCGCTGAAGGCGTCGAGCTGCGACACGCTGCTGCGGCATGAGCTGAGCCCGTCCTATCCAAAAGCTCAGCCGTCCCGAACTCGTCGATCTATCGGACCTTACGGCCGCGAGGCCGCCGCCAGGGCGAGCAGGTGCCGGACGAGGCCCATCGCAGGACGATGCAGGCGCGAGCCGAGTGACGCAAGCGGCGCGGCGACGTAGATTCGAAATCCGTGTGATGAGCGGAGAATCGGGGCGTGGATCTGGTTTTCGGCAGGGACAAGGGACACCCTCCCATGACCACGAGAATGCACTGGCGGTCGTCCTCCAGGCGGATACTGAAGTGGTTACCGAACGAGACCCGATCGCATCGCCCGCGACGTCAACCGGCGTCGGCGCCGTCGGTATGCCCACCGACGTTGCAGCGGTGTCCGTTGTTCTTCAAGAGCGTCGCACGGTCGGCAACGCGAGTTATCCGCTCGGGTTTTCCAAGAAACAAACGCGTCTTCAGACGCGGTGTTCGCTGTCTCTTCCGTAGCCATACAGGGTCGGTTTGCTCTTCTGCTCGCAAACGCTGGCCTTGCACGTACCCCACCAAAAGGAGAAACGACATGAAGGCGATCTTGATCCTCTTTCCGATCGGGCTAGCGTCGGGTGCCGTGGCGCGGGCCGATGGGCCTTCGAATACGGTCCCGGCGGAAGTGACCCGTGCGGTAACGGCTGTCCTCTACAGCGGCGCCGATGCCGACCTCGGGACGGAGCAAGGACGACGAGTCCACCGGGGAAAACTGCGGAGCGCCGACGCCGTGGCCACTCGGCTCGCGGCGCTACTCGCAAAGAACCCGAGGTACTGGGAGGCCGTTCGCGGGCGTCTGCAGGCCCTTCCGCGGGGCCCGAAGCGCCGTGACGCCAGGCGCCGCCAAATCCGACTGCTCGCGGGCGACAAGCATGAGTCGAGCCGCGGTCTCTTGGCGCGCGAGCTAAAGCGCGATCCGCAGTCGTTCGACTTCGCGACACTGATCCGCCTCGATGGGCTTGTCAGCGGCGCGCGGGCCGCCCTGCGTGGCGCGGTGGGCGGGAAGCCGGAGCCGTCAAAGCTCCGTGTGGCCGTGCACCTCGGCTTGGTCGGTGACAAGGCGGCGACGCCTCTCCTGACTTGGGCGACGCAACAGCAGCGTTTCAAGGGCCGGCTGGGCTCGTACCGTTATGGCGTCGCCGTTGCGCTGAAGCGCCTCGGCGTCGCGGACGTGTGGAAGGCCGCGCGTGACGCCGGGGTGGCGCAGGTCGGGGCATGCCTCGAACGAAACAACCTCAACGGTGCGCGGTGGCATGTGTCGCAGCTCGAGTACTACGCGGGGCTCGTCGCCAGCAAGGACGTACCCACGGATTTCTCGCTCGATCGCGCCGTCATGTCGCTCGCCCACGGGCGGGTCGCCGCCCTGCAGACCGCCGACGCCATCCGCACGGCGTTGTCGCGGCTGCCGGACACACCCTAGTCCGCCCTCCGATCCCGTCCTATCCAAAAACTCGGCCGTCCCGAACTCGTTGATCTGCCCGACGTTACGACTCGTACGATAGGCCCATGAGCGTCGATCTCTACCCGCTGCGGGTGCTGCTCACGACTCTCGCGGGCTGGATGAACCGGCAGCAACAGGATGTGATCGGCTACGCCCACGCCGAGCGCTTTTGTCTTGTCGATCAAGTCGAAGTGCCTGAGCCGCATGATCTTCTTCGGGGAGTCCTCGCTCCGGCGGCTGTTGCCGAGTACGTGGAGCACCTACCACGCCGAGCGAGTGCACCAGGGGGCTGGGAAACGAGCGGATCACGAACCGCGCTTCGTCGGCGTCCAGTCCGAGTCGTTGTCGAGAGCGGCTGGGCGGGATTCTGAAGCACTACGAGAGGGCCGCGTAGCGATGAGCGACTGAGTTTTCGGACAAGACGGGAGAGAGAACGCCTGGTTTGTGGGCGCGCGGAGGTGCGACTGGGTCATGGCCGGCGCAGCCGGCGCGCCCCGCCGTTGCCGCTCAAGTCCAAGTTGACGAATGGCCGACGAATGCGTGGAGGAATCATGCGCAGACTGTGCCTCGCCCTCGTGCTCTCGCTTCTGTTCGTGACCGGCTGCCATAAGTTCAACGGGTGGCCGCGAGGTTCCCGGACCTCGGCTACTCCCGACGACCCGGGCGGCGTCGCCAGCACGGTCGGCACACCCGACCTCACCAATGCCGCATTCGACACGATAACGGACGACTTCGAAGACGACGTCCTAGACGCGTCGCTGTGGGAAGTGCGCACATGGTTCGCTTTCAGCGCGGCAGAGGAGACGGATGGCGTCTTGAACCTCACTCGACGTCCGTATTTCCTGACCCGGGACGACTGGATTCCCCAAGGGGGAATGCCGCTCGCCGTCGAGTTCGACTGGCAGTTCACCAACGCGGTGAACAACCTGACGGTCGTGCTTCGTTCCGACGGAGAGCGCCGAGATGACCAGTTCGCCGAAGTCGCCAACGGCGTGTCGGTCCACTTCTCCGGCGAGAGCGACAACGTTCGCGTGATCCTCGAGATTGCCGGCGACGGCGCCGAGGTCACGGGAGGCGGTGAATTCCCCAACTACATTCCGCTCGTGCTCTCGCCGGGCACCACCTATCGGGTGCGAATCATCGACACGGGTTCGGAGGTCTCCGTGTTCGTCGATGACTTGGATACGCCCTTGCTTGTTGCCGAGGTCGACACATCGTTCACCGTCAATCGCATCGCGTTCTTCAACCGAGAAATCGACACAGGTACGGACCGGATAGACAACGTGGAGATCTCCGGGCTGCGGTCCGTGACCGCGGAGTAGCGCTGCCGTCGTCGGCTCCGGCTTGGCCAGCTCTCCCTCGAACGCCTTGTGGGGCAGGGAGGCGATGCCTGCCACCGGTGCGACTCCTTCGGCCGACGCCTTCGGCAATTGTGCCCCGGGGAACAGCTGGGGCGTCCGGGACGCACCGGACCCGCGAGCAACTCCCCGGCGCACCGGCCAGCACGGAGCCGTTCCGCTCGGCGCACGTCTTCGAGCTACCTGTTCCTCCCGAAAACTCAACGGCACCTCGATTCTGAGCGTAGCTGTCCATTCTGTCGCATCGACGTGGTCGACGGGGATGCCGTCGGCCGTACAGGACGGGCATTGGTGCGAAGAGCGACGGCCTCGGGGCAGACGCTGCTGCGGTCGTGCTTGATCGGAGACGTCGGTAACTCAGCCGCTCGCGCGGCGCGCGTGTACCGGTGGTGCAGGCCGCGGCTCCGCGTTCCCTGTCCCCGTCCGATCCGAAAACTCAGCCGTCCCGAACTCCTTGATCTGTCTGACGTTATGGCTCGTACGATAGGAGGATGAGCGTCGACCTCTACCCGGCTGCGTGTCCTCCTGACGACGTTGGCGGGTGGATGAACCGGCAGCAGCAGGACGTGATCGCGTACCTCGTCGAGGAGAACCGCGTCCTGACGGAGAAGCTCGAGGGCAAGCAACTCCGGCTCAACGACGACCAGCGCCGCCGGCTGGCGGCCAAGGCGAAGAAGCTCGGTCGTCGTATCCTCGATCGCATCGCGACGATTGTGACGCCGGACACATTGATGCGCTGGCACTGTCAGCTGATCGCGCTCAAGTGGACGTACAGGGCTGCGCGGGTCGTCCGGGCCTGATGAACGCACACCAAGGCTTCGGGAACGAGCGGATCACGAACTGTGCTTTGTCGTTATCCGGTCCGGTTCGTTGCCGAGAACGGCTGGGCGGGATTCTCAAGTACTACGAGAGAGCCGCGCAGCGATGAGCGGCTGAGTTTTTCGAACAGGACGAGGACGAAGCCCAGGACGTGTGCGCCGCCCTGCCCCGTCCGGGCGTTCGTATGCCCTCGCCCTCGCGCAGCTTCCGAATGACGCGCTCCGGAGTCCTTGACGCCGACCTCCTGGCCTTGGGGCCGGCAGTGTGTCATTCAGCGCTTCGGGAGCCCGTCACGACGACCACGAGCACAATCACGAAAGAAATCGCGATTACCGCCAAGTTGAGCATGCCGAAGTTGTGAACACCGGCGAAGGAAAGGCAGCTGCACGAATGATGTTGGGCTCGCGAATATGCCGCCGTCGCGCCGATCAACATGGCACCGAGCAGGACCAGTCCGAACTGCCCGGCCCGGTGCCGTCGTCGTGGCCGAAGCAGTCCCCACCCAAACGCACACTCGCAACCGCCCAGAACCACGCTCAAGACATGAGCAATGCCCAGGCGACTCAGTCTGAACGCGTAGCTCAGAAAGGCAGCCACCGTTGGGTAGTGGAGGAGGGTTGTGATGCCAGCGGTAAGCCAAACGAGCCCGAGAACGACGGACAGAGTGGCGACGACGCTGCGCGTAGGCGGGGCCTGCTTCATGATGGACGCCTCGTAGTGAGTCGGGAGCCGCCCGGTGTTGATCCGGTCACACGGACGGCATGGTTGTTCAGAGGAGTCGATGGCGAGTAGGGGGGAGGATTGAGACGACTGCCGAACGGACTTTTGGAAGGAAGTGGCTCGCGCGCGCGGTCCAACGGTGGGCGACACGGAACTCGTATCGTGCAAACGCGATCCGTCCTCGAGCTCTCCGAGTACGTTGCGGTCCTGCGCACGACTCTCGGCTCGGGACGCGTGGCCAGAGGGAGGCTGGCTGCGGCGAACCACGATCCAAGACAAGGCTAAGTTGCTGCCGCATGCAGCGAGCACAACGCTGCCACTTCCCGCCTCCTGGCGACTCAGGACGCCTCCCGGCCCGAGCCGGGAGGCGGGTGAGGGCTAGCCGCCAGCGGAGACCACATACTTCGTCAGTGTCGGGAGGGTGGACGTGTCGGGCGGGTCTTCGAGTGTGGGGCCGGTGGTCGACGTCATGTTGTCGACAAGGTCCGACCAGTAGTTCGCGTCCTGATCGTGCCAGGACGGATGGCCTTCGGGGCCGATCTCGGGGTCACGCGGAGCAACTACTTCATTCACGACGACCCTGCCCCAGAAGCAATCGGGGAAGAAGGGATTGCCGGTCGTTAGTACCGGTTTGAAGAAAAGAGAGTACAGAGTGCAGGACTGCCCGCAGCACTTAAGGAAGTATATGCTGTTGGGCAACGCTTCCGCTCTCTGATAGATGAACAAGAGCGCAAGCAATGCCGGACCAATCAGGAGTTTCTTCATCGTATTCTTCGCTTTCGTTTTGCGAGCCCAACCGAGATGGATGTCTCCTCTATAGTGGCCGCGAGTGACTCTGGGGGGTCAACCGTTTTCGCCTGCCCGTCCTATGCGAAAACTCAGCCGCCCGGGAACTCGTTGACCTGGCCGACGTTACGGCTCGTACGATAGGGGCATGAGCGTCGATCTCTACCCGCTGCGTGTACTACCACGTCGAACGCGCACACCGGGGCCTCGGGAACGAGCGTGGTCACGGGATGTGCTTCTTCGCCGTGCGGTCCGAGTCGTCGTCGAGAGCGGCTGGGTGGGATTCTGAAGCACTACGAAAGGGCCGCCTAGCAACGAACGGCTGAGTTTTCGGACAGGACGGGGTTAAGAGGACTGGCCAACCCGGTACACTCGGGGGCGCAGTGGGGAAACTGAAACGCATCATCGAGGACTCGGACA
>JAJFFH010000021.1 GCA_021776735.1 Planctomycetota bacterium | reverse complement strand
TCCACCTCCGCTGCTACCTCAAGGCAGGACGCTGGGACGAACTCATGCGCCGCGTCCTCTACAGGTCACACCTCGGACGACGACGACCCGAGGACTTGCAACGGGTCGCATGAACGACAACTTTCCGGGACTGCTCCCTCTGTTCACCCGCTCGTCCGTCGCGACAAGACGAGTGCGCCGCGCGAACCTCCGCGGAGTCGTGCGCGCTTTTTTCTCAAGCGACGAACCCCAACGTCGATATTCAGAGCCAAGGGGAAGGGACTTCTGGAATGGGACGAAGACAGCAACAGGGTTTCACGCTTATCGAACTCATGATCGTGATCGCGATCATCGCAACCATCGCCGTGATCGCGATACCGAACCTCTTGGCGCAGAAACTGGTCTCCAACGAGGCGGCGGCGATGGAAACCCTGCGGATGTTCATCTCGTCCCAGGTGCAGTTCAAGCGGGGAGCATCCGCCGACGAAAACGGCAACGGCATCGGTGAGTACGGCTTGCTCCCGGAGCTTTCCGGCGGCGCGGGCGTCCGCAATGTTGGCAACCCGATCCGGCCGGCTGTCCTGTCCAGCGGGTTTCGGTCCTTTGGCTCCCGCGGGGAGGTATCGCGCGGCGGTTACTTCTTCATCGTGCTGCTTCCGACCGCTACCGGGCAGGGAGTGAACTGGCTGACGCCCGGCGCCGTCGATGCCGAGATCGCCGAGACCACCTGGTGTGCGTACGCCTGGCCCACGCGATTCGGAAGCACCGGCAACCGCACGTTTTTTGTCAGCCAGGCCGGCGACATGATCACCACGATGGACTCGCGCTACACCCACGACAACGCGGGTGGCTTGCTGACACCAGGCGCGGCCTTCGGCGGCAGCGGCAGCGCCACGTCGATCACGGGCTGTCTCGCGATGAACACGACCGGCCGTGACGGCAACTTCTGGAAGCAGGCGAACTAGCCGGTTCGGCCCGACATGGACCAAACGAACTGGGGGGGCGGGGGCCGGAACACTCGCATGCCCGCGCATTGCGAACGTCCCTACTTGGCGTCGAAGAACCAGTGCTCGAGCAGGTCGAGTTGCTGCTTCGTGGGCAGGCCCGCACGTTTTCTGTAGGTCATGCCACCGTCAGGCCAAAGGCCCGCCGGATCGCCGACCTTGAGACGAAAGTACGGGCGCGTGTAGAGCTCGCGAAACGGGGGCAGCTTGTCGGTGCCCTGGCGATAGAGCGCCGGGCCGCTGTCGCCGCCGTCCTCGTCGTCGTCGATCATGTGGCATTCGCCGCAACGAAAGCGCTTGAACACCGCGGCGACCTTCCCGGAGATATCGCCGTCCGTTCGCTGCCGGCCCGTTTCATCCGTCCCACCCGGTGCATCCGGCCCATCCCGTGTATCGGGTGCGCTGGTCGCTTCGTCGTCGTGCGCTTTGTCATGCGACAGCGCCGCGGCCGTGAGCCAGCCGAGGGTGGCCAGCAGCACGACAGCGCAAGCGAGTTCTACCCGGCGCGCGCGCGCGCTTCGCGGCAGCCACGGGAGCACGATGCCCAGTAGGACCAGCGCGCCCGGGAGCACGGCGCCGACCAGAAACGTCTGGCTGCCGAAGCGGTGCAACAGTTCGTTGACCCACAAGAAGAACCACTCGGGTTGTCCCTCCGCGCCGATTTCGGGATCGAACTCCGGGCCGAGCGGGGCGGGGGAAAGCCACGCGAGAAGCGCGAGGCAGCCAAGGACGGCGATGCCCCCGAGCGCGTTCGTGCGGGTGAGTAGTTCCGCGAGGCGCGGCCAACCGCCGACGAATGCGAACAGGACCAAGAACAGCGCGACCGGCAACACCAGCGAGTGCACCGCGTACAGTCGTACGAGGGTCGCACTCGATACTTCCGGGCCGCCCGCGGCCACGGCGGCGGAGGCCTCGCCCGCGACGGGTGTCGAACGCGCGACGCCCTGCATCACGTCGAGGCCGGTGCGCGCACGCGCGTCGGCGGGTAGCAGATAGCCGGTGTACGCGAACCCGACGATGACCAGCAGCAAGAGGCAACCGAGCACCCATCGGCGCCGATGCGCCCTGAGCGCCTCAACGGCGTCAGCTGTTGAGCCAAGAGACCCTGCGACGTGGTGCCGGCCGCGCCAGAACGCGTGCAATCCGTGCAGCGCCGCGAGCGCCACCGCGAAGTGGCCGGCCCAGTGGTGCAGGCCGCGCAAGAAGCTGCCGAACAGCACGCGCGATTCCAAAAAGGCGACGGATGTTCGTGCCTCGTCAAGAGTCGGCGCAAAGTGAAATGCGAGAAACAGCCCGGACGCAAGGCCGGCGGCCGCCGCAACGAGCGCGAGTACGCCGAGATTGACAGACCCCGGACGGAGCGAACGGACGGCGATGTTCTCGGGCTCGGGATTCGCCATGGGGCTACTTGGGCGTTACGTCTGGACGCGGACCTTGCCGTCCTTGATCTCGACCACGAAGCGGACCAGCGGCTCGATGACGGGTTCCTTTTCAGGCGCGCCGGTGCGGGAAAACATGCCGCCGTGGCACGGACAGACGAACTTGTCGTCCTTGAAACGGACCTTGCATCCGAGGTGGGTGCACTTCGCGCTCAGCGCGATGATCGCCTCGCCGTCGCGCACGAGGTAGCCGGTTTCCTTGCGTGTTTCCCAGCCGGCCTCGACCTCATAGGAAAACGTCTTCACGCCCTCGGCGGTCACGTCGGCGGCCGCGCCGGCGTCGGTCCAACGCGAGCCTGCCGTGCGCCGCGCCGGATCGAGCACGGTGGCAACGCCGGGCACACCGAGCAGGGCCGCGAACGCGCCGCCCAGGATCCGTTGCGTAAAATCACGCCGTTCCATTGCGCCGAATTCTACCGTGTTGCCGCGTTCCGTGAAACAGCGCCCGGCGAGACGTTGGCAGAGGTATGGAACATCGGCTCATCCTCCTCTTGTTTC
Organism: Planctomycetota bacterium; assembly: GCA_021776735.1. Lineage (GTDB taxonomy): Bacteria > Planctomycetota > PLA2 > PLA2 > PLA2 > JAJFFH01. The sequence goes on along the minus strand of JAJFFH010000021.1, from coordinate 8,506 downwards.
TCTTTGCAACGGTCGCGACGGCGCACGACTACCCTGTGGGCCGGTCGGTGCAGGCGTTCAAGGCCCGCCGGTTCGAACTGTTCCTGCCCAAGTTCGAAGAGGACAAGAAGTATTCCCTCGTCGTCCTCGTCCAGAGCGGCGACGACGTGACTTCCCAGCTCGAGCATCTGGTGGCCGATGGCTACGTGGTCTGCGCTCCCCAGCCCAGGAAGAAGGCGGGCTGGGTCACGGCCGCCGCGAAGGAAATCCACGCCCTGATCGACCACCTGATCAAGGTGCTGCCGATCGACAACAAGAAGATGCACATCATGGGGGAGGGCGACTGGCAGGGCTTCTTCCCGCTCGTTGCGTTTCGAAAGCGCCGCGGGACGTTCGCCAGGTGTGCCTGTCCAATATCACCTTTCGCGGCGGTTCGCCGACGGCCCAGGCCAAGAAGCGCACCGGCGTCCTGGTCATGGGTGACGCGGAGAACATCGACGAGGAGCGAGTCGTTGCGACGCTGCGCAAGAAGGTCCGCACCATCGAGTACCGCAAGGAGGGCTCGCTGAGCAGCCTGTACACGCAGTACTGGCTGGGCGTCATGGATGGCCGTTTCAAGCCCGGGCACGACCTGTCGTTTGAATGGGTCCTGGACGAGAAGAGCGCCCGCGAACGCATGACCAAGAGCGGTCGCGGAGGATTCATCTACTTCTACGCAGAGGCCGACAAGAACGCGCACGTGCAGAACGTGGTTCTTATGGACGAGAAGCTACGCGCGGTCGGCAGCAAACTGACGGCCGTAAAACTCGACCGCAATAAGCACGAAGAGCTGTTCAAGACCCTCGGCCTCAAGACCACTCCGGCGGTCGCCGTCGTCGATCAAAGCTTCGCCCTCAAGAAGGCCTTCGAAACAAAGATCAAGGCCACCGCCATCGTGAAGGCGCTGAAGAAGGTCGGCTAGCTTGAGCGCACTGCGAACGACGCGCCCTGGCCGATAAGGCCGGGGCCGGGCAGGACGACGGTTCCGGGTTGGTCGGCGGTAACGCGTCCAATCACAAAGGCATCGCCGTCCGTTTGCTGTAGGACCGAGATCGTCTTGTCCACGTTGTCCGGCGCAACGATGGCGCAGAGACCGACGCCCATGTTGAAGACCTTGTACATCTCCGCCGTCTCGACCCTGCCGCTCTTCTGGATCAGGTCGAAGATCGGCGGGGGCTCGGGGAGCGCGTCGAGTACGAAGCCGACGTCCGCTTCGACGCGGTTCAGGTTCAGGAGGCCGTCGCCGGTGATGTGGCACAGCGCCTTGAACGGGATGTCGGTGTCGAAGAGCGCGAGCGCTTCGCGGACGTAGATGCGGGTCGGCTCGAGGAGTTCCTCGCCAACCGTGCGGCCGAGTTCGGCGACGTGCGAGTCGGCGTCGAAACCGCCGGCGTCCTTGTCGAACAGCGCGTGGCGCGCGAGGGTCAGGCCGTTGCTGTGCACCCCGCTGCTCGCGAGGCCGAGCACGATGTCGCCGGGCTTGACGTCGCGGCCGGTACTCAGCCGATCCATGGGGCACAGGCCAACGGCGGTGCCGACGAGGTCAAGTCCGGTGCCGGGGTTTTGGCCGCGGATGATGTCGGGGAGTTGCGCGGTCTCGCCGCCGGGGATCGAGATGCGGGACTGGCGCGCGCCCTCCGCGAGACCCTCGGCGATCTGCTCCATGACGCTTTCGCTCAGCTTCTCGACGCCGACGTAGTCGACGAGCGCGAGCGGTTCGGCGCCGATGCAAATGAGGTCGTTGACGTTCATCGCGATGCAGTCGATGCCGACGGTGTCGTAGCGACCGAGCATCTCGGCGATCAACAGCTTGCTGCCGACGCCGTCCGTGCACAGCCCGAGGGCGAGGTCGTCGGTGATGCGCAGCGCGCTCGCGTAGTACCCATGCTCGAGAACGGACGCGCCGGGCGTCCCCGCGGGCCGGTGCGCCATCGTGCGTTGCAGGACGCGGGCGAGCGCACGGGTTGCACGCGCTGCCTCGGAGGTGTCGACGCCGGCGCCGGAGTACGTAAGGCGGCTCATGGAACGGGTGTACCCGCCCCCACGGCCCGGGTCAAAGACGATCCCGCTAACCCGGCATGAAACCGCGTTATGGAAGAACGGGCGCGATTACAGGCGCCAAAGCGTTCCGAAGGGCGTGGAGCGTACGGACGGCGATGTCTTCGGTCAGCAGCGCGGTGGCGAGGGCATCAAACGGGTTGAAAGCCAGCGCCCGGCCAGCGTGTGTCTTGAGCGCGTCGCGATCGTCGGCCAGTCGTGCATCGATCGCCGCAACGAGCACGCGCGTTCGCGCCGCGTAGATGTCTTGCCGCCGCGTCGCCCGCGGTGCGACCTGTTCGCGCGCGGTGCACCAGAGGCGCTCGAGCGCCTCGACCCGTTCGAGTCCCTGATACGCCTGGTCGATCACCGCCTGCTCGGAAGCCACAAGCCGCGCATCGAGATAGGCATGACGCGCGCTCTCAAAATCCCAGGCGTCGCTGGCGGCCCGACCTTCACGCAGGAGCCGCGGACCCCAGCGATCGGATCGCGGGTGGGGACTGTGACAACCGGCCACAAGACCGACAAGAACAGTTGCGAACAGAACAATCCCCGGGGCCCTCATGCACCCCAGAACAACGATCCGCTGTCACCCACGCGTCATGACGCCTCGAGACGGTGGTTTCGAAACGAGACACTGGTGGTCGCTGATCTTGCCCATCGCGTTCAACACCATCCCGCTCGTTCGGGTTTTGTTCGCCAGGATTGGACATCTCAAGCGGACTAGGGACATCGGTGCTCTCTGGTGTCAGGCGTAGCGATAAGTGGCGCGGTGGCACCGCGGCGTGGCGCTTGAGTTCCCCCCGGAGGCACGGAGAAGATGCAACTGCGGCGGTGGCAACTATCGATCGAGAACGCGAGCGGGACGAACGCCTACAAGACTGCTGCGAAACGACGGGCCGTGTGCATCGCGGTTTGAAGACCGAACTCTGTCGGCGGCATCGTACCAACTGCCTCCGCGGACTATCCGCTCTCCGGATTGTTGTGTGCATGGATTTGTAGCAGCTTGCGGTTGATACTGTGCATCTGAATCGCGGCACCACTCCCAGACGTTGCCGTGCATGTCGTGGATCCCTAGCGGATTCGGAGCGAGCGAACCGATCGGTGCATGGGTAACGAAGCCGTCGTCGATGTCCCCGGTGTAGCCTTCGGGCGGTGCACGCCCGGCGCGGGCGCAAGAAGCGTCCGCTACGTTCGCCGCGCCGCGAAGTCTTCCGAGCAGGCGGCCAGTGGCCCAAGGCGTGTCCGTGCCTGCCCGGCAGGCGTACTCCCACTGCGCCTCGGTCGGGAGCGTCAGGTTGTGCCGTAGTAGGACGCGGTTGCATACGTCCCAGGAAATCTGCGCAACTGGCAGGAGTTCTGCGGGTTTGCTCTTGTCGGTTTTCTGTCCTCTGTCGCGCACGGTTGTCGTCCCGACCGTCAACTCTCGCCATTGCGCCCACGTGCATTCGTACTTGGAGAGGAAAAACGGACCGAGCGTCACTTTGTGGACCGGTCGTTCATGGGCCGCGGCTTGCTGGTCATAGTTCGGTCCGAACGGATCGTGTTTTTGGGCGCCCATCCAGAACCGCCCTCCGGGCACGAGGACCAGCACGATCGCAACGTCGTCTGTTGCCACGAGTCGTCCGGTCTGCGGATTGCGCCTTGGAGTCCGACCGGTATCGATGCATGCAAACTCATGGAGCCCGGAAGTCCGGTCCGGCCCCAATGGAACGAGACCGATCTGCGGGCGCAACTTCAAGTTCGCGTAACGCGGACTTGTGGCGACCGCCTGGATCGTGGACTTCCACGTCCACATGTTCGCGACTACAGAACGTTCATGCAACGTCCGGGACCTTTGGCAGCGCAATCGAATGTCGGGCTCGGCGCGCTTCAGTCGATCGAGACCGGCCAGTAGTTCGACTAGCACCTGGTGTTTCCATCCGTCCTGCGCGTTAGCGAATTGCCAAGATCGTCTCCGCTTGATTAGTTCATCGATCTTGTCGATTCGCGCCGTCAATTCCGCAAAACGAGCCAAAGGGACCCCGTTGACTCTACGCTGTTGCTCGAGTTGTCGGCGCAGGTCGATACTCAAGGAATGGTCATCCTGGCGTTGTGCTTCGGCATAAGGAAGCGCTCGCGCGCGCAGTTCTTTGATCGATTCGCGGTGCTTGGCGCCGTTGATCTGAAGCTCCTGAGCACGGGCGAGCCAATCGATCATGCGGGGCGCCGACGCGGGATGGACAGGCCAGAGATTGTCCTGTTCACCAAGGAGGTCTCTGATCTTCGTGGCGTCGGCAAGGCTCAGCACGTCGGTCAGTGCTCGTTGGACTTGAAGTTTTGCCTCCGCTTCGGCTTGAAGCGCGTGTTGGGTGCGCGCGGTGGCCTCTTGCTCCCGTGCGAGCGCATCGGTCGCACGCCGTCGCGCTTCGTCGGCCTCGCGACGCCGGGTGGTCAGGAGCCCTGCCATGACGAGGCCCGAGATACTCACGACGAACAGTAGCGCCGCTATGCCGGCGATGACCCGTAGTAGCCGCGAGCGCCGTATCTCGGTCGCGTGCTGTTGTTGCAACAGGGCCTGGCGTTTTCGCCTCCGGTGTTCCTTTCTAGCCTGCCGTCGGACCATCTCTACCTGCTTGCGGCGTCGGGCGCCGAGGGAGCGAAGGCTCCGAGCTACGATTTCACACGATGGCGGTCGGCCCTTGGGGTCGCCCGCAACGCACCCGGCGATATCCTCCTGGACGAGCGGGTCCGTGATGTCGCTTTCCCAGCCTTGGGCCAGCGGACGGCTGAAGTCGCCGACCACGAACTGGTACAGGAAGACTCCGACCGCATAGATGTCGCTGGCGATGCTCGCGGGTCGGCCAGCCATAAGTTCCGGCGCCATGTAAAGCCGCGTGCCCGACTGGGCGCCTAGATCCGTGAGAGCGCCAGTCTCGGTGAATCCCGTGATTGAGACCTGGGCCGCCTCGAGAACGCTTCGGTTGAGCAATTGTCCGATGCCGAAGTCCGTGAGGCGCGCGTGCGGCTGGCCGTCCTGGTCGCGCCGTACGAGCACGTTGGATGGCTTGACGTCCTTGTGCAGCACACCGACCGAATGTGCGGCGGCGAGAGCTTCGGCCACCTCGGCGACAAAACGCGCGCGGTCGCGGAGGGTCATGGATCGCACGCGGTCGGGGTCCCTGACCCACCGGTCGAGGCTACCGTCCGGCGTGTACTCCATTTCGAGAAAGAACGGGGCCTCGTCCAGGCGCACGTCGTACAACCGAGCGATGTCGTTGCGCTCCCCGAGTGCTTCCTTAAGCAGGCGAAAAAGGGTCAGTTCACGCTTGAGGCTGCGGAGTCGGGACGCCTGAAAGCAAAACTTGAACGCACGTCGCTCCTTCGTGCGTTTTGAGACTGCGAGCCAAGCCTCACCGAATCCGCCGGCGCCGAGCTTGCGCTGTAGTTGCCATCCGCGCCGGCCGGGAATGCTCAAGCCGACGCCGGGTCGCCATCCGAGAGTCTCTTCCTCGTCCGGGGCGAGGGCCCGCTGCGCCTTCTCCGAATCCGGAGGCGGCGAGAGGGGGGCGATCCCGGCGATACCGGCCTCATGGATCTCCAAGGGATCGTCCAGTCCTTTCAGGTGGTACGTGCCGTGGGCGCGCCAGAGGATGGCCTCGTCGTTCGGGCCGCGCAGCACGCCCTGCCGCGCGGAGTCGAATGCGTGTCGAGTTACGAGGATCTGATTGGGCAAGGCCAAACTCATCACTCGGCCCGCCGTATCAACTGCAAGACCGAGCAGCTTCGCCGTTTGGTCCGCGCCCGGCACATGCACTGCTTCGCCCATGTGGATTCCGACACGAGCCTTTACCTCTTGGGTGGCAAGCGCGGCTTGGAAGGCGAGCGCGCACCTGAGTGCGGCGGACGGAACAGGAAACGTCGCGAAGAAGCCGTCGCCCGGGTTGTTTTGCTCGAACCCACCGAATCGATCGGCGCACTCCCGAAAGCACCGGTCATGTTCCGCGATGATCCGTGCGCCTTCGACGTCGCCCACGCGGGCCTTCAATTGGGTCGAGCCGACGATGTCTGTAAAAAGGAAGACTTGGAGAGTGGTCTGAGCCCGAGCCGTCACGCGTGCGTTCCTGGCCGGGAAGTGTACCAATTCGAACGCTGGGGAGAGGACCGACGCCGCGCGGAGCTTGCCACGGCCGCTCGCTAGTTTCCCGGCCAAGCGCCGCAGGCGCGCGGCGCCCTAACGCCACTCTCGCGAAGCGAGAGTGGCGGCAGCGCATAGGAATCGAAGTTGCCCCCCGATTCCAGAACCATCGTGGTTGTCGGGTTCCGTCTCGTCTCGTGGGTGCAGATCCGTCTCCTCCGTCTCGTCGGAAGCGTACCAGCGGCGTACCCGCGTACCGCGCAGCGTGGTCCGGGGTGACGGGGGTGGGGGGGCATGTCCCCCGCGCGGGTGGGGGGGCTCGATCTCATTCCCCTCGGCGAGATGCGACCAAGCCGGTGGGGCATCGCTGCGCCGTCTCGTACTCTTCGTGAAGAAGGAGTGGACGATGACGGGAAAGACGCTCAAAGAGGTCGGGCCGGCGGAGGATGTTGTCATCCGATATCGCGAAGGGCACGACTGCCCCCCGTGTCTCGCAGAGAAGTTCGGCGACGACGAGCTGATCCGACTCAAGTACACCCACTCAGAGAACGGTCCGGAAGCCTGCACGTCGTGTGGCGGATCGCGGCCGAAGATCGCGGTTCCCGTTCCCACGCCCCCCGGTATGGCGGGGAACGTATACGAAGCCTAGCGTGCGCACTTCAGGCTCGGTTGCCGTTTCCGTGACGGCTCGCTGCGCTCTAGGCCCGAGCCTGCCCGCCAAGATACGCACGACCTCCAGGCGCTGATCTCGCCAAGGTGGCGAGAGCGCCGCTCCTCAGCCGCTCGTTCAGCGTCCGCGCCCTGCTGGCGGCAGAGGCGTTTGAGCGCGTGGTCCGACGATGGCCATCCCGTAGCGCTGAGGGTGTCGATCCTCAGCCTCGACCCCGTTGAGTCACTTCTTGTTGATCGCTTGGCCGAGCAGCTTCAAGAGTCCGTCGATGGTCGTAGGCGCGATGTCGTGGCTCGCCCCGGAGGCGCCTTGGGGTTGGGTGAAGAACGCATCGGCCACTCTCTTCTTCACCTCCTTCTGCACGTCAGAGTCCAGATCCTCCAGGTAAGGGTGGAGCGACTCCAGAGCGAGCTGCTTGTGCCGGTGCTCGCGCTCACTCTCTCGGTGCCGCATGGCCATACGGCCTGCATACGCCGCGAAGAGTCCGAAGGCGAGGATCGCGACGAATCGCGCGCCGATCTCTGGCCACCGGAGGCCACCCTCGCCTGCGGCGTCCTTCGTGGTGGCGACGAAGAGCCAGACTGAGAACCCTATGAGCCCTGCAAACCCGAGAACGGTAAGGCCGTTCCAGACCATGAACGCGGTGCGCTGTTGATCGGCGTCCTTCTGGTACCCACCGGCCATCCCGGTGCCCGCGATGATCCCAACGATCTCCTTGGCTTTGTCCCGCCGCGCTTCGATGTCCTCTAGACCTAGTCGCCACGAACGGGGCGGCAGGGGCGCACGCCGATATCGTGCCGGTAGTAGGTCGGGGATTCGTGGCTCTTCGAAGAGAAAGTTGCGTCGCGAGGATAGCTGCGCCAGCTGCCCCCACGGACCACGACCACTTGGTCCGCCAACTCCGGTGGGCGCGGGACGATCAGGCACCACTCTCGAACATTGCCTAGAATGTCGAAGAGGCCGAACTTGTTCGGCGATCGGCGGCCGACGCGCTCGTGGACTCCGGGGGACATCTGCTCCAACGCAGGTGCTGATAGAGTCAATGTGGGATCAGGTGCGCGTCGCTCTCGCTTTGGATCCTCGCCTGCGACGTTCTCGATCAGGCGCAGAGACCGCTCTGAGTCCACATGCCAGGGCCCCCCAACGCCGGCTCGGCCGGCGTACTCCCACTGTGCTTCCGTTGGTAGGCAAAGATTGATGCGGGCCATCCAACGTTGGCAGTCCTGCCAGGAAATCCGCTCGACGGGGTGACGAGACGTGATCGTCCTGTTCCCAAATGGCCTGCCGGGGACATGCTTGCTTGGGTTCCTGCCCGCGAGGGCGCGCCACTGGTGCTGAGTGCACTCGAATTTCGAGATGAAGTAGGGGCGGAGTATTGTCTTGCGCGCGGCAGTCGAGAACTCGCCGCTCGGTATCAGCACCAAGACGATCGCGCTGTCGTTGGCGACCCTCAACGATCGATTCTTCGCACGACTGAGCGGAATCTCGCCAGACCCGACAACAGCGAATTGAGCTTCCCCCGAATCGGTGGACACCTCGCCAAGCTGCTCCTGCAGCCTGCTTGTTGCTGTTTCGTTCGAACTCCGCGGGGCTCACCTGTCCCAGCGTAGAGTGTCTGCGTTGACGATTGTAGAAGACCTCGATGTATTCGTGAATAGCCGCCC
>JAJFFH010000003.1 GCA_021776735.1 Planctomycetota bacterium | reverse complement strand
CCGGCTTCGAAACGAGCGGATCACGAGCTCTGCTTCGTCGGTGTCTGGTCCGATTCGCTGCCGGGACCGGCTGGGCGGGATTCTGAGGCACTACGAAAGGGCCGCCTAGCAACGAACGGCTGAGTTTTCGGACAGGACGGGATCGGAAGGATCGGTTGCCGATACCGTCCTAGGCGTCCGGGGAACGCCGCCCGAGAGGGGAACGTCCCCTAACTTGACGGATTGGGCGGAAGAATGGCGCCCCCGGACCTCGGTACCACGACGTTCGGGGGCGAAGTCCGACAAGAAAAAGTGCCCGGGGGCGTTTTCCCAAGGCAAAGAAAAATGCCGGGGGCCATTGGTGGAGGATGGAGTTCCCCCGGGTCGCCAGATTCTAAGGTGGCCCCTGGAGCGAGGTCGGGAAAACCACCGGGCCGTGCGAAGCCCGTCCTGGGACGCCTCGACCTACCGCGGCCCCGGCTTTTCCTTTGTGGCCGGCCCTGAAAGTGCCCGGAGACCGCCGCCAAGGGCACGGGAGGTGCCCAGTGTGGGACAAAAGAGTAACAGAGAAACGGCGAGCGGCCCCGGACATTGACCACCCTAGCACATCCACGACTGTGCCATCCGAGGGGCGTGGCGCTGGGCTATGTCGTTGTCTCTACCGAAAACTCAACCGCGCCTCGATTCTGAGCGTAGCTGTCCATTCTATCGCAATCGAGGTGGTCGATGGGGATGCCGTCGGCCGTGCGGGACGGGCATTGGGGCGAAGGGCGACGGCCTCGAGGTAGACCGTTGCTGCGGTCGTGCTCGATCGGAGACGTCGGTAAGACCCGTGATTCTCTGGCATGACGGTCAAACGTCAACCCCACCGGACCCAAAAGTAGCTCCCGGCTTACAGGCCACAACTCCCATCGAAAGGTCTCTATTCGCCCGACGTGGTCGCCGCCTCGCTCGGGGATGCATGAGGTCGCTGCCAAGAGACGCCGGGGTCGCCTCACATGCCGTGAAAAGGAGCACACAAGTTGGGGTACTTTGTTATCGTTCGATCACATGTAACCTTGCTTTTGATGTCGCGTGGGAGTCGGAACGGAGAGTGGTCGTCCTCGTCGACGCCACGCTTCCCGAAGAGAGCCGAGACGACCGGACCCGTGCACGGACCGAAACAGAAGAGGAGATCGAATGTCTGATCTGATTCGCGCGGCAACGCGCAGCCCGCGCCTTCGACGATGCGTTCTTGGGACGCTCTTCGTTATCGCGACCGTCGTGCTCTTGGCGCATTCGATCGCAAGCGCGGCGCCCTATCAGAATCCGTTCTGGACCAACGGCTCGCCGAGCCATGAAAGCGCGCTGATCGGCAATGCGCGGCGCTCACGGGTTCTCGAAGGCGCCTTGTGCAAGAAGGGCTGTGGCAAGATCGAAGTCGATCCCCGCACCGGCGAGCTGTTCGTGTCGCTACCGTTCTTCTCCGCGCCCGGATTGAATCGCTCGGTCAACTTTGGACTGACGTGGCGCTCTATGGTGAACGGTCGGACCCAGCTCGGCCAGGGAATGCTGCCGAGTTGGGAGTGGACGGCGAACAAGGTCGTTCTCAATCCGGTCAACCCGAACGGCCCGAACGGCCACAACGTCGAGATCCGCACGCCGTCCGGCAGGATCGACGTGTACGCTTGGAACGGAGCGGCGTACGCCGCGGCCAACGCAGACGTTCTGTCCCAGCTCGCGATAGCCGGAGCGGGATGGACCCGAACCGACGATCTGGGTTCGATCACCTTCGCCGCCAACGGGATGCCCACGACCAGGACGGACGTGGCTGGGAACTCGATCGACTACACGTACAACGGGAGCTATCAGCTCACGGGCTACGTGGACGACCGCGACCAGTCCTACAGCTGCGTGAGCAGCGCCAGCGGCTACCTCAGCACGCTGACAGACTACGCCGGCCGCGTGTGGACGTTCAGCCACGACCTGGACGGGAACCTCACGTCGGTCGTGACGCCGGGAACGCCCGATCAACCGAGCGGCATCGACTACGGTTTCTCGTACGACACGCTGGACCGACTGGTGTCGTTCAACGACGGCAACGGCGAGACCGTCTGGCTGGTCACCTACGTGGGCGCGACTCGGGTCGTCGCTACCGTACTGGCCGACGGCGAGGCCGCATCGTACGCCTACTTCCCGGGCCGCACCGAGCGGACGGACCGGCTCGGCAACGTCGAGCGGTACTTCTACACCGGCAACCAGATCACCCGGACCGACATGTGGCTGGACGGGACGGGCGCGACGGCCCAGTTCGTGACGATCTACCGTTACGCCGGGGTCTTCCTCGTCAACCTCGTTAAGCCGCGCGGGAACCGCATCGACTACATGTGGAACGCGGGCGGCCATCTGCTCCAGCGTCGTCACCGCAAGACGGATACGTCGACGAACGACCCGAGCGACCTCGTCCACACGTGGTCGTATGACGCGTCGAATCATCTGACCTCGCGAACGGACGCCGCGGGCCAGACTTGGACCTACGTGCCCGATGCGGGCGGCAACATCACCAGCATCACGTTCCCCGCCGTCACTGTGCCGCAACCGCAGACGGCCACGGTGACGGCCACGTACAACGCCTACGGACAAAAGACGTCGGTTGCGGACGAGAAAGGAACGGCGACGAACTACGGGTACTACGGTAACGGGCCGAACTTCGGACTGCTGCAGTCCGTAACGCTCGATCCCGGCGGCCTCGGGTTGACGAGGACCTTCACGTACGACGCGAACGGTTTTCTCGCGACGTACGTCGACTTTAACGGCAACGTCGTAACCTACACGCACGATGCTCTCGGTCGCATGACCCAGCGCCAGGCACCGGCCCCACTGTCCTACATTACGAAGTGGAAGTACGACGGAAGTGGGAACATCACGCAGGTCGATCAGGAGAACAGGGACAAGGATGGCGTTCTCGACGCCGTCAACCCCTGGATCACCAAGACGTACACGTGGACCAAGACGAACAAGATAAAGACGCGGGTGGAGGAGATCGACGCCACGACGACGCGCACTACGTCCCATACGTACGATCCCGCCGACAACCTGATCGAGATCGCCCGGCCGATGGGCAACAAGATCCGTTTCGCGGTGGATCCCAGAGGACTCAAGATCAAGGAGACCCGCGGCTACGGAGATCCGAAGGCGGCCACTGCCGAGAACGTCTTCGACGCGAACGGGAATCGGACGAAGGTGAAGAGCGGTCGTGGAGACGTCGTGCTCGACGTCGAGTACGACCTGTTCGACCGACCGATCAAGGCGACCGATCCGTTTAACGCCTACACGACGTTCGAGTACAACCGGAACGGCCAGGTCACATACATCCGGCAGTACGACCTTGGAGGCGTTCTGCTTCGTCGGGAGACGCGTTCCTACGACGAACGTAGTCGACGCTGGAGGGTCGACGAACGCTTCAAGAGTCCGACGACCACGTATGCGGACGCTTCCACTGTGGTGCAGCACGGGCAGGTCAGCCGGGAAATCCTCCAGCACACGGACGGACGAGGCAACCTCACGGCGTACTCGTATGATGCCGCCCACCGGTTGGCCACCGTCACGGATCCCTTGGGGAACGCGGAGACCCGATCGTACGACGGCAACGGAAACCGCCTCGGATGGACCGTCGTCGAGACCAACGGAACGACGCAAGTCACGCATGAGTACGAAGCGAGCTACGATGCCCTCAACCGGAGGGTCGCGTTCAAGGAGAAGGATCGCACGAATTCGGCGAATACCCTCGCGACGACGTTTGCCTACGACAGCCTGGGCAATCAGGTGTTCGTCGTGGATGCGCGCGGCAATCCGACCCGCTTCTCGTTCGACGCCGCGCGCCGCATGGTGAAACGCGAGCGCGCCCTCGCGACAGGCGCGACCCTGGACGACATCGTCGCGGCCGAGGTGACCGAGTGGGGCTACGACGCCAACGACCGCGTGTCCAGCCACAAGGACGACCAGTCCAACACGACGCAATACGCCTACGATGCGCTGGACCGCGTGGCCAGCGTCATCGACCCCAACTCCGCGATGACCAGTTTCGTGTACGACGCGGACGACAACATCACCAAGCGGACGGATCCCGCGGGTAACGTGATCGACAACGCCTACGACGCGATGAGTCAGAACACGTCTCGCACGGTGACGCTCGCGGCGGGCTTCGGGGGCACCACGAGCGAGACCCGGACGTGGGACGCTCTCGGCCGCATGGTCAGCGTTCAGAACAACACCTACCGAAACGAGTTCGAGTACACGGATCTCGGACTCGACTCTCTCATCCACTCGCATGCGCAGAGCTTCGTCGGGCCGAGTCCTGCGACCAAGACCGTCAAATACACCTACGATTCGAACGGTAACAAGGCCACCGAGGCGTACCCGCAGGTCCTGGCGTTGACCTACAGCTACAACGCGATCGATCGCATGAGTTCGATCACCGACGGAACGAACACGATCGCGGCGTTCACGCACATGGGGCTGCGCCCGAACGGCGCGACCTTGCAGAATGGTTCCACGAGTTCGACCTCGTACACCGGATTCCGGGGCGAGCAGCAGTCCATCCACCACAAACGCAGCAATCAGACGACGGTGGGCCAGTTCGACTACGCGTACGATGCCGGGCACAACGCGACCTACGAGCGTTTCGGCGGGACCGGGTCGACGGGCGACGCATTCGCCTACGACGCGACGGAACGCGTGGTGACGAAATGGGCCGGGTCGGCCACGCCGGCGACGCCGGCGACGGGGAACTACGCGAACAAGTTCGACTTCGCGTACGACGACGACGGAAATCGCACCAGCACGGTGAAGAAGCCGTGGCAACTGCCCGGGGTGACTACGAACTACACGACCAACGGTCTCTACCAGTACTCGGCGGTCGGGGGCACTACGCACGTGTGGGACGCGAACGGGAATCTGACCGACGACGGCACGCACACGTTCAAGTACAACTACCGCAACCAGGTCATCGAGATCCGGAAGAAGAGCGACAGCTCCGTGGTCGCCAGTTACGACTACGATGCCCGCGGCGACCGGATCCAGAAGGACGTCGGCGGGCAGAAGGAACGCTACATCCTGTCTGGCGCGCATGTCGTCGAGGTTTACGACGGCAGCGGCGATTGGAAGCAGAGCTACGTCTTCCGGGATCGCATCGACGGCGTCGTCATGCTGGAGCAGGCGGACGTGCTCGACTACGACACCGACGGGAACACGACCGAGAAGACCCGCAGCTTCTATCATGCCAACCGCCTCGGTTCCGTGATGGAAATCACGGACATGAACGAGGCGACCGTCGCGACGTACCGCTACGATCTCTACGGCAACCCGACGATCAAACGCAACGGCGCGGTCGTCGGCACGGACCCGCTCGGACAGCCGTGGGCCTATTCCGCACGGTTCCTCGACGCGGAGTCGGGCCTGCAGTACTCGCGTGCCCGCCACTACTCGAACAAGCTCGGCCGGTTCGTTCAGCGCGATCCGCTGGGGCACCAGGCCGGACCGAACCTCTACGAATACGTGAAGTCTAATCCCGCGAACTGGATCGACCCTCTGGGGCTCGACCGCGCCACGACGCAGGGCAGGTTCGACATGACCGCGAAGGTGACCGACGGTGCCGGCGTCGACAAACTCTATTTCAGCGGCTCGACCTACCACGGCAGCACCGAGCTGACGGAGGATGGCAAGCCGAAGGCGGCGAAGCACGGGCGCTGGATCCTGCACGAGGCGGACATTCAGGTCGATCTGTGGGACGACACGGGCAAGAAGCACAGCGAGCACTTTCACATCGTCGAGATCTTCTTCGTCAAGCCGGGGAAGCTCCTGACGAAGCGCAAGGACATTCACAAGCTGGGCATCAAGCTGGACGAGCTGAGCGGCCGGGGAGGAGCGGGCGGCGCCGCGCTGCCGCAGCGCAAAGGCTACTGCGCCGGCGTCATCCAGGTGCGAGGCACGGTTACCGCGTTGCGCTCCGTCGGCCGTAAGAGCGGAGGGGCGTTGCACAAGGACGACGATGGAAACCGGCTCAACAGCAAGGGGTTCGGCATCGTCAGCGTCAAGCATGACGCCGGGGGCGGGACGGTCCTCCACAACCCCGAAGGACTGAAGGCCAACCCGATCGGCGACGACATCAACTGGCGATACGACCGCGACCACGGCACGAGCTACAGCTACGTCATCTCCTGGGACCACTGCCCCAAGTTCAGCCTCTGGGTCGGCCTCAACGTCGGCAAGCCGGTGTTCGTGAAGGGATTCGGGTGGATCTACATCTTCGAGCCCGAAAGGGCGCCCAAGCGACCTCCGCTGGGATTCAAGCCGGCGCCGGGAGTCAACGTCACCCCCCAACCAAAGAGATAGCGGGCGGTTCGACGACCCGCGTCCAAAGTTGGGAATCCATATCGCGCGCGCCGATCGTCGCTCTGATGTTGGCATACGCCGGAGTCGGAGCGGCGGCGGCGCCTTCGGAGGCGGTCGCGGAATTGCTGGAACGCTTGCGACGGCGGACGACCGCCGGGCAGTCGTTGCGCGCATTCGCGCCCTTGGCCCCGCGGGTCCGGCGCTTGGCGCCGCCGGCTTCACGCGGACTTCGAGCGGTTCCGCGCGCGGTTGGGATCGCGGGCCACCGCGCCTTTGCTGACGGTTTTGAACGCCGCCGATTCCGACGTCGGCGTGCATGCCCCCCGGGCGTTGTCCCATGTGGCCCCGCACCGGCGCCGCGTGGTCGCTGCGCTGGCGCGGTCCCTTGTGACGGCGACTCGCGTGTGGCGCTGGGTCGCTGAAGCCGACCTCGCATCCCCGAGTTGTCTCTCGATGGTCCCTTGTCGGTTCGCCTCGAAGCCGTGAGGGTCGCCGGGCTCATCTCGAACGATTCGGTGCAGGCCCTGCCCGTCGCCTGTGCGGGCCTGGCCGCTTCGGACCCGCGTGACCGGCTGCATGCCGTGCGTCTCGCGCGCCGAAAGGGATCGGCCGCCTCGCCGCTTTGGCCGCTGCTGAGACGCTTGCGGGACGACGCCATGTTGCCGGTGGCGCGTGCGGCGGAAGAAGCGGTTCGCCACGCGCATCGTTGACGTGGATAGGGCCTGGCCCGCGGGACGCTAGCGCCTATCGTGGGCTTTTGCGAACTTCTTGCGGTGCATCCCCAAGAGGCGCCCGAGTTCGTCGATCGGCTGGGCGTGGTCGTCGACCCGCAGGTCGATGAACCGGTCGTTGTCGGTGCCGAACCCCGCCCCGCGCCGAACGACCAGCAGGGCCGCCGATTGCATGCCCCGCTTGTCGCCGCCCGCCGCCTGAGCCGCTTGGAGGGCGGCCATCAGCGAAGCCGCCAGGTCGGACCGCGGTCGGCTGCGGGCGCGCTCGAACGCCTGCGCCATCGCGTCGAGCACGCGCTTGCCGGCGAGGACGTTGCCCTGCACGCAGTAGCCCTTGCCCGAGCGATGGCCCGACCACGGCCCGCAGTTGCGTCCTGTGTGCGCGGCCGTGCGGCCCAAGGCGTCGACGAGCGCGACTTGGCGCGCGTTCACCCGTTCGTCGCCGTCGAGTAGACGTTGCAAGGCGGCGACCGGCGGGCGGCCGCGTCGCATCAGATCCAACCCCCGAGGACCGTATCCAACGTTGGCCCACGCTTGCGTGGCGATCGCTCCGACGCCCGCCCGCGCCCACGGAACGACGCCGCCCACGGCCAGAAAGCGACTTTGGACGGCGATGCCCAGCTCTCCGGACGCGGGATCGTGCGCCACGATGGAGTAGGTCGCGACTACGGATCGGTCAGCCGGGCGAGGGGCGGTGCGGCCGGTCGCGCAGGAGGCGGCAAGGAGTGCCGGGAGGATGACGAGGCGTCCTCTCACGATTGCCATCTTAGCCGCCGCGGAACGAAACTCATCGAAGGGCGACGGATGCTCACGACGCTTGCGGGCTGGCTGAAGCGACAACAACACGACGTATCGCCTGCCTCGTCGAGGAGATTCGAGCCCTGAAGGAGCAGCTCAAGGGCAAACGGCTCCAGCTCAGCGACGATCAGCGCCGCCCGCTGGCGGCGAAGGCGAAGCTGGGACGTCGCATCCACGATCGCCTCGCGACGATCGTGGGGCCGGACACGCTGATGCGCTGGCACCGTCAGCTGATCGCACTCAAGTGGACCTACGCCGCCTCGCGGGTGGGCCGTCCCTGGCCTGATGCACGCACACCGAGGCCTAGGAAACGAGCGGATCACGAACCGCGCTTCGTCGTTATCCGGTTCGATTCGTTGCCGGGAACGACTGGGCGGGATTCTGAAGCACTACGAGAGGGCCGCGTAGCGATGGGCGGCTGAGTTTTCGGACAGGACGGGGTTAAGAGGACTGGCCAACCCGGTACACTCGGGGGCGCAGTGGGGAAACTGAAACGCATCATCGAGGACTCGGACACGATCGGCTGCCGGGTCTTCGACCTTACGATTCAGGCGCT
>JAJFFH010000020.1 GCA_021776735.1 Planctomycetota bacterium | reverse complement strand
CATGGGCCTCGGCGCACATGTCTTCGAACACCGTGTCCGCCAACCCCTCGTCGTCGTCCTCCCGGCACCATTCGAGATACGGCCGTTTCGGCTTCACGAACGCAACGGATCGATTGAGCATCTCCATCGCTACGCGGCCCTCTCGTAGTGTTTCAGAATCCCGCCCAGCCGCTCTCGACAACGAATCGGCCCGGACAACGATGAAGCACGGTTCGTGACCCGCTCGTTTCCAAGCCGGAGCCGCTTGCCCGTGAGTTGCTCCTTCAGGACGCGGTTCTCCTCGACGAGGTACGCGATCACGTCCTGCTGCTGCCGGTTCATCCACCCCGCGAGAGTCGTGAGCAGCACCTGCAGCGGGTAGAGATCGACGCTCATGGGCCTATCGTACGAGTCGTAAGACCGGTCAGGTCAACGAGTTCGGGACGGCTGAGTTTTTGGATAGGACGGCCTCGGCGAAGTCGTCGGACCGTCGGCCGTGCGTGCACGAACCGTCGTTGAGCCACAAACGCCCGCGTTTCGGCTGCTTGCGGGGCACCTTCAAACCTTCCTGGCGTGCGAATGGCTGCTACTTCCCCGAAACGACCGGCGGGCGAATCGGCACCGCCGGCTCCTTTGTCGCGCGGCTGAGGAATAGCAGTGCGAAGCAGGTCTGGACCATCCTAGTTTGGTTCGCGTCCCACTTGGGCCACGAGCCGTCATTCGCCTGCTTATTGATGAGCAGCGCTGCCCCTTCCTTGAACCACCAGTGCTCGCCCATGTTGGGCACGCCCAGAAAGGCGCCAACGCGCTCCACGCCATAGAGATAGTAGAAGTGCCAGCCGCCGCCGGGGCTCTTGTCAGCGGCGAAGTTGGCACCGAGATGCGCCCAACCGTCTTCCAGGGCGCGGTCGAGCGCGCTCAACCGGCCCTTGTCGCGCTTGGGCTCAAGCGCGCCGCTCTCGATGAGCGCCTCCTTGCAGATCGCGAGACAGGCGACGCCCGCGGCGGTCATCGACCCAGTGAAAGTCGGTTTCCCGCCGCGGCCCTCGATGAGCAGGCGTGGCTTGTAGCTCCAGCCCCGCGCCTGCGCGCTCTTGAGTTGCCGCAGTTTGCCGAAGCGCTTCTCGTCTTTGCCCGCGGTGCGGTAAAACAGCTTCGTCTTCGCACCGGTTGCTTCTTGCTCCCGCAGGAGATATGTCACCGCCTTTTCGAAGACCGCATCGTCGAACTTGACGCCGTGCTTTCGCGCGGCACGCACGGCGAGCAGCACGTACTGTGTCGCGGAAAGGTCCTCCGGGTCCGGCGGCAGGAACTTGCCGGTGCCGGGGTAGCGCCAGATCTCGCGCAACTGCGTGCCGACAACGCGCTTGGCGAGATTGGCAATCACCTTTCGCGATCGCGCGATGGTGCTCTTCGCCCTGGCGGGCAGCTTGCCCGCGGCTTCGTACTTCTCACGGAGAGCATCAACCCGTTTCGCATGCGCCATCACGCACACCGCTCGCGCATAGTTGCTGTGATACTTGTCTGTCAGGCGGTCCGCCATCCGCGCGCGGAACGCTCGCTTTATGAGCTTGCTCTCGGGATCGACACCGCTCACTAGGAGGGTGTAGAGGATTAGCATGTGCTGGCCACCCTGAGACAAGCTCTTCTCGATCAAGGATGGGAACTCGCCGTTCTTCTCCGCGTTCGTCAGGAAGCGCAGGCCGCCTTCGATCGAAGCATCGATTTGCTTGCGCAGATCCTCCGGCACGTTGTGGAACTCGTCGGATGAAATACCCTCCGCGCGCGCGAGCGCGCCACCGAGGAGCAGAACGACGAGAACCCGCAACATGGCTCCTTGGACAATACCGGAATCTTTGCGCCATTCCGTCTTCGTCGGCGGGTGTCCCTCCCGAAAACTCCATCCGACCTTGAGAATGGCGATTCGACGCGGTTTTTTTGACTCTACCTTGAGAACGGATCTTGCGCTACCGATAGCGCCGCGCGCATCGTCCTGCACCTGCTGAGACTCGTGCGCGCCCTCGTCAGCGACCGGACACGCCTCGCGCTCGAGAACATCGCGCTCCGCCAACAGCTCGCCGTCCTCCAACGCAGCGTCGATCGCCCCAAGCTCAAGGACAGCGATCAGCTGTTCTGGACGATGGCGTGCGAGTTCCTGGAGAACTGAAAGGAGCACCTCATCATCGTGAAGCCCGAGACCGTGATCCGCTAGCATCGACAGGGCTTCCGGTACTACTGGCGCTGGAAATCGCGGGCGTGTGTCGCTCGACCGCCAAGCCGTAGCACCGATACGCTCGGAAAGGGCGCCTGCCCCATTCGCTACTCGCCTTTGGCCGTAGACTCGAACGTGAAAGCTCAACATCGACGGGCGTTTGAGTTTTCGGGAGGGACACCCGCGACACAGCCGTGCCGCCTCTGAAGTAGCGCGACATCGGTTGCACGGATTGTGGCCATCACGGGAGTCGGAGTTGCTTGATCAGCGCACGGGCATCGGGCCCGAAGGCACGCTCGGCCGCTTCGGCAAGGCGATCGAAGCCCTTTTGGGGGCCCGCGGCGCGGAAGAGTGCGGCGAACCGGTGCCAGTCGATCGAGCCGTCTTCACGTGCGCAGAATCGGCGGGCGAGCGCCAAGTAGACTCCCGCCGCGCCAGCGTATCCGGGCACACCTGCGAGGTCGCCCCCTTCGTCGTAGTGCCGCTTCAGCGTCTCGAGGCAGCGACGCTCGAACGGTTGCCATTGCGCATCGAGGCCCAGGAACCACCAGTAGGCGACCCGGGAGACCTCGGTCAGCCCCTCGTTGTAACGACCGGTCGGCGAAAGCGCGGGAAATCCAATGTAGCCGTGAGACACCTCGTGGCTGTATGGGCCGTGGTCGGGCGGATAGCGCATCTCCTTCCGCGGGATGTGAAGTCGGAAGTCCACATAGAGTGCGACGCCGCCCTTGTCCACGCGGAACCGGCTGATCATCCGCTTGCGCCGCGCGCGGACCTGGTCCTTGCCGGTCCATCGCTTCAGCCACTCCATCGCCGCATCGGTCTCGGCGAGGAAACGCCAGCGCGTGGGGTTCGCACGCAGGTAATCTTCGGGCCAGGCGAAGACTATGTTTTTTCCGCGCATCGGGGCGACCGATTCCTGCGCCGCGAGCTTCTTGACGGTGAGCTTCTCCAAGATGCTCAGCTCCGGGCCCGGGTAGGGCTGTGTTCGACAGAACTGCTCAATCGCCCAGAGGCGCGGCTCCCGCCGGGCCGAGCGAACCGCGCCGTCGATCCAGTGTGCCGCGGCGTCGGCGAGCCTGCCCTGCGCCTCTGCGGCACGCGCCGAGGCCCACGCCTCCTTGAGCTCGGTCGGTGGCGGATACAGCGCGTCGACTCCGGCGGCGGGCACCATGTGGCCTACGAGGCGACAGGCACCCGCCGCGCGGATCTCAATCAACACGCGGCGCTCACCGGCGACGTTCATCCGTTGGATCACGCGTGCGTGTCCCGGACCGTCGCAGACGGAGAGGGCCAGGTAGCGTCCGTCGAATCGAGGGTTGCCCCACGACGTCTTGCCGGTCTTTGCACGCGCATCCGGGCTGGGCAACAGTTCGAGGCCGCGCGCACCGACGGCGAGCACGGCGTAGCCTTCGACGGGTCCCTCCCAACGAAACGCCTCCGGCGACTTCGCCGCCAGCGCACGAACTCGACCTGCCTGTTCTCCCCAAAAGTGCGGCCGCGTCGTTGCGCGCACTTCGGGCAAAGAGACGGGAAACGGGGGCGGGGCCGCGGGGCGCGGGGCGTAGAAGATTTCCACGACCTGCTTCGCCCAACCCGGCTTGGTGTCCGTGACGCGCACGATGGCGCGGTAACCATTGGCGCGCGACGGGTCCTGCATGACCTCGACCTTGCCGCGCCCGCGGCGGAAGCGCGCGAAGAGCCCCAACTCCCGGCGCGGCAGCGGCACAAGCTGTTCGATTGTGCTGCGTCGCGGGCGCTGGCCTTTGACGTGTACCGCGTCGACTTGCTTGCCGCGCAGCGTCAGTTCATCCACCTCGTCGATGTCGACCGTCCATACGACGCAGAGCGTCGCACCCACCGGCACACGATTGCGCCCCGGAATCGGATCACCCGCGAACGCCCATGACGTGAGTAGCAGCCCGAGGATCACTCGATGTACGTTCACGCCCTTCACCCTACAGTCGGATCGCTGTTTGGCGGTCACTTGGGGTTGCCAACCTGAAACAGGCGTGTCCCTACAAGAAACTAGATCCTTATCACGCCTGTTTCGACTCTACGCCGCCTCGCCGCTTGCGTCAATCGGCTCGGGCCCGCATCGCCCGTACATCGAGTGCGTCATCGGCAGCATCCGCCGCGAGGGCACCGGCCACATCGTTGCGCTTGGCGAAGGGCACCTGCGGTCCGTGCTACGCGAGTACGTCGAGTATTACAACGCGGCGCGTTGCCATCAGTCGCTTGGCGGGAACGCGCCTGAGCTGCGGCACGTCGATGGCGGACCGGGCGCAGTCGTCGCGCGGCCGTACCTCGGCGGACTCCACCACCGGTACACGCGCGCCGCGTGAGCGGCTGAGTTGCCAACGCCTCCGATCAAGCACGACCGCAGCAGCGGTCTGCCCCGAGGATGTCGCTGCGCGCTTCAATGCATCCCCATCGGGGACTCGCGGGTAACGGTCACCGATTCGAGACGATTGCGTTCGTTGTGTAACCGGTCTCGCCACCGGCGCAAGGCAAACGGCGTACTTCCCGACGCGGCACACGAGTTGCGATGGGCCTCTCCATGCGATGGATGGATCTGATGCTCCTGGCGATCCTCTCTGCGTGCAGCGGCGACTCGGCTCCGGAGCCGACGCCGGACCTCCCCGGTCTCGCGTTCACCTTTCCGCCCGCCGCCGCTGCGACGGACCAGGCGACGCTCACCGTGACGGGCACGACGGATCGCGCGGTCGGCGGCGTCGTCGTCAACGGCGTTGCGGCTGCGTCGGACGACGGTTTTCGCACCTGGCGCGCGGACGTGCCGCTCGATCCCGGCGTCACGACACTGCGGGCCGTGGCGGACAAGGGCACGACAAAGCGCGACATCACACGAACCGACGTGGCGATGTCCCGACCGAGTGGTCTCGCGTACGACGCGATGACGGATACCGCCTGGGTTGTGGACCAAGACGGTGCGCTGATCGAGATCGATCTCGAGGCTGGCAAACGTCGGCGTGTCGACGCGTCGGGCGTAGAATTCGACCGCGAGTTGTTTCCTGGCCTTCCGATTCTGACTGTCACGCCGCCTCAGGACGTCGCCGTCGACACGGACTCCCGCTCCGCCTACGTCACGAGCCACAACGCGGTGCTGCGCGTCGACCTCGACACCGGCGTGCGCTCCTTTTTCGCAACGGGCAACGTTCCAGGCCGGGGCGTACCGCCGGTCGGCATCCAGCGCGGCGGCAGCATCTACCTCGATCAGACCCATCAGCGGCTGGTGGTCTGCGACCGAGACCGGCGCGCGCTCCTGCTCATTGATCATGACACGCGCGTTCAGACCGTAGTCGTGGCCGGCGGCGAGCTGACCGGGCTCATGAGGGCAATGCTCTACGACGCCCACCGCAACGTCGTCTACTCCTTCCGCGACGACGTGAAGCGCATCGACCCGGAGACTGGCGACGTGGTCGTGGTCTCAGCCGCCGGTTCCGGGCCGGACATCTCGCCCAACGCGGTCGGCGCGGACGTTGGGCCCGGCGCGGTGTCGCTCTACATCGCGGATCCGGACCTGCGCGGGATCATCGAGATCGATCTGATCGGCGGGTCGCGGCGCGAGCTGCCCGGCTCGGGCGTTGCCTTCGTCGACCCGCGCGACCTCGTGTTCGACATGCAGCGCAACCGGCTGCTCGTGGTGGACCGCGGTCTCGATGCGCTGATCGCCGTGTCACTCGCGACCGGGGAGCGCACCATTGTGCACGGCAACGGCAGCGCGTTGCCCGACATCGCGGACGTGCACGCTACGCCGGACGGCCGGCTGCTCGTCCTGCACGGCAACGAGATCGCGACGATGGACGGGACCTCGGTCGCCTCGCTGGCACCCGGCGAGTGGCGTCGCGTCGTTGCCGACGGGACCGGCACGCTCTATCTCACGCGCCCGGGGGCTGTCGTGGCCTTCGACGAGCCATCGGGGACAGCGAGAATCCTGACAGACCATCGCGACCTCGTGGACCCGCATGCCCTCAGCCTTGCCGATGGATCCCTCTTCGCACTCGGTTCGGATCTGCGGTCCCTGGACCGCGCCGTGACGCGCATCGATCCCCGGGACGGTCTCTTCGTCGTGATCGCCGGTACCGACCACGGCGTGCCTATCCCGTTCATGTCGCCCCCGCGGTTGGCCTACGACCCCGTAACGGACCGGTTACTGAGCCCGCGCGTCATCGGCTCCAGCGGGAACCTACGGGCCGACCTGCTCGAGATCGATCCCGAGACCGGCGTCAACTCCACGTTCACGACGTTCCGCTCCGGTGACGGGCCCCGCGAGCAGATCGCGCTCGACACAGACGGCCGGCGGATGTTCGTCGCCTCCACGCGCCAGCTGGTCATCCTCGACCTCGACACCGGCAACGAGACGCGCATCGCTTTCACCGGTGTGGAGCCGCGCGATCCTGCGGCGTTGGCCTACCGCGACGGACTGCTCTATCTCGCGGACCGGGACTGGGCCGCGATTCTCGCGCTGCATCCGGAGACCGGCGACTGCGTGTTCGCAAAACGCTAGCCTGACACTTCCACGGCGATGATTGGCCGACACAATTGCCCCTCGCACCTTGAAACACGTCCTGTCCAAAAAACTCAGCCGCGCAAGCATCGGCCCCACCGTCAGACCCGTTCAAGCGACTCCCCGACGAGGACGCGGTTCTCCTCGACGAGGTAAGCGATCACGTCCTGCTGCTGCCGGTTCATCCAGCCCGCGAGAGTCGTCAGCAGAAGTCGACGCTCATAACCCTATCGTACGAATCGTAACGTCGGGCAGATCAACGACTTCTGGACGGCTGAGTTTTTGGATAGGACGGGTTCCTGAACAGAACGGCGAGTTCACCGTTCTACGCCGAAGGCCACGCCAGCCACGAGCTCATACCGATCGCGAAGAGCCTCGTACAGGCGCTGGAACGCGACCATGGCGCCCGGCTGATCATTGAGCTGCCCGATACCTCGGGTCTGCCCACGCGCGACAAGCGGGTTCGGCGCGGCACTGTTCAAACGCACGGAAGAACTGGAAGACAACGTCGGGAGAGGAAGATGCCTCGCGAGAGTCGCGCGGACGGATGCGATACCCGGTAAGCGATCTCGACTCGCGCACACGAGGAACATCTCGGTCCCTGACTCTGCGGGAACCAAGAGGGAGAAGTGCTGTTTGGAGCCGGGTGAGTAGAACGTGAGGGCGTCCCGGTCGGGAACGACCTCGAACGGCTCGCACAACTGGACCTTGCCGTCGCCGCCGATCCAAAACAGCGAGGTCTTGTATCCTGCCGGCACAGTGGCCCTCACGCGGACGCGGTCGCCGTTCACGAACGCGACGTCGTCGCGCGGGCCCGCGTCGGTAATGGCGAACACGACGGCACTGATCGCGCCTGCAGCCTCGCGCTGGCCCGACTGCACCAGCTTCAATCCGGTCTCATCCCCGCCGCCGTCGCCGCTGCCCTGCAAGGCGTAGACCGCGATTGCGACCGCGAGGAGAACTGCGGCCGTCACCTTCGTCCAGAAACCACGTCCGGCTCGGTCCTCCCGGACTCGTTCCGGTGGCGGCGACGCACGAGGCGCTGCGAATCGCTGGACTAGCTGGTCACACGCTTGCGGGTCGGCGTCCTTGAACTGCACGTACTGGATCCGGGCGAGTCGAATATGGAAGTCCTGCGGTTCGCACCCGCCGATCAAGACAGGGACTATGCGCCCGGCGCGATGCTCCATCGCCCAATGCAACTCGTCCTTGACCCACTCCGAGCGCGCCGAGTTGCGCGACATCACCACGAGAAACCAGTCGCAGGCGCGTAGCCCGGCGAGGATGCTGCGCTCCCAATGATCCGCAGTCCGGATGTCGTCCTCCGAGTACCACGTCTCGATCCCGGCGGCGTGGAGACACGCAATGATCTCGCCCCGGACGAACTCGCGGTCACGTGCGGAATGGCTCACGAACACACGAGCACAATCACCCATCGAGCGCGATTCTAGCGAACGGAGCCGCGGACGCGGCTATCCCTAACGAAAACTAGATCCCCGCCCGGATTCTCCTCTTGTCACGCTAGTTTCGACTCTACGCCGCCTCGCCGCTTGCGCCAACCGGGCCGCGGCGTCATCGTCCGGCACCTGCTCGCCTTGGTACGCGCCCTCTCGGCGGACCGCAAACGCCTCGCCCTTTGAGAACGTCGTCCTCCGGCAGCAGCTCAACGTCCTGCGACGCGGGTACGTCGAGCAACTACAACGCGGCGCAGTGCCACGAGGCCCTCGACGGGAACGCGCTGGAGCCGCGGCACGTCGAGGATGGACCGGGCGCAGTCATAGCCGTGCCGTACCTCCGCGGGCTGCACCATCGGTACACGCGCGCCGCGTGAGCGGCTGGCTCCAGCGGCAGCGTTTCGATCGTCAAGTCGCAGCACCGGTGCGTCCGCGCGGTCGGACCGCCCGTTTCGTCAAGAGCATCCGACCGTTAGACTCGACAATGAAAGCTCAACATCGACGTGCGCTTGAGTTTTCGGTAGGGACAGGACACGCGGCTAGAGGGGTTCACCGAAGGCGGGGAACTCACTGTGTATACTGGCTTTGGATGAAGTGGTTGCTCGCCGGCGCCGTCGGCCTAGTCTTGGCTGCCGTAGCGTTGTCGCCGATCGGTGACCGGGAAGGCTGGCGAGTGCGTTCCGCCCCATCAGTTCCTTCGGCCGCCGAACAGCCGACGACTCCTGCGGCGCAGTTCGAGCCTGTGGTGTTGACGATCGTGGACTCCGCTGGGGTCGCGCTGCCAGCGACCGTATCCACTGGAGACAACCCTCGGCGTGCCCTAAGAACCGGACGCGATGGCGGGCTCACCCTTTGCATGGACAAACCCGAATCGCAGGCGTCCATCACGTGTGAAGGATATGCTCCTCGATCGGTTCATCTGGAGGCCGGCACAACACGAGTTTTGCGGCTGCGGCGAACCAGCCTCGTCGTAGACCTCCTCAACGAAGTCAGATCGCCGGTCTCGGATGCAACGATAGGGCTTCGGTCTAGCGATCGTCCTGTCTTCGTCGCCTTCGCGCGCCCGGTCCTGTCGCAACCAGGTCGGTGGCGTTTTCAGGCGCAGGCACTCGCGCAATGCGCCAGCGGAAAGTCCACTGTCGTGCCCATCTGGCTCGAACCATGTGACGTCGATCCAACGCTAACGAACCTCCAAGGAACGCCGCGAGACGGTACCGTTTCTGAGCGGTCTTCGGAGGACGCACTCCAGGAAATCACCGCATCGATTCTCGAGCTTGTAGAGCCGCGCGCCTCGAAAGACACGGCGTTGAAGTCCTTCGAGCCGCCCTACATCGATGGACTCGGACGTGAGCAGCGCGCAATCCAGGACCTCGCCAGCCACGTTCCATCCCGCGAGATCGCGCGCATGCTCAACGCGCTCGACCTCGACGACGCATTGTTGCCAACCACGGATGAGCTTTGCAGGCTACCTCGGTGGGCGGCTGTTGCCCTCGCGGTTCGAACTGCGTGGCGCGTCAGCGTTGTCTTTGACGTCTGGTGTCACAATCACGGCCCGAAGACCGCCGTGTGGCCTCACAATCCAGACATGTACGTCTACGCTCTGCGTTGGGCGGAAACATCGGCGGCCGAAGGCTCGCCAGCGCCAACGAGAGCAGCAACTCTCTCGGAAATCCCCGCTGCCGCGAGGTGCGCTGCCGATGAGGCGGGATACGGCTCTGCTGCGTGGTTTGCTGCTGATGCCGCGGCCGCTGCAGCCGACGCCGTAGTCGCGACTGACATCGGGAACACGGCGCGGGCCTGCCTGATATCGAGCGCGCAGGCAGCGGCCTCGTTTGCGAACAAGAGACACCGCGATGGTTTGGTCTTTCCACGCGAATTCACGCCCACTTCTTTTTGCATGAGGGCTCGACTCGACCTTGAAGATCTGCTCCGCAGAGCGACACGGAAGAACTGGTCCGCAGAAACGTCAGTAGCGCAGTCGGTCTTTGCACCGCGGACACTCCCGTCCCTCTCACATCTGAAGCGCTGATCGAGACGCTCTGTCGCATCTCGGACTTCCCTCAGCCAACTCCTTTCATGTTCCTGGGCCGGTCCTGTGAGATCGCGCCCTATCGCCCATGCTCCGGGTTTGGTCCGGACCCGGAGACGGCTCCAACTGGCGTCAACCGGGACCCAGCCACCACCCGCCGGTTGGGCCAGCGGCTACCTCGCGAAGATCCGACCCGAGCAGATTTCACGCTGAGCGCAGAGCGTCCAGGACGGCACCAGCGGGGCCACGGTCAACCGGGTCTGTCCAGTCCAGCGTCACCGGCCCGCACGGGTGCGCTCCCGATCGACGAGTGCGTCCCTCTGGTCCGGAGTGAGCCAACGCAACTGCGGCTCCTTTCCCTCTCGGCGCCGGAAGAGTTGTCGGGCGGCGAGGTCGCATACGCGCCGAGACGGATCATGCGTCGAACTACGGGAAACCGTCAAGTCGTTCAACAGCTCTCGCACCACGCGATCGAGTTCATCGCCACAGTGCGGCCAGTCGCGCTCTAGAATCGCGATCTTGGTCTTCGCAGGGCCCGTGTCGAGCAAATGGACGATCTTGGGGCGGATGCTTGGCGCATCCACGTTGGTGAGAAGCGTCCATAGGGCATCGGAGAGCTCGGCGGGCGGTGCCGTCGCGAGACGACGCAGTAGCTCGTCAGACGCTGCCGAGGAGTCGCTCTCGTTCCATAGCAGGTAGCCGGCTAGAAGGAACAACTCGTCCGATGCGGTCGCAAGCCAGGATTCAATGCGCTCCGGCTCGCGTCGCGCGAACTCGCGTCCCGCGACGGACAAAAACGTCGCGCGTACGGAGTCCGAAGCGTCGTGTACGTGGCCCAAGACGAGATTTCGATACTCGGCCGGGACCAGCGAGTAGAGCTTGCCGAGCGCGGCTGTCACGATCTCCTCGTGTTCCGACACGAGCAACGATGAGTAATGTGCTCTTGGCCCGGCCCGCCACAGAGCAGCGAGGTGGCCGTCCGGAACGACGAGCAGAATCTCTGTGAGCAGACGTTCGCAGGCATCTCCGATCGTCATCAACACGCCGGGACGTGGCAGACTCAAGGCAAAGAGATCGTCGCCGAGCGTTCGCGTGGGACGCGGGTCCCGACGGAACCGAATCAGGCCCGGCAGAGCCTCCCAGCCAGCATCCAGGAGCGTGATCGCGGGATCGTTCGGCGAAGAAAACGAGCGATTATGGAGCTCGAAGGCGAGCGCCTCGACCCGCGTTAAGCCCGTCGGGTCGACCGCCGACAGCTGCTCGTAGTGAAACGCCATTTCCCTCGCTCGCGCATGACCGGTTCGTTCCGCTGCGTCGCTCCATCTTCGAACGAGTTCTTGGAGCTCCAAGCCCTCATTCGCGGCGAGCGCATATTCAGCTTCGACCGATCGGATGTCGGCTTCGGGATCGCCGTGGTGGTTGCGCTGGTCGATGCTGACCTGCGAAGGCGCAGAGGCAGTGACCTTGGCATCTCCAGTGCCTCCAGAACGAGAGCCGCTGTCGTACCCACCGTCGTCCGTGAGTCGTCGAGAATCGGAGGAAAAACGGCCTGGCTGGTTACTCCAGTCGCGGGTCAGTCCGATGATTCCAAGGCATGCTGCCAAGAAGACGATCCCACGCCACCTCATCGCATCGATCTTTGCCACTAGATGTCATCACGGCGTAACACAACACTCGTTCACTTGACCGCGGGAGTCTCCTTCTTCTTCTTGGAGTCAGGGACGATGCTCGCTTTGTCCTTGACACTTCCCGTCTTTCCCGTCGGAAGGATCTGAACCTGCATCTCTACTTCGCACTTGTTCCCGTTGTCCCAGGTCACCCGGCCGATGACCTTCCAGATCCCGTACTTGAGCGGCGGCGGAACGCGTGACGAGGGGCCCATTCCGTATGCCAGCTTCGAGATCGCCCCGGGCGTGTCGATTGCCGCGATCATGCACTGGCCGGAACCGGGCTTCTTCGGGTCTTTCTCCTTTCCTTTCTCCGACTCGTCCTTCGCCGTAATGTCCTCCATCCACTTCTCGGGCTCTACGGGCGGGTCTTTCTGGAACTTGCCATCGGGTACGAGCGGCTGACTGCGCGTGCGTCTCTCGACGGACGAGCCGTGCCACCGATCTGCCCAGACACATGCGCCGCCCTTGTTGCCGAGCGCGTCAGACCGTTAGACTCGAGCCTGAATGCTCAACTTAGGCCCGCGTTTGAGTTTTCGGTAGGGACAAGGGAAGCGGGACGCGTTCCGAGCTGAACGGCTGCGAGGTGCGCGCGTAAGTCCTTTATTTCTCGACCACTTCGTCCGAGACGATCCAGGACCGTCGGGTGGGTTTGACTGTGCTTACCGAGATGGTGAGCCGATTCTCCACCTCATCGTGGTGAAGCGCCGCGCCAGCCTTTCCCCCGGGCAACTCCCCCCCGGGAAACAACGGCTTCAGAGCAACGAGAGATACCGGCCACGTGCCCTTCTGCTCGTGGTAGGCGAGCGCCGCAAGACCCAATCGAACGAGGCGAACGTCAGCCACGGCCAACGACCGAGCCCGTTCCTGGAAGGTCAGTGCCGCACGCAACACCGCCACACCCTTGCTGGCATTCCTGTCCTCTTTCGATCGAACCGCTCGCGCATAACGCACGACCGCCGCGACGACGCGCTCACGAGGCTGACCGGCCAACTTGCCCACGTCTCGTGCAACGCAGCTGGCCCCCCACACCCCGGACACATCTACGCCTCGCAGCCACCCGTCGACGGCACTGACCGCCTGGATTACATCTCCGTCGATGACCTGCGCTTCGGTTGGCATCCTTGGCACTCTTTGCAGTACCGGCTCGAGAAGGGCGCGCAACTCCGTTGCACTGTAGCTGCCGCACTCCCGCATCTCAGCACTCGCCATCCGGCGGGCGACATCGGCGATGGTCGATGCGGCAGCGCCGCGGGCCACACTCTTGGAGTGGAGCGGTACCCTTCGGCCGAGTTCGGCCAGGTCGCCGAGCGTCGCCGCCGCACCTGCCACGTTGCCCTCCGTCGCCCACGCCAGAGCGCGGAACTCCAAGGCGTTGCCAACCGACGACAGGACGTATGCGTCCGGCGCCCCGGGTTCGTCGCCGATGGCGAATGCAAGAACCGGCCTTTGCAGGGCGCGCTCGATGAGCTTGAATTCCGCGCGAAGTGACGGGAGGAACCGCTTCGCAGCGTCCTGCAGACACGCCGCGCTCGACACGACGCCCAGCCCACTCAGCTCCGCGCTGTTCCTCAGACGCTTCGCAGCGCGAGCCACGAGTCGGGCGCCGTCCTCCGAGGCCGTGATCTCCGATCGTTTCGCAAGCCATGTCGCTCGCAGTTTGAGCCACTCCTTGTGCGGGTCTTCCTCGCCCACCGTCACGCATTGGAGGCAGATGAGAATCAGTCCGACGTACGACTTCATTCCAGTCACTTTCCGCCCTTTCCCCGGGCGCCCTGTCCGCCCCAGCACTTCTTCTTTCGGCATTCCTTCTCGCAATCGAGCTTCTCTTTCTTGGCCTGTTTTAGTTTCTTGTGCGCGTCGGCCCGGATCCCTCTGCGTTTGTCAGCGGCCTGGTTGGAGATCGCCCCGCGTCGATTCCCTGGGCTCACCGGCCGGCTCAGGCTATCAAGCAAACTCCTAAAGTGTTTGGTGGACGCCCCCGCCGCCGCCTGCCCGATCATTATGGCCGCATCCGATATGGATCCCGTACCGGCAGCCTTTGCTCCACTCTTGAGCGCGTTGAACACGCCGGCCTTCATCGCTCGCGCTTTGAGCCAGCCCTTGCCGAAGTTCAAGATGCCGTTCTTACCCGCGTTGCCAAGCGTAATTGAATCCAGCTGCGGGAAGTACACTTTCGTCCACGGGTTGCGAAGCCAGCTTTTCAATCGTGTACCGATGGCATAGGCATCCAGATCATTCAGCTCGTCCTGCGATAGCTCGCCAGCATCGAGCCTCTTCAGCATGTCCTTCTGCCATGCGTCGACCTCCGCCAACGCTTCGTCCCTCTCCTTTTCGATCTCCTTCTTCTTCTTTTTGTACTCGTCGTCGCAGCACTTGAGGCATTCCTCCTCGGAGGCCGACTCCTTGGCGCAGTCCTTCAGGCCCCACGGATCGATGCGGTTGGTCGGATTCGACCTGACGTACTCGTACAGGTTGCCGCCCGCGGCATATCCAAGGGGAGGGTGAGCTTCCCCCGAATTGGTGGACACCTCGCTAAGCTGCTCCTGCAGCCTGGTTGTTGTTGTTTCGTTCGAACTCCGCGGGGCTCACCTGTCCCAGCGTAGAGTGTCTGCGTTGACGATTGTAGAAGACCTCGATGTATTC
>JAJFFH010000019.1 GCA_021776735.1 Planctomycetota bacterium | reverse complement strand
GAACCCCATGTCGCCCAAGGCGCAGAGGACTCGTTCGTACTCAGACTCGACGTTGACGAACAGCTCGCCTGGGTTCGCGTGGAGTCGACAACGGATCGCCTCCGATTCACGTCGGTGTCGGTGGCACGCAACGGGACCGGTCTCGTGGTCGGAGCCGACCTTGCGGGAGGCGTGACGCTGGGGCGGGGCACGGCCCGGGAAATCACGATCGACGCGGCCGTTCGGTCGGCCCTGATCGCAGCCTACGGGGCGGACGGCGCGTTCCGGTGGACCAGAATCTCACCGACGTTTGCCACAGCGCCCGCCACTCCGGTTTCGGTCGCGGCACTCATCGATGGCTCGTTTCTTTGGGGATGGACCAACCCGGCCATCAACATCGTCAGCACGATCATCCCGCATCCGAGAAGAGTCCCGGCGAGCCTTGGCTTCTTCGCCACATCGGGCACCGGCGACACGGGGATCCTCGCACGGCTTTCCGCGGACGGAGACTTCTGACACCACGTTTGCCCGTCAACGGCCGGACTTCAGGCAGCACTGCTTGTATTTCTTGCCGCTGCCGCAGGGGCAGGGGTCATTGCGGCCCAGCCGGCTTCCGGCTCGCCGAAACGGCTCGGGACTGTCGGTCGTGCGAGCTTCATAGGCGCCGCGCATCGCACGGACTGTTCGACCGAGCGTTCTTCCGTCCGCGAGCCTTCCCTGTGCCTGCAATTCCTGGAGAAACGATGCGCACAAGGCGGGCACGGCGTTTCGCGCCGA
Organism: Planctomycetota bacterium; assembly: GCA_021776735.1. Taxonomy (GTDB): domain Bacteria; phylum Planctomycetota; class PLA2; order PLA2; family PLA2; genus JAJFFH01. The sequence continues at coordinate 175,873 of JAJFFH010000019.1, read as the reverse complement.
CTCCGGCAACGACAACGCGCCGACCCCCTCCAGCAGCGCGGGCTTGAGATCCCCGGTTTCGATCGCGTCGGGCTCGACATCGCGTTCCTCGCACGCGCGCGAGAGAAAGGCGGGCAGGATCGTGCCCGCGTATTCCTTCGCCGGTGCTGAGAGTTCGCGATAGGCCACCGAGTCGGCAAAGTCGCTGACCCAGGTCTCGATCGTCTGGCTTCGGAACGGGTTGCTCATGCGCGTCCGATTGTATCTGCATCGCCGTCGTGCAGCTTTGGCATGGGGGCTGCTACCTTGCCGGGCGTGAATGTCACGACCCAGCTTCTCGGCGGCTACGTCGGTGCGGTGGTCGCCCTTCTGGTTCTTTGGGCCATCTCGCACTACCAGATTCGAACGACCGCGGAAGACGTCGCCGAAATCGCCGAAGAGTGGCGCGAGGCGAGCCTCGTGTCGCAGGCGCTGACGGCGCTTGCGGGCAGCCCGGGCGGTCGATCCCCGGCGGAGCTCGCCGCAGACCTCGAGAACGCCGCGGCGAGCGAGGAGGAAAGCGGTGCGCACGCGCTTCTCGAGCAGGGACTGTTTCGGCGGATCGCGGGGTATCTGCGGGAGTACGGCGCGGCCGCGCCTGCCGAGCGGCGCGACTTGCAGCGCGACGCGCACGCCGCCGCCGCCGAGTTCTGGAGCGAGGACGGGCCGCGCGCGGAACGAATTCTGGTCAGCCTGGAACGGCGCGCCCGCAACGTGCCGCGGCTCAACGCCGCGATCGGGTCCGGCCTGCTCGTGATGCCGCTGCTGTTTTTCCTCTTCCTCCGCCGTCGCATCATCTCGCCGCTCCAGCGCTTTCGCAGGCGCATCGAGGCCCTCGGCGTGACACCCGCCGGCGCGCTGGGTGGCGCGGCCTTCGCGCAGATGGTCGACGAGATGGCCACGATGATCGACGAGCGGCAGCGCGGGCTCGAAGCCGAGGTCGAGACGCGCACCGAGCAGCTTCGACACGCCGACCGGCTCGGGGGCCTGGGCCGCATGGCCGCGTCGATCGCGCACGAGATCAACAACCCGCTGAGCAGCGTGCTCGTGAGCATCGACGGGATGCGCAAGAGTCTTGAGCGCGGCACGCTCGATCCCGCGGAAACGCGCCAGTACCTCGACACCGTGCGCACCGCCGTGAACCGCTGTAGCGCCACGACGCAGCGCATGCTCACGTTCGCGCGCTACAAGCCGGAGTCCCCGCGCAGACTGGCCCTGGGGCCGATCGTCTCCAACGCCCTGCAACTCGTCGCCGCGCAGGCGCGCAACGCGGGCGTGACCCTCGAGTCGGAAGACCGTGCGGGAAACACAAGAACCTACGGCGACGGCGGCCAGCTCCAGCAGGTCGTCGTGAACCTGCTGCTCAACGCGATCGATGTCTCTCCCCGCGGCGCCACGGTGCGAACGGCGATCGCGCTCGCGGACGGCCACATCGTCATCCGGGTCACGGACGACGGCCCGGGCATCGCACCGGACCGCGAAGACGACATCTTCGCGCCGTTTGTGACCTCGAAGGCGCCGGGACTCGGCACGGGACTGGGACTGCCGATCTCGCGCGAGATCGTCGAGGCGCACGGCGGCGCGTTGCGGCTGGTGGACGTCGAACAAGGCGCGGTGTTCGAAGCCCGACTGCCGGTGGCCAAGAACGGGATGGCCAGGAACCGGATTGCCGGAGAACGGGATGCCTGAACCGACGTCGGTCCTGTACCTCGACGACGACGAGTCGCTGCGCACGGCGCTCGGCCATGAGCTGCAACGCGAATTCGCGGACGTGCGCCTGTGCGCCACCGCCGAAGAGGCCACGCGCGAGATTGCCGCCACCGAGCCGGACGTCCTCCTGCTCGACTTGAACCTCGGCGGCGCGCGCGACGGCCTCGCTGTTCTCGAAGAAGTACGCACGCGCGCCCCGTCCGTCGAAGTCGTCATGCTGACCGCCTTCGGCACGATCGACGTCGCCGTCGCCGCGATGCGCGCCGGCGCGTTCGACTTCGTCACGAAGCCCGCCGACCTTGAGAGCCTCTGCGGAACGCTGCGTCGCGCCGCCGAACGCGGCCGGCTGGTCGCGGAAAACCGGACGCTACGCGGTCTCCTCGGCAAACCCGCACGCGAACTGATCGGCGTCAGCCCGGCCATGGACGCGGTGCGGGCGATGATCCAAAAAGCCGGTCCCGCCGACGCTCCCATCCTCGTCCAGGGCCCGACCGGCTCCGGCAAGGAACTGGTCGCACGCGCCATCCACGCGGCCAGCACGCGCGCCGGCACGGAAATGATCACGGTGAACTGCGCGGCGCTGCAGGCCACGTTGCTGGAGAGCGAGCTGTTCGGCCACGAGCGCGGCGCGTTCACCGGCGCGACACAACGCCGGATCGGCCTGTACGAGTTGGCGCACGACGGCACACTGTTTCTCGACGAAATCGGTGAGCTGCCGCTCGACTTGCAGCCGAAACTGCTGCGCGCCATCCAATTCGGCGAGGTCCGCCGCGTCGGTGCACCAAGACCGCGCACCGTCGACGTGCGCATCATCGCGGCGACCAACATCGACCTGCGCTCGGCCTTGGACGAAGACCGTTTTCGCGAAGACCTTTTTTATCGCCTGAACGTCATCACGATCGACATCCTGCCGCTCCGCAACCGTCCGGAAGACATCGAACCGCTCTTTGCGCACCTCGCCGGCCGCCACGGACTGAACTACGAACTGTCCCCGGCGCACTTCGAAGTCATGCGCGCGTACGCCTGGCCGGGCAACGTGCGCGAGCTGGAAAACTTCATCGAACGGCTCTGCATCCTGCGACGCAACCAACCGCCGACGATCGCGGAACTCCGCCGCGGACTCGCCGAAGAACAATCGGTGTCGCTCGGCCTCCGACCGCTGGCTGACATCGAACGCGAAACGATCGAATCCGCGCTCGCCCATCTCAGCGGCGACCGCGAAGCCGCCGCGCAAGCCCTCGGCATCAGCGTCCGCAAGCTCTACTACCGCTTGTCGCAGTACAAGGATCAGGAACCCGGCGAACACGAGAATCCGTAGGAAAAAAGCAAACGGACGGCGATGACCCTCCATCGCGACCGCACGCTCGACTCAAACTCAAACTCGTTCCTTTCAGACCTTCGTGCGCTTCGTGGTGACTCCTCCTCTCATCCTCCGTGGCCCCCCGTGGCCCTCCGTGTTTAGCTCCTGCCCGTCAAACACGCCGCCGTCGAGCGCGCTTGCACGTCGTCCGCGCCGCCACGGGAACCTCGTTCGTGAACGTGTGCGGGGTCGGGATCGGGATCGGGAATGAGCTCGCGCACGGCGCGTTTCTCCCGCGCGTCAATTCACCCCTCTCTCCTGCCTTCGTGCACTCGGAGCGTAATCCTCGTTTCTCGTCGTAGCCAGCCCCGCTCCTCTTCGTAGTGAACATCGCTCTTCGTCGCCACGAACATCGCCGTCCGTTTGCTTCCCTCGGGTTCGTTTCCGGCTGCAAGAACTGCATGCCATGTGCAGAGATTGCAGACCCGGGCACGCGACGCGGGGGCGTTTCCGTCCCCAACGGCGCGGCACGGCTCCTGCATGATTGCCGCTCGCATCATGGAGATACGTATGCCCCGAATCGTGCGCCACGCCACTCTGGTCCTTCTGCTGTCGGTTGCCGCCGGCTGCCAGGGGCCGCGCTACTACGAAAAAGAAGACCTCGCGCGCCCCATCATGAAGATGGACGAGGATCCCGCGCTCCTGCACTGGCTGCAAAAAGTTCTCTACTCCAACGAGGGCGCGGTCGGCGGGGTCGGCACGGCGGGAGGCGGCGGATGCGGCTGCTACTGATTGCGGCGCTGCTGCTCGGAGCCTGCCGCGGGACACGGATCAAGCGAGCGAGCCCGCCGCCGACCGACAGCGAGAAGACGACGCAGAATCGGCTCGTGGGGCGCGGCGGCCACAACGGCGCACCCGGAGCCCAGACACTGACGACCCGGCTCGGCATCTACCACACCCCGGACAACGGCGACGGCAACCCGTTTCTGGACGAGGAACTGACGGTTGTCGAGCCCGTCGTGATCTATGACCGCAACGTGAACGACCGGCTCGGCATCACGGCGACGTTCTCGTACGACTATGTTTCCAGCGCGTCGATCGACCGGCTTTCCAAGTTTCCCGAGCAGTCGGGCGCGTCCGCCGACAACTTCGTCGGGCTCAACTTCGCCGCCCGCTACAAGCTGTCCGACTTCATGCGCGTCGGCGGCCACGTCGGATTCGCCACGGAGTACGACTACAAGTCCGTCAACCTCGGCGGCAGCCTGTCGCTCGACAGCGACGACAAGAACTCGACCTACACCTTCACCCTCGACACGTTTTTTGACCGGATCGACATCATCCGGTTCAACGGCAGCGAGGCCGAAGGCAGCGACGATCGCTTCTCGATCGCGGGCGGCTTCAACTGGTACAGAGCGCTCTCCTCCACCACCCACGGCGAGTTCGGCGCGCTGTTGTCGCACCAGACCGGCTTTTTGGAAACCGCCTACAACGCCGTCGTCCTGGAAGACCCGACGCTGCCGCCCAACCCGAATCTCGAAAACCTCGCGCGCGGCACCGAGATCACCGAGGAACTGCCCACGACACGCTGGCGCGGCTCGGTCCATGGCCGTGTACGCCACTTCCTCGAGCCCGGACGCGCCGTCGAACTCGGCGGCCGTCTCTACGCGGACTCGTGGGGCATCATGGCCTTCTCGCTGGAGCCGCGGATCTATCAAGACATCTCGGAGAGCGTCCGGCTTCAGGTCGGCTACCGCTTCTATGCCCAGTCGGAGGCCGACAGCTTCGCGGACAGCTTCACCGTCGCAACCCGCCATCGCACGCAGGACTCCGACCTCGGCGACTTCATGTCCCACGGCATCACCGGCCGCGTCACCTGGGCGGTGAACAAGAAACACACGGTGGACTTCGGACTGGGGTACACGTCGCGCGACGACGGCCTGGATCGAGTCACGGCGACCTTTGGCTGGGTGTTCAAGTGGTAGGGAATCAAACGATGCGAGTCTCGCTCCTGTCTACTGTTCTGGTCGTCGCCGCCGTATCCGGTTGCGTTTCTTCGCCGTCGAACTCGCGGGACGCGAACCCTGTCGCACGGCTGATGGTGACCGACATGGACGGCACGGCGCACGACCTCGGCGCGGAGATGAAGGCCGGACGGTCGGTCGCACTCGTGTTCTGGCAGACGTGGTGCGCGTCGTGCCTGCAAGAAGCACCGGCTCTTGCGGCAGCCGCCCGAAAGCACGGCAAGGCGATCCGTTTCATCGGCGTCGTCCCCGGGCCGAACGACCGGGTCGATGACAAAAAGGTCCGCGCGGTGGCTCGCCGCTTCGCCATGCCCTATCCCCAGGTGCGCGACCGCGACCTCGCGCTCTCCGACCGCTTCGCCGTCACCGGAACCCCGACGATCATCGTTCTGGGTCCGGACGGCAAGATCGTCTACAACGGGCACGAGCCGCCGGCCGACTGGCAGGGGCTCCACAAATGATCCGTTCGCGCGCGCTTTCCGCCGCCTGCTTCGCGCTGCTCCTGCCCGTCCTCGGCGCGTGCGCGAGTTCCGGCGGCGGCCCCCGGGCCCCCTCACAACGCGACGCGTCGGGACACGACCAAGACACACCGCTCATCCTGCGCGAACGCACGCTCGGCGTCATGGGCACCGAGCTCAAGATCACGGTGCTTGGCCGCGACCCGGTCCACCTTGAGTCCGCCATCGACGCCGCGGTTGCCGAGATGCGCCGCATCGAGGACATGATGACGAGTTGGCGCCCGTCGCCCCTCACACGCCTCAACGAAGCGGCCGGCGCCGGTCCGCAGCCGGTGCCGCGCGAACTCGCCGTACTCGTCACCCGTTCCCTCGAAATCGGCCGCCTCACCGGGGGCGCGTTCGACATCTCGTTCGCTGGCGTCGGCAAGCTCTGGGACTTCAAGAAACGCCCGCCGATCGTGCCGACCCCGGAAACGATCCGCACCGCTCTGAAAGCGGTTGATTACCGCCGCGTGAAGGCCAACCGCGCCGCCCGCACCGTCACGCTTCCGAACGGCATGCGCCTCGGCCTCGGCGGCATCGCCAAGGGCTACGGCGTCGATCGCGCCATGGCCGTCCTGATGCGCCGCGGCATCAAACACGCGTTCGTCAACGCGGGCGGCGACCTCAAGGCGCTGGGCAAAAAACACGGCAAGCCGTGGCGCATTGCAATCAAGCACCCGCGCGACAAGGAGCGCATCCTGGCCGTCCTCCCGGTCTCGAACCGCTGCGTCCTGACGTCCGGCGACTACGAACGATTCTTCGAGCACGACGGGCAGCGCTACCACCACATCCTCGATCCGCGCACGGGCTACCCGTCCAAGGGCTGCATCGCCGCCACGGTTGTCGGCCCCGACGCCGCCTTCGCCGACGCCCTCGCGACCGCGCTCTGCGTGCTCTCTCCGAACGAGGGCATCGCCATCGTGAACAGCCTGTCCGGCATCGACGCGATCCTCGTCGGCATGGACGGCGAAGTGCACACGTCATCCGGCCTCAAAGAGTCGCGCAAGAACTGACCGCCTCCCTCTCCGGATGCATCCCAAAAAAAGCAAACGGACGGCGATGTCTGACCGACAATGGCGGGCGGCATGCGGAGAGCCGGTCTGTTTCTCGTCTTGCTGGGCGCGGGCGCGCTCGGGGACGATCCGGTGTGGCACACCACACTCGCCGAGGCCAAGGCGGCGGGCAAAAAAGCGCGCAAGCCCGTCTTGTGCATCCTGCTCGAACCGGGCCACGGCGCGTCGCAGCGGCTCGATGCGGCATTGCAGCGCAAGACACTCGCGGATCTGTTGGCGCGCTTTGCGTGCGTGAAACTGCCGCCGAAACAGCATCTGGCGCTCGCAAAAAAGTACGACATCAGGCACTGGCCCGCGATCGTCGTGTTCACCTCGATCGGCACGCCGATGAAGTTGCTGGTCGGACCGATGCCGATCAGCAAGACCCGGCGCCAACTGGACGCCGCGCTCCAAAAGCACCACGAGTTGTGGAATCCGAAGCGGCCGAAGCGCCGGCCCGCGTCGAACCTGCCGGACAAGAAGCCTCGCGCCCGGCCGCCGACCCGGTTCCATGCCGCGACCTGTCCGACGGCGTGCGTGACGTGCACGCCCGCAACAAAGCGCGGACTGCAATGGCTCTTGCGCCGCCAGCAAGACGACGGCCGCTGGAAAAAGAAGCGGTCGGGACCGACGACCATCGATCGGTCGATCGACCACGTCGATGTCGCCCTCACCGCGCTGGCGGGACTCGCACTGCTGGCCTCCGGCAAACATCCGGAAGCGACGGCGCGCGCGGACGCGTTCTTGCAGGAACACACGCGGGCCGACGGGCTGGTGGCCCTGTCCGCACGCAACGATCCGCTCTATCTCACATACGGTCATTTCGAAACTCCGCTTGCCGCCATGTTTTTGGCGGAACTCCAAAGCCAAAGGCCGACGGCGGCGCGCGGACGCGTGCTGGCACGCATTGCGAAGTACCTCGCCGGCGTCCAGGACAAGAACGGCGCGTGGGGCTACAGCTTCGATTTTGCCGAGCACCCCGCTTACGCCCGCCGCGGATGGCGACTGCTGGCCACTTCGCACGCGTGTCTCACCGCACTCTGCTTTTTGCGCGACGCCGGCATAGCGGTCGATAAGTCGTCGATCGAACGGGGTGCCGCATTCGTCAAGTCGTGTCGCGGCAGGGATGGCGGGTTCGTCTACCGTCGCGAACAGCGCTACACGCCCGGCGTGCCCGGCACCACTGCGGGTGCGCTGGCCGCACTTCAGTACACCGGACTCTACTCCCGCGAGTTCTTCAAGCCGTACTGGGCGCGGTACCGCCGCGACTGGGACCGGATCGACGCATTCGGACGCCACCGTTTCTGGTTTGTGTTCTGGACCGCGCTGGCCATGCATCGGCGCGGACCCGGCGCATTCGATGCGTTCGATCTGAGGTTTCGCGACGCGCTCTTGCACGAACAGGAACGCGCCGGCTCGTGGTTCGACAAGGGCGAGTCCGGCGGCCGCGTGTTTTCGACGGCGGTGGCCACCCTCGCACTCCATCGCTTCGGTACGCTGAAACTCGCCACCGCACGGCGTGCTTCCGCCCGTCCGCAGCCGATCGAGAACCCGCAGTACCTCAAGCCCGCGTTCGCGTCGAGTCGCGTGAAGGTGTTCAAGGGCGCTGCCCCCGGCCCCCCCTACCGCTTCGATCTCGTCGTCTCGACCGAAAAAAAGCGAACGCGCGCCGAGTTCGAACGTATCGCCCGCGGCCTGCGTGCGGCCAACCGGGTCCTGTTCGATTTGACCGACGGGCAGTTCGCATTGCATCGCGCGGTGGTCGTTGACAAGAAGCGCTTGTGGGACACCGCGGACATCCGGGTCACGAAGGAGTTCTTCGACGCGGACAAGAACCCGCATCCGGGCGCGATGGGTATCACGCGGCTGCGGCGGCGCACGGAAATCTCCGGCGGGCGCGAAGTCCGCGGCAAGCGCATCGGCGAGTGGATTCTGTTTCCGCCGGGGCGGGTTTCGTGGACGGCGCGGCGCACCGCCGTCGTCGTGGCGCACGAACTGGCGCATTACCTGTTCGGCGTGCGCGACGAGTACGGCCACTGCGATTGCGTCATGGCGCTGAACGGCCGCACCGAGCTGTGCACGAAGGCCGGGCACACCGACGAGCGCCGCGACGCGGCGTGCTGGACGCTGGCCAAACGGCTCTATCCGCGGCTGCGAGCGCCCACAGACCAGCCCGATCCCGGCCCATGGGAGCCCCCGGAGCCCCTCATCGAGATCCGCGAGTGACTTCCGGGCGCCGATTCGGCACAATCCAAGCGCATGGACATCCGGAAGCGCCAGGACAGCGGTGTCGTCTACCTCACGCTGAGCGGCCAGTTCGATACGACGGCCTTGCCCCCGTTCCAAAAAGAACTGGACGCGCTGGTCGAAAACGGCCCGCGCAACGTCTGCGTCAACTTCCGCGACGTCACGTTCATCAACTCCACCGCGATCGGCTACCTGGTCGATGCCGCCCAGCGCCTGAAAGACGAAGAAGGCGAGCTGGTCTTCAGCTCCCCCTCGGACTTCGTCGCCGCCACGGTCCGCACACTCGGCCTGTTCCACATCGTCGACATCCACGATTCGGACCAGGCGGCGGCGGAGCACTTCGACGGATAGCGGGCGGTAGCGTACGGACGGCGATGTCCCGGCGAAACTCCGCCTGCGGCGGCTTTTCGCTAAGCCGGGCCGGCGAGGTCGGCTTCGCCGCCCGGCCCGGACTGGCACATGTCCGGACACCCTGCCGCGGAGGGACATCCCTTCATTCCGATTCATTCCTCCGTGGCCCCCGTAGCCTTCCGTGTTTTTTTCTCAGATCACGCCACGCTGCGGTCGTACGAGCGATCCGCGCCCGCGTCATCGGCAACCGCCACGTGAACGTCCTTCGCGAGAGCGAACCCGCGGAATCGACACACTAAGAAGCTCTCTCCAGTTTGCGGAAGTCTGGACGCTGGCAAATACTAGAGTCCGCTGCCGTCAGCCTGTCCAGGAGTTTGTCGAGCTGAACGCAGTAGTCCGGCACCTGCGGATCGATGACGGCTGCAAGCAGCGTAAGAACAGCCTCCGGATATCGCTCCGGGAGGTCAACGCTAAGGAGGTCATCGACGACGACATCGCACTCGGCGCCGGAGACGAGGAGCGGCGCCAAGGCAGAGACAGCGTCAGGAAACGTATCCCCCGCGAGTGTCAGCACATTCGCAAGATCGCTGGAGAGGTCCGAGGCCCGGTGGCCCACGTCCTTCGGCCAAACGGCCCTGAACCAAGGAAGTAGGGTTGTTTTCCATAGGACCTGCCTTTGATCATTGTCCTGGACCATGGACCGAATCGCGAAGACAATGTCGCGAAGCGCGGTTGGAGAGAGTGCGGCAAGCGCGGATCGCTGTTCGGGCTCTGTGAACGCATCGGCCGCGCCAACGCCAACATGCACAAACAGCGTCCGGACGTTCCGACGGGCCTCCAACGGGAGCCGGTCGCTGAATCGGACCGCGTTCAGAAGTTGTCCCCGAAAGTCAGCGAGCAATGGAACGGTAACGCGGGACGACCACGCGTACCCTTCCCACAAACTGGCGGCTTCCTCCGACGTGTCCCAATTCATGCGGGGGAGAAGCCTCTCCCGCGTCCAAGCAGGGTCGATCCCATGTAGAGGAACAAGGCGTGAGGCGAGAATGACGCGCCCAAGCATCGCCACTCTTCCAGGTGCCATGGAAATCCTGGTTAATCGATCGCGGAATTCATCGGACAGGCCAGCTCCCACGCCAGGCCTTCTTGACAAGAGCCCGCGCAGCACGGCCTCGGCGAGGATTCCGGCCGCGTTGTTGATAGCAGCCATAAGAACTTCAGGGAACTCGTCTGTGCGAACGTCTGCGCTCGCTGATTGCCAACATCGATCCCAAAGGTCCCAGAACAGCGGATCGACGGAGGCGTCCGGAGTGTTCGGACAACTTCTGATCCAAACGGCGATGGCGTGGGTATTCGCGTCGAACAGTTTGGTCGAAGCGCGAGACAGCACGTTGGATACGTCGTACCACAATTCTGGCGTGCTCTCTACTGTGTCGGAAAAACCGGCCAGAGCGTTCCTCCATACGTAGCAGTCGAATTCGTCGCGCTCCGCCAGCGCAGATAGAACGGTCCATCCGATTTTAGGTTCGCGGCCACAGAGCTCTCGCCATTCGACTAGAAGCGCCTCCGTGAGGTTTGCCGTTTGTAGTCGCTCTGCGATCGTCACGGGGGCGCCTTTCAATTCGGTCGAAGGCGGCTCCTTGCTCCCCCAGTGACTCTCCGTCCAAGTGGTGAACTCATCGCGATTGTCCGATGCGGTTTTCCAGCCGTATTCCTTCTCCAATTCGCCAAGAAGATCCAGCGCCACTTGAGGCAGTGTCGTCGTCGAATCCCCGAGTTTCGCGAGGCGTAGCCAAATGCTTCGGTCTCTCACGTACTTCCAGTCGGTCTCGGATATCTCGCCGTACATCGCGCGGGGTGGGCCGGCGAGAATCCGGGTCACCAAACGACCAAGTACGGGTCGCAAGATCTGATTCCCCGTGAGCCTGAACATCCGGAGGCACTCTCTTTGAAGCCCAACGGACCAGAGAGCCTCGGGATCCCCGTCTAGCAAGATCTCTAGTGCAAGCTCGATCATGTCGTTGCTGCGAAGAGTGTAAGCCGATGAAAGGTAAGGTAGTCGATCTTTCGCCACCGTCGTACCACGGCCATCGCACACGTCTCGTCCGTTTTCCTGAGCGCGACAAAAGAATCGCGCGCCAACTCGATGAGTACTGTCCACTCCTTGCGCCTTCGATTCTGCGGATGAGAACTGATGGACGGAAAGTCGAAGTGGCTGGGATCATCGAGACGCGTGGCGCGGCCGAACACTGAACACCAATCCAGCGCCTCCTGCAGCAGAGCAGTGAACTCGAAGGCCAAGCCAGCTAACAGGCTCTCAGCGTTCGCGTGACCAGTCAGATCGTCGTAGAGTTGCCGCGCCCGGCCCGGGGTTACCAGCCCAATCGATAGATCTGCCAAGGACCAAGGATCGTCAGCCTCCGGAGCATGGTCTTGACCGAAATAGTCGAACCATTCTTCACTTCGCGGCACCACCAGAGGTACAGGGCGCAACGCTCGGAGAAGTCGGCGGCGCTGGAGCGCATCCCAGTGGTCGAAGTCCGGACGAACATACGACAGGCCAGCATCCCGGCGTGCAAGAGACCGATCCGAAAAGGAATCACTCGAGACAATCTGCCAGAGGCGCTTGATCTCAATCGGTAGTGTGTCGTTGGCCGCAATCGCGCGCCGGATGAGGCGCCGCAACCCTGGATGCGGACAGCGCCCCTGACCACACACATACCGGAGCGTCGCGATCTGGTCCAAGTGCTGAGTCAACCATCCTCCGAGATGACGCGTGGCAGGGTGCAGGTACCGGTAGGTGACGCCCCGCGGATCTTGGCTCGCCAGGGACGCCATCATGTGTTCGGACTCTGGCGACGTCGAAATGGAGAGACCCAGCAATCCAGCCTTCTCGAGCACAGGGAGCCAATCGATCGGCGCACTCGGGCTTGTCGCCGCAAATGCTTCGGCCGCTCTTCCCGTAACCTCACGGAGCGCCCAGATCAACTGCTCCGCTTCGTCGTCACCAGAGCGAACACCCCGTCGGGGGGCGAGTTCAACCGCGCGCGCAATCTTTCCGGTGAGACCTTGGCCGTTCTGTGCGGCCCACTCGACCAGAGTATCTCTCAAATACTTGTGCCTGTAGGCGCTCCAGTACGTGATCGGTATGACTCCCTTGGCTTGCCAAGCGGCGCAGGTCGACTCCTCCGCAGTAGCAGGTGCCACGATACGGCGCGAATGCAAAGGGTGTCCTGAATCCCTCTCCTCGGGTGCGTGCGGCTCCTATGGCATCGACCAAGTACCTCATGACCGGGTCCCCTAGGCTGTAGCCGATGAAGAGAACCGTGAAATGACGAAACAGCTCGGTCACGAATCGACTAGCCCACCGGTCTGTGAGATAGGCAGCCCCGAAGTCCGCCCCCGTAAGTACAAGTCCGTTTCCGGAAGGATCGTCTCCGCCCAATCGACCGTGGAGGTGGACGAGGGTATGCCAAGAATGAGGCTTGGGGACCGGCAAGGCCGGAGCTGCATCCAACAGGTGGTGTTCAGCGCCGGCCTTTTCGAACAGCCGGTCAAAATTCGTAGTCACAAGGCGCACGCCCTGCTCGGTCCTAGACAACGAGTGGATCGCACGATGAATTCTTGTATCGCCGCCGTCGCTGGAGAGTACCGCGGTGACTGCCTCTACCAGTTGGCGTCGGTCAAACTCTTGCTCAAGCATGCCCAGGTACATGTCGTGTTCATGCTTCCTGAATGCGTCCTTGTAGAAGGGCGTCGGCGTCGCTCCTAGCCGCTCGTGCACTCCTTCGCAGAGCCCGGCGAAGTCGGGAAGACCCGCAGACATTGAGATACCGGCTCCGCAGAACATGACGAGCCGCCCGTCCTCCAAGTCCTGCATGACAGTCGTCGGGACATCGGGCCCCTTGGGAGCTAAGACGGGCATGCTAGCGCGCCTACCGTAACTAAGGGACGCAGCGAGCTCGCTCCGTCCGCCAATCGACGAAGCGGGCGCACAGAGGGCCAAGCCTGCGCACCCGACACTACTTTGCTGAACTCGCCAAGCGCCCGTGACCGTTGTCAACTATGCGCCGACAGGCGGCGCGGCGGCGAGTTACCCAAACGGCCAGGCCTGATTGGTGCGTTCCTTGTAGCCGACATCCCGACGCGCGCGGGCCGGGCTGCTCACACCACCTCTTGCTTGCCCCCGCCGAATCCGGGCACCACTTCTTTCCGAACACCCCACCATTGATAGATGATAGGTCAGTATCGGTCAATCAGAGCCCGCATTTTCGCGGATCGCCATCATGTCCGGCGTGTCGCTGAACGTTGCTTGGCGAGTCCTTGGGCGAAAGCCTCAGCCATGAGCGCGGCCACGAGCCTCTGGGGATTTCGCATGGTCACCGAGACGCGGGACCTTTGGCTGTCAACCCCGGCAGGGATATCGCACGCGCCCCCTTCAGTCCCCCTGCTAGCCTAGGCCGGGCCGGGAAGCGCGGCTTCGTCGCCCCGCGGCCCCGATGAGCACAAGTCCGTACACGACTGCCGCGGACGGACGACCCTTCTCTCATCCTCATTCATCTCTCCGTGGCGCTCGGGAACCGGAACGGATTCAGGACCGGGGATGACCTCGAGCACGGGCGCTGATCCCGCGCACCAATTCATTCCTCTCCTACCTTCGTGCTCGTCGCGCCTTTCGTGGTTCCCTTCCTCTCATCTCTCCGTGCCCCCCCGTGGCCCTCCGTGTTTCCCTTCAGGCCCCAAAAACCACGCCGCGGACGGACGCCCCTTCACGCGCCCGCCGTCACCAGTAAGCGCGACGTGAACGTCCTTCGTGAACGCGAACGATCGGGCTCGGTGTCGGGTTCGGGATCGGGGTCGGAACACGCGAGCATCGCCGTCCGTTTGCTGTCTCACTGCTCGATCTCGACCCCGACCGCTCAAGCCGCGGGGTGAAACCTCCGAAAACGGGGGCGCGGGTCTAGCGCGCGGGAACTCCAACAGCAGAGGAATTGGCTGTGCTGAAGGGGCAGATCGCGAACACAATCGTTGTCACAACGGTCATTGGGCTGTTGCTGACGACTCTTACCGGGTGCGCGTTTTTCAAAAATCGTGCACGCGGACCACAACAGGTCGAGGCTCTCGTGGGCTCGATCGAGCGGGTCTACGTCGATGCCGAGATCGCCAAGGAGCGGGTTCGGACGGCCGTATTCTCGATTCGATCGATCGCGGGTTCGAAGTTCCGGAGCGAGCCGAAGGAGGCGTACGCCCGATTCGTGCAGATCATCGAGATGTCCGAGGAGCACGCGGAAAAGCTCCGGGACAGCGTCGAGGACAAGAAGCGCGCGGCCAAGCCGGTCTTCGAGCAGTGGCAGACCGATCTCGAAGCCTTCTCGGATCCGGAGATGCGCAAGAAGAGCCAGCGGCGCCTCGAGGAGACGCGCGAACTCTACTCCGAGATCGTCATTGCGGCCGAGCCTGCGCTCGCGGCGTACGAGAAGTTCAACCAGGATTTGCGCGACCACGCGCTGTTCCTGAAACACGACTTGAATCCCGCGGCGCTCCTCGAGCTGAAGGTTTTTGTCAGTTCGCTGACCGGTCGTGCGAAGTCGCTGAACCTCGGTTTCGAGTCGTGCATGACCTCGAGCCGCGCCTATCTCGCCGTCCGTGCGCTGCCGGTGGATCCGAACGCCGCGGTCGAAAACTCCGACACCGATACGGCTCAGCCTGAGACGCCTCGAACCGACACATCCGATCCGGCTGAAGAGCCCAAGGTTGTCGCCGTTTCAGGCGAAAGATAGCCATGCGTTGGCTCCCCCTTGGGCTGTTGCTCGCCGCATGTGGCGGCGAGGACATCCGGACCATCGACAACATCCGGATCGTGGACGGTTCGGTGCGCTGGAACGCAACCGACGCGGAGCGATTCGGCCTGATGAGTTCGGCCGCCGGACATGGCCACGGCGCGGCCCCCGCCCCCCCGCAACTCTCGTTCAACCTTCCGGACGGATGGCAAAAGCTCGAGCCAAAACGCTTTCGCGAAGTCAACCTGCGCGCCGGTGACGCCGAGTGCTACCTGACGAAGCTGGCGGGAACCGCCGGCGGTCTCGCCGCGAACGTGAACCGGTGGCGCCAGCAGATGAATCTCGCGCCGCTGTCCGGGGACGCGCTCGCCGCGTTGCCGCGTCGGCCGTTCCTCGGTGGTGACGCGGTGCTTGTCGATTTCAGGAACAGCGGCCGCCGGCTACTCGGCTTGCTACTGGTCCGCGCCAGAGGTTCGCGCTTTCTCAAGATGACGGGCTCGGAGACAGGCCTGGACGGCGATGCTTTTTTGAAGCTCGCGGATTCGTTCCGTGAGCAGGCGAGCGAGCCCGCAGCGGACACCGCGAACGAGACGTTCGGTCTCGCGTGGACCGCGCCCGAAGGCTGGCGGCTCGGCGCGCGCAAGTCCATGCGCCTTGTCACCTATCACGCGGGCGAGGCCGAGTGCTACGTCACCGTCTTGGGTGGCGACGGCGGCGGCGTGGTCGCGAACGCGAACCGCTGGCGCCAGCAGATGGGCTCGCAGCCATACGGGCGCGAGGACTTCGGCAAACTGGAGCGCATCCAGATGCTGGGCGGCGAGGCGGTCCTCGTCGAGGCGAGCGGACGCTATCGCGGCATGAAGGGCGAGAGCGTGGACGACGCGGTGCTGCTGGGTGCGATCCGTATCCCGCGGCAGGGCGCGATCTTCGTGAAGATGATCGGTCCGCGCGCGGCCATCGACGCCGCCCGCGCCGACTTTCGTTCGTTTTGCCGCTCTCTGCGGAGGAAGGGTTAGTCGTGCGACGCGTCCTGGCGTTTTTCTCCTCGCTCAAGCTGAGTGTTGTACTGCTGATGCTGCTGGGGCTGCTGACCTGGCTGGGCACGCTGGAACAGGCCGAACACGGTCTGTACGCGGTGCAAAAAAAGTACTTCGAGTCGTTCGTGCTCGTGCACCACGTCGGCCCCGTGCCGATTCCGCTGCCGGGCGCCAACCTCGTGATGTGGCTCCTGTTCGTGAACATCATCGTGGGCGGCATGGTGCGCCTGCGCCGGAGCTGGTCGCGCGTCGGCATCTTCGTGACGCACGTCGGCATCGCGCTTCTGCTCGTCGCCGGCTTCACCAAGATGTACTTCTCGCAAGAAGGTCACGTCACGCTGTTCGAAGGGCAAAAAAGAAGCCACTTCGAAAGCCATCACCGCTGGGAGCTCGCCATCGCCCGCGACAAGGGCGGTGGCAAGATCCAGGAGTATCTGGTCCCCGCGGAAGACATCGTCGAGGGCGCCACGCTGCGCGCCGACGACATTCCCTTCGACCTCCACATCACGCGCCGGTTCGAAAACTGCCGGCCGCACGCCGGACAAGAGGGCGTCGGCCTGCGCGCCGCTCCTCTCGATCCGCAAAACGAGCGCAACGCCGCGGGCCTGTTCGTGACCCTGATCGACAAGAGCCGCGGCATGCGCCGGGAGAAAATGCTCTGGGGCCGCGGCCTCGCGCCGCTCACCGTGCGCGCCGGCGGCGAGAACTGGGCGCTCGATCTGCGCCGCGAACGCTACCCGCTGGGCTTCACGCTCGCGCTCGACAAGTTCACGAAAGAGGACCACCCGGGCACCAGCAGGCCGAGCTGGTTCAGCAGCGATGTGCGCATGCTCGACGGCGCCGGCGCGCGCCCCGTCCGCATCTCGATGAACAAGCCGCTGCGCGACCACGGCCTCGTGGTCTACCAGGCCTCCTGGGGCCCGCAGAACGCCGGTCCCGGCGCGCGCCTGTTCTCGTCGCTCGCGGTTGTGCGCAACCCGTCGGACCAGTGGCCGCTGATCGCCTGCATCGTGATTGCGCTCGGGCTGATCCTGCACTTTTCGCGCGGCCTCGTGCGCTACATCCGTACCGCCGCACCGCTGTTGCTCCTCGCCGTCGCCGCGCAAGCCGACTGGCCCGACGACACGATCGAGCTCGCCGAAGAGCTGCCGATCCAGGACGGCGGCCGCGTCAAACCACTGGCCACGTACGCCCGCTTCACGCTGCTCCGCCTCAGCGGCAAGCGCGGCCCGAACGCCACGGCGTTCCTGCTCGACGCGATCTTTTTTCCGGAGAAGGCCGCGAAGCGCGGCGTGTTTTTGGTCCAGGACGCCGAGGTCCTCGAACAGCTCGGCCTCAATCTCGACGGCAAGAAAAAACGCGACCGCTATTCGTACGACGAGCTCACACCGGCCCTTCCGCGCCTGTTCCAGCTCGCGCACGAGTACTCCGGCATCGAGGAAAAAGAGCGCAGCACCGTCCAGCGCCAGACCGTGATCCTGGCGAGCAACGTGCTGCACTTCAAGCGCGTCGCGGGTGGCGAGCTGCCCCTCGCGCTCATCGCGCCGGAGTCCGGGGACACCTGGCTGACACCCGGCGAAGCCGGCGGCGAGTGGATCGGGCGCTTCGAGGAGCTGGCCGAGGCGCGGAACGATCCGACCGTTTTCAACAGCAAACTGACGGCGATGCACTCGGACCTGATCGCGCGCGCGAAGGCGCGGGACCAGTACGGAAAGATCCGCCTTGAACTCTTCTACTACCGGTCGGGCCTGTTGCACTGGAGCCTCGGCCTGTTTGTGCTCGCCTTCTTGTGCGTCGCGGTGTTGTGGCTCAAACCGAAGGGCAAGTGGCTGCATCGCGGCGCGTTCGGCCTCGCCGTGGGCGGCACGCTCATGCTCGTCGCGGTCATCACGCTGCGCTGCCTGATCCGCGGCCGTCCGCCGGTGAGCACGCTCTATGAGACCGTGCTCTTTGTTACGGCCATCGGCGCCGGAGTCGCGCTGTTCCTCGAGGCCGTAAACCGGCGCCGGCTCGCGCTTTCGGCGGCGGCGGTCCTCGGCATGATCGGCCTGTTTCTCGCCAGCGGCTACGAGTCGCTCGACAAACAAGACACGATGCCGAGCCTCGTCGCGGTGCTCGACACGAACTTCTGGCTCGCAACGCACGTCACCGCGATCACGATCGGCTACGCCGCCGGACTGCTGGCCGCCCTGCTCGCGAGTTTCTATCTCGTCGCGAACGCCGTACGCCGCACCCGCCCCGAGTTCCGCCGCTCGGTCACGCGCATGGTCTGGGGCGTCACGTGTTTCGCCCTGCTGTTCTCGATCGTCGGCACGATCCTCGGCGGCATCTGGGCCAACGAGAGCTGGGGCCGTTTCTGGGGCTGGGACCCCAAGGAGAACGGCGCGCTGCTGATCTGTCTGGCCCAGATCGCGCTGATCCACGCAAGACGCGGCGGCCTGATCCGCGACCACGGCGTCTGCATGGCCGCCGCCTTCTCGGGCACCGTCATCGCGTTTTCCTGGTGGGGCGTAAACCTGTTGGGCGTAGGCCTGCACAGCTACGGCTTCACCAGCGGCATACACGGTGTGCTGTGGACCTACTACGGCATCCAATGGTCCCTGGTGGGTCTGGGCGTCTATTCCTGGTGGCGGGACCGCAGTGCCAAGTTCATCTCCCCTTCTCCCCCGCCCCCCTCATCTCCTACTAACGAAAATCGCGCCGAGCGATTTTCGAATTCACCCGACGCGCAAGCAGCGGAGCCCGCCGAAGCGTGAGCTGGTCGCTGCTCGTCGCCATGACGCTCCTGCTCGGCCTCGCGCTCGCGGTCTCGCTCGCGCGCCAGCTTGAGCTGCGTCGCATGCGCCGCGCGGTTGACGAACGCACACTGGGCGAGCAACAGGGCGCGAACGAAGCGAAGCTCATGCATCCGGTCGTCGATCTGACGCGGTGCATGGGATGCGGCAAGTGCGTCGAGGTGTGCCCGGAAAAGGTACTCGGCATGGTGCACGGACAGGCCGCGGTCGTGCACAGCGCGCGTTGCGTCGGCGTCGCGGAATGCGAGCGCGAGTGCCCGGTCAGCGCGATCGCCGTGACCGTCGCGAACCAGGCCGAGCGGACCGACATCCCGGCGGTCACGGACGAACTCGAGGCGATCGGACAGCCCGGCGTATTTCTCGCGGGCGAGGTCACGGCGCACGCGCTGATCAAGACCGCGGTCGAGCACGGCGCGTGGGTCGGCGCGGAGGTCGCGCGGCGCGTGCAGCAAAACGGTGCGAACGGCGTTCTCGATCTGTGCGTGGTCGGCCTTGGTCCGGCGGGCCTCGCGTGTTCACTTGAAGCGCGCCGCCACGGGCTCAACTTCGTCGCCCTCGACCAGGAACAAGAGATCGGCGGCACGGTCGCGAAGTACCCGCGGCGCAAACTCGTACTGACCGAGCCGGTCGATCTGCCGCTTCACGGCCACCTCGCGGATCGCACGTACACGAAGGAAGAGCTGATCGGGATCTGGGAGGAGGCCGTCGCGGAACACGACCTCCCCGTCATCGGCGGCGAAACGTTCGTCGGCCTCGAGCGGGACAACCAGGGCCGCTATGTCGTCCGCACCGAGACCGACTCGTACGTCGCGCACCATGTCTGTCTCGCGCTCGGCCGCCGCGGCGTGCCGCGACGCCTCGGTGTTCCCGGCGAGGAACTACCGCACGTCGCGTACTCACTGCTCGACGCGCGCTCGTACCGCGGGCGCCGCATCCTCGTCGTCGGCGGCGGCGACAGCGCAGGCGAAGCGGCCCTGGCCCTCGCGGAACAGTTCAGCAACGAGGTCACGATCGCCTATCGCAAGGAGTCGTTTTTCCGCATGCGCGAACGCCAGCGCCGGCGGATCGAGGACGCCATCGACGACGGACGCATCCACGCGTTTCTTAACACCGAGGTTGTGTCGATCGAGCAGGGCGCCGTACGGTTGCGAACAGGCCAGTCACGAACAGGACCGTCGCGTACGGACGGCGATGTCTTCGCGCTGGAAAACGACGAGGTCTTCGTTATGGCCGGGGGCGTCCCGCCCGTCGCGCTGCTCGAAAGTGCCGGCGTTTCGTTCGATGCCGCACTGCGCGAGACGCCGGCTCCCATCCGGGAGCGCGGCAGCGGACTCTGGCCCGCGCTCGCCGCGGCGTTCGTGCTCACGCTGATCGCGCTGGTCTGGGCGACACGCCACGCGGACTACTACGGATTGCCGATGGCCGAACGGCCCATGCACGAAAAACACGAGTTCCTGCGTCCCGGCCAGGGCATCGGACTGGCCCTCGGCATCTTCGCGGCCGGCCTGATCGTCGTCAACCTGCTCTATCTCGCACGGCGCTCGGACCTACGCGGAGTCCGCTTCGGCTCGCTCAAAGGATGGATGACGAGCCATGTCGCCACGGGCATCCTCGCGCTCCTGTGCGCGACGCTGCACGGCGCGATGATGCCGGGCCACACCGTCGGCGGACGCGCGTTTTGGGCCCTGGTCGTGCTCGGCATCACCGGCGCGATCGGCCGCTACTTCTACGCGTACGTGCCGCGCGCCGCCAACGGGCGTGAACTCGAGCTGACCGAGATTCGCGCACGTCTCGCGGAACTCTCGGCCAACGTCGAGCATTACGTCGCGCGCAACGCCACGGACCGCCAGTGGTCCGGATCGTTCTTCGGGCGCGTCGCGGCACTCTTCGGCTTTCAGCGCGACCTGCGCCGCACGATCGGACGCATCCGGCGCGACGCGCGACGCGAGGAGCTCTCCCGCGAGGAGTTGCAGGAAACGATCTATCTCGCGAAGCGCGCGTACCGGACCGCTCTCATGGCGGCGCACTTTGAAGACGTGCGCGGCCTGCTTCAGAGCTGGCGCTGGCTGCACCGCTGGATCGCCCTGCTGATGGTCGTGCTGGTCGCCATCCACGTCTGGTCCGCACTCGCGTACGGAGACTATTTCTAGGGCGCGCGCCATGGCGAATCCGAAGACGTGGATCGCACTCCTGACGGCCATCGCGCTGGTCTGGGCCTCGCTCGGCGACTTTGGGCGGAACTCGCCCGGGCCGCTGTCCGCATCGCATTCGGGCGTGCCGGCCCTGCAGGGGTCGGACAGTTGCGCGAAATGCCACGGCGGCTGGTTCGGCAGCATGGCCGAGGCGTGCCTGAAGTGCCACACCGACATCGAAGCGCACCTGAAGGAAGGCCGCGGGCTGCACGGGCTTCTCGCCAAGGACAAGAACAGCGACAGTGACCACAAAGTTGATGCGATGAACTGCGCCAAGTGCCACACCGACCACCACGGCGCGGAGTTCTCGATGGTCAACCGGCAGAGTTTCACGTTGGCCGGCATCGCCGACGTGAACGCCTTCGACCACGAGATGATCGGGTACGAGATGAAGGGCGGCCACAAGGATCTGGCGTGCGGCCGCTGCCACCACCATGTCGATCTCGACGCGCTCGGCCAGGGCAACAAGCGCTTTTTGGGCCTGAGCCAGAACTGCGGAACGTGCCACGACGATCCGCACAAGGGCGGCTTTGGGAAGACGTGCACCGACTGCCACAACCAAAAGAGCTTCTCCGACGTCTATCACGTCGAACACGACAAGTTCCTGCCGCTGCTCGGCGGCCACGCGAGTCTGGACTGCAGCACCTGCCACAAGGCGGGCACCGAACACGCGCTGAAGGGCCTGCGCGAGAGCCACAAGAAAAAGCGCACCTGCCTGGATTGCCACGAGTCCCCCCACCGGCCCGAATTCGTGAAGGACACGGGGTGCGTGGACTGCCACAAGCCCGCGCATCCCAAGTTCGCGTCAGCGGACGAAGTCCTGACTCCGGACCAGCACGGACGCACCGGGTTCTCACTCGCCCGCCCGCACGAGGACGTCAAGTGCGCGGACTGCCACAAGGGGTCGTACCTGCCGTTCAAGCAGCGCTACCCGGGTCGTACACAAGACGACTGCAAGAGCTGCCACGGCGATCCGCACGACAAGCAGTTCGAGGGTGGCCTGTTCACCCGAAGAGGCTGCCTGACGTGCCATTCGCGCCACGAGTTCAAGCCCCACCGATTCACGAACCGGATGCACACCAAGGCGGGCTTCAAGCTCACGGGCGCGCACCAAAAAACGGACTGCCACGCGTGCCACAAACAACCGCAAAAAGACAAGGCGCGGATCTTCGACCAAACGCCGCAGAGCTGCCAGGCGTGCCACAAGGACGCCCACCGCGGCGCGTTCCAGGGCAAGGCCGGCTCGTGCCGCGTCTGTCACACGACCAACAACTTCAAGGAACATCGCCGTCCGTTTGCTCACTTCAAATGGACCGGCTTCGCCCTTTCCGGAGCCCATGCGCAAGAAGAGTGCGCCAGCTGCCACAAGCCGCGAAAGCGGCCCGACAAGACCGGCCGCACGTTCGGCCGCATCACGAAGTACAAGGGCTGCGTCACCTGCCACACGGACCCGCACCGCGGCGCGTTCGCGCGGCAGGGATTTCAAGACTGCGCGGACTGTCACGCCGACGTGTCGTTCCGCGTGCTGCCGAACGACTTCGACCACGGCACCGCGACCGGTTTCACGCTGGACGGCGCGCACGGCAAGGTCGATTGTTCCAAGTGCCATCCGCGCCTGGACCGGCCGGACGAGTCTGGACGTACTTGGAAGCCGGCACGCGGCCAGAAATGCGTCGATTGCCACGACGACCCGCATTCGGACCAGTTCCGGGTGAACGGGGTCAACGACTGCCAGCGCTGCCACAAAAGCACTATGAGTTTTTCCGAACTTTCGTTCGATCACGATAAAGACACCCGCTTCCCGCTCGACAAACAGCACGTCTCGGTCGCGTGTGCCGGCTGCCACAAGCCCGCACGCACCAAGCAGGGCCAGTTCGTGCGCTACAAGCCGCTCGGCATGAAGTGCGTGGACTGCCACAAGGCGCAGCGTGATCCGTTGCGCCGCAAGGGGAAGCGATGAGTGGCACGCGGGTTTTCTGCGCGGCGCTCGCCGTGCTCCTTGTTCTTGGTGTCCCGAGAACGGCGTCAGCCAAGGACGGCGATGTTTTGGAGCTGCGCATCATCGGCATCGGTCCGGTCCTCGTCGATCGCGGCTCCGGGGACGGAGTCTCGGTCGGGGATCGCGTCGTCGTCCGGCCGCGCGGCGGCGGCGTGTACGCGGGACGCGTTACCGAAGTGCGCGACCGCGACAGTGTGGTCGAGTTCGACGAGGCGGACTTTGTCCCCGAACCCGGGACCAAGGGCGATGTGCGACTCGGCGGCGACGCTCCTTCGTACGACGGCACGGACCGCTCGGGCAAACCCGGCAGCGGCAAGAAGAAGGGCCTGACGGACCAGGAGCGCTGGGACAACGAGGACAAGGAGTGGGAGCCGGGCATGCCGCTGCTCTCGGGACGGCCCCTGCGGCCGCGCGAGCGCGACGCCAAGACGACGATGCGCGTCTTCGGCTCCGGCGCGATCACGAGCACCCCGAAAGACGACTTCGACAGCTCGTTCTTGCGCGTCGGGGTCGATGCCGTCGCGGAAAACTACTTCGGACGCGGGGAGCGCATCCGGTTTCTGGGCGAGATCGACTACCTCACCGAGCACAACGACGAGACCGGGCTCGATCTACTCGTGCAGCGGCTCTCGTACCTCTGGGGTGGCACGCGCTTTTCCCCGATGCGGGTCGAGGGTGGCCGGTTCCTGCAACACGGCATGGCGGAGTTCGGGGTGCTCGACGGCGTGGAGTGGTCGCAGCGGCTCGATAGCGGCCATTCGTTCGGATTCAGCGCTGGATTCATGCCCGAACCGGACGAGGACTTCGACTCGTTCTCCGACTTCCAGATCGCCGGATTCTTTCGCTGGATCGCCGATCCCCACGAGCGCCTGGTTCTAACCGGCGGCTTCCAAAAGAGCTGGCACAACGGCGCGGCCGACCGCGACCTGATCATCCTGAAGGCGCGGTACCGGCCCGAGAAGGGCCTGCAAGTCGATGCCGTCATGTGGATTGACCTGTACACGGGCGGCGACCTGATCAAGTCCGGAGCCGGGCTCACGTATGCGCTGGTGACACTGACGCGGCGCTACGACGACGGCTCCGGGTACACGGTCGCGTATCGCCATCAGGAGTTTCCCGACATCGATCGGAACGGTGAATTCCTGCCGCCGATCGCGACCGAACTCGACGACGACCGGCTCGACCGATTGTCGCTCGACCTGTGGCGCTGGTACGACCGCACGCGGGTGTACGGCCACGTTTCGATCTACAACGACGAGGACTACACCGGCGGCGCAATCGAGGGCGGCATCGCCATGCGAAGCGGCTGGGACTGGACCGCGTTGGCGAACCTCAACGAGTTCGAAGAGGTCGTCGGCGGTCGCGCCGCGTACGGCAAGACCTCGGGAAACCTGCGCTGGGACCTGTTCTACGAATTCACCTTTCACCACTTCGACGGGTTCGACAACAACCGCGACGACCTGTTCCAGCATCGCGTGCGCGGTAGCGGAACCCTGCTGAGCGACTCGGGCTGGGACGTGACGGCCTTTGGTGAGCTGTCGGTCTACGACGAAGAGATCTCGGGCACGCTCGGATTCTCGTTCCAGAGGAGGTATTGATGAGCAAGCCCAAAAAACCCGTGCTCTTTCTCCTCGCCGCGGCGCTGTTTTTGGCCGCCGCCTGCGTGGCTCCCCGCGCCGGAACCGGCAGCGTGCATCGCTGGTGGTCCGGATTGGGCCCGGTGCTCCCCCACGACACCTTTCCGACCGACTGCAAGCTGTGCCACGTCGGCGCCGGCTGGAACAAGCTCGTGGACGAGTTCTCGTTCGACCACGAAAAGGAAACCGGCTACCGCCTCGACGGCGCGCATCATGAGGCCCAGTGCCTGCGCTGCCACAACGACCGCGGCCCGGTCCAGGCATTCGTCGCGCGCGGTTGCGCGGGTTGTCACGAAGACGTCCACCAGGGCGATCTCGGACAAGACTGCACGACCTGCCACAACCAACGCACCTGGACCCCGCAGGGCATGATCCAAAAGCACAACCGGTCGCGCTTCCCGCTCGTCGGCGCACACGCCCTGGTGAGTTGTCACCGCTGCCACCCCGGCGCCAGAGTCGGCAACTTCACCGCCGACAACGAATGCGTAACCTGTCACGCCGCCGATCTGGCCAACGCCAACAACCCGCCCCACATCGCGCTCGGCTTCGTGGACAACTGCCAACGCTGCCACATGCCGACCGCCTGGGAGCAGGCCCAGACTCGGTAGGCGCTGTGTCCGCGTCGTTGTCGACTACCCAAAGCGGGCGTCTGTCCCACGACAGCCGGTAGAATAGGGCATCGATGGAAGACAAGATTCCGCAACGCCGCTTCCGTCTTGGTACATCCGAGGAGGAGCTGATCGCCGCCGAGGTCGCGGACGCGCTGGCCGCGACCGCAGCCGAACGAATGGCCGCAGCCGTCGTGCTACTCGATACGGCGTACGAACTCTGGAGCGCGAAGGGACTCGCCGATGACTCTGGACTTTGCCGATTTCCTGGCTGCACTCAACAACGAAGGCGCGGCCTATGTCGTGATCGGGGGCATGGCAGTGCTCGCCCTGATTCCGTACAGAACGACTCGTGACGTCGATGTCCTCATCGAACCCACACCCGAGAACGCCGCCAAGGTCCGGCGGGCCGTGGGCCGGTGGGGTGAATTCGAACCCGAGTTCTCTACCGACGATTTTTTGTCGGGCGACATCTTGTCATTCGGCGGCCTGCTGCGCGTCGAGGTGCACTCAAACGTACCGGGCGTGACCTGGGAACAAGTCTGGGAGAACAAGGACGCAGGCGAACTACGCGGCGTAGAGACGTTCTTCGCCAGCCTCGATGACCTCATCGCAATGAAGGAGGCTACGGGCCGAGCACACAAGGACCAGCCTGACGTGGCCAGGCTACGCAAACTCAAGAAAGAGCGCGAGCGGGACAGTCAATAGCCGAACCCCGGCTCCCCACGATCGACACACGTTGGCCTCGTGGCGGTCGGTTCGCCGGCCGGTCTTGGCGGTAGAGTCCGAAGTCCGCCTCAGCCTCACAGCGCCGACAGAGCGAGCCCCTCAATACGTCGCCAAGGGTGCCGCGACTGCCATCCACCACGCTATCGCCACGGTGACCGAGAGCGCACCGATGAAAACCGTTGGCCGCACGAAGTAGCCGATCGACATCAACATCATCGCGACGTTTACGGCCATTGCTGCGCCCCCGGTCTGCACAGCGATCTGGATGTTTTGGTGCCAAAAGTCGTCGGCCACGTCCGAGACGGCCCTCAAACCCACATGATCACCGGTACTCGACCTCAAGGCCGCCGCACCCCCCCAGCCAAGACAATGTCCCGTCAAGACGAGCCGCAACCGTGCGATGAACGGCCTTTTGGGCCCTACGGGTCTGGCACTGTCGATCATCGCGGGACGCTCCGAGACGAGATACGACGCCAAGCGGCCCTGTGTCGTGCGAGATCGCCCAATCGCGCCATCACACGATCGTAACGCGATTCCCCCCGCGGGAGCGCGCCTTGCAGCAGGATTACCTGGCACGGTACTTCGGCACAAGACGGCCAACGTTCTCAACCGCCTGCCCAGGTCGATCCAGGCCAGGACGAAAGCGAGCCTGCACGAGATCTGGATGGCGGAGACGCGCGAGGATGCGAACAAGGCATTCGACTTGTTCGTGAGCAAGTATGGCGCGAAGTACCCCAAGGCGGCCGCGTGCCTGCGCAAGGACCGCGATGTCCTTTTGGCCTTCTACGACTTTCCGGCCGAACACTGGATCCACCTGCGGACGACCAACCCGATCGAATCAACCTTCGCGACGGTGCGGCTCCGTCATCGCAGGACCAAGGGCTCCGGGAGTCGCAAGGCCTGCCTCGCGATGGTCTTCATGCTCGCCCGGTCAGCCGAGCGGAGGTGGCGCAAGCTCAACGGAAGCGCCGTACGCCTACTGCAAGTCATACAGGGACAACGATTCATCGACGGCATCATCAAAGAAAGGAACGCCGCCTGATTTCGTCAGAACACAAAACTTGACGATATCTCCGGTAACGCTGCCGCGCTTCTTCTTGCGGGTACGGGAGCCAGGGAATCCTGCTGTTGTTTGGCGAAGGACAGTACCGTGCCAAGCAGTCCTGCCGTCGTCCGAGATCGACCAATCGCGCCATCACACGATCGTGGCGCTATTCCCCCTGCGGGAGCGCGCCTTGCAGCAGGATTACCTGACACGGTACTCCCACCGATCCGCACGACGAAGGCAGCGATCAGAACCAACGCGACAGCCATCGCGCACGTTAGGCGACGGCGACTCTTCCGCACTCTCATCGTCCTCCGGCCGGAGCCCGTTCCAAAATCCCGGGCGGAACCCTGGGTCGCCGGACTTTCAAATCAAGTCCCTGGTAGTCGAAGGGCTCTCTGGCTCCCTCGGCGACCTCGCGGTTGTATCGCTCATAGTCGCTTCCGGTATTGGCATGGCACGGTACTCGTAAACGCGAGACCAGCATCTTCGCCCTCTTATGAAGGGATACCTCGGCACGGTCATGTCATGGCCCCACTAGTTCGCATCTTCTATCCGTCCCGGAGGATATCGACCCAATTCGACCTGACCGTTATCCAGCAAGACACATCGAGTGCGCAGCGCACGACCGATCTGGGCCATCATTCGTAGCGCCTTCCGGTTACACCGCGCCTCTTCCTCCAAACCGAGTCTCCGACGATGTCGAATCTCAATAGTGAGCAGCCACTCCAAACCCGTCGTCGCTTCGGACTCATAATCAACACCCGTGTCCGACACGACGATCCAATCGTCGCCCGACTTCCCCTCCGCGGTCTTCCACGAAGATCCCTCGTATCGTTCGGTGCTAACGACCAGCGGCGGGTCCAAACCTAGAGTACCGCTGAGGCTGGCGGCCAAGCGCTCGATCGAGCCTTGATACCCGAACAAGATGTCACGCGTGTCGCTCATGTGCTCTGGGCCCTCCGAGACTGACGAATCGTATGGCAACTGGGTGGTACGGAGCTAGCGAATCCAGGGGTTGTTGGGCGGGACAGCGGGTTGACCTTGATTCCTCCCCGCGGGAGCGCACGTTCCAGCAGGATTACCTGGGCGCGGTACTTCGGTTCTGGGCATCGCGCCATCACACGATCGTGGCGCGATTCCTCCCCGCGCGACCGCCCCTTGCGGCAGGATTGCCTGGCACGGTACTGCGCCCGTTGTTGCGTCGGTCAGAGACCCGCCCAGCGTCTCTCCCAGTAGTCTCTGGTAAGCAACTCTGCGAGGCCACGTGCGTCAGCGAGTGCGAACTCCGAAAACGTCTGAGACAATTGAACATAGCCATCGTCGCTGAGGTCAAACCACCAGACCGCCGGATCCGGATCGTCAAGAGAGAACCACGAGTAGTTATCACCATAGCGATCGTAGAAGACATGCGTGGATAGGGGCAAGGAAGGAAGCTCCGCTCGCGCGAGGAAACTCCGCAACTCCGGCGTGAGACGAACGACATCGGGATAGTAAGCACGACACTCTTTCCAAAAGTGGCCTGCGCCGCCCCCCATCGCCAACAAGAAGGCGCGGTAGCTGTGCGGAAACTGCGCTCCAGCCTCCTCCTCCATTTCCTCGACCGTCGAAAGAGCCAGTGGCCGAATATCCGTTGGTCGGGCCAGGTTGCCGGATATCAACACGTCGCGTAACTGAGCGACAAAACCTGTTGTCACAGCCGTCCTCCTTTGTTTTCTAGCGGACCTTCAACGATGCGCGATCACCAACCTTGACATCCCAAACGACCTTCACCTCAATTCCCGGCCGTTTCAGACGAAAGAGATCCAGAGCTTCTTCGCAATACGCGCAGGGCTCTTTCTCAGTGTATAGAATCACGTATCCTCTCGATTTGTCGCTCGTCTTGGTCATCAGCTCTTCCAGGACCTTGAGTTCGGCGTCGGTTGCCGATGCCTTCGGCGTGGCTACGGAGAGAACCCTTCGCTCCGGAACGTTGACCCATCCACGAAGCTCATCTACACCGGAGAACGCCTTCTGTCTTACAATGACGCCATCGATCGAAGAATGTGCCACGGCAACATTTCCACCGCCGTCTCGGAATTTTAGCCGTCGTGTTCGATTCAACCTCCCAGCTTGAGAAAGATATCTTCGCAGGTTTTTCGCTCTTCGGCGAGACCGCACTATCACAGACCGCACAACAGTCGCAAGGTGCCGGAGCGCCAACGCCCGCCTCCCGACTGCAACGCTTCGTGTAAGCCTACCCAACCGTGCACCGACTCTGAGGGCACGCAACGCCCAACCCACCCCGAGCAGTAGTCCTTCGATAGCGAGTTCCTTACCGATCCTTTCGAGGGCGTCCCTGTTCAACAACGGGGCATGCGGCCACGCACCCTTGGCATCTTTGACTACGGCGGGAATCGTCTTCGGGAAACAGCGATCGACGATTTGCTTCGCCAAGCCTCCGTTTCCAAGCGACGCGGACTCCTCGCGCGACACCAACCCGACTCGATCGGCCCATGTCCGGGCCTCCCTCAGACGAGCGTGGGCTTCGTCGAGGGCCGCCTGCCCAACAAAAGACTGAGGCGAGTTCGCCAAGTACTCGGCGACGCTAACGCAGTCAGACCATGTGGGCGGGCCGCTCCCTCCCAGCGTCTCCGCGAGCGACTCGGGACCACCTGGCCCCTCATGGAAACTACCTGATGTAAAAAACGACATGCGGTCCCGATGAAAACAATACCCTGCTAATAGTACGTCAGTTTTTGGCCATTGAAATTCGCAACACCAGCGTAGTATTTGTAGGGCTTCGCCGAGTCGAAACCCCCGCGAACACATAGCGCCCAGAGCCGCTTGCGCTCGGACTTCGGCGCGGCTTGGTCGAGGCGGTTGACACACAAATCCTCAAGGTCCGGTCCATCGAGCGGTTCTTTCTTCTGCTTGAACATGCGCTCCCGCTCGGCAGCGATGTCGAACGCCAAGGGGACCAACTCCGCAAGGGCCGCGTGCCGCTTGCCTTGCTTCGCCAGCCTGGCCGCGTTCCGAAGGGCCTGATCACAGTCACGCTGGAGCCGAACGCTGAGGTCGAGGGGAGCTATGGTCCAGCGAGCCTTCTTTCCCTGCCCTTGTCTGTTCGGGCGCGATCCCGGAAAGTTGGCGTTTTGGAGGCCGTAGGCGGGGTTTGAGTATCTGACGTAAGCCGTTTTGTGCAAAGAGGTTCCCGCGCCCAGCCGACGGCTTTGGTATGAACAACAATGCCACGACGGACGCGGGAACAGGACTTCTTCAGGATATCGGCAGGCCGTTGTTTGTTCCCGAGGATCGTCGGGAATTGCGTTGTCGGCTAGTTGAGGCGGTCGTGGACGCGGTCCGGCCCGAGGTATCGGCGGCGATCGACAGGTTCCTGGCGGAGCCGGACGGCGAGTCCTTTTTGCGGCTGGAACGAGACGTGCTCGCGAGCTTTCAGCTTGCGGCTTCGCACGTCGTGGCGGCGGTCCTTGTTTTTCTTCACGGCGAGGGCGGCTGGGCGCAGGCCGCGGTCAACGTCGCTCGTGACATGGCGCCGTGTCGCCTTCGCCACCGGGGACGGCGCACGACTCCGGTTCGCTTTTTGGGCGGTGCCCGGCTGACCGTAGCCACGCCCTACCTGAGCGAGGACCGCCGCCCGCATCGGGGGCGGCGTCGTGGCGTCGGACGCCGGGGAGCGACCGGAAGCGGCTGCTATCCCGTCCTGGAAGCACTGGGCATCTGGAACCGTGCCACGCCGGCGCTCTTGGGCGAGGTCGCCTGCCATGCCGTCCGGTCCGCGAGCTTTGCCGAGGCGCGCCAGGCCCTGGCCGAGCGCGGGATCGCACTCGACAAAAAGACGGTGCGAACGTTGGCCCTGCATGTAGGCGAGGAAGCGTTGCGGCATCGCCACGCCCGCATCGAGGCCGCGGCGCAACGCTCCGCGCGCCTCGGCGAGTTTTCCGGACGGCGCCTCGTCCTGAGTGCGGACGGTGGACGCATGCGCATGCGGGAGGGCGGCCAGAGCGGCCCAAAGGGCAGGAAGGGCCATCGCCGCTACCGTACGCCGTGGCGGGAGCCGAAACTGGTGACCTCGTACGTGATCGATGCGCACGGTCGCCGGGACGGTTCGGTGCCGATCTGGTACGACGGCACCCTCGGCAATGCGGACAAGGCATTCGAGATTCTCACGGCCGAACTCCGGCTGCGCGGCGCCGCCTTCGCGCAAGAAGTCATCGTCATCGCCGACGGCGCTCCCTGGATCTGGAACCGCATCGACGACCTCGCCCGGGCCGTGGAACTCGGCCCCGAAAAGATCGTCAGAGTGGCGGACTTCTACCACGCCGTCGAGCACCTCACTGCCGTCGCCGAACTGCGCCGCGGCTGGAACGACACGAAGAAAAAGCGATGGGTGAAACGCATGCGAAAACAACTCAAGCGCGGTCGGATCGATGCCGTGATCGAGGCGATCCGGTCCCTGTGCCGCGGCAAGAACGCGGGCCCGATCGCCACCGAGCTGGCCTACTTCGAGAACCGCAGGGAACTCATGCGCTACGACGTCTTTCGAAAACGAGGAATCCCACTCGGGAGCGGCGCCATCGAGAGCGCCATCCGACGCATCGTCAACCTGCGCATGAAGGGGCCGTCCATCTTCTGGCGAGCCGAGAACGCCGAACGACTGCTCCACCTCCGCTGCTACCTCAAGGCAGGACGCTGGGACGAACTCATGCGCCGCGTCCTCTACAGGTCACACCTCGGACGACGACGACCCGAGGACTTGCAACGGGTCGCATGAACGACAACTTTCCGGGACTGCTCCCAGGAGGCTGCGCTTGTCCTGAGGCAGGTAGTCGGTGCCGATGAGCTGGCGCGGCCCCTGCTTCTCGACTGTCTGTTGCGGCTCGGTGATCGCCAGGCACTGATAGCTTCCTTTGATCCGCCAAAGGGTGGCGCGGAAGCCATCCATGTCATGGATGCGCTGTGGGAGGAACAGACGCGAGATCGACTCAGCGAATTGCTGGACGAACCGGTTGTCGCGGGTTCTGAGGATCCATCCGTGATCGACATCCGCGACAAGTATTCCGCGAGGCTTGGCAAGTGAGCGAGCAAGAAAAGGACCACATCGCATTCGATGTCGAGACCGAGCGTGTGCTTCAGATTCTCTCGACAGAGATATATGACTCGCCCAAGGCGCTGCTACGCGAGAACGTCCAAAACGCGTACGACGCCGTTTTGATGCGTTGTACAGCGGCTGGGGAGGCCGTCGGTGAACGCAAGATTGAGATCACGATCGATGGGGATCAGTTGATCGTGCGAGATGACGGCATCGGCATGACCGAAGACGTCCTCAGAAGGAACTTCTGGAAAGCCGGTTCGAGCGGGAAAAAAACCGAGCTCGCGCAGCGATCCGGCGTGATTGGCACATTCGGAATTGGGGCAATGGCAAACTTCGGGGTTTGTACGGCTCTGCGCGTCGAGACTCGCCATCTCGATTCGAACGTCACACTGATCAGCTCTGCCAGACGAGCGGACCTGCGCATTGCGGAGAACTGCATCGACTTGGAGCGCGTATCCGACGAACGCGCGCCCGGGACTGTCATTGTTGCGGAGATGGATCCGGCCAGTGCCATCGATGAGGCCTCCGCGATCGAGTATCTCAAGCAATATGTTCAGTTCGTGCCCGTGCCCGTAATCGTCAACGGCAACTGCATAAGCCAGCGGCGGTTCGAAGATGCTCTAGAGGACGAGGCCGCTGGGTACGTCGAGATTGCCGAACGGGCCGTTACCCAAGGGGAGTTCGCCGCCACGCTTCGTACCTATGTGAACCAGCAGGGCAAGGTGCTTGCACGGCTTGAGAGTCTTTCGCTCCAAGGCAATCTGCTGGCCGGCGAGGCGCTGTTTGTCCAACATGGTGGTCAGACTCTCGGGTTCCGGAATCTCTTCGGGCTCGCGCCTATCCCAGTGTCCGGTTACTACGATTTCGGCGGATTCGTAAACCTCGAGATACTCCACCCAACTGCCGGGCGCGAGGCGTTGAGCCGAGACAGCATCCAGCATGTTACGGAGTTGGTTGCCATGGTCGAGGCGGAGGTCTCCAAGGACGTCGCCGACGGGTCTCATGCAGACACTAATCAGCAGTTTCAGCAGTACATCCTCGCGCGGGGACTGGTCCAGCTGGCGAATAACCTGAAGATCACAGTGCTGCCAGCTCGTGACGGAGACGTCACTTTGGGTGATGTGAAGGACTACGAGCCTGACAAGGAGCGGCACTTCTACCCGGGACGTGATGCGACCGTGCTTCAGCGATTCGCAAGCGACCGAGCGAACCTCTTCCATGTGAGTCAGTCGAACCCGAGGCGAAAGCTGCAGCTCCGCTACCTCAGGGAATTCGCCGCACTTGACGAGGTGCCGGAGAACATCATCGTCGACCCGATCCCGCCTACGGAACTATCCCTGGCCGAGGCGATGTGCCTGATGCGAATCCGCGGTGTCTTGCTCGACGAGTACTTCATCGCCGAGGCCAAACTGAGCCTTGCGCGTATCAGCCACGGCGTTTCCGTGCAGGTGGACAACAGCAAGGGCGAACTGAGCATATCGCTCGCTCGCGACATGTCGGCGTTGCAGGTCGTCGTCACGGCATACGAAACCGCGAAGGAAGCACTCTCGGGGTTTGTGACAGATTTCGTGCGCGAGCACATCTACCCCAGGATTCGGGAACACGTGCCGTCGTCCACGAGACAGGGGCGGGACGCCCTCTATCAACGCCTCAAGCAAAACGAAGAGCTGTTTCGGTACGAGTTCAGCGACCTGGGTGAGGCGGAGTCGCTCTTGGCCGACTACCTTTCGGGGAAGGCCGACCTCGACCAGGTGCTGAGGTCGTCTGGTGGCCATGGGGGGGGACAGCGTCAGGAACTACGTCGAGATCAGGTTGGTAGCGTCGAAGAGGAGTTGCCTGACATTGTCGGCGATGCAGCTGCGGCGAGCGACCTCGAGGCTGCACCTCCGATCGTGCGGACCGAGGTGAGCAGTACGATGAAGGTCCTGGTAGTGGGGGCAGAGCATTCGAAGCTCAACGGGTTCCGGCTGTTTCTGGCACTGTCCGATCGGATGGCCAAGTGCGAAGGCGAGTTTCTCAGGCAACCCCATACGACGAAGCTCATGTGGGGGACGCATCGCGTGATCTACGTGTTCTCGAACGCGACGGGCGATCTCAACCTCTATTACGACATCAAGCTGAGAGAACCCTTGGACACGGAGACGACGGGGGGCGACAAGTTCCCGACTACCACGATCATCACGAAGAATCGAATCTACGTGCCCGTGCCGTCACTGCTAAAGCCTGCGTTTCAGATCGGCGAGGACGGCGTGAAAGAGTTCTTTGTCCGTTTCGACACCATTCCCTAGTCGGACAGTCGTTCAAGATTGCAGTGCGGACTCATCAAGGAATTGAACGTGACGGACCACGAGAGAGCAAGCAGGGCTAACCTGCTGCTGACGGACTTGCTGCGGTGGAAGTGCGGCACGCTTCGCGTCACCGGCATTCGCTGGGGCCTTCACGGCAGGGTTAATGTAGTCAAACTCGACCACACCGACACCGGCCTTAGCGACTGGAGACCTTGTCCGTGCCGCTGGACCCAGCTCTGGGAATCGGCACTCACATGAGTTGCCTCGCACAGGATGTGCTGACGGCAGTGGGCGACGCATTTCCGGCTGATGTAGGCGAGCCGGTTCACGGCGTAGGCCGACGCTGTAGCTGGCCTTCAAGGAACGCGCGGTCGCTGTCTTCGAGCTTGGCGCGCTTCAGGCTGCGCTTCAGGACGTTGAGCTGCTGGCGGAGGATGAGGTTCTCAAGGGCGAGGCGGGAGCGGTCCGAGGCGAACGCGCGGACCAGCGCCAGCAGAAGGGCGAGGTGCATTCCGAACCATCGCGGCCGATCCCGATTGACGCAAGCGTGCGCTGCGCGATACAGTCGAGAAAAGCGCTACAAGGCGTGTCTCGGCCCGCGCTCTTAGTTTTCGGGAGGGACCGGTCTCGGTCGTAATCGCTGTCGAGCGGCTGAGGTGACCGCGGTTCAGCCTGGGCGGTGACGTGTCTTCGAGAAGTACGCCGTCGTCATCGCCTGCCACTCGTCGTGTTGCTCCCGGATGAGCTTCTTGCAGATCCAACTCACAGCGCCCTGGTCGATCCCCGAACACCCCAAGGCCTTCACCAAGTCGTCCGTGCCCGTTGCCTCTATTCACTTCGTCTCATCAGCGCACTCGACGACGCACGCCGTGTTCGGTTGCATGAGGTCACCGTGCGCGCCAACATCCGTTCTGCTCATCTCCCGAATGAGCTTCTCGCACTCTTCACGCGTGTCTCGCGGGCCGATACCGCGAAACTCGTGCTGACTCGGACTGGTTCGTTCGACATAGGCCACGAAGAAAACTGACATGTCAGATCCTCTTTAGAACTTCTCCGCTTCCGCGAGGCTGGCCGAGAGTGCTTCTCGGCTCGGGTCATTCGAAATCGGCGACGATGTTCTCCCCATCCCGTGGGCGCCTCGCTCGGTTGATGCCATTGAGCGCCGCGCGACTATTGTAAACAGAAGGAACTCGTGGGGCGACCCGTGTGCCCACCGCTCTGGCTGGTCCTCGTGACAGTCCTAGTCGGCCGTAGCGACGAGGCCGATAGCCCTATGTTGGAAGGTGATACCAAAGGTGATACGAGCGTGGCGTCGGCGCTCGAAACCTGCCTCGTTGCGCCGCTTTCGCGCATCCCGGGCCGGTTTCGAAAACCGGTGTGGCCGCAAGGTCACCTAGGGTTCGAATCCCTACCTCTCCGCCAGTCGCGGGGGTGCAAGTAGCTGAATCGGCCGCTTGCACCCTTTTTTTGTGGGTTGTGAGGATGGCCCGGCGCCAGGCCATCTCTTGGTTCTAGTCGGTCTCTTGCAGATCGATAGTGAGAACCGGGGCATAGTCGGCAACGTGGACCGTCGTGGGTCCGGCCTGGAGACCGGGCGCGACAAATGTCAGCGTGTACTCCCCGGCTGGTAGTCCCGTGAGACTGCCGCGGTTCATGTCGTTGAGCCAGATGCTCACGGCGTAGCCCCCGCGCTTGCCGGCCACCGCGACCCGTGCGCGCAGACGCGGGGGTTGCTTTGCTCCGGGTGGAAACGTCACGACGACCGGGACGCGCGGATAGACGGCCAGTTCGACCGTGCCGAGGTCAAGGCGCGTCGAGGCTGACAGTGTCACGCGACGTTTGGTCTCCGGGCCGTTGCGTGTGGACAGAACCAAGTCGTACCTCCCGGCGGGAAGATGCTCGAGGCGGAACGTCCCGCCGGATTTGACCCGCGTCCTCGCGACCTCTCGCGCGTCGTCGCTTCGCTTGAGGAGGATGTAGCAGCGCTCGGAGCCCGCCCTCAATCGCCCCTCGACCACGGCCGTGCCGGTCACGCGAACCTCGGCGTCGATCAGGCCGTACTCGGGC
Organism: Planctomycetota bacterium; assembly: GCA_021776735.1. Classification (GTDB taxonomy): domain Bacteria; phylum Planctomycetota; class PLA2; order PLA2; family PLA2; genus JAJFFH01. The sequence continues at coordinate 139,402 of JAJFFH010000019.1, read as the reverse complement.
ACATCGATCTCGTGCACCGTCACCGGACCCAACCCGATGCGGACACGTCCGGCCGGTACGGCCTCGAATAGGAAGCGCCCCATTGCATCGGTACGCGTACCCGCACCGTTTCCGCTGAGTATCAAACGCTCTCCTGCCACCGGTTTGCCCGCGGCGTTGAGGACGCGTCCGCGCACGCCTCCGAGAGGGAGCCGGAAGATGACCGCGCCGGGAACGACGATCTGGCGCGAGAGCGGTGGGAACCCGCCGTCGCTGCGGCGCGGTGGGTGCACATGCAAGACGTAGGGCCCGTCCGGCGGCGCGGGCAACACGAGTGCCCCGTCCTCGATCCGGCGGAGCCACTGACGTCCTCCGGGCCACGGTCCGCCGAACAGCTGGATGTGTACTTCCGCCTCGCGCATCGACTCGGGCAGGTTTTCGAAGCGGATGGTCCATTTCTCGGCCGGCGCCAACTCGATTGCGTGCACCGCCGGACGGTCACGGATCTCGACGGTCGCCGCATAAGGCGTGTAGGGGCCATGGTCCGCCACACTCAGGTCGTAGTCGCCCGGCAACAGCAGCCCGAAACGGAAGCGACCGTTCTCGTCCGTTCGCGCGAGCGCGCGTCGCGCCTGGACAGGTTCGCCCTCCGAGTAGTCCCGACGTCGCAGCCGTACCGCGGCCCGGGCGAGCCACTGGCCGTTCGCGCGCACCGACCCGGTCAGCGTTTGGCCAGGCTCCACCGTGAGATCGGCAGCACCTCCCAGCCGCCCGCGGCCGATGGTCACCCATGATCCGTTGCGGCCCAGGACGCGAAAGACGAGCGTGTCGCCGCGCAGTCCCTTGTTTGCGACCAGGTCCACAAGTCGGGATGATGCACTTTTTTCCGCCAGCCAACGCCGCTTGTTCTCGCGGCGGGCCTCCAGCGTGTCGTCGCCCATGACGAAACGCCCGGCGGCGTCGGTGATGCCGAAGCGCCCGTTGCGGGCCAAGCCGACGCGCAACCCCGTCGCAGGGGTTCCATCGACGTAGCGGAGGACGCCGCGAACGCCGCGAGACCTCGGTGGCGTGACCGCGGACCGGGCCGTCGTTTGATCTGGCGGCGTGGACACGCGTGCGGAATCTGCTGCCGGACGAACCGGAACGATCTGGGCCAGGTCATGGCGCGGCTTGGCGTTCCGATCGATTCGCGTCCAGACCACAACGGAAAGACCGGTGGCGAGCAGCAACAAGACGAAGACGAGTTGTTTGGCTTTCCATCCCACGAGCAACGTTCCTCCCAGGTGTGCTGCGGCCGTTTCGCTTCGGGCGAGAAGGGCGAGCGCGAGCGGCGAGCGCAGCCTGGACCGCGTAACGCGCAAGGCGCGATGCACGCGCATGCGCGCGGCGGTCTCGCTTAGGCCAAGCGCATAGGCGATCTCGGAATACGACAGGCCGTGCAGGAATCGGAGGGCGAGAACGGTGCGTTGAGCCTCAGTCAGGACTTCCAGCGCAGCCGCGGCGTCGAGACGCGGCGCCGGATCGTCCTCGCGGGCGAGCCGGCGCGCGGCCCGTTGCTCGCGACGCCGGCGTGAGCGCCGTGTCCGTGTGGCCGTGCGTGCTGCCAGCACCATTCGGCGGCCGAGAAAGGCGCGTAGGCCAACCTCGACCGGGCGTTCCGTCGTCTCCTCGGCCAGTTCCAGAAACGCCTGCTGAGAAAGATCCTCCGCGTCGGTCGCGTTTCCCGTCAGCCGGGCCGCGAAGTCGATCGCGAAGGCGCCGTGCGAGCGCACCAGGGCTGTGTATGCGACCTCATCGCGGCGTTCGAGCCAGCGGCGCCAGAGCCGAGTATCCGATTCCGTCATTCAGGAGCCTCTCGCAGCCACGCGCCGAAACGTAACAGGCAACGGGATCTCCGTTTCCGTCCGAGGACGGCGTTCGTCTACTTGTGCTTCGCGACAGCGGCGGGACGGCAAGGTCCGCTTGAGCATCATGACGACGTCGTCTCCGATTCTCGAACGGGCCGTCAGATTCCGAGGCTGTGCACCGAACGTCGATTCCAGCTCCGCGAGGCCGGTTCTGACCAGCCTTTGACGAACCGACGGCGGGGTTTCGGCGTTTTGACAGGGCATGCGGACCATGACTGTCGCTCTCGGGATGATGCTCCTTTGCGCCTGCGTGAACCGGCCATCGGTGCCGCGAGCAGATCCGCTCGATTCCGATTGGGCGGACTTCGAGCGGAGCGGGCTCGCCGAAGTGCGGATCGAGCGTCGCCTCTATATGCGGCCAGGCAATCCGCACTTTCTGATTCGCGTGCGTGTAACGAATCGGGGGGACGCCGTGCTAGGCGTCGATCTGCGCGATGGAGGGACGGTCCTGTATCCGAATCAGTGGGGCGGTCTTTCGGAACCCGAGCGAGGCATCATCGACGAAGCGTTCACGAAACCGCACACGCTCACGTCGGAACTCAACGCGCGCCTGACGGCGGACTATCGGAGCGGCGCCCTGACCATGATCCCCGTGGGCGGGTCGATCGACTACTTTCGCGAATTCAACGCGTCGGGTCGCGACGACATCGACGGGACGGACTCGCCGTACCTGTTCGTCAGCATCAAGGGTCAGCTCTTGTTGACGGATGGCGTTCGCGTGCAGAACCTCTTGCCGGCGGCGGACAGCCTGTACTTGCGCACCCCCGTTGCGTGGGGAACCGTGCCCGCGTCCGCGCGCGTCGTTCCCGATTGGTGGACCGGCGTCCGCCGACGGCGGGACTGATGCAGCCTCGACGATCCGAACAGGCCGCACCCGCGCTTGATCTCGCCGCTATCAGCGTCCCGGATCGCCAAGTTCGATAGCGACGGCGTAGGGCTGCGTGCCGTAGTGCTCCGGCGGAACGTTGCGTAGCTCGCGGGCGATGGCGCGGCGTGGGAGGGCGTCCGCGTCCTTGCCGCCCTGCTCGGCGAAGCGCTGGAAGTTTACCTTGCCGTCCAGGCTGGCGAGGACCAGGCGAGTGAAGCGTCGGCGCTTCTTGTCCCACGTGAATTCGCCCCGGAGCCGGCAGCGCGCCCAGCGAAAGGATCGTGCGGTCGGGCGCCGTCCGCGTTCGGGGTCGGTCCGGGGCGCGAGCTTCAGCCGGCCGATCATGCGCCCGCGCACCAGCGCGCCTTCGATGGAGGCGTCGGCGAGGTCGAGGTACGGGATGCCCTTCGGGTAGCTGGCGCGACCGAGGCGCAACACCAGCTTGCGAGGCCAGGCGCGACGCGTACCCGGCTCGAGCCGCTCCGGCAGGAGGGCGCGCGCTTCCTCGTGGCTGAGGACGAGCCAGTCCGTGCCGACGAGGCTCTCGTACATGAGTTGGTCGTTGCGAACATCGACCCGGAGTGCCACGTCGCCCTTCGGCCGGGTTGCCGGGGGTTTGACTGCGGCGATCGCCGCGACCTCCGGTGCGGTGCCGCGGCGCAGCGCGTCCCAGTCCTTCGGCAGCGCGCCGCGCACGCGCACAAGAGCTCGTCCGGCCTCCTCGAACCAGCGCCGTACGGCAGCCTTCGGTTTGGCGCGCACGCGTCGCACGAGCTGACTCTGTTGCCGCGGGCCGGGGTAGATAAGCATGAAGAGCGCGAGCTGCTTGCCGTCCGGTGCAAAGAAGACCTCGCGCACTCCGCCCCAGAACCAGCCACCGGTCGGGCCGCCGTTGTATTTCTCAAGAAGCGCCCGGTCCCGCGGGTCGCCGATGAGGTCCGCGGTAGAGAGCATGGGAATGTGGACCGGCACGAAGTACTTGCGGAGCGCGGCGACCACGCGTGCGTCGGAGAGCGACCCGGCTCTCACCGCAACAGAGCCCGCTCAGCAGTTGCCGGAGCCGAGGACGCCATCAGCCGCGAAGTAGTAGACCGGCTTGTTCTCCGCCTTGGCCTGTCGGAAAGCGACAACGAGCGACGACTTCAGCTCGATGAGCCGCCAGCGTTCCTCGGCCGCGCTCGGCCGCACTTTCGCGATGAAGCGACCGTAGTCGAAGTCGTCCGCCGATACCCGGCCAGCGAAGATTGCGAGAAGGACAAGCAAGACCGGGGAGGCGCGCAGGAAATCGACGACGCTTCGCGAGTGGTTCGGCATCGTCCACCATACGCGTTCGGGCGGCAGACGCTCCCGCAGCCGCGGCGTGATCCTCGGTGACGTGCACGCCGCAGCCTCCGGCGGAACTCGGAGAGTGGAAAAGGGGGGGCGGGGGCAGAGCGGTTGGCGATCTTGTCAGCAGGTTATGCGCGGGGTTCGGTCTGGGGGGCGGGGAGCAGCTGGCCCTGGCCCGCTTCGAGGTCCAGCAGAAACCGCTTTGTTTCCAGGCCGCCGCCGAAGCCCACCAGGGTTCCGTTGGCGCCGATCACGCGGTGACAAGGGACCACGATGGAAATCGGATTCTTGCCGTTGGCGGCACCGACGGCGCGCACTGCCTTGGGGCGACCGATGGCGGCGGCCTGTTCGGCGTACGTGCGCGTGGCGCCGTACGGGATGGCCCGCAGTGCGTTCCACGCGAGGCATTGAAACTCCGTGCCGACCGGGTCGAGCGGCAGATCGAATTCCTGGCGCGCCCCGGCGAAGTATTCGCCGAGCTGTTGCGCCAACCGGACCAGCGTCGGATGGTCGGGGCACTCGACGGCTTCCGGGTCGGCGTCGGGCGGGCGCCACAACAGTGCGCGCAGGCCGCGGTCGCTCGCGTAGACATGCAAGGGACCGACCGGACTAGGGAACGTGGTCTTCCACAGCGTCATGGGTGTTCTTCCTCGGGTCGCTACGGGCGCTCGGTTCGGACATCCACAGATACGCGGCCGCGGTCGCGCGGTGGGGGCGCCACGCGTCCGCCAGTTTTGCAAGCTCCGCGGCGGAGATCGGCTTGGACTTCTCCAGCAGCCGCGCAGCCGAGCGGCGTAGGCCGAGGTCGCTCGCCGGGAAGGCATCCGGATGACCCATCACGCGTGCAGCGACGAGCTGCGCGGTCCACGGGCCGACCCCGGGCAACGCTTCGAGCGCACCCACAAGATCCTCGAGCGGCGCGACGCGCGAGAGATCGATTTCGCCCGACGCCACGGCGGATGCGAAACGCACGATCGACTCGGCCCGCGCGCGCGGCATTCCGAGGCCACAGACATCCGCCGTCGCCAGCGCCGCGGCACTCGGAAACAAAAACCGAAGTCCGCCCGGCAGCGGCGCCTCGACGGCCTTGCCGAACTGTTCCACCAGCCGGCCCGTGATCGTGGAGGCGCCAGCTACGCTTACCTGCTGTCCGACCATGATGCGAACGGCGGTCTCGAACCGGTCCCACGCCTCCGGCAGACGCAGTCCCGGTTGTTCGCGCACAAGCGGCCCGAGCAACGGATCGCGGTCAAGGTGCTGCTCCGCTTGCTCCGAGTCCCGGCGCAGTCCGAACAGGGCATGAATACGCTCGACCTGTTCGATGATCGAACCGAACGTCGCCAGGTGCAGCGTCGCTTCGAGATGACGACCGTCGCCCGCGTCGGCCACGTCCAGGACCCCCGGGTGTCCGCAGGTGTTCATCGTGCGTCGGTAGCGCCCGTTCTCAACGACCTCGACCCCGGGAATCGCCCGCGCGCCCAGATATGCGATCAGCCGCGACACCGCGAGCGGACCGCGATACGAAATGCGCAGCCGCAGTCCGCCGTCGAGCGGATCGAGGCGGTCCGCCCGCGCCCGCTTCGCGCGCAACTGCGACGGACTAAAGCCAAACATCGTCCGCATCACGCGGTTCATCTGCCGCAGGCTGGAGAATCCGGCCGCGAACGCGACCTGGGTGATCGTCAGACTCGACTCGTCGAGAAGCCGCCGCGCAAGATGGGCGCGCCGCGCCCGCGCCACGAAATCGGGAGACGCGCCGACGTGCTGTTCGAACAGTCGCACCAGATGCCGCACGCTGTACCCGATCCGCTTCGCAAGCTGCGCCGTACTCGCGGAATCGAGAAAACCCTCGGCCACAAGCCGCAGCGCGTGTGCGACCTCGGCCGCGGGCTGCTCGAGTTCCAGGCCGAGTCCGGGCAGGCGGTCGGGCCGGCAAAGAAGACACGGACGAAACCCGGCCGCGAGCGCGGTGATCGCATTCGGCATCGGCTGCACGTTCTCACGCTTGGGTCGCGCGCCGCAATCCGCGCGACAATAGATGCCCGTCGTGACGACGCCCTGCAGCCGCATGCCGAGAGTCTGGCAGGCCGGATGCGGATTGCCAGCCACATTCGGACATGGCCTGGGGACGGGCACGAATCGGGAAAAAGCAAACGGACGGCGATGCTCTCGTACGCCGCGCAGGGCGTCAGAAGACGCCTTTGACCACGATGCCGACAAGAATCGCGGCGCACGCGAGCAGCAACAGGATGTTGATGAGCGCTGCGAGCCACTCGCCCGTTTCGCGCGCGCGGTCGTAGCGCCAGACAAACGGAATCGAACCGGCCAGAAACAGGGCGAACAGCCCGAACACGAGGCCGAACCACGCTTCGAATCCAAGCCCGAACAGATCGAGCGCACAGCCGAAGATGCCCAGGTACAGACCGACCGAGCCCCATCCGATAAGAGCGGATCCGCGGCGCCGGCCGAGTTCTTCTCGTTCCACGCCGGCCATGGTCGCGCACGCGCGCGCCAAGATCCACCGCCCCTCGCGAAAGGCATCGCCGTCGGTTTGCTGTCTTCGGATCGGCACGCGGCCCCGCTTTCGGGCCTACGGTGGTTTGCGCGCGTTCCTGTACCTGCCGCCCGAAACGGCCGCGAGCCCCTTGAGGAATCGGTCGGCCTCCGGTCCGGCATTGCAGATCTGGACGGTGTGGACCACGACTCGGCGAAACCGGTTGAGGCGTTCGAAGGCGGCCAGCGCGGCACGCGGTTCCATGTAGCGTCCGCCCTGGGCAGAGCCGGCACCGATGAGGAAAAACGTGTCCGCGTCCGGGCTCGGACAGTCCGGGACATCGAGCGGCTTAAGCCCGGCCATGTCCATCGCCGTGACGATGTTGGCCAACTCGGCGCGAAAGCCGCGCGCCGCGTGCTTGGCGAGGAAGCGAACGACCTTCTTGCGGTAGGTGCGATTCGCGCTCAGGAGTCCCAGCGTCTTGACCGCTGAACTCTCCTTCACCATGACCGCGCCGAATCGGGCCTGCTCCGGAAAATCGTCGAGCATCGCGCGAAGCTCGCGCACCATGACCGCGCGGTGCGTCTCGTGCTTTTTTTTCCAACCGCGCTTGCCCACCGTCCAGTCGTGATACGCGCGAGTTCGCTGCACGTCGTAGTCGGCCGGGACGAGCAGGTTCGTCGTTCCGTCGAGAATGAACACCACCCGCGCGCTTCGCGCCGCGATGCCGTAAAAGCGCGCTCGTGACGTTTGTCCGCTGGTCTTGGCCGCGTCCGCGTCGAGTCCGCCGCCTTCGCCTCGGTCGATCGCGGTACGATTGCGTTCGTACCATGCCTTCCAGAGTGCCGGGTCGTTGCCGAACGGCTGTTTGGTCAGCGTGCCCAGGGCCTGTACGGCGGCTCCGCGCGCCGCGTCGCGCTGCCCGTCCAGAGCGTCGATGAGCGGGCCGATCCATCGAGGCTGGCGTGCGACGGCGATCACGGCGCGGCGCACGACCGGACTCGGGTCCTTCAGAAGCGGCCGTACGGCATCCACATCTTCGCGCAGCGCTTCGAGGGCTGCGATGCGCAGGTAGGTGGGAGCCGCGGCGAGGAGCGCGGTCAGGAACGGGCGCGCCGCCGGATCGTCGGACGCGCCCACGGCGTCAATGACCATGATGCGGCGCGTGATGGAACGTTTGCCGTCCGCGCGGGTCGCAACGTGATAGCCCTTGGCGACGAGGAACGGTACGGATCCCGGGACTTGAGCGAGTGCGGCCATGAACCCCGCCTGACGCGTCGCGAGCCCGTGCCGTCGCACGGCGGGTGCCTGGTCAAAAAACCCCCAGCCGCCGGCGCCGACGCTGCGGCTCCAGAGTTCTTTTTCGGTGTCGTCGATCTCGTCGCCGAGTTTGAGCAGCGCCTTGAAGAGCGTCGAGAGGGCCTTGGGATGGCCCGAACCCGCGAAATCTAGAATGGCCTTGGCTTGCCGACCCTCCAGCGCGACGCACTCGTCGTACAGGGTTCGGTAGGCGGAATGATCGACGGTCATGTCGACTGATCCGGCGACTTTTCTGTTCATCGAGCCCACCATGTCCTGGTAGGGCTTCATGAACACTCTTCGTGCGGCGACCTGCCGCTTGCCGAACTGGTTCCAAAAGGCCGTCTTGTCGCGCGCCAATCGCCTGATTTTCGACCGGTAGGTCGCAGACGCGTCCTCCCCGGCGAGCGCGCTCCCGCACAGGACCCCGACCGCGAGCAGCGTGCACCGTATCGCTCTCACGCTGGTTGAAACGGTGATCGACCCACAACCGCAGTGTTGTTTCCGAGACATCGCCGTCCCGCCTTCGCGCTCCGCGCTTCGGCGCGGGCAGGCCCGTTCGCGGTCGCCAGGAGGCCTCTCCCGCGAACGTAGGATGGCTGGATGGAAATCCGTCAGCTCGAGTATGTCGTGGCCATTGCCGAGGAGCGGAGCTTCTCGCGGGCTGCCGAGCGGTTGCATGTAGCGCAGCCTTCGCTCAGCCAGCAGATCAAGAAGCTTGAGGCCGAGCTCCGCGTTTCGCTGTTCGACCGGTTGCCGCGCGGTGTGGTCGTGACCGAGGCCGGCGCGCGATTGGTCGCGCGGGCGCGCACCGTGCTGGCCGAACTCGTCGATGCGCGGCGGGAAGTGGGGGAGACGAAAACCGATGTTGCGGGCACGCTGCGCGTGGGTGCCATTCCGACGATCGCGCCGTTCGTGCTGCCCGGGTGTGTCGGCCGCTTCGCCGGGCGCTGGCCGGACGTGGCCGTGCATGTCGTCGAGGACGTGACCGACCGGCTTGTCGATGGCGTGCTCAACGGCGATCTCGACCTCGCGATCACGTCGTCGATCGCCGACGACCGGGCGGTCCACGTCGAATGCATCGCGCGCGAGCGGCTCTGGGTGCTCGCACCGGCGGAGAGCTCGCTGGCGCGGCGCAAGAGCGTGTCGTGGACAGCTTTCGACAAGCAGCGCACGCTCGTCTTGCACGAAGACCACTGCCTCGCGGGGCAAGTCACGCGGTTTTGCCGCGGCGGCAAGGCGAAGCCGAGCGTCGTCTCGCGGGGCGCCCAGCTCGCGACCATCGCCCGCATGGTATCCGCCGACCTCGGAGTCTCCGTCGTGCCCGACATGATGAAGCGGCAGGATCGGTCGCGGTCGCGCGTCTATCTTCCGTTTGCCCGGGGCCGGCCGCAGCGCGAACTCTGCATCGTCTGGGGGATGCTGCGCTATCGCACGAACGCAGCGCGGGCTTTCGAGGAGATCGTCCGCGCTTTCGTGACATAGGTGGGGCCTATCGGGAGGATAGAAAACGAGTATTGGGTCTATGGGGGGGCGGGGGCTAGCATGACCCCATGAGCGAAAAACGACCTCCTCTCACGACGGCGGACGGCAACCCGATCGGCATGCAGCAGGCCCTCACGGCCGGTCCGCGCGGCCCGGTCCTGATGCAGGACGTGCAGCTCCTCGAGCAGATGCAGCACTTCAACCGCGAGCGGATTCCCGAGCGCGTGGTGCACGCCAAGGGAACCGGCGCGCACGGCACGTTTACCGCGACGCAGGACATCACGCGGTTCACCAAGGCGCGGTTCCTGGCGGACATCGGCAAGAAGACGGACATGTTCATCCGCTTTTCGACCGTCGCCGGCGAGCGCGGCGCGGCGGACGCGGAGCGCGACGTCCGCGGCTTCGCGATGAAGTTCTACACCGAAGACGGGAACTGGGACATGGTCGGCAACAACACGCCGGTCTTTTTCATCCGCGACCCGTACAAGTTCGCGAACTTCATCCACACCCAAAAGCGCGATCCCAAGACGAACATGCGCGACATGGACATGCAGTGGGACTTCTGGTCGCTCAGCCCCGAGTCGCTGCACCAGGTCACGATCCTGTTCTCGGACCGCGGCATCCCGGCGACCCTGCGCAACATGAACGGGTACGGAAGCCACACCTACTCGATGGTCAACGCCGAAGGCGAACGGGTCTGGTGCAAGTTCCACTTCAAGACCGACCAGGGCATCCGGTGCCTGACGGACGAGGAGTCCGCGAAGCTGATCGGCGAGGACCGCGAGAGCCACCAGCGCGATTTGTACAACGCGATCGAGACCGGCGACTACCCGAGCTGGACGATGTACATCCAGGTCATGACGCAGGACGAGGCCGCGACTTTCGCCTGGAACCCGTTCGACCTGACCAAGGTCTGGCCGCACGGCGACTATCCGCTGTACGAGGTCGGCCGCTTCGAGCTCAGCCGCAACCCGGACAACTACCACGCGGAGGTCGAGCAGAGTTCGTTCTCGCCGTCTGCCCTTGTGCCCGGCATCGGGCCGAGCCCCGACAAGATGCTTCAGGCGCGCCTGATGTCTTACTCGGACGCGCACCGCTACCGCGTCGGCAGCAACTACCACCAGATTCCGATCAACCGCCCGAAGTCTCCGGTTGCCAACTACCAGCGCGACGGCGTGATGGCGACGGCCAATGATTACAGCAAAATGACGGCGAACTACTGGCCCAACAGCCGTGATGGACAACCGGACGAGGCGCCGCAGGCCAAGGAACCGCCGATGGACCTGGGCCAGGCGATCGCCGACCGCTACGACTCGACGACCGACCACGACGACTACACGCAGGTCGGCAACCTCTACCGCCTCTTCGACGATGCGCACCGCGATCGTCTCGCGACCCGCATCGCGGGCGTGCTGGGCCAGGCCCGAGAAACGGTTCAAGTGCGCCAACTCGGCCACTTCGCGCGCGCCGACGAGGACTACGGCCGCCGCGTCGCGGAAAAGCTCGGCCTCGACCTGAACAAGATCATGGAATCCGCGGGGAGCTGAGCCCGAATCACCCGCAACGTCAGGAACGGACGGCGATGTCCTTGAAGCATCGCCGTCCGTTTGCTTTTTGAACGCTGCATTCAGTCGATCGGTCCTACGCGCGTGCCGTTCTTCAGGTCGCGGTCGGGGTGCAGGATCACGTGATCGCCTGCTTTTAGGCCGGCGACCACCTCGCGGAAGCGGCCATCGCGCAGGCCGGTCTTCACCGCGGTCGGTCGGGCGCGGCCTTCCTCGATCCGAAAGACATGCCACTTCGTGCCTTGGCGGAACAGGGCGCCTTCGGGAACCAGAATCACGTCGGCGCGTTCGTCGAGGATCACGCGGACGTTCACGCGGAAACGGTCGCCGAGGGGCGGGCCGGGAAAGGTCAGCAGCACCTTCACGCGTTGCTGCTCGACGCCAAGCGAGGAGACCTTTCTGAACGCGGAAGGGTAGACGCGCTTGACCTTCGCGCCCACGATGGTCGCACCGAGCCCGCGGCCGAAGACCTCGGCCGTCATGTCTGTGCTCATGCGGGCGGCGTCGCCGCTCAGAAAATCCGCCTCGACCTCCAACTCCGCGACGTTGCCGATCTCCAACAGCGGCGTGCCGGCCGTGACCCACTGCTCGCTCTCCCGCAGGATGCGCAGGATCACGCCCGTCGCCGGGGTCTTGACGTGCGTGCGCCGCAGGTCGTCGTCTAGTTCGTTTCGCGTGGCCGCGAGGCCGCCGATCTGCGCCTCGTAGTCGCGCTTCTCCCAGTCGTAGTCGTGCATGCGCGCCCTGAGGATCGATGTCGACAGGATAGCCGTGTCCCGTTCCAGCTTGCGGATGCGGATGAGCACGTCGGCGGCGTCGAGACGCGCGCGGGCCCCCGTCTCGGCGGTCTTGGCCCGTTCGACGGCCTCCGCCGATCCCGCGCCGGCGCGCAGCAGAGAGCGTTGCCTCCTGTAGTCGTTTTGTGTCTGTGCGTGCTCGGCTGCGGCGTCGGCGCGTGCGCGTCCGGCGATCGCCATCCCCTCGCGGGCGCGCTTCTCTTCGACGTTTGCGCGCTCGAGCTCCTCCCGCTTCGGCTTCTTGCGCTCGACTCCCTCGACGCGGCGGCGCAGCGAGGCGATTCGCGCTTCCGTAACCTGGATGCGGGTCCGTAGCGGTAGCGGGTCGATTTCGGCCACGACCGTGCCCCTCGTAACCGGATCGCCCTCGTCGAGATCGACGCGGCGCAGGCGACCGGCAACCGGTGCGGAAACGACGAACCGGTCGATGACCCGGGTCTTGCCCTCCTCCTCGACGAACGCGCGGATCGGCCCGCGCCCGATTCGGGCGGTGTCCACCCGGAGCGGGCGTGTTTCGCCGTAGTACCAGAGTCCGGCGAGCAGCACTGCGCCGAGGGTGATCCAGATCCAGCGTTTCATTCGCGTGCCTTGAGCACCTCGACGAGGTCGAGCCGCTTCAGTTTTCTGCCAACCGCCCAGTTGGCGACCAGGGTGAATCCGTAGACGGCGACGACCGTCTTCAGGACCGAGTGCGGCGACACGACGAACGGAAACCGATAGAGGTCCGTGTCGTACAGCCGCGACAAGAGCCAGCCGAAGAGCGCGCCGAGAGCGAGACCCGGCAGCAGCCCCGCCGTGGAGACGAGGAGGTTCTCCGTCGTGAGGATTGCGCGTACCTCCGCGGTCGTAAAGCCGAGGACGCGTAGCGACGCAAGTTCGCGCGCGCGCTCCGCGAGCGAGATGCCCGCCGTGTTGTAGACGACCCCGAAGCAGATCGTGCCCGCAAACAGGATGATGACCATCGAGAAGATGCGTTGGGTCTCCTGGATCGTCTTGTTGAACGAGCCGACGACGTCTTTGCGAAAATCGACGGACGAGACCGCGGGCAGCCGCTTCAGCGTGCGGCCGACATCGGTCGCGTGTCGCGGGTCGATCGACAGCAGCGTCCCGTTCAGGGCGCTGTCCTCGCCGATCCAGCGCGCGAGTTGTTTCCGGTCGGCATAGGCGAACGCTCCCAGGTACTCGTCTACGACGTTTTCAACGGGGACGCGAAAGCGCTGCTTTTTTCCGGTCAGCACCGAGACTTCGAGCTCGTCACCGACTCGCGCGCCAAGCAGTTCGGCAAGCTTGCGCGACAGGAGGAGGCCGTCGCGCGGAAGAGAGACGGAGCGCAGGTCGCCGTCGAGAAGTCCGTGCAGGGTTCCGTCGCGGTCGAGGCCGGTGATTCCCGTGCGCCGGTGGCGGTGCCCGTGACGGAGCCGGACTCCGACTCCGAGTACCGCCTCGGCACGGCGCATGCCCTCCATACGCCGTAACTCGAAGAGCGCAGCGTCGCTGCGTTCATTGTGGAACGTGATCCGCGCATCCTGGCGCTCTACGAGCCGGAACTGGACATCCATCAGTTCGGCGGTCGAGTCGATTCCGAAAAACGACAGCATCAGGACACCCGTGGCGAGAGCGACGCCGGTGATGGCGAGAATCGTTCGCAGCTTCGTGCGTGCGAGGTGACGGATTACCATCCGGCCGGAAAAACCGACGCGACTCCAGAGCAGCGGGCTCCGTTCGAGAAGGATTTCGTGGTAGACGCGCGGCGCCGCGGGCCGCAACCCCTCGGCAGGAGTCAGTCGCGCGACCGAGAGGACGGCTCGGAGCGTGCCGAGGACCACGAAGCCGAGGCCGACCGCGCAACCGACAGCCACCGCGACGGGATCGACGGAGAGGTCGAGCACCGGGAAGTCGTAGAAGTCGCGGTAGACGCCGACGAGACCGAAGGCGAACCAGATTCCGAGGCTGCTTCCCAAGACGACGCCGGCGACGCCGACGAGCAGGGCCATTTCAAGGTAATGTCCGATCAGTTCGGCGCGGGTGTAGCCGAACGCGCGCAGGAGGGCGATCTGGCCGCGCTGCGTGCGCACGAGCCGGCCCATGAGCATGTGCAGCACGAACGCCGCCACGCCGAGGAAGACCGTCGGCACCAGGGTGGCCGACCCCTTCAGCCCCTCGATCTCGTCGTTGACGTAGCGGTTTGAGAGCTGGTCCTTGCGCGCGTACGCGCCCGCGGCGCCGTATCGGTCGAGTCGGCGGTCGAACTCCGCGATGACCTCCTCGGGGCTTGCCCCGCGGTCGAGAACGGCCAGCACGTCGTTGCACGAGTCCCGAAAGTCGAACGCCGCCTCGGCAAAGGACTCGGAGAGCCACAGCACGGTGAAGTGTTCCGCATCCGGCAGGATGTTGGCGCCGCTGATGAGGTAGACGAACTCAGGCGAGAGGGCGACGCCGACGATGCGCAGCGCCTCCTTCTTGTTGTTCATGATGACGGGCAGCTCGTCCCCGATACCGAGTCCGTGCACCTCGGCGAAGCGCTTCGCCACGATCGCTTCGCGCGTCCCGTCGCCTTCGAACCAATCGCCGGCGACGAGATGCAGGTCACACAGGAGCCGGCGCCGGCGGTCGGGCACGGAGACGATGCGTCCCGACACGGGCTGATCGAGCCTGGCCAGATCCAGCGTGACGTCGAACACGATGCGCCCCGCCACGCGCCGCACGCCGGGCACGGTCTCGAGAGCCTGTATCGCTGCCCGCGGCGCCTTCTTGACCGGCGCAAAAATGTCGGCCATCCGGTAGCGTGCGTAGTAGGAGTCGCGCGACCGCTTGAGCCCGCGGTACGCGGTTAGGACCGTGACGAAACTGGCGACGCCGCAGGCGACGATGAGCACGATCGCCAGAAACGATCCCTTGAGGGACCACATGTTGCGCCAGAGTTTTCGGTGGAGAATCCGCATCGGGTCACCACGTGATCTCGGACGGCCCCTTGGGCGTGGCGTTCTCGGTGATCTCGACGACCTGTCCGGACTGCATGCGCAGGACCCGGTCGGCCATGTCCGCGATAGCCGCGTTGTGGGTGATGAGCACGAGCGTCGTACCCAGTTCCCGGTTTACGCGGCGCAGGATTTCCAGCACCGTGAGACCCGTGCGGTAGTCGAGCGCGCCTGTCGGCTCGTCGCACAGCAGCATGTCCGGCGCCTTCGCGACAGCGCGGGCGATCGCGACGCGCTGCTGCTCACCGCCGGAGAGCTGTGACGGAAAATGCCCCGCCCGCTCGGCGAGGTCCACGAGCGCGAGCATTTCCGCGGAGTCGTGGGGCTTTTTCGCGATCTCGGTCGCGACGGCGACGTTTTCGAGCGCGGTCAGCGACGGGATCAGGTTGTAGAACTGAAAAACGAACCCGACATGCCGGCGACGAAACAGCGTCAGCTCGCGCTCGTTGAGTGCCGTCAACTCGGTGTCGCGGAAGTGCAACATTCCGGCGGTCGGCCGGTCCATTCCGCCCAGCAGTTGCAGCAGAGTCGACTTGCCGGAACCGCTGGGGCCCAGGATGACGAGCGTCTCGCCCGCCCACACGTCGAGATCGGTCGCCTTGAGCGCCTGCACCTCGACCTCGCCCATGAAAAACGTGCGGACCAGCCCGCGGGCCGAGAACAACGCCTCCATGCCCTTCCCTTACTGCACCATGGATGCCAATCCCGCATCGTGAGGAACGGACGGCGATGTCTTACGGCATCACCGGCCCGTTTTTCCTGCCGCGCTCCACGTATGGTGCCCGTTTCCGGCGGACTGCATGTCGCTCTCTCGTTGGCAGGAGCGCGGCTCGAAACCAGATGCTGCCCAAACCGGATCCGGGGGAACCCGGCACGCAACCCGCTCGCCCCTTGAGGAGTGTCCAATCGGGTTGCAGAAATGGTCTGCCGTTGCATCCAGGAATCGGCAACGACATCGCCGTCGCGCCTTCGCGCTCCGACGCGGGCAGGCCCGTTTGTTGTTGGCCTATTCCCTCTCTTGTCGCAGTCGGTGTTTCAGCGACTCGCAGACTGTTTCGAGGGCTCTTACGCGGGCGTGTTTCTTGTCGTTGGCGGCGATCAGATGCCATGGGGCCGTGTCGGTGTTCGTGCGCAGCACCATCTCGTTGGCGGCGGTTTCGTAGTCGTCCCACTTGTCGCGGTTGCGGTAGTCGTCGTCCGTGAGCTTGTATTTCTTGTACGGGGTCTGCTCGCGTGCCCGAAAGCGGCGCAACTGCTCGTCGGGT
This sequence comes from Planctomycetota bacterium, assembly GCA_021776735.1. GTDB lineage: Bacteria > Planctomycetota > PLA2 > PLA2 > PLA2 > JAJFFH01. The sequence goes on along the minus strand of JAJFFH010000019.1, from coordinate 123,436 downwards.
TCGATGTGCAGCCAGAACTTGAGCAGTACGATGCCGTGATCGACGAGCTGTTCCTCGAAGGCGTTGATTTCGTCGTAGGCGCGCCGCCATTCGTCGTCGGTCGCGAAACCCTCGACCCGTTCGACGAGGACGCGGCCGTACCACGAGCGGTCGAAGATCAGCATGCGGCCGGCGCGCGGCAGGCGGTGCCAGAACCGCCACAGGTAGTGGTGCTTGCGTTCCTCCTCGCTCGGCGCGCCGATCGGGATCAGGCGATAGTCGCGTGCGTGCAACGGCCCGGTGATCCGGCGGATCACGCCGCCCTTGCCCGCGGCATCCCAGCCCTCGAATGCAAGGACTGTCGTGATGCCGCGGCGGCGCGCCTTGTGCACGCGTTTCTTGAGGCGCGATTGGGCCTTTTCCAGGCGTTGGTCGTACTCGTCGTCCTCGAGTTGGGCGGTCAGGTCGACATCCGCGAGGGGCGCACCGGCCACCGCATCGAGCCACGGCGACGGCAGGGGCCTGAGCCTGTCATCCAGGCGATCGCGCAGCGCGCGGAGGAGCACGCGCATGATCATCAGGTTCCGGACACGCCTGGGAGTGGCATCGATGGGAATCCATGCGCTGGCGGGTGCCGTTGTCTCCTCGAGGAACCGGTAGGCGACGGGGTCTTCCTCGACATCCTCGGCCAGCCAGAACTTCACGATCAGCACGCCGTCTTCGACGAGCGTGCGCTCGAACAGTCGTGCCTCGGCGATTTGTCGCGCGAACGATTCGTCGCCGATCGCGTTCGAAGCGCGGTCGTCGATCGCTCGCCGCGTCCACGCGCCCAAGAAGATTCCGATACGGCCCTTGGGAGGCAGCGCCCGCCAGTAACGCCAAAAACGGGGCCGCTCACGCTCCTCGTTCGTGGGAGCCTCGAGAACGCGGGTGTCCAGATACCGCGCGTCCATCCATTCGTGCAGGAGATCGACGACCTCGTCGCAGCCCTTGGACGCGTCGCCGTTGACCAGCACGAGAACCGGAAAGGGTGCGTCGCGCAGGTCGTACTGCGCGTTGATCAGTTCGACGCGGAGCTGCGACTCCGCGCGCTTGTAATCCTCTCTCGAAACGGGCTGGCCGTGCGCACTATCGTCGGACATGCCGTCAGTCTGAAGGAAGTGGCCTCGCTTGGGAAGCAGCTTCCCCGATCAACAGCAAACGGGCCCGCACGTGTCGAAGCGCGGAGCGCGAAGGCGGGACGGCGACGTCCGGCCCCGCCCCCAAACACTACTTCACGGTGCTCGCCTCAACGCCCGCCGCATAGCGGCGACCCGGGCGCGGTACGATCATCGGGACGCGTTCCGCGTAGTCTTCGTATTCCGAATGCGCGTTCTTGAGATCGCGCTCCTCGAGGCGCACCGCGATCAGCACGAAGCCGGTGCAGCCGCCGGCGAACAGGAGGTGGCCGGCGGTCATCGTCGGTGTTGCCCAAAAGGCGATGAAGAACCCGAGGTAGAGCGGGTGGCGGATATAGCGGTACAGCGAGCGGACCGAGAACGCCGGGTTCGCTTCCGGTTTTTCCCGCGCGAAGTGGATCACCTGCTTCAGGCCGAACAGGTGGAAGTGGTCGATCAGAAACGTGGCGACGAGAACGAGAGCCCAGCCGAACAGGGACAACGCTTCGAGGAACATCGTGGCGCTGCGGCTCTCAACGTGCCATACGACGCTCGGCATCGCGCGCCACTGTCCATACATCAGGCACAGCCCCGCACATGTGGCGAGGACGAACGTGCTGCGTTCGGCGGCAGCCGGGATGATTCGCGTCCACCGGCGCTTGAAGGCCGGGCGCGCCATGACCATGTGCTGGACCGCGAACAGGCCGAGCATGCCCAGGTTGACCGCAAGCGCGGTCCCGAGCGGACCGATTTCGCCGCTGTCGATCGAGCGCGGAACGATGCGGTTGGCGACAAAGCCGATCGCATACAGAAACGTCGGCAAAAACAGGGCGTAGACCGCGACTCCGTAGCCAAGGACGGCTAGTCGCTTGGCCCGCGAGGCGGGGGAACTCGGGTTCTTGGGGGGCATGCAAGGAGAAACACGGGACGGGCGTCTGCCCCGCAAAAATCGAGCGATCGGGCTACCGCGGTCTTGCGCGGACTTGCCTGGACAACGTGGCCAACTCTCTTTTCGCGGCGTCGTGCGTACCCCGCCAGTCTCTCTCGATGACCATGCGGAGCGCGGAATCGTCGCCGGTGATTCGAGCGAGGGCACCGGCTGCCGCGACGACTGCGGCGTCGTGCTCGGTCTCCACCAGCTTGCGCAGCGTCCCGAGCGCGGGCTTGGCCAACAATCCCATCCGGCCCAGCGCCCGCGCGGCGTAGGTGCGCCGGTCCTCATCGGCAAGTCGTCGCAGCAGAAGCGGAATCGCCTGCTTCGCGCGCAGCGCCACGAGCGCGCCGAGCGCGTGTTCGGCAATGGGGTCGGCCTGTTGCGCGCGCGCCGCGAGAGAACGAACGACTCCGTCGGCCGGGGCAAGGCCGCGGGCCAACCCGGACCATGAACGCGCGTACCCCTCGTCCATCAGCAACTCACGGCGCACGGGGTTGAAGACACGGGGCAGAAGCGCGCGCGTGTCGTCGCAGCTTTCGGCCACGATGCGCCGATGCTCCGCGGGGCGCGTCCGTTCGTGCACGATCGCCAGGGCGCGCTTGCCGGCCTGACCCAGCACCCGGAGCACGGAAAGAAGACGCCCACTGCGCGAACGATCGCGCGCGGTGCGTTCGGCGATCAGGGCTGCGATCAGGCGGTCGCGAAGCATCGGCACGAGGCCCTCGATCCGGGTCCCGTGGCCGCGAAGAATATCGCGCGCCGGAGCCCAGCTCAGCGATCCGCCCGCCACGGTCTCGACCAAGAGATCGCGCTCATGCGGACCACCCGCACCCAAAGCGATCAGCCCGCCGGCACCGCGTTCACGCATCCTCTCGGAGCGTCCGGGCTCGTGCAGCCAGGCGGCCAAATGATGGGCTACGGCGTGTGCGTCCGGAAGGCGTGGAAGGGCGAGCAGTGCGTGCACGCGTTCGCGCGCCGTGAATCCCCGCAATTCTGCGACGAGAATCGACGCGGCGCCGCGTCCGTGCGTACCGAGCACCCCCAGGAGACGAAGCAGGCGTGTCCGGTCGCCGAACTTTCGGTTTCTGATTGCGCGCAGGATTGCGGGAAGTGCGGGCGCCGCGTTTGCTCCGAGGCCGTGCAGCGCGGCGGCCGCGTTGGCGCGTGCGAACGTGTCGTCGGCCTCGAGCAGTCGGGCGAGCGGCGCGGCGAGTTCGGAGCCGAGTCCCGTGAAGGCGCGTTCGAACGGGTTGGGCGGTATGAATTGGAGCGTCGGGTGACCGAGCCGCCGTCCGCGGACGTGGCGCAACGTGCTCGCCTCGCGCAACAACGCGGCGATGCCGGGCTCGCCCATGCGCGCCAGGGCGCGGCCCGCTTCGCCGGCGTACCATTCGATCTCCGCGCGCAGCCGCGCGACGACGGCCGGGATCGCCGGGCGGGATGCGGCGCCGCCGTGGCCGAGCGCGCGCAGTCCGCTCGCACGAATCTCGCCGTCCGTATGCTGTAGCAGCGCCGTCATGGCCGGCAACGAAACCGGTGCCATCCTGCCGAGTGCCTGCTCGATCTCGCCGCGGGCCTCGTCCCACCAGCCCTGTTCGTGCGACAGGTAGGACAACAGGTCGGGGATCGCTGCGCGTGCCTTCTCGCCGAGTGCCGCGAGCTCGAGCGCGGAGCGACGTCGCCTCCATGTCGCGCCGTGGCGCAGGTGGTAGCGCAACAGGCGGACACGTTGGGTCAGGGCATCTTGCGGAAGCGGCAGGGGGGGGCGGGGGCCGGGTGCGCCGCGGGCGAGCACGACGGGTCCGCGGGCTGCATGTCCTGTCGTGCGAGTGGGCGCGTTGTCGTTGCTCCCCAAGGTGATCCAGGAAACGACGACTACGGCGGCGGCGGCGAGCGGCACCGCGATCGTGGTCAGCGCCGCTGCAACGGTCGTACCTGCCCTGGGCATGCGCAGGCCGGCGAGGGCGACGAGTCCGGCGCGCCAGTCGTTGCGTTGTTTGTCAAGGCGGTCGCGCAGGCGTTCCAGGCCGCGGCGCAGGCGGGATTCGACAGTGCGCACGGGTACGTTCATTTCGCGGGCGATCGTGCTGGGCGGGAGGCCGTCGAAGAACCGCTTGACGATCGTTGTGCGGCAGGGTTCGTCGAGTGCCGTGACGGCGGCGACGACCAGCCGCTCGAGTTCGAGGCGCGCGGCGGTGTCTGCGGCGGACGGCTCGACGCGGCGTGTTCGTGCGCGCTGCTCGTGCCGGCTCCGGCGCGCCGCGGCGCGGTGTTGACGAGCTGCGAAGCTCCGCGTGATGCGGGCGAGCCAGCCGCGTGCGCGTTCCGGATCGCGCGGGCGGTCGCGCAACGTCGCTACCCAGGTTTCCTGCATGACGTCGTCCGCGGTGAAATCGTCGCGGACGAGTCCCCGCGCGAGCCGGTGCAAAAACCCGGCATGGCGAAACAGGTCATGCGGGCGCGAAGTGTCCGCGTCGCCAGGTAGGCGCGAGTCGTGCGGGCGGTATGAGTTCATCAAGTGGGAGATCCCGGCCAAGGCGAAAGCCCTCCAGGGAAACGTGTTTCATGACGTGATCTCTTGTCGCGGGGGGGTCATTCGACCGTCTTTCGGAAACGGAGGGCGACCAGTGCGCACAGGCCGACTCCGATGCCCGCCAGCGGCAGAATCATATGGCGGAGTTCCTCGGCGGACGCGGAGCGCAACACGATGCCGCGCATGATCTCCACGAAGTACGTGGCCGGGATCGCCCAAGTCAGTTCGTAGATCGGGCTGGGCATCGTGTCGCGCGGGAACATGAAGCCGGACAGCAGCACCGAGGGCAACAAGATGAGCAGCGTCAGCATGAGCGCCTGGAGCTGCGAGCGCGCGATCGTGGAAATGAACAGGCCGAGGGCGAGGCTCGTAAAGACAAACAGCGTTGTGAGCGCGACCAGGAGTCCGAGGCTGCCCCGGATCGGCACGTCGAAGACCCAGACCATGACGGAGAGGACGAGCGCAGCCGCGACCGCGCCGAGCAGGATCGGGGGGAAGAGTTTTCCGAGGGTGATGGCAAGGCGCGAGACCGGCGTGACCATGAGCTGGTCGAACGTGCCGCGTTCGCGCTCGCGGACGATGGCGGACGCCGTCAGCGTCATCGTCACGAGCTGCAGGATGATGCCGGCGAGGCCCGGGACGAAGAAGTTCTCGGAACGGCCGTCCGGGTTGTAGAGAAAACGAACGCGTGCCTGCACTGTAGGCGCGGTGCGTCGGGTGAACGACTGGGCCACGCCGAGGGCGGCGGCCTGCGCCTGGGCGGCGACGGTTTGATCCGAACCGTCCACGAGTACCTGGACACGCGCAATCTCGCCCCGCAGGAGGCGGCTCGCGAAATCCGTCGGAAACAGCAGGGCGGCCTTGGCGTGTCCCGCGCGCAATTGCGCGAGCGCCTCGTCGCGACTGTCGAAGTAGCCCTTGAGTCGAAACGTGCCTGTCGCCTCGAACGCGCGGGCGAACTCGCGGCTTTCGCGCACACGGGCGGAATCGACGACGATGAACGGGACATCACGCACCTCGGTGTCGATCGCGAAGCCGAAGATCACGAGCTGAATCACGGGAATGAGCAGCGCGAGTCCGAGGCTCGCCGGGTCGCGCCGCAGTTGCAACAGCTCCTTGTAGACCACCGCACCGAGGCCGCGGATCACCGCTTTGCTCCTTCTTGGGTGGCGGCCGCGGCGCTCGCCCGCTGTGTCATCGTGACAAAGACGTCTTCCAGCGACGGGCGGATGGCGGCGAGCGTGGCGTCGTCTGGCAAGAACGCGAGCAGCCCGCGATTGGTGGTCGCGTCGTCCACGAGCAGGCGGATCGACTCACCGAAAACCGTGGCTTCAAGCACGCCGGGATGGGTCTCCAGCCGCCGCAGGGCCTCCTGGATCCGGTTCGTGCGCGCTTCGACGCGCCGCGTGTCCGGCGGGTTGACGTCGGGTAGCGCCTTGAGTTCGCTCGGCGTGCCGTTGACGAGCAGCTTGGAGAGGTAGACGTAGGCGAGGTGGTCGCAGCGCTCGGCCTCGTCCATGTAGTGCGTGGTCACAAAGAGGGTCTTGCCCTCCGCGATCAGCTCGAACAGCAGGGTCCACAGCGCACGGCGGGCGACGGGGTCGATGCCCGCCGTCGGCTCGTCGAGAAACAGGACATCGGGGTCGTGGACCAGCGCGCACGCGAGTGCGAGCCGCTGCTTCCAGCCGCCGGAGAGCGTGCCCGCGCGGGGGGTTTCGTAGCCACTCAGGCCGGTGCGCTCCACGACCTCGCCCAATCGTCGGGTGAGGCGGCGGCGCGGCAATCCATACGCGCGTGCAAAAAACGTGAGGTTCTCGTGGCCGGTCAGCTCGTCGTACAGGGAGAAGCGCTGCGACATGTAGCCGATGCGGCGGCGCACCTGAACGGGCCGCCGCCGCACGTCGAGGCCGAGGACGATCGGTGCCCCGGACGACGGTCGCAACAAGCCGCAAAACATCCGGATGAGCGTGGACTTGCCCGAGCCGTTGGGGCCGAGCAGGCCGAAGATCGACCCCTTGCGCACGGAAAGATCGACACCATCGACGGCAACGAGGGACCCGAAGCGGCGGGTCAGGCCGCGCGCCTCGATGGCGGTGGTCCTCTCGGCGTTTGCCACGCTCATCGCAGCGCGACATCGGCCCACAGGCCGTCCTTGAGCAGGCTCGTGTCGCCGCGCAAGACGAGCTTCACGCGAAACACCTGGGTCGCGCGCTCGCGCCGCGTCTGGACGTTGCGCGGCGTGAACTCCGCCTCGCGCGAGACCCACGAGACCGTGGCTTCAAGCGGCGGGTGCCCGTCCGGCGTCACGTCCGCAAGCTTGCCGACCGAGACGCTCGCGAGGTCGCTCTCCGGGACGTGGATCGTGATCCACGGCTCGTCGGGCAGGATCAGGACGGCGACCGGCGCGCCAGCCGCGAGAAGATCGCCCGGGCGCAGGTCGAGGGTCTGCACGAGACAATCGGCGGGTGCGCGGATGGTCAGCTCCTCGAGTTTTTTTTGCGCGACCTCGATGCGCGCGTGCGCGGCCGCGAGCGTGGCCCGCTTCGCCGCAATCTCCTCGGGCCGCGTGCCGGCCTCCAGCCGCTTTACGACTTGGAGCTGCGCCAGCCACGCCTGCCGCGCCGCCTCGATCTCTTCCTTGCGCGCCCCGCGTTCGAGCAGCGCGAGCCGTTGCTTGGCCGCCGACCGCCGCGCGCGTGCCGCCTCGGCCCTGGCCAGCGCTTTCTCCGCCAATTCCGTCGTGCTCGAGCCTTCACGCACGAGTCCCTGCTCGCGCGTGAGCGCGGCATCCGCCTCCTGAAACAGCGCGTCCGCGGCGGTCCAGTCCTCGCGCGCTTGCGCGATCTCTTCCTTGCGCGCGCCCTTCTGGACAACCTGCCAGATCAACTCCAGCCGTTTCGCGTCGGCCTTCGCGCGATCGATGTCCTCCTGCCGGGCCCCGGCCTCGAGCAGCTCGAGCTCCCGCGCCGTCGCCTCGGCCAGCGCCCGCGCCTCGTCCAGCGTGCTCTGCCACTCGTCGGGGTCAAGCACAACGAGTACGTCGCCCGCCTTCGCGCGCTGGCCTTCCTGTTTGCGAACCTCGACGACACGTCCGCCGACAAGCGACCCGACCGCGACGTCCGGAAACTCGATGGTGCCCGAGTACGCGTCGTCGCGCACCGTCTCCCGGCAGGCAGCCAGGAAAAGGAGACCGAGGGCGAGTTTGTTCACGCCGCTCAAGATAAGGGGAGGCGAAGTATCGCCGTCCGTTTGCTTCCGCAGCGAATTCGGACACAGCAAACGGACGGCGATGTCTGGTGGACCGGTCAGCGCTGGCGGGACCGGCCGCACGACGGTGAACCCGGCCGCGGCGAGGGCGGCCAGCGCCAGCGTGCCCGTTCCGGGACGGGGGCGCCGCCCGACGGTCCTGCGCCGCTTTGGAGCACGACGCCGATGTCGTCCCAGCCGTGGAAGAAGTGGAACGGCTGGACGTCTTGTGTTGAGAGAACGGAGAGCGAGACGATGCCGCCGTGGCCGCCGGTGTCTTCAAAACCGATGAACACGTCCTTGCCGCCGGGCAGGCCGTCGCCCGTGCCGTCGGCCACGATCGGGCCCGCGTCGAGTGTGGTGCCGTCAAAAAACGTGACGGTCGCGCTGATGGTCGCGTCGCCGATACGGTTGTCGCGTCCGAGCCAGGCGAGGCCGACGGCGAGGACGGCGTCGCCCGCCGGGGCGGCGAAGTTAAAGATGGCGATGTTGCTCAGGTTGTCCGCCGATACCGCGGCGTACATCCACGTGCCGGCGGGAGCGCCCGCCGGATCGACGGTGGAGATCGTGAACGACGTGCAACCACCGGAAAAGTTCAACGTGAACGGCGGCGACGGAGGGAGGCCGTATGTGCCGGTGACCGCGACAGTGCCGATCGTGAAGGCCTCGTTCGCGGACTGGGGAGCCGTACCTACGAGAATGCCACCCGGAAGTCCATGGGGGGCGGAGCGGCTATTCGATCGTGGGTTCTTGCTGTTTTACGTAGCGGCCACCGCTGCGTTGGGCGAGACGGCGAAACAGCTCGCTGGCGTTGATGGTGGCGATCGCCTGGACGGTCCGTGAGCCCGTCGGATCGAGGCGCGCCAGCCGTCGAAAGACCGGGTTCGAGGCGCGCTGTCCCCATGGGGTCGCGCCGATCAAGACGATCGTGTCGGCCTCGGGGTCGCCCAACGCCTGGGCGAAGGAGTCGGCGAACGCGGGCCGTTGCTTTGCGGACACGGCGGGCCTCTTTAAAAAACGCCGGATCGTGGAGCGGCCGGCCCGGTCGAGAAGCTGGACCGTTGTCGCCCAGGCGGGTTGCTCCTGGCGTACCGAGATGACGTTGACCCTTGTGCCGTCGGGCAGTTTCTTGATCGCCGCGGCGACGGTCGCCTCGCCCGTCGCGTCGGTGACGAAGACGATGTGATCGCTGTGGATTGGGATGCCGGCGATCGTGAGGATCGGCTGGGGCAGCGGTTGGCCGGACGCGCGCGCCGCGTCGGCGCGCAAAGCCAGCCTCTTGGGCTCCTGGGCCTTCGCCCAATCACCGTGCCCGAGCCGGCTTGCGGCGCGCAACGCGGCGCGGCGGACCAGCCACGAGGGATCTTTGCTTGCCCGTGCAAGCATCGCCGCCGTCGCCTCGGGTAGGGCCGCCCATGCAGCGGCGCGTTCCTCGGCGCTTGAAGCGGTGCACATGGTCTCGAGCAGGGCCCGCACATTCTTGTCCATCGTTCCGGTGCCACCGAAGCCCATGGCGGCCGCGATTCGCAGTTCGGGTCCGCCCTTTCTTGCCGCCTCGAGCACCGCCGCGCGTGCGCCTTCACCACCGACGTGCGCCACGGCGCGGATCAGCGCGGGGACCGGCGCATTGCGGAGTCGCGCGATGAGTTCGCGGCGAACGGCGGGAACGGGGATTTGCTGCAAGATCCCAAGCACGAGTTCGCGGTGGTCGCCATCGAGCTCGACGAGCATGACACGGATCGCGCGCGGGTCGCGGACGGCGGGAAGAAGGCGCTGCAGCGTGGTCTCGTCGGACACGACGGGCTTGCGTAGCGCCGCCTGGACGGATTCAGCGTCGCCTGCCGTGGCGAGGACGCGCGCCACGCGTGTGCGGTCCTCGTCGAGCAGAAACGACTTTTTCTCCTTCGCGAGCGCGAGTGCCGCGTCGCGCGCTTGTGGATAGCGCAGCGCAAAAAGGTCCTCGATGCCCTCGTCGCGCGCCAGGACCGTTTTCGTGGCGGCCACCATCCACTCGAGGACCGGGGTGCGGGGGCAGTGGCGAACTCCGCGATACAGATCATCGACGAGCGACGAGCGCTTCTCCTTGACCGCGGCATCGAGCCGGTCGGACAGTTGATCGTACGCCTGCTGCGTGCCGAGATAGCCGATGCAGCGCAGGCACGCGCCAGAGAGTTCGTCATCGGACGATGACTGGAGCAGGTCGAGATAGACGCGCAAACGATTCTTGGCGCCCATGTAGTGCAGCGCCTCGGCGGCGGCCGCATGGACTTTGTACGTGGGCGCGAAGCCGAAGAGCTTGCTCGGCCGTTGATCCGCCTCGCCGCGGGCGAGCTTTTCAACCTTGCCGGCGTGCTTTGCGTATTCCGGAAAACCCATCGCCTCGACGGCGTGGGCGCGCGTGCGGATGTCTTTGTCCTTGGTCGCGACGCTCCACAAGAATGAAAACGCCTTCGAGGTCCGCAGCATGCCGATCTCATGCAGATGCCGCTGCACGAAGACGGACGGAAACTTCTCCCGGCGGTGCCTTTTTCTGTCGCGTCGAAAGCGTGTCTTGAGCGTTGAGAGCTTGTCTTTTTCGGGATCGGTCCAGATGGTCCAACGCGGCAGCGTGGGCGACGGCGGCGGACGCCATGCCGGCCGCCGGTCGGGCGGTGCGGGTTTCATGGCGTCGATGGTCAGGGTGGGCGCGTCCTTGCCCGGCGCGATGACTGCTCGATAGCCGAAGCCCTGCCACCCAAACGCCGCGCCGGAAAGGGCCGCCTCGTGCGCGCCGGCCAGGTCGAGATCGCCGTCGAGGTCAAGAAGCAACGTATTGCCCAAGAATGCGACGGGTCGGTGCCGTTTTCCAAGGACCACGGCGCCCGTCCAGCGCTGCTTGGTCCGGACGTGCAGTTGTTCGTGTTTCCAAGTGAACTGTGCGCCCTTGATCGTGGCCGGGAGCGGGTGCAGCTTGCCGTCCACCAGGAGCCGAGGCTTCGGTTTGATCCGCAGGGTTACGGAAATCGCCGTCGTGCAGCCAACCCGCAGTTTTGTCGCCTTTCCGGGTTCCACCAAGAGCAGGTGGGCGGGTGCGTCGGCCGGAAAGTCGCGCCAAACAAGCGTGGTCTTCGCAAGTTCCTCGGCGCGGGCGAGTGTCCCGAGCAAAAAAACCAGAGCAATGCCCCGCATCGTATGGACATCATAACGCCGGGCCGCGGCTATGCTGCGCGGCGGCGATGTCGAAGTGCAAGAAGGGCAAGAAGAAAAAGCCCAAGCTGAAGGGCAAGGTGGCGCGCTTTTCGTGTCCCGATTGCGGCTTTCTCGCGCTCAAGAAAAAGCACCTGTGTTCGTCGGTGAAGCTCTGACCCCGTAGACGTCGCCGTCCCGCCCTCGCACTCCGCTCTACGGCGCGGGCAGACCCGTTTGCTTCCTCGGATTCACGCCGCGCTGCTACCGGGGAGCGGCGCGGTTGGCTCTCGACGTGTGGAGCAGGGCGGCCAGGTCCTCGGCGGAGATAGGGTCCTGGAACCGGCAGGCGAACTGGGGCAGGTCGCTGCCGCCCAAGCCGCCTTGCGTGACGCGGACAATGTTGATCTCGCGTTCGAGGCCGCCCATGCGCAGCGTGACCGTCTGGCCGAGATGTTGTTCGAGAAAGTGCATGTAGCCGTTCAGGTCCCACTCGCGGCAGCGCGGGTCTCGAAAGGCGAGCAGCAGGCCGGTGCGCGACACGTCGATTGTCTCGCAACGGTACGGGTTGCCTGCGTCGCCCAGAAGAACCGCTGTGCACACGAGGAGCCGGGCGCCGTCGCGGCGGCCCTGGAACATGGCGCGGACGCGCCGCTCCGCGATCAACGGATCCGGGGCGGCGTTCCGGCTTCGGTCTCTCCTGCCCCATAGGCGCCTCATCAATGCTTTCACGGCTGCTCCTCGCCGCAAGCAAACACCTCGGTCGCCTCCGGAGCGCTTCGCGCGGCTCGCGGGTCAGTGACGTGCGCGGGCCGCGCGTACGACGGCCTCGAGTTCCTGCGTCGAGATCGGCTCTTCGAACCGGCAGGCGAACTGCGGCAGGTCGCTCCCGCCGAGGCCGCCCTGGGTGACGCGGACGATCACGACCTCGCGCTCGATGCCGTCTAGGCGCAGCATTGCACCCTCGGCCAGGTGCTCGTCGAGAAACTGCATGTAGCCGGCGAGATCCCACTCGCGGCAGCGCGGATCACGAAACGTCAGGAGGACACCGTTGCGGGCCACATCGACTGTTTCGCAACGGTACGGGTGTTCCGAGTTGCCGAGAAGCACCTGTGCGCGCACGCGGATTCGGGTTCCGTCGCGCCGTCCCTTGAACTGCTGCCGGAGTTCGCGTTCGGCATCCCGGGGATCCGGGGCCAGCTTTTTCTTCGCCCGCTCTCGCAGGCGTTCAAGCCACTTTCTCACGCTGTGTCTCTCCATTGCTGCAAGGTGCCAGGACCAACCTTGCAGATAGGCGTCATCGGTCGGACGGCGTTTCGCCGCAAACAAAAAAGCGATTCCACGATGTGACCCATTCCGTGCGCCCGGAGGCGCCTTGGCCGAAACGAGGCGACGCTGGCGCCTGTCGGTTGCAGCGGCCTATAATCCGGCGCCAATGCAGCGGTCGGTTCTGACGGCGACCTTCACCGCGTTGCAGGAGGCCCAGGGCGGAAGCAACGAAGCGCGGAGTCTGCTCCTCGAGCGGCTGCGGGGCCGCCTCGTGCTCTGGGCGACCGCGCGCCTGTCGGATGCGCTCCGTGCGCGGCACGACCCGGAGGACGTGGCCCAGGAAATCCTGCTGGCCCTGCATCGTGACCTCGAACAGTTCCGGGGCGAGGACGATCGCTCGTTCAAAGCGTGGGTGTTTCGGGTCGCCGAAAACCGGATCCGGGACTTGGCGCAACGGGAAAGCGCACAAAAGCGGCAACTCCCGGAGCCGCGCGAGGTCGAGCAGACATCGCCGTCCCAAGCTGCCATCCGAATCGAATCGGCGGACCGGTTGCGGCGTGCAGTCGGGAAGCTCCCGGACGACCACCGGCGGGTCATCCAACTCCGCCGCTTCGAGGAGCGGGAGACCGTCGACGTGGCGCAGCTCATGGGCCGGACCGAGAACGCCGTCCGCGTGCTCTATTTCCGCGCGGTGAAGGGACTTCGGGCGGCGATGGACGAAATGGGCGAAATCGAGAATGAGTGAAACGCGGGCTGCGAAACGTCGCCTAGTGGGGTGCCATGAGCGAAAAGGACCAACTGCTCGCCGAACTGCTGGAGGACTACCACCGTCGGCGCGCCCTGGGCGAGACCCCCCGAATCCAGGAGTACGAGCGTCAGGCGGGCGAAAACTTCGGCGAAATGCGGGAAATTCTCGAGGCGGAGTCGGCGCTGGACGACGCCCTGGCCGAGGAAGAGCGGCAGCGGTTCCCGCACCCGTTCTGCGAGTACACCCTTCTGCGCGAGTTGGGCCGCGGCGCTGTCGGCGTCGTCTACGAAGCTGTGCACCGCGGGCTCGGGCGCACCGTCGCGCTGAAGGTTCTCCAATCCGGGTTCGACACCCACAAGAAGGCGATCGGGCGGTTCCAGCGCGAGGCGCGTGCGTGCGCGCAGGTGCGGCACGACCACATCGTCGAGGTGTACGAGGCGGGCGAATGCCAGGGCCGCCACTTCTACGCGATGGCCTTGATCGAGGGGCAGCCCCTGTCCCAGTTAGTCAAGGAGGGCGATGTCCCCGGACCGCGCGAGTTGGCGGGTGCGATCGCCGGCGTGGCCGATGCGTTGAGCGCACTCAACGACGCGGGGATCGTTCACCGCGACATCAAGCCCAGCAACATCGTGCTGGAAGCGAACGGCCGGATGGTCCTGGCCGACTTCGGTCTCGCACGTACGGTCGCATCCGAGTCGTTGACCCAGACCGGCGAGGCGCTCGGCACGCCGGCGTACATGAGTCCGGAGCAGTTGCTCGGGCAACAGTCCGAGGTCGATGGACGTACCGACGTGTACGGACTCGGCGCGGCGCTCTACGAGGTGCTTGCGGGCCGTCCGGTCTTCAAGGCGGACGACATCGCGGGACTGATGCGGATGATCCTCTCGGAGCGGCCGCAACACTTGCGCGAAGTCAAGCCCGACCTGCCCGCGGGCATCGGGCGGATCGTCATGAAGGCGCTGGAAAAGCGCAAGGAAGACCGCTACCAGAGTGCGGCGGAAATGCGCGACGATCTGCTGGCGTATGCCGGCGGGGGCCGGGTCGTGGGACGACCGGTATCGAAGGGACGGCACATTGTCCGCAGCCTGAAGCGGAACAAGTGGTGGTTGGGCGCGGCTGCCGCGGTCCTCGTGGCCGCGGTGGCCCTTTACAAGCCGCCGACGCTTCCGCCGGCCAAGCCCGGCATGCTCAAGATCGCGTCCGTGCCGGCCGCGGAGTTGCGCGTCGGCGATGCCGATCACGGTCGGACGCCGCAGAAAATCGAAGTGAAGGCGGGCGAGTACCGGGTGCTCCTGGCGCGCGAGGGCTTTCTTTCACGCGAAGAGACCGTCAAGGTCGGCGCGGACGCGGAGACCCGGCTGGAGCTGCTGCTGCAGCCCAAGGATCCGAGCGACCCGATCGCCTTGGCCACGCTTGCGAGGGGCCTCGACGTTTCCATCGAGGAGGTCACCAAGCGCAACCGGGCCGGGTACGACCCCGAGAATGATCCTCACGGATTCCACTTGTGGCCGCAGGGCATGCTGTTGCCTGCCGACGACAAGTATCGGGTCGCGATCGGCGATCTGTTCGAGGGCGACGGCCAGCTCGTGTTCCGCTTGGCGAGCGGCAAGGAACTCGCGCGAGAGGAACTGCCGGACCTGAGTCCGGACGAACGGGTCTGGCCCGACGCCGTGAAGACCGCGCTTGAAAACGGCGAGACGGTGCGCTGGGGCTACGAGCCGGGTGCCGCTGCCGAGTTCGGCGACAGACCGGTTGTGGCGACCGTGTCCTGGGCCCAAAAAGAGGTGCGCGACCGCGTCGAAAAGCTGGGCAACCGGATGGCGACGCTCGACGAAAAGACCCAGCGCCAGCTCATGGCGCAGGCGTGTCTTGCAGAGACGCTCTGGGCGAGTGCCTATCGCGAGGCGGCCGCCGTGGCGAAGACCGGTCCGACCAGGCTCGCTGTTGACGCCATGATGATCGCGGTCGAGCGGATGTTGCCGAACGCGGACAACACCCCGTTCGGAGTCCCGGCCAAGTACCGCACCGCCGTCGGCCGCTGATCGGCCCCGCACCCCTGAATCGACTCCCACCGGGGGTCCCCGGCATCCACTCGCGAAGACGTTCTGCGCGGCGGGCCGGGGCCCCTGGTTTTCTTGCCCGGAATGGTTCAAGTTCTTGCGCCGGGTTCCGATAAGCCTATGGATGGGGCATCGTCGTCACGGCTTCACGCTGATCGAGTTGATGGTGGTCATCGGGATCATCGCCGTGATCGCCGTGATCGCGATTCCCAATCTCTTGGGAGCGCGGATCAGCGCCAACGAGTCGGCGGCCATCGCGACGCTGCGTTCGCTGTCCAATGCGCAGGCCCTCTTTCAGAACTCGGGCGCCATCGACGAGGATGAAAACGGAATCGGGGAGTACGGCTTTTTCGGCGAATTGTCCGGCGCGCGTTCGTTGCGCGACGGCTCGCCTCCGCTCCGTCCGGCGGTGATGTCGTCCGCGTTCGGCGCGGTGGTCGCGCCCGGATTCATTCAGCGCAAGGGCTACTACTACATTATCGGTCTGCCGGCAGCGGATGGAAGTCCGGTGACCGAGTTGGGCGGAGGCACGGTCGATCCGATCCTGGCCACGACGAGCTGGGGTTGCTACGCGTGGCCTGCGGCCTACGGATCGAGCGGAAACCGCACGTTCTTTGTCAACCACGACGGGGACATCGTCGTCGTCGACGATTCCGACTACAACGGCCTGGACGGTGGCTCGGTCCCGATGGAAGCCGGCGCGGCGTTCCAGGCGCCGGGAAGCCTGGACTCGATCACCGGCCAGATCGCGAACGGCACGACCGGTCGCGACGGCAACTACTGGACACCCGTGGGCTAGCGAAAATCGCGATGAGCGATTTTCGTTAGCGGGGCGGACGCGCCTCTCCGTTGCGTACGTTTGCGGGCCCGTCCGGACGACACCTCTGCTTGTGGTTGGCTGGTTGCGTCGCAGCTCATGGGCCGACAGGCTATGACGGCGACTCTTCCGCGAGCACGCGCCAAGACATCGCCGTCCGTTTGCTGTCTCAGTGGAAGTCGCGGCTTTGGGGGTGGACGGGATTGTCGGGGAACTTGGGGCGCCAGAGTTCTTCCGCGATCAGGTGGACGACGCCGTCCTGGATCTGGAGTTTTCCGGTGACACCCAAAAACGACGTGGTCTTCACGAGGACCGTGAACTGCTCGAAGATGTTTTGCCAGATGACTAGGTTTACGAAACCGGTTTCGTCTTCCAGGGTCATGAACGTCACGCCGCCCGCGGTGCCCGGACGCTGGCGGCAGATGACGAGGCCCGCGTAACGCATCCGCTGGCCGTCCCGCGCGGCGTTCAAACCCGCCGCATCGGGGAAACCCTGGGCCGTCAGCGCCGCCCGCAACGGTTGCAACGGATGCATGCGCGTGCTGTGCCCGCCCGCGCGATAGTCCCACGCGACCTTTTCCAGATCCGTCAACTCCGGCAGCGAGGGCGCGGGCTCCGCCTCGGTCAACGCGAGCGAATCGGCGGCGGCGTCCGGGAGGCCGAGCTTCCACAACGCCTGACGGCGGCCTGCTTCGAGCGACTCGAGGGCACCGGCGGCCGCGAGTTTTTTGCGCGTGGCCGGGCCGAGTCCGGAGCGCGCCTCGAAATCGGCAAGGTCACGAAACGGCTGCAGCTGCACGACGGCGAGGCCTTCGGACTCGCGCAGTCCCTTGACGTAGCGCAGCCCCATGCGCAGTGCAAACCGCGGCGTGTCGTCGGGGACATCGCCGAAAACATCGCCGTTCGTTTGCTGTTTGTCCGAGATCGACCTCTCGCCCGGCTCGATCGGTTCCAGGGTGCAGTCCCAGTTGCTGTGCAAGACATCGACCGGGCGCATCGGCACGCCTTCGCGCTTGAAGGCGTCGATGATCGTGGCGGGGGTGTAAAAACCCATCGGCTGGCTGTTGAGCAGCGCGCAGGTGAACTCGGCGGGGTAGTGGCACTTCAGCCACGAGGTGGCGTAGGCGATCAGGGCGAAACTGGCGGCGTGGCTTTCCGGGAAGCCGTATTCACCGAAGCCGCGGATCTGATTAAAAACCGCTTCCGCGAATTCCTTGGCGATGCCTTTGGCCTGCATGCGGCTCGTGAGGCGTTCACGATGACGCTCGATGCGGCCCGACTTGCGCCATGCGGCCATGTCGCGTCGCAACTGGTCCGCTTCGCCCGGCGTATAGTCCGCGGCGACGACGGCGAGGCGCATCACCTGTTCTTGAAACAGCGGCACCCCCAGTGTCTTTTTGAGCACCGGTTCGAGGCACGCGTGCGGGTAGGCCACCGGCTCGGTGCCGTTGCGGCGGCGCAGGTACGGATGCACCATGCCGCCCGTGATCGGGCCCGGGCGCACGATGCTGATCTCGATGACGAGGTCGTAGAACGTGCGCGGACGCAGCCGCGGCAGCATGGCCATCTGCGCGCGGCTCTCGATCTGAAAAACGCCGACCGTTTTCCCCTCGCAGACCATGTTGTAGGTTTTTTCGTCGCCTTCAGGGATGCGCGCCATGCTCAACTCGACGCCGCGGTTTTTCTTGAGCAGCGCGAACGTGCGGTCGAGTTGCGACAAGGCGCCGAGGCCCAAGAGATCGACCTTGAACAGGCCGACATCTTCCACGTCGTCTTTGTCCCACTGGATGACCGTGCGGTTTTCCATGGTGGCGTTTTCGATCGGCACGATGTCGTGGACCGGTTCGTGGCCGAGCAAAAAGCCACCGGGGTGAATCGAGAGGTGCCGCGGGAAGTTCTGGATTTCCGACGCGAGCACCAGCAGGTGGCGACAGGCGGCCGAATCGGTGTCGAGTGCGGCCTGGTCGAGTTGTGCTGCATCGACCTCGTCGTAGTGCGCATGCAGTTTTGCGAGCCGGTCGAGCGATGTTTCCGGCAGGCCCAGGACCTTGCCGACATCACGGATCGCCGAACGCATGCGGTAGCGGATGAAGTTCGCGACCATCGCCGCGTGCGACCGGCCGTACTTCGAATACACGTGCTGGATCACCTCTTCGCGCCGCTCGTGCATGATGTCCAAATCGATGTCGGGCGGCTCGGCGCGTTCCTTGGACAAGAACCGCTCGAACAAGACATCGATGCGCGCCGGATCGACCGCCGTGACGCCGAGGCAGTAACACACCGCCGAGTTGGCCGCCGACCCGCGGCCCTGGCACAAGATGCCTTCCTTGCGACAGAACTCGACGATCTCCCACATCGTGAGGAAGTACCCGCAGTAGTCGAGCTCCTCGATCAGCGCGAGTTCCTTCAAGATCATCGCGCGCACGCGACCGGGCACGCCGTCGGGATAGCGTTTGCGTGCGCCCATGAGCGCGAGTGCGCGCAGCCAGTCCGCCGACGTCTTGCCCGCGGGCAGCTTCTCCGCCGGATAGCGGTAGCGCAACCGGTCGAGCGAGAACGAGCAGCGCGAGCGGATTTCCTCGGTGCGTTCGACCGCACCCGGATCGTCTGCAAACAGCTTGTCGAATCCGAACGGAGGCAGCAGTGCATGCTCTGCGTTGGGGCGCGTGCGCCGTCCCGCCGCCGATAGCGGTACGCCGTGCCGGATGCAGGTCAGTACGTCCTGTAACGGACGGCGCGCGGGCGTGTGGTAAAGCACCTCGCGACCGGCAACCACGGGCAGATTCCAATCGGCGGCGCGAGCACGCAGCCGCGATTCGCGCAGCGGCTCGTCGGCCTGGCGGTGGCGTGCCGCCAACGCATACAGCCGGTCGCCGTATGCGTCGCGCAACATCCGCGCGATTGTTTCCGGACATTCCGCGTCGCCTATTCGCGCCCCCGCGCCCCCCCAAAGCCCCAGCAGGCCCTGCGCATGCTCGGCTACCTCCCGCCAGAACACACGGCTTTCGCCCTTGGCGCAGCGCCGCCGGCCTTTCGTGAGCAGCCGGCAAAGATTGGCGTAGCCGCCGCGGTCCTGCGCCAGCAAGACGATCGTGGAACCGTCGTCGACGGTGACCTCGGAGCCCAAGAGCAACTGCACGCCGAGTTCGCGGGCGCGCACGTGCGCACGCACGATCCCGTAAACCCCATCGCGATCGGTGACCGCGAGTGCCGGCAATCCAAGACGGTGCGCGGTCTCGACCAACTCGTGGGGATGACTCGCCCCATGAAGAAACGAGAAGTTGGTTTTAGACCAGACCGGGGTGTACGCCGTCATCGGACCGTTCCGGCGGTTGGGATACGTACGATTCGTTTGCCTTCAGCTCTACTCGATTCTCGGCGTAGGAACTCAGGGTGGTTTGCCGTCTCTTGTGCGGGTACGCTTCGTCGAACTTGATGAAGCACGAGCAGCTCACGTCCCAGATCTGAGTGCTGCCATCGAGGTCCACAGTGTCCTCGGTCCAGGGATGCTCGAATCGGCGTACGAGGAGTGTCTTTGCCACGAGCTGGCGCTGCGAGGGCTGCGGTTTGAGCGCCAGGTTCCGATTCCTGTGGAATACAAGGACGTGCGGCTCGATTGCGGCTACCGCGCCGATCTGATCGTTCAGGGCGCCGTGTTGCTGGAGCTCAAGGCGATTGGAAGCGTCGGCCCGATTCACGAGGCGCAGCTGATGACGTATCTCAAGCTTTCGGGCTGTGGAGTTGGGTTGTTGCTTAACTTCGGCGAGCTTCGCTTGAAGGACGGCATCATCCGCCGCATCGTTGGGTAAGCCGCACTTGGAGTAGACGCGGCTGTCGGCCGTTCGAACGACCGTTGCGGTGTCGGTGTCGGAGAAAAAAACACGGAGGGCCACAGAGGGCCACGGAGAAGAAGAGGGGAGGAGGCAATGGCTGTGGTCTCGCTCGCCGTGGAGGACGCCGTTCACGTTTGCTGTTGTTGTTGAATCGCGCCGGGAGCCCCTCCGTGGTGCTCCGTGGCCCTCCGTGTTCAATTCTTCGCGTCCGTGTACCCGCGGGTGATCGGTTGGACGACTGTTGTGTGTCCTGTCAAGGGACAACGCCGCGCTCGGTTTGGAACGGATGAGGTTGCGCTTGCCGACGACGTGACCGTAGGCCGCTCGGATGACCGTCGCCGTGTCGCTATCTGAGAGAAAAACACAGAGGGCCACGGGAAGCCACGGAGGATGAGAAGGACAAAAGCAACCGGCTTTGCCGCGCCGTAGCCCGAAGGGGCGAAGGCGGGACGGCGATGTTTCTCGCGCGTCGCGCTCGTGCTCTCGTTCGCGTCGGACGTTCGCGTTCACGGAACGCCTGCTAACGCATGCGGCCGTGGCCACTCGAAGTCGCCATCGTGCCCCGACCCCGACTCCGACCCCGACCCCGACCCCGAACCCGAACCCGAACCCGAACCCGAACCCGAACCCGAACCCGAACCCGAACCCGTTCGCGTTTACGAAACGACGTTCACGTTCACGTAGCGCTTGCCAAATACGCGGGAGTCGATCACACGAACGACCCGCGACGTAGTCGCGACCCGACCCCGATCTGTGGCATCCAGGCGTCGCACGCGCGATAGCGGACTCCGACCCCTCAGGCATCGCCGTCCGTGTGCTTTGGTTCGATGTGGTTTTGTCCCCAAAGAATACGTGCATGTTTATTCGACACGGCCCTGGAGGAACCAGCGGCGGCGGGGGCGGTCGTAATAGAGCCAGAGGCATTCGCCTTCGAGATTCTCGACGTAGTGGTACTCCCGTTGTTGGCCGTGGCTTTCCAGCGTCCATGCTTCGTGGCCCGCAGGCGCGGCGTTCCACCAGCCGCCCGAGACCAGGTAGGGGCCCCAGACTTGTGCGACCGGCGGGTCGTCGCGACCGCGAACCTGCCAGCCGTCCGATTCGTGGCGCGGCCGGCGGGGCAGAGCCAGGGCGCGTGCGAAACAGCGGCGGATCAGGTTGCGATGGGCGACCGGTTGCGGTTCTGCTTCCGGGAGATCGGCGAGATCGGTCAGCGGTTCCCAGGCAAAACGGGCTTCGGGAAGATGGCCGTCGGCGAGGCGTGCGCGCACGACGGCGCGGGTGCCGAATTCCGCCCGCAGGCACGCGAACGCGCGGCGTGCCGCGCGCCGGTCCCGTTTGGGGTTTTTCAAAAACATCTGGAGCTGTTCGACGGTTGCCGGCGCGCTGCGCGCGTCGAGGGCGACATCGGTCACGCCGGACTTCAATGCGAGCGTGTCGAGGCGCAACAAAACAAGTCCCAAAAGCCGTGTCGCGTTCACGGTCGGCTCGGCGGGACGAAGTCGCTCGACCAGTGTTTCGCTCTGGACCGTGCTGCCCGCGGCCCATGCCGCCGCACCGGTGTTGCGGTCGGTCCCGGCATTGGTCGCCGTGCCGGTCTTGGCGTCGATGCGGCCAGGGTGCCGTTCGACGGTCAACTCCACGATCAACTCGAGGAGGGCGTGCCGCTGCGCGACCAACTGCTCCAGCAGCGGATGCAGGAGCCGCTTGATCACGAACAGAAGCCGCTCGATGTTGGTTTCCGCGTCGTCGAGAACGATTTCTTGCCGCAGTGAGACCTCGGGCGCGACCGGCGTCAGCGGTTTCTCGTCTTCTCCGCGTGCCATGCGTTGCAGGCGCTGGGCCTCCTTGCCGTAGCGTGTGCGCAACCCGCCCGGCGGTAGTCGCAGCAAATCAGCGATGGTGGTTACACCCAGCCCGGCCAGTTCGTCCCGCACGGATGGAGAAAGGGCCAAGCGGTCGAGCGGGACGGCGTGCGTGCGCTGCCGTTCTTCCTCGGGGCTGCGCAGAACCTGAGTGGTGGGGCCGATTCGCGAACGCGCGAGGGCGTAAGCACCGAAGCGGGTAAAGCCGACCGCGACGCGCGCGAGAAGCTGCCTGTTTTTGAGGCGCTGTCGGATGCGCCGCGCCCAGGCAAGAAACGTGGGGTACAAAAGATCGAGTCCGCCGGCGCCGACCCAAAAAACTCCCGGCTCGTCCGCGACCGGTTCGATCTCTGGACTGAACGCGCGCAACTCTCCGGTGGCGAAGCGAACTCCCTTTGTGATCTCGTCTTTCGCGATCACGCCGGCACATAGCTCCGATGCCAGCGACAGTCCGGCGGCATAACGCATACCCGGCAACACGCCGAGCCGACGGGCGTGTTCGTTGACCCACAGGAGTTGCGCCTGCGGCTTGTCCGCCTCGACGACGGCGGCAGGACGATGAACCCATTGCGGTTCGCGGCGCAGCAAAAGCTGCAACGGGAACGCGGGAAGATCAATGCAAGCCAGACGGCCCACGGCAGGTCTCCGCAACACGCCATCCCGGCGCCCGACGCTTGTCTTTCGCGAACCGGATTTCGCATTCAAAGCGATCCTCGCCGGTCCGCGTCCGCCGTACGATCCCCCGCAACGAAACGAGCGACCCCAAAGCCCCAGGAACCCCAAACCCATCGCGCCGAAGCCCCGACCCCGAACCCGACCTGTCCGCCATAGCTCCGCCAGGAGCAACGGCGGACCCCGAACCCGACCCCGACGTGCCACGCCGAATCGAACCCATCGAGGCCGGGCGTGTTGGGGTCTGGGTCAAAAACACCATGGCGATGTCGTGTTTGTGCGCGAGTCCGCGCAGACGCGAAAGCATCGCCGTCCGTAGGCTTCCGTCCGCGAGATCGGCTACGAGGAGGCCGAACGCACCCGAACGGGCGAGATGGTCGGCTGCGCGGCCGATCCCGTGAATGCTCGGAACCCGTACAACGGCAAGGGCGTTGAGATCGACGCCGCTCGCAGCCGCGTCGGGCGGAAAAAATGCTTGGCTGTCCAGCGTGAGCCAGGCAACCGGTTCGTCGAGAAGCTGGGCCTTGAGCACGAGTCCGAAGGCCGCCGTCAAACAGGCAGAGTCGGCCACGCCTGAAAGCTCCACGAGTCGTCCTGCCAGACCGGCCAGAGACCAGTCCGAACCTTCTTTGCGCGCGACCAGGCCGCGCCGGACTCCGAGTTGCCACAATCGGGCTGCGGGTTCCGCCATCAGATTGCCCTTCCCATGCCGTCAATCGTCGTAACGGATCGTTTCCAGATTTATTTTGCCGCGCGCCGACAGGGCACCGGCCTTCTCTTCTCTTCGCTTCACGGGGATGTGCCTTCGTTCAAAGCCTCCTTCTGATCTCGATGACCCGGCCCAGCAGATGAAAATCTTCGCTGTCGGGATCAGGCACGATCACCGCAAAATCGGGGTGTGCCGGATGCAGTTCGATGCGCGCGCCACGGTGTGTTTTCACGCGTGCCCGAACGAATGTTTTGACCGTGGCCTCGTCGCCCAGGAGCGCCACGACGATTTCGCCTGACCGGGCCGTGCTCTGCTGCCGGACGATCGCAAGATCCCCCGGCAGAATGCCCGCATCGCGCATGCTCTCGCCGCGCACGCGCAATCCGAACAGTTCGCCGCTGCTTGTGCTGGAATCCTCGATCGGAACGTAGCCCTCCAAATCCTCGACTGCCGTGATGGGAACGCCAGCCTGGACTTGGCCCAGGATGGGCACCATCTTCAGCGGCGGTCCTTTCAGCGGCGGCCCTCGTCCGGACCGGCCCCCTCCGCCGAATTCCGATCCCGGCAGCCGGTAGCCGCGCGCCTGGCCGGGTTCTTTTCGAAGCCGCCCGTCCCGAACCAGCCGCTCCAGATGCTCGCGCGCGGTCTGGGTGGACAAAAAACCGAACTGCGCCTGGACCTCGCGCACCGTCGGCGGCTGGCCGCTCAGCAGCCGTTGCCGAACAAAGCGAAAGACGCGTTCACGCGTGCGTCCCGGCGGGGTTTTACCCATGCCAGACATTTGTACGGTATGAGAGGGACAAGAGAAACCCCAAAAAGAGGAAGCCGAGGCCGGCGATCTTTTGAAGGATGGGGGCCCATGGTGCAGGTTGCCCAGATCGACCACATCGCCCTCTCCGTTACCGACCTCGCGCTATCCGAAGCCTGGTATCGCGAACATCTCGGCCTTGAGCGACGCTTTGCGGAGCTCTGGGATGGGCCGCCCGTGATGATGGCCGCAGGCGGTACCGCGTTGGCGCTTTTTCCCGCGGACGACACCACCACGGCCGCGGGCGTCGCCCCGATCCGAATGCTCCATCTCGCTTTTCGCGTCGATGCCGCGGGTTTTCAAGACGCGCGCACTCATCTTGCCCAAGCGGGCATCCAGCATCGCGAGGCGGAGCACGAGAATTGCCGGTCGCTCTATTTTGCCGATCCCGATGGTCACAAGCTCGAGTTGACGACGTACGACGAGGTTCCTACCTCCTGAGCCAGCCGCGCGGAGTTCACCCCCCGCGCCCCCCCCCTGACTATCCGTTCCAGTCCTCGATCACCTCGGCTTTTTTGGCCCAATCGCTTTGGGGATGTTGTTCACGCAACCGCACCCAGCGCTCCTTGAGCGCCGCCATGTCGCGCCTGCCACGCAAAAACACCGCGACCCCTTCGTAATACATCGCCTCGGGCGAAGACATCGCCGTCCGTTCCGTCCCCTCAAGAAGCTCCAGCGCGTCGTCGAAACGGCCGCGGGTCATGGCCGCCTGCGCGCGAGCGAGCTGAAGTTCGGCAACGAAATCGGCGGGCCCGAGCCACCCGATCGTCCGCCGCGTCTCGCGCCCCTTGCCGTCGGTGAAACGAAACGTCGGCGCCCACGGCACCGGAATGCCACCCGTCGCGTCGCGAAAGTCGGGATGCTTCTCGACGAGGCTCATCTTGAAGCCGACAAGGTTTTTGGCGAGCTCCGCGTCCACGGTCGCGTCCGGATACGTCACGGTATCCATGCGGTGACAGCCGAGTCAGCCCGGCGCCCAAAAAAAGTGCAGCAAGAGTCGACCGCTCTCGAGCGCCTGCTCACGCGCGGGCGCGAGCATGTCGTGCCAGGTGAAGTCCATGGCGAAGAGCATAGCGAAGGTCTTCAAGGTCCGCGAGGCGGTAAGGGGGTCCGGGGGCGGGAGGGGCTCCGCGGCGCAAAGCCAAAAACGTTAAACTCGTGCGCCGTGACGGAAGAGACCTGCTGGACTCTGATCGAGGATGCGGCGGGGGGAGACGCGCATGCACGCGACGCGTTCGCTCGTCTGTACCTTCCGGTCGTCCAAGCGTACGTTGGAGCGCGTTGGCGCGGTACGCCGCTGCGCAGCGTGGTTGACGACGCCGTGCAGGACGTCTTTTTGGATCTCGTGCGGCCGAACGGCGCGCTGGCGCGGGCCCGGCGTGACCACGACGCCGGCGGGTTTCGCGCGTTTTTGTACGGGGTGGCACGCAACGTGGCGCGGCGACACGAAGAGCGGGCGCAGCGCCGCGACCGGCGCGAAACGCGTCTGGACACGCGTGCTGCCGTGCCGTCGCCGTCGGCCAGCCCTTCGCGCGCGTTCGAGATTGCCTGGGCCCGTGCCATCATGCGCGCCGCGCGCGACCGGCACGCGGCGATGGTGCGCGAGAAAGGGCCGGATCCGGACCGGCAGGTCGATTTGTTACGGCTCCGTTTTGGAGACGGTCTTCCGATTCGCGACATCGCCGCGCGGTGGGGCGAGGATCCCGCTGCCGTCCACCGCCGGTACCGGCGCGCGCGCCGGGAGTTTGCCGCAGCACTCTACGAAACCGTCGCGCAGCACGTGAGCGGCACGCCTGCCGAGATCAAGCGCGAGTGCGCCCGGCTCCTCGACATCCTGCGCTGAGCTGACTCGCCGCGCAGTTTTCTTTTGGATTCTCGAAACGAAACCCGCGCGAGGCCGGGACCGGGAGTGGAGGAGCGAGCGACATGACCAACAAGCCCGACGACACCTCGGACAACACACTCGAAAGCCTCGACGTGGAAGCGGGACTCGAGGCTGCCTACGAAAAAAAGTCAAAGGGGGGGGCGGGGGCGCCGGCGGCGCAAGTGCCTTCGTCGGCCGACGTGAGCGTCTTGGCGCGGCTGGCTTCGGACGGAGGGGCGTACGTGCCGCTGCTCCTGCGTGAGGCGGGTTCGACGGTCACGCCGACACCGGTTGTGCGGCCCGGCTCGGGCGGGGATCGCGGCGGGACGCGGCGCGGGCGGTATCGCGTCGTGGGCGAGATCGCGCGCGGCGGCGTCGGGGTCGTGTTCAAGGGGCACGACGTGGATCTCGGACGCGACGTGGCGATGAAGGTGATTCGCGACGAATACGCCGATACTCCGGAGGTCATCCAGCGTTTCGTGGAAGAGGCGCAGATCGGCGGACAGCTTCAGCATCCCGGGATCGTGCCGGTCTACGAGATCGGGCTTGGCAACGATCGGCGTCCGTTCTTCACGATGAAGCTGATCAAGGGCAAGACCCTGGCCGCCCTGCTGACCGCGCGCCCGTCGCCGTCGCAGGGTCGGCGACGTGCCCTCTCGATTTTCGAGTCCGTCTGCCAGACCGTCGGGTACGCGCATTCGCGCGGCGTGATCCACCGGGACCTGAAGCCGAGCAACGTGATGGTGGGTGCGTACGGCGAGGTGCTGGTCGTGGACTGGGGCATGGGGAAGGTGCTGCGCCACGGCGGGATCGAGGACGAACGCACGGCGCGACGCCGGGCCCACGAGACGGTTGTCAGCACGCTGCGTAGCGACGGGGAAGGTTCGCAGTCCGTCGTGGGGTCGGTGATGGGCACGCCGCGCTACATGTCTCCGGAACAGGCGCGCGGCGACGTGGAACGGGTGGACGAGCGCAGCGACGTGTTCGGTCTCGGGGCGATTCTCTGCGAGATCCTGACCGGCCAGCCGCCGTACACCGGAGACGGCAGCGAGGTCTTCGGCGAAGCCGCGGCGGCGAAGCTGGACGATGCGTACGCGCGCCTGGATGCCTGCGGCGCGGACCAGAAGCTGGTCGCCGTGGCGCGACGTTGCCTGACTCCGGCTCCCGACGCGCGCTACCAAAGCGCCGGCGAGCTGGCGAAAGCGGTGGGTGCGTACCTCGCGGGCGTCGAACTACGCGCCGAGCAGGCCAAGCTGGCGGCAACCCGCGCCGAGGAGCGTGCGCGAGCCTCGAAGAAGGCCGAGAAGGCGGCCCATGCGCTGGCCCGGCAGGAAAAACAGGCCGCCGAGTACGCGCGACGGGCGCGACGCTTTGCCGTCTCTCTTGCGGCGGTCGTGGTGCTCGTGATCGGCGTCGGTGTGTTCCTGGGCTGGCGCTCGCAGCAGCGCAAGGCAGTGGAGCAGGCGCGCACGGCGCTGGAAGTAAACCAGGCGCTGGAGCGCGCGAAGTTGTTCGCGGATCAGGCCGAGGAGAAACAGGAATTGACGCTGTGGGCGCGCGCACGAACAGCGATCGAAGAAGCGTCGCGCGCGCTGGCGAAGGGCAACGCCGATGCGGACCTGCATGACCGGTTCGATGCGACGCGGGATCGGATCGTGCCGAAAGCCAAGATGGCGCGCCTCGTTCTGGCGGACCTGGAACGCTCTCGCAAGCTGGCGGCGAGCGACGATCTCGACGGCGCATTGCAGGCCTGTCGATCGGCGGCGAAGCGGATGCCGGAGTACGCCGAGACCTACTCGCGGACCGCGCGTCTGCTCAAGGCGGCGGGCCGGGAGCCCGAGGCGGTAGAGGCATTTCGCCAAGCCATTGCGCGCCGCAGAACACCGAGTGACATGATTCACCTCGCGCTGGTGCAGGAGGATCGCGCGAAGGCGCGCGCGGCAGCCGAACGCGCCATCCGCGCGTTTCCGCACGCGCCCGAGCCGCATAACGTGCTGTCGAACTACGCTCGGGACCGCGCCGAGAAGATCACGACCCTCCGTAGGGCCCTGCAGATGGATCCGACGTTTCACCCGGCGGTTGTCAACCTCAAGAACCTGTACCTAAAGGCAGTGCAAGAAAACGATCGGCGCGTTCTCGACGGTGACCTACTGCCTCCTGAGCCGCGCTGGCGGCTCTACATCGCGCAAGTGTGTACGACCCTCATTCCACGGTACGCCGACTCGGTCCGGCTATACGAGCTGGCGTTTCAGGCGCGACCTGCGCTTGAAAGCGAAATGGGTGGAATCCGAAGCCACCGAATGTACGCCACTCAGTGCGCCTTAAACATCGTCGAGGGAGCTTCGCCCGCCGAACAGAAGCGCCTGCGCAACGTGTCCATCGGCTGGATCGAGGCGCATGCGCAGGCGTGGACGGACCGGCTTGCAAAGGGCAGCCTCGAAGACGCCGAGGTTGTTCTGAAGGATGTCGCGAACTTCGAGATTCAGTTGATACGGATTCGTGCCTACAAGAAGGCCCTCGGTCTGAACGCTGAGCAGTACGCCACCATCGACGCCGTTGTGAAGTCGTTGGAGGAGTGGAACCGACGCGCTGCCGAGATCATCGCCGACCGCCGCGCGCCGGGCGACGTCGCAGCACAGGTTGCGGCGCTTGTTGGTACACATCTGCTCAACCACACGAAACGCGACGCCGAATCGTTCGCGTTTTTCAAGGCCGCGTTTGCTCCGGGCCAACTGGACGGAGTAGCGTTCCCGCTCCACTCCTATAACGCCGCCTGCGCGGCCCTGGTCAAGGGCGAGCGGCCGCGTGCACTCCGCTGGATCCGAATGAGCCTCACCGGCCGGAAGCAAGAGCTGGGCCGAGGAGGCAGGGTCGGCCTTCGCGCGAAGCGGTACCTGGAGTGGTTCGCGAAGGATCCGGGGCTCGCCCCGGTCCGCGGCGCGGCGCTGGCAAAACTGCCCGAGAGCGAACGGGAAGACTGGCAGGCGTTTTGGGAGGAGTGGAAGACCGCCTGCAAGTGACCGGGTACGCTGTATCCAGATGAGGGCCGCAATCCTGCTTCTTTGCGGCGCGGGCCTGGCTGCGCTGATGCTTTTTGGCTGGGCGGATGTAGACCGCCGCCGCCGGATCGCTCTCGAAGAGGCCGAGCAGCCCGGTCCTCGTCGGCGGGTGATGAAGCATCCGCCCGAAGGTCCCGGCATCGTCGAGGGCACGGTGGGCGACGCGGACGGACACCCCGTCGCGGGCGCACGGGTGCGCGCGCGCACCACGGACGGTCACCAACTCCGCGCCATCGCGCGCACCGACGAATTGGGCCGGTTCACGTTGCGCGGCGTACCGCTCAAGGATCTTT
Source organism: Planctomycetota bacterium (assembly GCA_021776735.1). Lineage (GTDB taxonomy): Bacteria > Planctomycetota > PLA2 > PLA2 > PLA2 > JAJFFH01. Next base: position 94,428 of record JAJFFH010000019.1, on the reverse strand, counting down.
GGGTCATCGCGCACACCGACGACGGGTTATCAAGCACCATGGAAGTCTGCCCACGCAATCTAGCTGCGCGCGAAGTCTCATTCGTCCTCAAGCCCGCGGGCACGCTCAACGTCCGTCCACGGCTCCCGGTCTCGGGCCGCCTCGGCCGCTGGTGGGACGGTCCGAATCCCGGTTGGCTGCGAGCACCGCGCGGCCACATCCGCGTGACGGTGCGCAAGGGCAACGCGCGCTACCACCTCGACGTCGTCGTGCCCGGCACGCTGGAGTTCTCAGTCCCCGCCGACGCGACCACCCTGCGCGGCACCATCAACGTGCCCGGCGCGACCGCAAAGGTCACGAGCAAGCGTGCGACCGTCACGAGCACCGCGGGCCCGGACGGCTCGTTCGCCCTCGCCGGCGCGTTGCCCGGAGCCGCCAAGCTCACGGTGACCGCGCCGGGCTACACGTCGTTTACGCGCAAGCTGACGATCGGCAAGGATCAAGACATCGCCGTCCGTTTGCTTCCCGGCCTGAGGATCTCCGGGCGTGTAGTGGATTGGGACCGGAAACCAATCGCGGGCGCACACGTGCGCATCCCTCGCAACGAGCACTTCGTCGTCACGGACGCGCGCGGCATGTTTGCGATCTCCGGGCTCACGGACGGCGCCACGCTCGAGGCGAGTGCGTCCGGGTATCGGACGGGACGGATCGACGCACGTCAGGGACGGACGGCGATGTTTGTGCTTGAACCGGGGTGGACGCTGCGCGGCGTTGTGGAGGGGGGCGCGGGGGCGCTTGTGGGCGCGTGGGATCCCGAGTGGAAGGGGCTACTCGACTTGGGGCCTGTCGCATCGGCGATCGCGGACGCCAAGGGCGCGTTCGAGCTCTCGGGCTTGCCGCACGGACGGGCGTGGGTCGTGCAGGCCGCCGCGCGCGGGCGTCGCAGCGAGCGCGCCGGGCCCTTCTCTCGTCCGCCAGCGAAGCCGTTACGACTCGCGTTGCGGCCGGCTGGGGTCTTGCGCGGCGTGGTCACCTTGCACCTTGTTCATCCCGAGAGGGAAACCAGGAGCGGTCCCGACGGGCGGTTTTCGTTTCGCGGGCTTGAGCCGGGGCGCTACGCGGTGTACGCGCGGCCTGCGGACATGGTCCTCATCGATGTGCCGGCGGGCGAGTCCGCGGAGGTGGTCGTCTTGTCGAAGCAGACCTACGCGATCTCCGGTGCGCTGGTCCGTCCGGACGGGACCCCCGCGCCCGGCATCGACCTGACCGCTCGGGGAAGCGACTGGGGCTGGAATCGCCACGGGGGCGAGGTCGGCGACACCGGCGCGTCCGCGATCACGGATGGGCAGGGGCGGTTCCGCATCGCCGGTCTGTACGGTGGCGGGCGCCATTACACCTTCGAAGTCGAGTACAACGCCCTCGAGGGAAAGTGGCGGGCGCCGGCCGACGACATTCGTGTCGTCTTGAAGCGGAAGCCTCCGGAGCCGGCGCGTCCTGTGCGCGGTACCGTGGTCGATTCCGAAGGACATCCCGTTGCCCTGGCCGAGTTGACCATCCGCGGCCGGTATCGGCAGAGGATCGAGGTGCGCGACGGTGCGTTCTCCTGCACGGTTGCACCCGACGTCGATGAGATCTCTATCGTTGTGCGCCGGCCGCGCGCGGCGGACGGCTCGCGCCTCCCGCTGAGCGCGTTGCACATCGACGCCCCGGTGCCACCCTCCGGCGAGGCCCTTACATTGACCTTGCCCCCGGGTCGCCTCTGGTCCGGGCGCGTAGTAGATGAACGCGGTCGTGGCGTGGCGGGTGCTTTCGTCGAGATCGCATACCGCGAACGCCAGGACGACGGTGATACGCGAGTCCGCGACCGGACGTTCGAATTCGACTATTCGGACGATACGGTCGTGACCGTGTCGGACGGCTCGTTTGCGTTTCCCGGCCTTCTCCTGGAACCGTTCTGGGTACGCGTAAGAACTTCGGCCGCGTACGTGTATGCCGAGCCGCTTCGGATCGACCGGCCCGAGGCCGTGCCGCAGATCGTCGTGCGCGACGCCACCATCCTCGCGGGCCGCGTTATGGATTCCGCCGGCCATGGTGTCGCCGACGTCTTGGTGCTGACCAGCACGGAGCCATGGAACGGAGCCGACGAATGGAGCGGAGCCCCGTTCACGTGCACGGACGGTCGTGGACACTTCCGTCTCGGGTCGCTCGTGCCGGGAAGCGACGTGACTCTGTACCTGCGACCGACGGGGGGCGTTGCAACGCCGTTTCTGCGCCGCTCCGTGGTCGTGCGCGCGGGGAACGAGCCGGTCACCGTGCGTCTGGATCGCGGATACTGGCTCGAGGGTGAACTCGTCGGTGACCGCGGCGGCCCGATTCTCAAGGGGCTCGTTGCCGCTCACCGGTTGGGCCACGACGAGGAACTCGCGACAGCGTTTTTGGAAATCACTACGCGCTTTCGCCTCGGTCCCCTTCCCGAAGGTGCCTACGAACTCCGGCTTCGCAGCGGAGAACGCTGGGATCTGCCCGTTTTGCTCGCGAAACCGTACGGTTTCCAACTGCCTTCGGCCTTCGTTCGCATCCCGGTCGCGCGGCCGTGGTCTTTGCGCGGCACCTTCGTGACCGCCGAAAAGGGATTCACGCTGCGCTGGATGGCGGACGTGCCGAACCCCAGTGGGCGAGGGTATCGCGGGTGGCTTGAGCAGGCCTCTCCTTCCGCGGTCTTCAAGAGCGACGGGACGTTTCACTTCGACGATCTCCGCGAACCGTCCGGGTGGGCCTATGCGTTCTCGGACCAGTCCGACCGGTATGCCCTTGCTGGCGTACGCCACGGCGAAGGTCCGATCGAGCTCGTGGTCAAGGACGGCTTCTCGTTGCGCGGTCGTTTTGTCGGCGCGCCGCGTTCGGTCCAGCTACACGTCGTGCAGGGCCCGCTACACCGCTCACTCCCGGTCGCCGAAGACGGGACGTTTCACATCCGTGGTCTTCCGCCAGGCACGTGGCGAATTGAAGGCACGTTTCTCCCCATACAGCCTGTAACGGTCGAGGCCGGCGCGACCGACATCGTCGTCGAGCCGCGACGCTGATACGCATGTACGGGTAGGCTGGGCGCATGCGCATTCTCGTACTCGGCGGAACCGTGTTTTTGGGGCGGCATGTGGTCGATGCGGCGCGCGCCCGCGGGCACGAGATCACGCTGTTCAATCGCGGCCAAAGCAACGCCGACCTGTTTCCGGATCTTGAAAATCTTCGCGGTGACCGCGACGGCGGCCTCGATGTGCTGCGTGCGGGCGAGCGAAAATGGGACGCCGTCATCGATACCTGTGGGTTCGTCCCGCGACTCGTGCGCGCGTCGGCCGAGTGCTTGCGCGACGCCGCCGAGCACTACATCTTCGTCTCGACCCAGTCGGTGTACTCCGACGCCGATCCCGACACCGTGGGCCAGGACGAGTCGGCGGCGCTGGCCACCATCGAGGACGAAACCGTCGAGCAGGTCACGGGCGAGACGTACGGCGCGCTCAAGGCGCTGTGCGAACGCGCCGCCGAAGAGGCGATGCCCGGCCGCGTGACCAACGTCCGCTCCGGTCTGATCGTCGGCCCGCACGATCCGAGCGACCGCTTCACCTACTGGCCCGTTCGCGTCGCCGCCGGCGGCGAAGTCCTCGCCCCCGCACCCCCTGATTGGCCGGTCGAATTCGTCGATGCAAGAGATCTCGCCGCGTGGATCGTGCACGCCGCCGAACAGAAAACGAGCGGCACGTTCAACACCGCCGGCCCCACGACCCCGCGCCAGCAGTTCGGTCGGCTCCTCGCTGCGTGCAGGGAAGTCGCGGGCAATGACGCGACGATCACCTGGGCGGCCCTCGACTGGCTCGAGAAACGCGGCGCCACGCCATGGGCGGACCTCCCGCTGCGCGCAACCGAACGCGCGTTTACGACCCGCACACCGGCGCGCGCGATGGCCGCCGGGTTCGAGTGCCGGCCGATGGAGCAGACGATTCGCGACACCCACGCGTGGGCACAAGACACAAACCGCAACATGAAGACCGGCCTCACCCGCAAACGCGAAACCGAGTTGCTGCAGGACTGGCACGCGTGCGAGCAATCGCCGGACTGCTAGCCGTCCACCCGCTTCGTGCGGAGCTTGCGGAACTCGGCGAGGTTGCGCTCTCGGTCGTCGATCTGGTCGCGGAGCGATCGGGTGTGCTCCTCCAGGGCCAGGGTGCGGTTGTGGATCGAACCAAGATCCGGTGATGTCGCGATTTGTACGCGTCGCCGGCGCTCCTCCTCCATCTGAATCTGGAGCTGTTTGACGAGTTCCTCGTGGCCGACCAGATCAATCTCGAGCGCGGTCAGGTCTTCCAGCAATTCCTCGTTCGGCATGGCCAGTTCCTCGCGCAGCTCGACCAGCCGCGTGAGCAACAGTTCACTATGCGTGCCCTGGCCGCCCGGGTCGTTCTTGCGTTCCTGGGCCAACTCCTCCTCGAGTTCCTGGATGCGTCGCTTGAGCGCCTGCTCGCGCCACCTCAGGCGCGTCTGGACATGCTCCCGCATCGCCCGCGCGCGGGCCTTGAACACGGCCTTCTCGATCCGCGCGTCCACCAGCCGGTGCCGCAACTCGCGCAGGCGGCCCTCGGTCTCCTGCACGCCGTCCGCCCGGTCCCAGACCGCGCCCTCCTGCGCGAGTTTCTTGAGGTTCGTCCGCTCCGCGTGCAGCTCGCGATCGGCACGGTCCTGCTCCTGCCGTGCATGCGCAAGACCTCCTTCCTGCTTCGCCCCCAGGAGTTTTCTCCATTGCGCATAGAGGGTCCGCACGATGGCGTCGGCGTGCCGCTCGTTCATCGAGGTCGTGAAGGTGACCAGCACGTCTTCGTCGTCCACTTCAACGGTCGAGATGCCAAAGGTCTTCAAGAACGTGTGGTGAAGTCCCTTCCACTCCTCGTGCGGCAGTCCGCACTCCGCAAAATACGGCCACTTCTTGAGAAACGGGTTGAACAGATCGTGATTCGAGCCGGAAAACTGTGGCAGCCGGTACGTCAGCTTTCGCGGCACCTCCTTTTTTGCCTCCTGGGCCGGAACGGCGGCGATCAGGACCAGCAGGACGATCATCGGGCGGATCATGAGGATTCTCCTTGGAGCAGTGCGCGCGCGAGCGCGGCTTCGCGCGTGCGCGGATAGTCGCGGATGAGTATGCGCAGCCGGGGTGCGGCTGCGGAACGGTCGCCGAAACCGTCGAGCCGCAGTCGGGCGGCTTCGAGCAGCATCGAAGCGATGGGGTTGTGGACCAGTCTTGAAGCGGGCGGTAGCGGACGGACGGCGATGTCTTCTTGGTTGTCGCGGCGCGCGTACCAACCAAACGTCGCGAGCGCCATGACGCCCAGGAGCATCGCCGTCCGTACGCTTCCCCGGCGTCGTTTCCGCTCGGCATGGTCGATGCCTTCGTGCAGGCGCGCGAGAAACTGACGGTCGGTGTTCATCGCCGCAGCCTCGCGCGCAACGTTTGGCGTGCTGCGGTCAGTCGGGAGCGGACCGTAGCTTCGCGGACGCCGAGGACTTGGGCGATTTCGGGGCCGCGCAGGCCTTCGACGAAGCGGAGCTGGAAGACGGTGCGCAGGCGCGTGGGCAGCGAGGCGACGGCCGCGCGGAGTTGGATGCGCGTTTCGTCGAGCAGCAGGTGCGCGAGCGGGCCCGGGGCTTCCGAGCGCGGTTCGATGTCCAATGCGGGCAGCGGCCGGTCGCGTTTCAGCGCACGCCTGGCCTTGTTGACCGCGATGCGCAGCAGCCACGTCGCGAACGCTGCGTCCCCGCGGAACTTTTTGAGGTTGAGCCAGGCGGCGATGAACACGTCTTGTTCCAGATCGTCCAGGCGGTCGGCGCCGGCCAGCCGATGGAGCAGGCCCCGCACTCTTGCCCGATGCAGGAGCGCGAGCCGCCCGAAGGCGTCGCGGTCGCCCTGCCGGGCGCGCTCGACAAGCTGCTCGATTTCGCTTTGTTCGATGGCGCCCGGCATGGACTCGTAGACCGCGGGAATAGAGTCCGGCCGCACGCCGACCGTGCGAAAAAAAACCGGGAGATGCGCGCCGCCAGCCGCCATTTTCTGCATCGTACTTGAACCCGGCGCCCGCGGCGGCGGCGACGTAACGGCCATGAACTCGAAATGGACCCCGGAGACCCTCCTTGAGCACCAGGCGTTCCTGCGTGGGCTCGCACGCCGGCTGCTGGACGCGTCGGAGGCCGACGACGCCGTGCAAGACACCTACGTCGCCGCGCTGGAGAGCTCCGAGCGCGCGCGGCGGCCGCAGGCGTGGCTTGGTACGGTGCTGAGAAACATTGCCGCGTCGCGCCGTCGTGCGCGCGAACGAAGGAGGCTGCGGGAGCAGGAATCCGCGCGTCGAGACCGGATTTCGCCGGCGGACAAGGACGTGGCGCGCCTGGAAGTGCGGCGTCGCGCCGTTGCCGCGGTGCTTGCACTCGATCCTGTCTACCGCGACGTCGTCATCGCTCGGTTCCTACACGGTTTGTCGGTGGCCCGGACGGCCCGCCGCCTCGACGTGCCACGCGAAACCGTGCGCACCCGTCAGCGCCGCGCGCTCGCGCAATTGCGGGCGCGCCTGGACTCTGCGCACGGCGGGGATCGCTCCGTGTGGGCCGTCGCCCTGGCGCCGCTCGTCGGCCGCGGCGTGGGGCTCGGAGTGATCGCGACGGCGGCTGCCGTGGTTGCCGTGCTCGCGATCGGGACGATCGCCGTTGTCAGCCGGAACGCCCCCGAAACGCCGCGCGCCGCAATAGCGCCATCCTCGCGCGGCGGGCCTTCGCTTCGGGCCGATGTGTCCGTGGATCCGGCGTCCGATCCGATCGATCGGGATCGCGATCTGTTTGGTGTCGTTGTCGGGGCCGCCCCGCGGCGCGTCAAGATCACGACGACGATCCGGCCCTTCTTCGGCAACCTGTTCAGCGAGCGCGCGGGACCGGCGACGCACAGCGATGCGGACGGCGCGTTTCGAATCCGATTGCGACGTGGCGAGCGCGTGCGCTTGCGGGCCGAGGCCGACGGCTTCGTCGCGGCGACGCGGACGTGTTTGGCTGGCGAACGTGTTCGGATCGAACTTGAGCGCGGCGTGGCGGCGACGGTGCGGGTCATCGACGAGCACGAGCGAGCGGTGAAGGGGGCCGAGATCACCACGAAGTCCGGAATGCGTGGACGCACCGGTGCCAACGGCGCGTGGACCGCTTGTCTGCCCGCGGGCGACGAAGTCGATACGTTCGCGCGCGGACTGTATGCGGACGGCAGGCTCGACGCTGCCGGGGTTGCCGTGTTGCGGCTGAATCCGGGACTCGCGACCACGGGACGAGTCGTCGCCGCCGATACAAGCAAGCCGGTGGCGGGAGCGAGGCTGAGCTGGGCGCTTGACGGCTCTTACGCGATTACCTCGACGGCGTCGGACGGCATCTTCACCTTTGCACCGTCCGGCCCGGGCCGCAGCGTGTTTGTTCGGGCGCCGGGTTTCGCGGTGGCGTCGGTCGCGCTCCAGAGCATGCAGGCGATCGCGCTGAAACGCGGACACAAAGCGAGCGGCATCGTCGTGGACGAGTCCGGGGCGCCGGTGCGGGGCGCGCTTGTATTGGCCGGCCGTCTGCCGGCAAAATCGGATCGCGGGGGAAGGTTCGTCATCCGAGGAGCGCCGGAGGCGCGGCCGGAGCTGTTTGTGCAGGCGGAAGGGTATGCGCCGGCCCGCACCCGCGGGCCCCGGATCGTCTTGCGTCGCGGGCTGGCTGTCGAGGGCCGGGTGCTCGACGCCGCCGGGGAGCCCCGGCCGGGAGTTCGCGTTCTGTTGCGCGCCCGGGGGCCGTCGGACAGCGTCAACACCGACGACCTCGGGCGCTTCCGCTTTCGAGACGTGCCCGCCGGTCCCGTCTCCCTGCACGCGGACCCGTTGCGCGCGGAGGCGGAGGCCGGTGCTCTCGACATCGTGCTTCAGCCCGCGTCCCGCAACGAACTCGTCGTGCGGGTACGCACGGAAACGGGGGAGCCCGTGTCCGGCGCGCGGGTGTCGATCGAGCGGTGGCGAACGACAACCGGGAAGGATGGGCGCGCCGTCCTTGCGCTCCGAGACCACGAGTACGAGGTCTTCGTGCAGGTGAAGTCGAACCGGACCGACCTTCTCGACGGCCGGGTCTTCGGCCACGATGTCGCGCGCGGGCCCTGCGTCGTCTCGCTGCGACGGGCGGAGAAGATCGCGGGCCGGGTCGTGAACGGAAACGGCGAGCCCTACGCGTACGTCGTTCTCGCGGCGCGAGGGAACGATTTTCACGGGAGTTGCTGGTCCGACGAGTCCGGCGCGTTCTCGCTGGCAGTCCCGGCGGGCACGACCATCGATATGTGGCCGACCGGCCAGGTGCGAAACGACCATCTGCCACTGGCGGGTTCGCTGCGCGGAGTCCGCGGGGGCACCACCGACCTTGTGCTGCGGCTGACGCCCGCGGCCACCCGGACCGTGCGCGTGCGCGTCGTCGATCCGGACGGAAATTCGCTCGCCGGCGCCCGGCTCATGCTGCGCGGTCCGCCCGCGGTCACCGGCCCCGACGGCTGGGTGGAGTTCCGCGACGTTCCGCGCATGAACGGCGGCGTCAACCTGAGCAGCCACAGGGAGCGCGACCAGCGCTGGATCGCCCCCAAGAGCACAACGCTCGGTCCCGGCGACGACGAGATCGTCCTTCGCTACGGAGCCGCGGCGCTGATCCGCGGTCGCGTCCTCGATGCAAGCGATCGTCCCGTGGCCAACGCACTGATCCGGACGGCGAAACGGACGCGCGGGGTGTTCACCGGCGAGGACGGCGCCTTCACGTTGCCGGTGCCGATCGACGATCCCGGTCCCTTTCGCGTCGAGGTCCGCGCGCGGCACCGCGCCATCGTCCGTCTTGACGGGATCGCGCCGGGCGCCGAGGAGGTTGTGATCCGGATCGAACCGCGCCGGTAGTTGCCACGTTTTTGCTTCCGTGGGATGAAAGGGGGTGATGGGCGTTGATCCCGAGGTTCTGCTTGCACATGCCGAGGGGCTGCGTGCGCTCGCGCGGTCCATGCTGCGGGACGAGCATCTCGCCGAGGACGTCGTGCAGGACACGATGGCCGCCGCCCTGCATCGCCGTCCGTCCGCTTCCCGGCCGCTCGGGGCGTGGTTGGCCACCGTCGCGCGCAACTTCGCCCGCAAGCGTCTGCGCAGCGAAGGCCGCCGCCGCCGTCGCGAACAGATCGTCGCGCGTTCCGACGCGACCGACGACACGCAGGTCGTTGTGGCCCGCTTTGAGGAGCAGCGACGCGTGGCCCGCGCGGTGGCGGAACTCGACGAGCCGTATCGGGCGACGGTCTTGCTGCGCTACTTCGAGGGGCTGACCGCGAAGGAAATCGCGGTGCGCGGCGGCGAGCCTGCGGCGACCGTGCGCAGCCGCCTCAAGCGCGCGCGAACGATGCTGCGGGCGCGTCTGGACGAAGATCGCGGCGGGTCTGCGGCACGGCACGCGCTGCTGATCGCGGTGGCGCGGGAGGGAATCGGCGTGAGCGTGAAGAAGAAGCTCCTGATCGTTGTCGGGCTCGTCCTGTTGGCTGCCGGCGTGCTGATGTGGCGAGCCTCGCGCGAAACCGGGCCGATCGAGCGGCGCGCGGAGGACGAACGGTCGGTGCCGGGGGAGCGAGGAGAAGCGATCGCTCAAGAGCGAAGAGCGGGTCCGGGCGCGTCGGAGCCGGCTTTTCCGGAGACAAAGACCGACGCCGTGCGCGTGCGCGGGCGGGTCCGCGCGGCCCGGGGGACACCGATCTCCGGCGCGACGATACGGATCGGGGCCGCGACCGCGCGTACGGACGAAGGCGGCATATTCGAACTCGGCGCGGCGCTCGGGAACGTGCGCCTCGTCGCTGAAGCGGACGGATTCATGCCGCTTCAGCGCCGCCTCAATCCGTCGCGCGAGCGGCAGGGGCTCGACGTGGCGCTGCACCCCGCGCGCAAGGTTTCCGGCCGGGTCGTGAACGAGGACGGCCAGCCCGTGGCCGGCGCAAACATCGCCGTCCGTTTCTCTACGCTGCGCGTTCGCTCCGGACAAGATGGCTTGTTCACCGTGCCCATGGATGCGGGCGGCTTTTCGAGCGCGCAGTACGACGTGACCCATCGCGACTACGCACCCGGCCGCTTTTTCGCGCACCGGACCGCGTTCGTGGCAATCGTGCTGCGCCGCGGCGCTCCGATCGAGGGGCGCGTTGTCTCGGTCTCCGGTGAACCCGTCCCCGCGGCGACTGTCCTTGTGCTGGCGGATGTTCTCCATGAGTCGCGTGCCGGTTCGGACGGGCGCTTTCGCCTGGATCATGTGGCAGCCGGACGCAACGAGTTCACGATCGTCATCCGCGCGCCCGGTCACGGTCAGCGGCTGATCCCGGCGGTTCCCTTTCCGCCCGGTCGGATTCTCGACCTGCGCTTTGCCGCGACTCGGATCGTGCGGGGGCGTGTGCTCTTGAAGAACGCAGACGGACGGCGAGGCCTTGCGGGCGTCGTGGTGAAGGCGATGGCGCACGATGGGACTGCGGACACTCTCGAGGGCGCGCCGGGTCCGCACGCGATCACGGACAAGGACGGGCGCTTTGAGATCCGCGGCGCGAGCTGCATCGCCGGGTTTGTTTCGGTCGATACGCCCGGGCTCGTCGGAACCGGTGCGGCGCTCCCGCCCGGGTCCGCGACCGTCGATCTCGAACTGGTCGTGGTTCAGCCCGTGACCGTGCGCGTGTCGGTGCTCGACGGTCGCGGCCGGCCCGTGCCGGGGGCGTCATGCGGCGCGGCTTCCGCCGCCGGCGGGTTCCCTCGGGGCGGTGCCGCGCGCACGGGCGCAGACGGGCGTGCGGTATTCCTGGTCCGGTCCGCTGCGAACACACCGTTCGTGGTCGCCTGGCGAGGCTCGGGCGCGAGGGTGTCGGCTCCGTTGATACCCGGCGCGGGTCAGGTTTGCGACATCGAGCTGCGGCTTCCGCCGGAGGAAACGACGACGCTGCGAGGACGGATCAGGGATCGGGCCGGACTGCCGTTCGTGCACATCCGCGTCGAGGCGGTGGCCCGACCGAGCGTGGGCCACGCATTCACCGACGCGGACGGACGGTTTTCGATCGGGGGACTGCGACCGGGACCGCACCGACTGAACATCCGCGGGCCCGGGATCACTCTCTTTCGCAAGGACGGGTTCATCTCCGGCACCGACATTGCGCTCGTGTTGCCGCGCGGCCACGAAGTACGCGGCCGGCTTGTCGACGAGTCCGGCACTCCGGTGCGGTACCTGTCGCTTGCGATCGTGTCCCGTGAACAGGAATGGAACGCTCAGACGGACGGCGACGGGAGGTTCGTCGTCCTCGACGTGCCGGCGGGCGAGTACGGCCTCCGTCCCGGTGGCGACTATGACCCCAACCGCGACGGCGAGGTTAACCGTGGGCCCGCTGTCGTACGCGTGCCCGGCGATCCAGCCACGTTCCGGGTACGGCGAAGACCGGCCGGCGGGATGATTCGCGGCCGCGTGCTCGACGCGAACGACCAACCGTTTGCCCTGGGCGTGCGCGTGACGGTACGGGCGGCGCGCGCCAAACCGCCGGCAACGCGGCAGGCGTCGTGCAACCTGAACGGTGACTTCGTGATCCGGGGCCTGCCGCCGGGGGTGTATCAGCTCCTTGTGCGGTGTGGCCCGCTGTCGTTCACCGGCAAGACCGAGGTGACGGCCGGGCCCGGCGAAGTGCTGATCCGTGCACCCAAGACCGGCTCCATTGAAGGTGTGGTTCACGGTCCGGACGGGCCCGTGACCGCCGCGAACGTTTCGGCGTACGCGAAGGGCGCCGCGGTGGGCACGGACGGTTTCATGTCGCGCCAGCCAGCAGTGCGCAGCGCAATGACGGACGCGGCAGGCCGGTTCTCGCTGTCCTTTCTTCCGGAGGGTGACTATGCGCTGGTCGCGGACTCACGCCGGCACGCGGTGGCCTGGACCAAGAAGGTTCCAACGGGTCGCCACGACGCCGCGCTGCGCGTTGCGCCGGGTTGCGTGCTGTGCCTGCGGCTGCTCGATCCCGCCGGCAAGCCATATTCCGGTACGGGACGCGTGATCGTGGTCGATCGCCTCGGCGCACGTCGCTTCGCGCAGTTCAAGGGCGAAAAAGACATCGCCGTCCGTGCGCTAACGCCTGGTTCCTGCACGGTCCAGGTCTGGACCAACGACGGGTACTTCAAGAGCGCGACCGCCGCTGTCGCCGGACGCGAAGAACCGACCACGCTGCGACTGGACAAGCGGTAGACGCGCTTGCCTGAGACGCCCACGGTCCTGTACAACGTGGACATGCGTACTCTGGCGTGCGGGCTCGTTCTGGCGGCCATCGCCGCGGCGGGGACCGCGGAGGGCAAGGCCGCGCTGACGAAAGGGGACTTCGCGACCGCACTCAAGGAGTTCAAGGCGGCCTCGGAATCGGGAGACGATTCGGAATCGGGGGACAAGGAAGCGCAGTTCCAACTCGCCGAGATGTACCGCTTGGGACGCGGGACGAGGACGAACACGAGGACCGCGGCGAAGTGGTACGAACGCGCGCGCGCGCAGGGGCACGCGGGCGCGACCGGCGAGATCGGGATCGCCTTGTGGGATCGCAAACGCAAGCGCAAGGAAGCGGTCGCGATGATCGATGAAGGTGCTCGCGCGGGCCATGCCCGGCCGGCCTACTACCTTGCGTACCTTGGCTACAGCGGCGCGAATAGGCTTACGGACGAGCGGATGTACGAACTGTTCAAGACGGCCGCGGAACAGGGACACCCGGACGCCCAGGCCATCCACGGCTATGCGCTCTACAAGGGCAAGATCGGAGGGCGATCGGACTACGAGACTGCCGAGAAGTGGCTGCGGAAGGCGACCGCGCAGGGACACCCGTGGGCGTTCTCGACCCTCGGCGATTGCCTTGCGAGTCTCAAGCGTCCCGACGAGGCCATGGACGCGTTCGAGCAGGCTGGCCTTCGGGGCGTGCACATCGTCCAGTTCAACCTGACCTTCAAGCACCTCAACTCGGACTTCGCCAAGTCGTACGCCTGGGCGAGGATCGGACTGAAGAAGAAGTACTCGCGCGTGGAGCCGGCCGACACCGGAGAGAAGGGGCGGGATCTGCTCGTCGGGCGTCTCGAGAAGCGCCTCAAGTTGATCAAGGGCAAGAACGGCCCCAAGGACCTGCGCCGGTCGAACACGCTGTTCAAGTCGTATGTGAAGCGAATCCGCGCAAACCTGAAGAAGCCCCTGCCGTGGCAGCGTCCGGCGCGCTGACCGACATCGCCGTCCGTCGGCTTCCCCGTGGGGGATCTCCTCCTACGGCAGCTTGCACTTGCGGTTCAGGCTGTCGAAGTCCTGGGCGCCCTTCTTGAGGGACTTCAGGAGATCCGGGACGAGCGCGTCGTAGTCCTTGAGGGTTCGTTTCGAGGCGCGGAGGCTCTTGGCGCGTTTGCGGAGATCCTGCATGTGTCTGAGGAAATCGCGGCGGACGAGGTCGTAGTACAGGAATGCTTTTTTGAGGCCCGCGACGGCTGTCTCGAACGCTTTTTTGTCTTTCTTGTTCTTGTTGAGCGGCCAGTACTTGTTGAACGCCTTCTGGCCGTCCTTGGCGTGGCGATCGAGGACTTTCTTGTGCTCTTCGACGAACGCCTCGCGTGCGGGGACGTCGGCGAACGCGCGCAAGAACAGGATCGTGTGGCCCGGCCACGGGCCCTTCTTGAATTCGCCCTTGGCCGGGAACTTGATCTTGGCGACGTGCGCTTCGGCGAGCTTGTTGATCGCGTCCATCGCGGCGGCGGCGCGGCGCTTGAGCTTGTCGGGGGCCTGGGGATGGTCGGCGATGCGTTTCGCGAGCGTGTACGTGCCGCTCCAGTCGTGGCGCTCCTTGTTCTTGTTGCCGCACAGGAAATCGAAGCACCACTGCATGCGTTCCGGCTCGTTGGTCGCCATGCCCTCGACCCAGGCGAGCTGCTGGGACGTGTGGGGGATGTTGCCGTTGTGTTCGGCGGGCCAGTGGTTCCAGCCCTCGAGACTGCGCAGCCGCACCATCGGATACTTTTTTTGGGTGTACCACCAGTGGCCGCCCACGCTCTGGCGGTAGGGCACGACGGGATCGTCCGTTCCGTGCATGAACACAAAGGGGATGTGGTGGCCCTGGGGCCCTCCCTGCGTCCAGCCCCAGCGGCCGCTGGCGTGACCGACTACGCCATCGACGTCCTTGGGATAGATGCCCGCGTAGAAAAACGAGAAGAATGAGCCTTGGCTGTGGCCGTACAGGAACGTCCGTTTCACGTTGAAGATCTTCTTGAGTTCGACGTGGAGCGCGCGCAACCGCTTGGCGTCCCTGGACTCGCCCATCAGGTTGAAGCCGCCGCGTCCGTTCGCGGTCGTGCCGTCCGGGCTGACGACGATGTCGTCGGGGCGAAACGTCTCCTGCTTGTGGTTCCAAAACCCCCAGCGCCGGTCGAGGTTCGAGCCGTGGAGGATCAGCGTCAGGCTGGCGCCCTTCTTTGCGTCGTATTGCTTCGGGACCCGGAACAGGTAGACGAGGCCGTTTTTGGCGGTCCACTCGTAGACCTTGCCCTTGGCCTTGGAGCCCGGTTCCTTGCGCGGAAACTTATCGCCGGCGAGCGCGCTCGCCGCAAGGAGCAGGAAAACGGTCCAGAGCTTCATTGCACCCTCCGATCACCAATAAGTCGCCGCGGCGGCGCAAACCGGTTCAACCTCCCGAGAGGCGGCTCGTCTCCTTGAGCCAGCGTCCGACGCGCGCGTTGAGCCGCGGTACCGACAGGTCGCACACCGACGCGAGCGCCTGGTCGATGTCGGGCTTTTCGCCGCAAACGGCAGCCAGAAACCGCGAAGCTTGCCGGGGCCGCCCCTCGATGAAGAACGCCGCCACCGCGTACGAGTGCAGGAGGTCGTTGACATCCATCTGGTTGAGGCCCTTCTGCATCAGGAAACGCAGGTCGGGCGGTTTTGGTTCGCGGGCCTCGCGGGCAAGGTCGAGCCAGTCGGAGCCGCGGGCCTGCATTCGGACCCAAAGATCGATTTTCTGCTTGGCGTTGTTGTCGCGCGCGTAGCGTGAGCGTTCCACGAAGGTCGTGAGCCGCGTGCCGGTGAGGTGGTGTGAGAGATACATGCCGAATCCCTCGGCGACCCAGCCGGGTGTCTTTCCGTAGCGCAGTCCAAGGCAGACGGCCACCGCTGTGCGCGTCGAACTGTCGTGTCGCCCTCTCTCCGTGGAGTTCCATGCCACCTGTTGCCGCGTTCCAGGAACGTGTGTGCCCGCCAAGCGGGCCGAGAACTTGCGTTCACGTTCCGTGAACTTCGGATGCGCGTCGCAAAACGTCGTGCCTTGAATCCGTCCGTCGAGCAGGTAGAGGCCGTAGTTGAACCGCGTCATTCCAGTGCCCGACAGGAGGCGCTTCTTGTCCGGAAGCGCGGCCGCGATAAATCCTGCGGAGGCGTCGCACGCACGCAAGGCGTTGCGCAGCTCGCGCTCATCCGTGGTGGCTACACCGCGCCACCACTGGCCCTGCCGTACGGCCCTCCAGGTCAAGCCGAGCCGTTTTTCCGTGGCGGTGAGACTGCTCTCCTTCGGCTCCGGCACCGCACGCAGCGCCTTGGCCGCCAGGTTTTGCAGCGTCCGCCGACGCTTCAGTGCCGTCAGTGTCTCCCGCAGCACCCAGCGCCCGCCGTGCTTCACCTCCCCGTTGAGCTTGCGCACCGCGGAATCTTCGGGCGCATACCGGATCGCCGCGTCGAGCGCCTCGGCGCGCCGCGCCGCCGGCCCTGCCCGGATCGCCTCGAGCAGCGGCGCAACCACGCGTGTGAGCAATGCCGCGTGCCGCTTGCGAAACGCCGGCAGATACTCGCGCTGGTAGTCGCGGGGCTCGCGATATGGCCGTGGACGCATCCACTTGCCGTCGCGCTTCGCGTACCGCAGCCATTTGCGCGCGGTCGCGTGATCGGGATCGATCTGAAGCAGACGTTCGTACAACTTGTTGCGCGTCTTGAGCAGCTTGGCCTTGGTGCACCACTTGGCCAGCTCTTCCAGTCCGTCGATCATCTCGTTGCGGGCCTCGGTGGCCAGCATCTCGGCCTGGAGGGAGGGCACGAGTAAGCCAAGGACGAAAAGCCAGCCTGCGGTTGTCTTTTGCCGGTGGGCGCCCGCTTGGCAGCCGGTCGGGATTCCCGCCCTTGTGGGACTGGTCGCTGCGCGGCTCATCGATGCGTCAGTGTACTCTTTACGGGCTTGGCGCGGACGCGGCGGTGGCCGAACGGTTGTAGCGCCGTCGATACCCGCTGCGCCGCAATGCTACGGATTTGCCACGTTTCGTCTCGCGGGCGATGCGGAAACGGTACCCACGGCGATGGTATGGAGATTGCATCAGGGCGGGCATGACCTACCGCACAGACCGAAAAAAAAGAACCGCCGTCCTTGGCTGTGTCAGGTTGTGCGCCCCGCCCTTGTTCTTGCTCTTCGGGCTGATCGCGTGTCGGGAACCGCGTGTTCGACAGGAGTCCGCCGCGCAGCCGCTCCCCGCTGTGCAGAGCGGGTACGCCGCCGGCGTGCGGATTGAACTCCCGGAGCGGGGCCCGCAGGAGGGCCAAGGCTTGCACCGGGTCTTTCGCCTGAGCAAGAACATCGTCGCGGGCGCGGAGCCGCATGGCGAGGAGGCGTTGCGGGCGCTTGCGGCGATGGGGGTGAAGACGATTTTGTCGGTGGACGGCAAGGTGCCGGACCACGAGGTCGCGCGCCGGCTCGGCCTGCGCTATGTGCATATGCCGATCCGCTACAGCGCGATGACGGACGAGCAGGTCCTGCGAATCGCGAAGACGTTTCGCGAATTGCCCGCGCCGTTCTTCGTGCACTGTTTTCACGGCCGGCACCGCGGCCCGGCGGCGGCGGCGATCGGCCGCATGCTGCTCGACGGCGTGTCGCGCGAGCGCGTTCTCGCGGAGATGCGGCAGTGGTGCGGCACGTCGGAAAAATACGACGAGGGCCTCTACGGCACGATCGCCCACGCGGCGCTGCCCTCGGCTGACGAGACGCGTGCGCACCGGTGGGACTTTCCGCCGGAACATCGCGTCGGCGATTTCCGCGTGGGCATGGTCGATCTGACCCGCACGTTCGACAACGTGAAACTCCTCGCGCGCAATCGCTGGGAGCCGGACGCCGACAATCCGGATCTCGACGCGTACAACGAAGCCGGAAAGCTGTACGAGCGCTTCACGACGTGCGCCGACTTCAAGACCGCCCGGCAGTACCCGGCGGATTTTCAAGAGTGGATGAAGAGTTCCCTCGATGCCAGCAGGGACCTGCGTGACTCGCTGAAAGAGCATACGGACGGCGATGCCTCCGCCGGTATGCGGGCCAAGAAGGCGCTGCGGCGCCTGACCAAGACTTGCGGCAGCTGTCACGCCAGTTACCGCAATCGGTGACCCCTGCGAAATCCGCTTCGCGCATTTCGTTAGTATGAGTTATGAGGCGCGCGGGCGCTGCCAGGAGTGGCGGGCTACCAGAATCCCGTTGAGGGCCGTTGCGGTGGCGCCGGTGAACAGGATCCACGCGCCGGTTGAGACCACGCGTGTCTCGGACTTCAGTAGGCCCCATGCCAGGACCGGTACGCCGATGGTCCAGGTCAGGAGGGTGATCCAGAGTAGTGCGCGCATGCCCATGGCGTGGGGGGACGTGGGCAGTTTCTTGTAGTCCGAGCCGACCCACGCTTCGAGCCAGGAAAACATGGGGAACAGGCGCGCGGTGATGCCGATGATGAGCTGCGCGAAAAAGCCGAGGAGCGCGAGGACGCCGTAAACCATCGTCCACTCGATGTGCCAGTCGGGGTCGAACGTCAGAAACAGCCCGAGGCCGGTTGCGAGGAGCAAGTACAGGAGTGCCTGCAGCGTATGGAGGCGTCCGAGATCCGGGCGCGGCATCTTCTTGGGCGGCGGGCGCGGGTGGCGCAGCATCGCGACGACCTGGAACAAGAACAGGCCGATGCCTGCGGCGAGGCAGAGCGCCGCGGCGTGTTTGATCGGTAGATCGAACCAGAATCCGGCCAGGAGGCCGATCGTGCCGACCTCGAACAGGATCGCGGTCGTCCATGTGGGCCAGCCCTTGGGCGGTGCGGCGGGAAGATACATCGGCAAGAGCCGATAGCCGACGCCGACGACCATCATCACGCCCCAGCCGACGAGTCCGAGATGCGCGTGGCCAAAGACGATTTGCAGGTGACGGCCGGTCAGGAACGGTGCGTACTTGTTGATCGCGAGGAGCATCCCGGCGGTCGCGGCGAGCCCGAGATTGAAGTACGCGAGGCCGACGTGGAGCTTGAGGGCGCCGGGGCAGCGCGCCCGACGCAGTGCGGCGACGATTTTGCCGCCGAGGCCGATCGTGCACGCGATCACCAAGAGGCCGGACCACGCGACGCCGGAGTACTCCTCCATCCAGAAGTGGGCGGCGACGCCCCAGGCGCTGAACGTGAGGGCCAGGAAAGCGAGCCAGTCGTACCAGCGCGCGCGGAGTTCCGTGCCCAGCGCGATGGGGGCTACGACGTAGGTAGCGCCGACGATGGTGCAGGTGAGCCAGCCGAGTGTCAGGAGGTGCACGACCGCGAGCGGTCGCGGGCTCAGGAAAAACCCCTGGATCTCGTCGGGCCAAAGGCCGGTGATGAACAGGGCCAACAGCAACGAGAGGTGGGAGAACGCGAAGTACGCCCACGGCAGCGCCCGCGGCGGTGCGGCGCGGGTCACGCCGGCGCCCGCGCGTGGATAAACACGTCTTCGCTTTTCGGTGCCGCGTCCGGATCGGCGAGGCTGGCGCTGATACGTACATCTTCGAAGCCGGCGGCGTCGAGCGCGGTGCGCAGGGACGCGGGGCTCCACGCACGAATGCGGGTGGACTTGTGCAGCAGTGCTTCGTCCGGGTTGCGAACGACTGCCATGTGCAGCCAGGCCGCGTGTTCGTCGTCTCGGTCGAACTCGATGAACCGAATGAAATGTAGTACTCGGCCTTCGTGCTCGCGCCGCAGCAGCGGCATGTAGGGGTCTCTTGTCTCGCGCCGCAGGGCGACAGCCTTGAGCCCCGCGATGAACAGGCCGCCCGGCCGCAACGCCGCACGCAATGCGGCAAGGCCCCGTTTGGGATTGTCGATCAGCGACAGCGTGTTACCCAGACAGACGACGGCATCGAACGAGTCGAGCGTCGCGGGCACATCAGGGAGCCCGCCGATTTGCCATGAAGAGAAACGGTCGGGCTCGTTCGTGAATGCGCGCGCCTTTTCGATCATCTCCTCGGAGGCGTCGGCACCGTGCGCGTCGAATCCCGTTTCGAGCAGTGCGGCGACGTGACGACCGGTTCCGCAGCCCGCGTCGAGAACGCGCTGCGCGCCGTGCGCGCGCAGGCGGGAAACAAGTCCGGGCATCTCGCGACCGAGTCGGCCGTCCCAATCGACGAAGATGTCGTAGAGATCGGCCATGCAGCCGCGGATGCCCGGCGAATCGGTCACGGTTGTCAAGGTCTGGGTTCAGCCGCCACGGCGTTAGCCGTGGCGGCAAGAGACACTGTCGGTCCGAACCTAGGAACCGTAGAGGTTCCAGGTGTTGACCGGCTTGCCCTGCAGCTTCAGGTAGTAGTAGAGCTGTGCCTTGTGGTTGTTGAGGTGGCCGACCATGCCGAGCAGGCGCCGGCCGAGCTTCATCGGCGTCGGATCCCACGGGGCGGTGGTGTCTTCGTTTTGCAGCCGCTCCTCACCACTCTCCGCGATCATGCCGAGTGCGAGCTTTTTGTCCGCTTCGAGGGCTGCCTTGGCCTCCGCGATGTTCGCTGCGGCGGGCATCGTCTCGGCGGGCGGCAGCATGTCCTCGGGCTTCATGTCGGCCGGGTCCATGCCTTCCGGCATGCCCCAGTCGCCGGTCGCGAAGCCCTTGAAGCAAGCGCCGCAGGCCGTCTCGATGTGCTTGAGGAGCTGGCCCGTGGTCATCCAGTTGTCGCCGGTGCCGGGCTTCCAGTCGAGTGTGCTGTCCTCGGCCATCTCCATCAGGCCGAGGGTGCTCTTGTAGGCGTCCTCGACTTCGGTCTTGAGCGTTTCGGTCCAGTTCATTCGGATTCTCCTGCGCTGGTTCAGCTCCCGCGCCGCCAAGCATAAGCGGACCGGTGCGGGTTGCAACGTCCGGCATTTTCTGGGGGTGGGGTCCGTTAATTTCGGATCATGGCCGGGATCTATCGGTGACCGTGGACATCTCACGGGCGGATCGATGACGACGACACCCTCGCGCACGTCGTCACGCATGTGGTCGCGTGTGTCGTCGCGCATGCCGTTGCGTGCCTCGTCGCGTGCGCCGCTTTCGATTGCGGTTGGTGCCCTTGTCGGCTGCCTGGGGGCGTGCATCGAGGCCGATACTTTCTCGTTGACCGACGGGCAGGCGGCGGCGGTGCGTCTCGAGCGCCACTATCGCCGGTTTGCGCCGCGGAGGCTTCGGCGTGCGTCGCGGCGTGCGCACGCCGATGTCGGGCGGCTCATGGGCCGTGCGGCGCCGGGACCGATCCTGATCCACGTGCGCGCGCGGGGACCGATCGCGGCCACGGTCGATCGCGCGTCCGGGATCGATGTCAATCCCGACGCCCTCGTGTCGTTTCCGGACGGAACGCGCGGCGCCGTGCTTCACTTGGCGCTCGTCCGCGAGCATGTGCGCATCTTTCAGCAGCGCGTGCTGGACTGGCCGGAGAACGATCCCCGCCGGGACGCACACGCTGCGGAAGTCCTGGACCGCCTCGCCCGCGAGCGCGGCTGGGAACTCGAACGGACAGCCCTGCAGGCACCGTCTCCGCGGCCCGTCGCGCCCGCACGAGAGCTCCCCGACGAATCGGCAAACGCGTTCCTGCTGCTTGAGGATCCCGCGCAGCGCGAGGCCACGCTCCTCCTCTTGCGCGCCGACCCGGAGCCGCGGGCACTTCCTCTCCTACGCGCGCTGCTCCAGGATTGGGACGCCCCCGTGCGCGCCTGCGCCGCCGCACGCCTCGCGGATCTCGGCCACCCTCCCCGCGCGCTCGTCGCGTTCCTCGACCGCGGCTTGCGCGCCCGCACACGTCCCGCCCTGCGAGCCACGCTTCCACGAGAGCTCGTGCGCCACGCCCGGGGCGCGTTCCACAAGACCTGCCGCATGGCGCTGCTCGCCGGTCGCGACGACCCGGATGCCGCGGTTCGCCACGCGTCCCGCGCCGCCCTGCGCCTGCACGCCCTGCGCCTGCACCCTGCACGACTTTTGGAGACCGGGGAGACCGGGGGTTGATCGGGGGGAGTTACAAAGGTTTGACTGAAAAAAGCCGACGGACGGCGATGCTTGTAGGCATGAGATGCGTCGCCGCCCAATACACCCGGTCGTTCCTGGCGTATTCGCTCCTCGCTCCGCTGCTGTTGGCCTCGGTCGCTCAGGCTGACCCCGCGGCGGCGCACGATCCAAAGGCCTGGGAACTCCTGGTCTTTGAGCGTGGTACCGCGTCTTGGGTTCGGGCCGACGGGGGCGCGCGCAAGGCCGCCCCCGAGTTGCGCGGGATACGCTCCGGCGCGCGGGCGAAGGACGGCCGGTGGCTCATCGCCAATCACCTCAACGGCAACCGGGACATCTGGCTGCTCCCCGCGACCGGCAAGCCCGGGCAAAAGCGCCTGACCAAGCACGCCGCGGCAGATGCGGATCCCGCGTGGACGCCCGACGGCAAGTCGCTTGTGTTTGCGTCGCGGCGCGACGGTCCGTGGCAGCTCTACAAGAAGCCGATCGCCGGTGGCGCGGCGGTGCGGCTGACCCATGCCGACGAGGGGGCGCGCAAACCTGTGGTCGCACCCGACGGCAAAAGCGTCGCCTACACGAGTCTGCATCCACCCACGCGACGGTTTGAAAAGATGCGGCGCAGCGACGTGCGCGTGCATGTGTTCAAGGACAGTTCGGAGCGCGTCCTCATGCCCAACGTTCACGTCTCGGAGCTGTCGTTTAGCCCGGACGGAAAAACACTCGCCGTAAGCCACGCCGCCGGGCTCGACCTCGTCGATGTCAAGAGCGGCAAGGCGCGGCGCATCGATTGGCACGCGATCGATCCGGCGCTCTACGCCCACGGCGCGTGGAACCTGTGCTGGCATCCGGACAGCACCGAGATCGCTTGCCGGATCAGTTTCCTCGGCGGGCGCCACGGTGCTGTGGTAATCCGCGGCGACCACGAGCTGTTTTTTTTCCGGCCCGGCGACAAACAGATCAAGCTGCGCGCGATCCCGATGCCAGAACGCGTGCGCGGTGCCTACGCATGGCGCAAGGTCAAGGGGACCGCGAAGGAGTCTTCCAGAAAGCCCACGGCGAAGCCCACGGAGAAACCCGCGGAGAATTCCGCGGAGCCCCCGACTCCGAAAAAACCACCGGACAGGTAGCGCTCCAGACATCGCCGTCCCGCCTTCGCGCCCGAGCGCGCTTCGGCGCTGGCCGGCCCGTTTGCTTTTTTCGGACGTTCTCCAGAGGTTTGCGGATCGGTTCGAGAGTCGAGAGGATCCGTTGGGTACGATCGGGACGTGATCCTCGATTCAATACTCGGTGCCATCGGCGACACACCGATGGTGCGCCTCAACAAGGTCGGGCGGCGGACGGGCTGCGAGCTGCTGGCCAAGTGTGAATTCTTGAACGCGGGCGGGTCCGTCAAGGACCGCATCGGCCGCCGCATGGTGGTGGAGGCGGAGAAGGCGGGCCGCATCAAGCCCGGCGACACGCTGATCGAGCCGACGAGCGGCAACACCGGGATCGGCATGGCGCTCGCGGCGGCGGTGAAGGGCTACCGCATGATCATCACGATGCCCGAGAAGATGAGCCGCGAGAAGCAGGTGGTGCTGGAGGCGCTCGGTGCAGAAATCGTGCGCACGCCGACCGAGGCGGCGTTCGATTCGCCGGAGAGCCACATCGGTGTGGCGAAACGGCTCAAGGAAATCCTGCCCAACGCTCACATCCTCGACCAGTACTCCAACGTCGACAACCCGGACGCGCACTA
The DNA here is from genome assembly GCA_021776735.1 of Planctomycetota bacterium. GTDB lineage: Bacteria > Planctomycetota > PLA2 > PLA2 > PLA2 > JAJFFH01. The sequence goes on along the minus strand of JAJFFH010000019.1, from coordinate 71,387 downwards.
CCACGGGACGGGCAAGGAGATCGTCGAACAGGTCGGCGGCAGGCTCGACTACATGGTCATGACCGCGGGGACCGGCGGCACGATCAGCGGTGTTGCGCGTCGCATCAAGGAGGAGATTCCCGGCTGCGTCATCATCGGCGTCGATCCCGTGGGGTCGATTCTGGCCGGTGATGCGCCGATCCAGTCGTACAAGGTCGAGGGCATCGGTTACGACTTCATTCCGGACGTTTTGGATCGCGATCTCGTGGATCGCTGGTTCAAGAGCCGGGACCATGAGTCGTTTCTGATGGCGCGCCGGCTGATCCGGCAGGAGGGGCTCTTGTGCGGCGGCAGCTCCGGCTCGGTCGCCTGGGCGGCGGTTGAGCTGGCGCGCGAGGTCGGGCCGGACAAGCGCATCGGGATGATCCTTCCCGATTCGGTGCGCAACTACATGACGAAGTTCCTGGACGACCAGTGGATGCGCGAAAACGGATTCACCGAGAGTCGCTGGGAAGCCAACTCGGTCGGCGACCTCATGCGCAGCCTGCCGCCGCGCATGGCGTACACCGCCGAAATCGGGGAGGAGGTGGCCGACGCCGTCATGCGCATGAAGGCGCGTGCGGTCAGCCAGTTGCCGGTGCTCGACGCGGGCCAGCTCGCCGGAATCATCTCGGAGACCGACGTGCTCGACGCGCTCGTCCAGGGCAAGGTGACGCTGCAGAGCCGTGTCGCCGAAGCGATGATCCGCAACGTGCGGACGGTGCACATCACCGACGACGCCACCGAGCTGACGCGCGTGTTTGCCGAAGGCCTGATCGGCATCGTCGTCGATGACGACAACAGCCTGCAGGGGATCGTCACGCAGATGGATCTCGTCGACTTCCTTACGCATCCGGTGGAGAATCCCAACCCCAAGTCAGGGGAGTGAGTTGCGGCCCGGGGCCGCCAGAGAATCGGAGACAGACATGGACAAAGCTGCGCTGGTTGTTTCGCTCGTTGCTCTCGGCTTGGCTGCCGCGGCGTTCTTCGGTAGCGATGGAGGGGGCGGGGGGCTGCCCGGGAAGGGGATCGACGCCTACGATCAGTCCTCGCCCGAAGCGGCGTTGAAGTCGGAACTACGGATCATGGTGCGCGCCGACATCAGGGCGCAAATGGAACGGAGCCACCGCCGCATCCTCGAGGTTGAACACGACAAGCACGCCGTCGCCCTGAGTTCCCTCGATGTCGAGAAAACCAGGACGCACGACGGCAAGACCTGCGTCTTTTTCACGGTCGAGGAAAAAGGCCGGGTGAAACATCGCGCGCGCTGGTTTCAGAAGGGCAAGGACGGCCACTGGTACGGCCTGTACGTCTCCAAGTACGACCTGCCCTCCAAGAGCCCGATCCGCAACGAGATCGACGCGTGGGAGAGCCGCCGGTCGCGCAAGGTCAAGACCTCGAAGTCTCTCGTCGATGCCCTGCGGCCGAAGCCCGACCGCGTATCGCCACGCGCGACATCCGCTGCCCCCCTCGAGGCCGCCCCCCGGTCTGCAGGCGCGACGGACGAACCCGCGCCAGCGGTGGAGCGACCGGAGCGAAAGAAAAGGGGCGGGTAGGCGCCGAGCAAGAAACATGGCGCGCGCGCGACCTGTAGATCTGCCCGACGCCGGCTGGCCCACGCGCGAGGAGGCCCTCGCCAGCCGGTTGTTCTCGTCGCTTCGGGTCGGAGCCTTCGAAAGCCGCACACGCACATGGGTGCCGGCAATGGTGCCGTGGCGCGCCACCAACGACGGTTTCGTAACGCCCGAGGTTCTCGACTGGTACGGCCGCTTCGCAGAAGGCCGGCCCGGGGTTCTCGTCGTCGAAGCCACCGGCATCCGCGACATCCCGAGCGGTCCGCTTCTCCGCATCGGCCACGACCGCTTCATCCCCGGCCTCCGGGAACTCGTCGCCATGGTGCGGGAACGTTCGCAGGGCGAGACGCGGCTCCTCATCCAGATCATCGACTTTCTGCGCATCCGCCGGCGGCCCGAGAAGGACCGCTACGTCCGTGAGTTTCTCAAGCTGCGGCCCGAGCATCGCGTAGCGGTCTCCACGGAGGGCACCGGAAAAAAGCAAACGGACGGCGATGTCCGCGACGCGCTGCTGGCTCTTCCGCACGAAGAACTGCTCGCGGTTCTCGACGGGCGCGAGACAGAGGCCCTCGAGTACGGTGCGCGCGAACGGGTCTGGGACACCGAAGCGCAACACATCGCGGAGCTGCCGCGAGTGCTGCCGGACCTGTTCGCCTCGGCGGCTGCCCGCGCGCGCACGGCCGGCTTTGACGGCGTCGAGCTGCACTACGCGCACGCCTACACGATGGCGTCTTTTCTTTCGTGCCTGAACGTGCGCACCGACGGCTACGGCGCGACACGCGAGGGGCGCGTGCGCCTCCCGCTCGAGGTCTATCACGCCGTGCGCACCGCGGTCGGGCCGGATTTCGCCGTGGGCTGCCGCATGCTCGGTGACGAGGTCATCGAGGGTGGCAGCCGGATCGACGACGCCTGTTTTTATGCGGGCGAGTTCGCGCGCGCCGGGATGGACTTCCTGTCGATCTCGAAGGGCGGCAAGTTCGAGGATGCGCGGCAGCCGCGGCCCGGCGAGGCGGCGTATCCGTACACCGGACCGAGCGGGCATGAATGCATGCCGACGGTGCGCATGCCCGGCGGACCGTTTGGCCGCAACCTGCCGCTCGCCCGCGCGATCCGCGACACCGTGCGCGCGGCGGGGCACGACACGCCGGTCGTGGCGGCGGGGGGCGTCGGCACGTTCCGGATCGCGGAGGACGCCCTGCAAGACGGCGACTGCGATCTCGTGGCTGCTGCACGACAGTCGCTCGCCGACCCCGACTGGTGGCAGAAAATGGAACTCGGCCGCGGGAGCGAAACGCGCCGGTGCATCTACACGAACTACTGCGAAGGTCTCGACCAAAAACACAAGCAGGTCACCTGCCAGCTCTGGGACAAGGACTTCGCCGTTCCCGATGCGCCCCCGAGTGGCGCGGAAGGCGCGCGTGGCGCGAATCGAGGCGCCCCGCGGGCCGATGATGGGATCAGTCGCAGCGCGGACGGCAGGCGGCGGCTGCTTGCGCCGCCGTGGGACCCGGCGCGTACTCCGCCACGCCCGTGATCGCCGTTACCGGATGGGCCAGCATGAGCGCGTTGGTGGCGAAACACTCCCGGGCGTTTTGGACATCTGCCAACCGGAGCGGGCGCTCCTCGCCGCCGCATGCTTGGAGGATCCAGCCGCGGGCGATGCCGGGCAGAAGACCGTCGGAAGCGGGCGGCGTGACCAGGGTCCCGTCGGCGAGCACGAAAAACACGTTCGCGATCGTGGTCTCGCGAATGCGTCCGTCCGGCCCGATGAGCAGAGCATCGTCCGCCTTCGCGCGTTCCGCGCTTGCGCGCGACACGTCCGCTTCAGTGGGTTGCTGCGCTTGCGCGCGGGCCCGGTCGTAGTGCGTCCGGTCCGTCGTTTTTTGCAACGGCCCGCGGACGGAGACATCGCCGTCCGTCGGCTCTATCGTCCAGGGTTCACCGGGCAACCGGAGGGACTCCACCTGCAGGAACAGGTCGTCAAACACCCGGACGCGCGCGTCAAACGACGGCAGCAGGCTGCGCAGGCGCCGTGAATCGACGCCGAGGCGCGCCGCGTGTTCGTCCAGGAACCACGGCGCGCCGTCGGAGATTCGAATGGTGGTGAAGATCGTCACATCGAAGGCGCCACGTCCGACGCGTGCGCGGCTACTTGCCTTCGTACGCCTCGTGAAAGGCGAGGATGGCGGTGCGCAGCGCGTCGGCGTTCTTCGTGTCCACCGTCTGCTTGCACTTCATCGCCGCGACCATGACCGCATGCGCTTTCGTGAGTTTCGTCACGTACTTCGGGTCCTTGGCCTTGATGCGTTGGCTCATGAAGTACTGCGCGATCACGCCCTGGGTCTTCGTGGCGTGGGCTTCCTTTGTCGCGACCCAGCGCGCGAGCTGGTTGGCTGACTGCGCGTTGGTCTTGCCGGCGAGTGCCACGACCTGGGTCATCGCCTTGTGGATCGTCTTGTGGTCCTCGAGCATCGCTGTGAAGCGGGTCTGGTCGCCGTAGATGCCGCAGGGAACCTCGCAGTGCGCCGAGGCGGAGCCGTGGAAACCGAGCGAGAAGACGAGCGCCGCGAGAACGGACGGGATAAGGATTCGCATGGCGATATCCTACCGCGCGGCGAGATATCTCAGTTCAGAGGAGCGGGGCGGTGAGGCGTGCGGCCGCGTGCAGGGCGCGACGGTGCAGGGGCGGGTCGGCCTCCTCCGCGCCGACTACGCGGGCACGCGCGAGGTCTTTTGCGAATTGCGTGGCGAGTTCGTTTGCGAACGGGGCGGAGTAGACGAAAGCGTTCAGCTCGAAGTTCAGGTGAAACGAGCGCGAATCGAGGTTGGCCGAGCCGATGGTCGCGATGCGATCGTCCACGACCATCGTCTTGGCGTGGAGGAAACCGTGTCCGAATTCGTGAATCCGCACGCCGGCGCGCAGCAGGTTGGGGTAGTACGCCCGCGACGCCAGGTTGACGAGGACGCTGTCGCTGCGGGCCGGAACGAGCAGGCACACGTCGATCCCGCGCAGGGCCGCAGCCACAAGCCCGCCCTCGATCCCGGCCGACGGAACGAAGTACGGGGTCGTCAGCCAGATGCGTCGCCGCGCGACGGCGAACGCCTGCGTGTACAGGTGCTCGATCGGCGACCACTGGCGATCGGGACCCGAATCGACGATCTGGACGCACGAATCGCCCGATTCCTGCGGCTCCGGGAAGTAGCGCGCCGCGTCCAGGAGTTCGCCCGTGGCCCCGATCCAGTCCTCCGCGAACGCGGCCTGAAGACTCAGCGTCGCCGGCCCGTCGATGCGCATGTGCGTGTCGCGCCACTCGCCGCGGTCGGGGTCGAGCCCCAGGTACTCGCGACCCACGTTGATCCCGCCCGTGAATCCGACGTGGCCGTCGACGACGACGATCTTGCGGTGATTGCGAAAGTCGATGCGGTGCCGGCGCCGAAAGCGCAGGAGACGTCGCGCAGGCCGAAAGAACGCCGCGTGTCCTCCGGCCTCGCGCAACGGATCCCAAAAAGAGTCATCCAATACGAGGCTACCCACCGCATCACAGAGCACACGGACGGCGATACCTTCGCGCGCCTTGGCAGCCAGCAGGTCGCGCAGTTCGCGCCCGGCGTCGTCGCCGCGAAAGATGTAGAACTCGACATGGACGTGGTCGCGGGCGGCCAGGATCGCGTCACGAATCGAAGCGTATGTCGCGGCGCCATCCACCAGCATCGCGACACGGTTGCCGGTGCTGGCGGGCGTCGTGGCCAGACGATCCCCAAGGCGCAGCATGGACGTGACCCCGTCGTCGCCCGCGAGTTCCACGCGCACGGGCGTAGCGGCGGGCTCGGCCGGTTCGCCGGCTTCGGCGGTGTCGCTTAGGCAAGGCTCGGCCGACCCGATCGCGGTCTCGACGCTTGCGAGCAGCGCCGGGGGAATACCGCGTCGCTCCATGAGTTCGGCGACCCGCCGGCTCGCGGCACGGTAGTCGCGCGAGATTCGTCTCGAGCCGGTCTTGCCGATCACGAACCAGGCGAACAGCCCGAATCCGGGCAGAAGAAACAGGGCAAAGAGCCAGGCGAGCGTCGCCGCGGGCTGTCGCTTCTCGGACACGAGTACGCCGACGATCGCCGCCAGGTGTGCGACCACCAGCCCGGCACCGAGAACGAGCGAGAGCACCGGATTCACGACGGCATGATAGGAGTTGTCGCCTCGAATTGCTCGGGAGACCACGCCGTCAAGCAACCCTTGTGCGCGGGGCGTCTCTCGCTTGGTCCGCATCGCGGCGGAGGCCATCGTCGTTCGTGGTGGTCCACGTTTCGCGCGCGCCTGTTTCTTGCCAGCCGGTTTCGCGGAGTCCGGTGCGTGCAGGTGTCCGGCCGGTGTCCGTCTTTTGGGCCTCCGTGTCGCGAAGGTCATCCTGGCGCTCGGCATCGCCGACCTCTTCCCGGCGTGTTCCGGCTTCGTGTCCGCCCTGGCCCGTGCCGAATTGCCATCCCAGGCGTTCGCCGGCGCGGCCTGAGACCATGAGATAGCCGCGGTGAACGCCTTGAATGTGGTGAGAGCTACACAACGCCTCTCTATTCGTGAGGTTGTTTGAGCCACCGTGCGAACGGTAGACGATGTGGTGTTCGTGTGCCGCCGCGCAGGAACAGCCCGGAACAGCGCACAGTCCGCCGTGCCGGCGCCAGATTTTGCGACGTGCGCGGCTCTTTCGGCGGCGCGGGCGGGCGCTTCCGTGACCAAACCCGAGAGAAGTGCTCCGCGATCCATGCGAGTGCTTCGCTCCGTGTCCACGCGTCAGCCTGACCGCAGCCCGATCGACGGCAGCCGCATCATGTATCGCACGATCGCCCGGGGCCGCCGCGTCGACGCCAGCCCGACCGGACGAATCCGGAGTGTGCGCACGTTGCACAGCTATAGGCTAAAACATACCAAACGACACCGACAAGAACCGCGCGTTTCGACGGCGGAGCGCGCTCGTTTTCGTCGCGGAGCTGATATCGCCGTCCCGCCTTCGCGCCCGAGTGCGCTTCGGCGCGGCCAGGCCCGTTTGCTTCGGTCCAAATCCACGCGCCCGCCAGCCGTGATAGGATTCGCGTTGACCCATTCGAAAGGAGGCCCCCGATGACTGTGACAACTGCAACCCAGCCCCATCGCCCGGCCTCCGCCACACGCGGAGCCTGAGCCCCTCGCGCGCGCCATCGCGGCGCTGCCGCTTCGCGATTTGGAACCTGTCTTGGGCGTAAGCCCAACTACCGGGGATCCGTCCTGCGGATTCCGAAGGGGTCTACGGACTTGTCCGAACTCAGCCACTACGGGTGGTCTGCCGCCTGGCAGACCACTTTTGATCAACTCGTCTCTTCCGACGGCGGGGGCGCTTCGATCCCGGCCCGTGTCGTCGAACATCAGCGGGATCTGTACAAAATCGTCGGTGCGCCCGGCATTCCCAGCGCGCGTGTCACGGGCCGCATGATGCACGATGCGGTCGAACAGGACGAACTGCCGGCGGTCGGCGACTGGGTTGTGCTGCGCGGCGGACGCATCGTCGCGGTCCTGCCGCGTCGCACCGCCATCGTGCGCAAGATCGCGTGGCGTTCCGCGCGTCCGCAGGTCGTCGCGGCCAACGTCGATACCGTTTTCATCGTCACGTCGGCGAACCGCGACCTGAGCGTGCGGCGGCTCGAGCGCTATCTGGCTCTCGCGCACGAGAGCGGGGCCACACCGGTCATCGTTTTGTCGAAGGCCGATCTCACCGAGGAAGCGGACGGACGGCGATGCCTCGTGGAAGAGCATGCGCCGGGCGTCGCCGTTCATGTCGTGAGCGGCCACACCGGCGCGGGCATGGATCGGCTCGAGGCCGCGCTCGAAGCCAAAAAGACCGCGGCGCTGATCGGCTCGTCGGGAGTCGGCAAGTCCACGCTGCTGAATCGGCTGGCCGGCGAGGAACTGATGCTGGTGCGCGAAATCCGCACCGACGACGACCGTGGCCGGCACACGACGACGTTTCGTCGGCTCGTTCGGCTTCCGAACGGCGCGTTGCTGGTCGATACGCCGGGCCTGCGCGAAGTCGCGCTCTGGGACGGCGAGGACGGCATCGAAGACACCTTTGCAGACATCGAGGAGATCACGCAGCGCTGCCGTTTCCGCGACTGCACTCACGAAGTGGAACCGGGCTGCGCCATCCTCGAAGCGCGCGAGTGGGGCAACCTGGACGAACGCCGCTTCGAACACTGGCGCGAACTCAAGAAGGAACAGGCCCGAGTCCGAGCCCGAGTAACCCAACGCCGCCGCCGCACGGAACGGCGACCCCGCACGGACGAGTGAGGGGGGTGACGGAAGGTCTGACCGGCGAGCGGCCTGAGCCCGGACTGCCGGATTGGGCCGGAGGACGGTCGTGAAAACGCTTGGCCATCGTGTGGCTACCGGCGCGTTCGTCCGCCTGCAGGATTGGGACGGCTTGGAGATCCTGTTTCGACCCCGACGGCGAAGCGGAAGACGGGCATGCTCAGCTCGGGCATCGATCGGCCGCGGGATTGAGCTGCGCCTGTGGCGCACACTCCCTCAGGCCAACGAAAGTCGCTGCAGGCGGCCTTCGGGAGAATCGCCGTGCCGCCTATGCTCCTCAGGCGCTTCGGCGCGGGCCAGACTCGTTTGCTGTGGCCCGGGCGCGACCGGGCGCGTGCTTACCTCACGCCTAGGCCGCGGAGTTTCTGCTTCGTTTTCTTGAGGGCCTTCTCGGCGGCGTTGAGGTCGGCGACGGCCTTTTCGTTGATCCCGTCTTGGCGCTCCGTGACCGATTCGATCTGTTTCAACGATTCGGAGTACGTGGTGAGTTGCTGGTTCAACGATTCGGCGCGTTCGCGGGCGGGGCCCAGGCTTTGGCGCAAGTCCTCGTAGCGTTCGAGGTCGTCGCCGCCGGCGGCCATGCGGTTGCCGATCTCCTCGCGCAACGCGTCCACTTCCTTTTCGAGCTCTCTGAGCTTCCCCTCGTTCTCGCCGAGTTCGCGTTTTTCGACGGCGATGTTTTGGCGGTCGAGGGCGTCCTCGTGCAGCTTCATGAGGAGATAGAAGTCGAGTTGCGTGAAATCGTAGCTCGCCACGGATTTGCGGTTGGCTTCGGGCCGTGCGAGGACGTCCTTAATGACCGCGCCCTTGGTGTCGTCGGTGAGTAGGGCGCGAAACATCGAGCTGACCTCCGACTTGGCGCCGGCGCCGGCGCCGCCCGCGCGGGTCTTGATCGTGAGCTTCATCCACTGCGCCTTCAGCGCGCGCAACGCGTCGAGCTTGCGTTTCACCGGCGACTGTTCGACGCGGCTGACGGACTTGTCGCTCAGGTTGGCGCGCCATCCCGTGAGAACCTCGCGGTACTCGGCGTCCTTGTTTTTCAGCTTCTTGCGCAGGCTCTTGATTTCGCCGGTGACGGCTTTCTCGGCCACCGCGCGGACCTTCTCAATCCGCTTCTTGATCACTTCGTAGCGGCTGTTGGCCTGCATGGCGTCGCGGTGCACACTCATGAGGCGCTGCTGCAGTTTGCGCAGATCCGGCAACGCCTTGCGCTCGGCCTCGTGCTTGCTTTTCAGGGCCTCGTACTCCCGTTTCAGGTCGGCGACCCGGGCGCCCTGGGTGTCGCGCGTTGCCTTGAGTTGTGCGATCTCTTGCTTCCGCAGCTCCGCACGCTCCTCCTTCTTCCTCTGTTCGGCGGCGGGGTCCACCTTCGCTTTTTTGGTGCCCTTGGTCGGGCCAGGGACCCCCGGTTCGTCCTTGCTGCAGGAGGTGAGAAGGAGCGCGAGAACCAACGCGGCGCAGGTGCACAAGAGTCGCATCCGAACAGTATAGCGTCACGGCACCCGCCGACGCACGGCATCCCTTCGTCGGCGCTCGATCCGGGTCAATTCTTGTCGAAAGCGGGCCGAATGCGCTCCAGATTGGCTTTCATCCGGGCGAGATAGTCGCCGTCGTCCGATTCCTGCTCGCATGGGTCGAAGGTCACGTTGGTGAGCCCCGCGACATTCGCGGACGCCTCGCCCTCCCATAGAAGTAACCGGCCCGAGCGCCGCTCGCCGGCATCGAGCGGGACCACGCGCCAGCCGTAGCGCGTGGCGAGGTAGCCGTACGCCGGGTGCTCCGCGTAGAGCGCGTGCCCGTCCGGAAGCGCGCCGAGCGCCGCAAACGCCTGGTCGAGCGCGGCGAGGTCGGCGGCGAGGGTGTCGAAGTTCTTGCGCAGCGTCGCCTCATGCTCCGGTAGGCACGAAACGAGAGCCCGCAAGATCGCCCGCGCCTGCTCGGTCGCCTGCAGCGGGTTCAGCCAGGTGTGCCCGTCGATCCCCTCGTGGTCGTGGTCGCCCGCCGGCCCATGCGTGTGCTTGACCGCGGCATCGTAGCGCCGCCACTGCTTGCGAAAGCCCGCCGCCGAATGCACGGTCCGCTCGATCGACAGGCTCGCCGTGTCGGCCCATCGCTCAAAGCTTGCCCCGTTCAGCACCAGAAGGTCGGCCTCAAGCAGCTGCGCGAGTGCCGCGCGCGACGGTTGCCAGGTGGCCGGATCCTCGTCCGGCGGCGTCATGCACGCGACGTCGGCCAGCGGGCCCGCGATGCGGCGCGCGAAGTACGTCGTGGGATAGAAGGTCGTGACGATTCGCGGGAAGCGTACGGACGGCGATGTCTCCGGCTCCTCGTCCACTCCGCACGCGGCGAGCGCCAACATCGCGGCGAGCCCGACACGGGCGCGAAGGAAGAAGCGCAACCAGACGTTCATGACATCCACAGCAAAAAGACTACGACGCCGCCCAAGGCTCCCAGGATGGCGCCCGCGCTGACCGCCAGCGCGAGTTCGGTGCCGAAGATGCGCGCAATGGCGAAGCGCGACGCGCCGAGGCGCCGCAGGGCTTCGATTTCGCGGCGACGCACGCGGACGGTCAGGAGCGCGATCAGCACCAGGAACAAAGCTGTTGCGGCGCCGACGAGTGCGACGTGCGCGTCGAAGAACCGCTTGACCTGGAAGACAAAGCCCAGGATCTCCGCGACCACGCCGGTCGGCACCAGCAACTGGCCGGTCTTGGACACACGGTAGCGCCCCTTCAGCTTCGTTGCGCTCTTGTCCTCGTGTGGCAGGACCAGGATCGAGGTCAACGGCAACTCGGCGGGCGGCGCGTGGAAGTGAAACGTGCGCAGGTTTTTGGGCGTGATCCGCTCGTGCTTTCGGACCTTTTCGTTGAACACGATCCGGTCCGGCTCGCGCTTGAGCACCGTGTCGTCCGTGGCCTTGGGATCGTGGCCGTGGCCGACGCCGTCCACGATCCAGGCCGTCTTGAGATCGACGAACACCGCGTTGTCGTCGGCCGTGCCCGTGGGCGCAAACACTCCGACGATCGAGAGGTTCATCGTGTAGTTCAGGCCCAGGTCGTACAGGTTGGGCTGGTCGGTGCCGATCGTATCGCCGACCTTGGCGTTCAGCTCGCGGGCCACGTCGGCGCCGAGGGCGGCGTCGCCGAGGATCAGCGGGAGGGTGCCGCGGGCCGCGCGCAGGCCGCGAAAACGGTAGTAGTCGGGGGTGGTACCGACCAGCGGCCGGCCGCGGGCGCGAGCACGCGCCAGAATCGGTATGGCCTCCGCGAATCCGGTGGCGCGGACGGCGTCGAGTTCCGCCATCGACGTGAGGGCGGGCGTGCGGCCGCGAAAGTAGAGACCGTTGAGGACAAGGTCGTACCGACTGCCCTTCGCGCCCGCGACCAGCGGCGTGGCCTGCGCGCGGGCCTGAAGCGCCCTGCTCTGCGCGCCGACCAGGAGCTGGACGGCGATGGGCAACAGGACCACGAGCGCCACACAGCCGACGAGGAGCAGCGTGCGCACCTTGTAGTAGGCGAGCGAGCGCCACGCGAGAAGCAGGGCGGTTTTCATGCCGTGCCCCCCGCGGTTTCGTTCCCGGCGGGGGCGCCCGAGCCAGAGACCTGGTCGAAGGAGATCACCCGGTCGAATCGGTCGAGCAGTCCGTGGTCGTGGGTGACGGCCAACATCGTGGCGCCGCGGTCGCGGACAAACGACAACAGCAAGTCGAGGACCCGTCGCGCCGTGTCCGGGTCGAGGCTACCGGTCGGCTCGTCCGCCAGGACCAGCCGCGGGGTGCCGGCCAGCGCGCGGCAGATCGCGACCCGCTGGCGCTCGCCGTGCGACAGGTGGCGAGGACGGCGTGTGGCGAATGCGCCCACACCCGCGGCGTCGAGCAACGCGGCGATTGGTTCGCTTTCCGCGTCCGCGCGCTCGGGTTGCAGCATCAACGGCAGGGCGACGTTTTCCTTCACCGTCAGGTGGTCGAGCAGCTCGAATTCCTGGAACACGAACCCGATTTCGTGGAGGCGCCTGCGCCGCCGGTCCGTCTCGGCCAGCGCGCGCCACGGCTCGCCGTCGTAAGAGACCTCGCCGTCGTGCGCGACCTTGATACCCGCGGCGAGGTCGAGCAGCGTGGACTTGCCGCATCCGGACGGCCCGATGCAGGCGACGGCTTCGCCCGGCGCGAGCGACAGGTCGGGCACGCGGACCAAGGCGTCGTAGCGGTACGCCGCCCCCTTGAGTTCAATGCGCGCACCGTTCATCGCCGTCCCGCCTTCGCGCCCGAGCGCGCATCGGCGCTGGCAGGCCCGTTTGCTTTCTTGGGCTGTCCTTCGTTGCCTTCTTCGGCGTCGCTTTCTTCCGGGACGGGCTCGCGGGTGCGTTCCATGACATCGATGGCGAGGATTCTCCACGCGTGGCCGTCGTGGCGGACCGTGTAGCGCGCGTGGTAGCGGTCGCGGCGGCGATGGGTGTGGCCGTAGTGGCTGACCGCGGCGTGCACGCGCCACTGCCAGTCCGTTGAAAAGCGGTCCGTGCCGGGTTGGACCGTGGCGGTGCCGTCGATCAGTTCGACGCGTTCGACGCGGCAGAACGCGCCGCCCTCCTCGCGCAGGACGAGGCTCTCGTAGATGTCGGCGTACAGCCCGTCCAGAAGCGCGCGATCCACGCTCTGTTCGAGCAGCTCGTAGATACCGTCTTCGGTCTGTGCCGAGAACGCCCTGTAGACGTTCGCGTGCAGTGCCGCGAAAACGGTGCGCGCCTCGCTCGCGGTGAGTGCGGGCACGTCGCGCTCAACGGTCCATACGGCGACGTCGCGACTGAGGATCGAGAACGACGAGAGCGCCAGGAGCAGGCCGGCGCGTGCGGGGAGCGGGCGGCTGCGGAGGCCGAGAAACGCGGCGAGGCCTACGAGCGCGAACACGATGGAAAGCATCGGAACCCGGGCGAGGGGGGGGCGGGGGCCGGGCACCGCGCGGAGCTTCGGGCGGTCGGAGGCGCGCGGAGCGTGCCACACGAATTCGGGCTCGTCTTTGGAGAACTCGATCGTACGCGTGGCGGGGCCCGCGCGGATGTTGGCGGGCACGATGCCGCGCGTCTGCCAGTCCGCGCCTTCAAACCAACGCCAGCGCGTGGCGATACGTTGGGGCGGGGCGGTGCACGGCAACACGGCGACGACGGTGCGAAACAGGTACTTGTCGAAGCCGGAGTCCGGGGCGGGATCGCCGACGCGTTCGACGCGTGCCACCACCGGCATGCCGTCGATTTCGATGCGGACGCCCTTGTCGAGTACCGCGGCGGCCGTTTCGTTCGTGGGCTCGGCTCCGAACCATGCCTGCATGAGTCCGACGTTGCCGGTGATCGTGTAGCGCACGGCGCCGTCGCCGATCCGGACCTCGGCCGACAGCGTCGGCACATGGCCGGGATGGGCCCCGGCCGCCGCCGCGCAGCCCAGCAGAAACATCGCCGTCCGTTTGCTCACGTCCGCGTCATCCTAACGCCGCGGGCGAGGCCGATTCTCCCCCCCGCACGACGCTGGCCCTGCTAGGCTTGGCGCTCAATGCGCGGAAAGCAGCACTACCTGATTTTTGTGGCGATGGCGGCGGGGGCCGGGATCGGGCTTTGGATCGGCGGCGAGAACGGCGTCAAGCCCGATGCCAACATGTTCGTCTGGTTCAGCGAGCTGTTCGGGAAGACGATCTTCATCGGTGCGCTCAAGGCGATCGTGGCGCCGCTGATCTTCTTTTCGATCATTGCCAGCATTGTCTGCCTGCCGACCACGGGCGAGCTGTGGCAGATCGGGTGGCGGACCCTCGTGTTCTACCTCGTCACGACGTCGATCGCCGTCGGCATCGGGCTGCTGCTCGTGCTGACGATCCAGCCGGGAATGCGTGGGGATCGCGACGGACTGCGCGCGCGCTGGCCGGAGATGAAAAAGGAGCTGAGCACGGAGTACGCCGAGAAGGAGAGCAAGCTCAAGGGGGGCAAGTCGGCCGGCGAGATTATTCGCCAAAACATCACGCGCATCATCCAGAATCCGTTTGAGGCGCTCTCGACGCGCAACAGCCTCGGCATTATTTTCTTCGCCATCCTGATCGGGATCGCGCTCATCGCGATCGGCGAGGCGGGGCGGCCCGTCATCCCAGTGGTGCAGGGCATCAACGCCGCGATCATGCGCCTGACCGGGTGGATCATGGCCGGGGCGCCGTTCTTCATATTCTGCCTCGTCGCGGCTCTGACCGCGCGCTACGGCACGTCCCTGTTCGCCACCGTCGGCTGGTATGTGGCGACGATTATCGCGGCGATCGGCTGCCACGTCGTCGTGCTGCTGGTGATTGTGCGGGTCTTCGGGAAACGATCGCCCTTCGCGTTCTTGAAGGGCATCCGGCGCGCGTGGGCGGTGGCGTTCGCGACGCGCTCGAGTGCCGCGACCCTGCCGGTCACGATGGAGTGCGTGCGCGACGAGCTCAAGGTGCCGCGCAAGATCGGCGACTTCGTGCTGCCGCTCGGCGCGACCGTCAACATGGACGGGACAGCGCTCTATGAAGGCGTCGCGATCATTTTCCTGATCCAGCTCTTCGGCGGGCTGCCCGGGGCCGAGATCGACCTGACCGCCACGACGACGATTGTCATTTTCCTGACGGCCGTGCTCGCCTCGATCGGCGCCGCCGCCGTGCCTGACGCCGGCCTGATCACGATGGTGCTTGTGGCGGGCGCGGTCGGGCTGTCCGAGGAGTTTATTCCGATCATCTTCGCGGTCGATGCGTTCCTCGACATGTTCCGCACCTCGACCAACGTGATGGGCGACTCGGTTGGCGCGGTCGTAATCTCACGGCTGACCGGGTCGGTGCCAGGCGACGAGGATTGTGCAGGGGCTCCGGCGGCGGCATGACGCGGCGTGTAACGTTGCTTCCCGTCCCGTTGCGCTACGTCCTGTTGCTCTGTGTCCTGGTGCTCTGTGTCCTGGTGACGGGGGTCGCTGTCTCCGACGATCCGGTCGCGGACAACACTGCCGGGAAAGAGGTTGATCGGCTGCGGGCGCTCGCGCGCCGGTTCGTCCAAAAAGAACGGCCCGGCGACGCCGAGCGGCAACTCGTCGAGGCGTTGTCGCTCGCGCCGGATTCGCACGCGGTACTCGCGGACCTGCTCGCGCTATGCGAACAGCGGCCCGACGACCTGTGGCTGTGGTCGTATCACGCCGCCGGGCGGACGGCCGATGTGCGCGGCAAGACCAAGACCGCGAAGTTCCCGCGCGCCGCGCAGGTTCCGTTGCGCGCGGTCGCGGGCCTTGCGGCGGCGCGGGCGGGGGCGATGAAGCGTCTGGCGTCCGCGGCGCGCCGAACCCGGAGTCCGGAAGAGGCGTTTTATCTGCGTGCGCTCGGACGCGTGCTGACCGAGGGCGCGCCGGTCCTGTGGGCCAAGCACGGAGCGGCGTTCCAGGCGGGGATCGACAAGAGTCGCCCGGACCCGTCCGGTCTGCTGAACGCGCTCGCGCGAGAGATGCGCGGGGCCAAGCCGCCCGAGGACGTGCGCGCGGCGGCGATCCTGCGGGGCCTGTGCGCGCAGGCGAAGCGGCGTGAGGAGCCGGTGCGCGGCTTGGCGAAACTCGACGCGGCTGCGCGCAAGGTGCTCGACCGCACCCGCCGCGCGATTGCGCCGATGACGGTCGACGAGCTCGGGGCGATCGCGCCGAGGGACCGGCCCGCGTGGGAAGCGGCGCACGCGGACTGGTCGAACCCGACTGTCGTCGAGTCGCCGAACAAGCGGTATCGCATCGAGTCGATCTGCGGCGTGCGCACGACGCTGATCGTCGCCGCGGACGTCGAGTACCAGCACGCACGGCTCGCGGCATGGTTCGGTCGCGACCCGTTCGAGAAACGTCAGGGCACGATCCGCGTGGCGCCGACGCGCGCGGAACTGGAGACCGAAGGCGCGCCGTTTTGGTGGGCCGGCGGTTTTCAGAGCGGGTCCGTCACGACCATCGCGGTGCACGCGACCGGTCGCGGCTCGATCGCGTCGCTGCTGACCCACGAGCTGACGCATCGGTTCGACGGTGCCGTCTTTCCGCTGATGGCGGGCTGGCTGGTCGAAGGGCGCGCGGTGCATACGGCGGCCTGTTCGCTGTGGGCGCGCGCGGAGAAGCTCGACGAGCGGGTGGCCGCGTTCGGCCGCATCTCCAAGGCGTGGGACGACGGGTACCACAACAAAAACACGTTGCGCAAGCTGATCGAGGGCCAGCCCGAGGATTACCGGCACAACTACTCCGCCGGCTATGCGCTCTGGATCTACCTGACGCGCCGCCGCGCCGGGCAATACGCCAAACAGGTCGAACCGTATCTCAAGAGCTTTCGCATGAAGCCGGGCTGGCCGCCGTTCACCCGTTTCGAGAAATACCTGCTCGACGGGCGGGGTGGGCGCGCCAAGGACTTTGACACCTTTGCCAAGGACTTTGCGAAGTTCGTGACCGACGCCCGCGTGCTGGGCCAGACCGACTGGGAAAAGAAATGGCGCATCGAGCAGGCGGCGGCGCGCAAGGCAATGATGAGCCGGCAGGCGCTGGCGATCGTCACGGGAGGCCGCGCGGAGCTCGGGTCGCCGTTCGACAACGAGATTCTTGACCGCAGCAACTGGGGGCGACGCCGCAACGGGGGCGACGAGCCGGCGTTCGGCGAGGACCACGCGTATGCCGCCGGTCTCTGGTTTGAACGCAACGGGAAAGCCGATTCCGCGGCGCGCGCGTTCGCCTGGGCGCGCCTCGTGGACGAACTGACCGTGGATCAGCGCCGCCATGTCGCCGCGTATCACCGCGCGCGCGGTAAGCCGGCGGCGGCTTGGCTCTGGCACCGGGACGGCAAGTCCGCGCCCGCGGCCGTTCTGTCGATGCTACGGCCCGTCATGCCCGT
This sequence comes from Planctomycetota bacterium, assembly GCA_021776735.1. Classification (GTDB taxonomy): domain Bacteria; phylum Planctomycetota; class PLA2; order PLA2; family PLA2; genus JAJFFH01. The sequence continues at coordinate 54,585 of JAJFFH010000019.1, read as the reverse complement.
TGTGCGCGAGCTTGCGGGGCTGCAAGACATCAACAAAGAGTCTGCCCGGCCGCGCGCGGCTCGCGCCGCGTTGGCCGACCGCGTCCGCCTGGTGACCGCCGCCGGACTCAAGCCGTTCTTGTTTCGAGACACCGTGAGGTCGCAGGGCAAGGACGCCCAACCGCCGGACTGCCCGCCGTACGAGTGCGTCCTGGACGGGGGCCTGGTCGCGGAGTACTGGTCGCCGTTCGAGTCGCAAAAGCAGACCGGCAACTGGCACGTCGCCGGTGGAACCTCCCTGGTCATCGGCACCCGCAAGCCGCTCGACACGACCACGGGCTTTCGCAAGGACGCCGGGGTTCGCAAGGTGTTCTTGCGCACCAAGCGCCGCTACCAGGGCACGTACACGTTGCGCACGCGCGTCCGGCTTCCGAGCGCGCACATGTCCGGCGCGCTGATCGTCGGCCACACGCGCCACGACCGCGGCCTCGTCGTGCATCTTGGCGGCGGCGACTGGGCCTACGCGGTCGGGCGCAAGGAGCAAACCGCCGGCTTCAAGAGCATCCGCGTATCGATCAACGACCTGCGATCGTTCGACGGGGGTGTCGGCCGGCTCGGCACGCGCGTCGCGTTTCGCAGCCCGAAGACGTCGTTTCTGGTCGCCGTGCGCGTGAGCGGTTCCTTCGTCCGCGTCGAGATCGACGGCAAGGTCGTCTTGACGCACCGCACCACACCGGGCGTGAATCTCGAAGGCCACATCGGATTCTGGCTGGGCAGCGGCCTCGTCGCCTTCGAGCGACCGGAGGTGCGCCGCCATCGCGTGCTCGGTCCGGGACGCACGTCGACATCGGGCGACCACGACGCGCCGCTCGACTTTTCACAACCCGTGACGCTTCCGGTCGCGCAATGGCCCGGCCGCCGCGTCGCGGGCCTCAAGCCGCAGGCGCTCGGTACGCTCCTGCTCGTGTACACCGACGATGCGGGGCACCGGACGGACCCCACGACGGCGGCCAAGAACATGTGGCGCGGTCGCCTCGGCGACGAAGTCCTCGGCCGCCTCGTGGCGGTGCGGCCCAAGGTTTCAAAGACCTCGGGGCCGGCGAAGGAATCTGAAGAAGCGGGGGGAGGGCGCTGGAAGGGGACCATGGAACACGCGGGTGTTCCCCGACTGAAGACCGCGCGCGAAGAGGTCTTGAAGCGCGAAACGAAGCGCCTCAAGAAAGATCGCAACCTCGACGACGAAGCGGCTTCAAAAAAGGCAACCGACGAGCTGCGTTTTCGCCCGGCCTGGGCGGTCGTCGACGAGCACGGCATCGTCCGCGCCGCAGGCACCTGGCTCAGCCCCTGGAACGGCTACCCCGCCGTGAACCTGCTCCGCCGCCTGCGCGGGTATTAAGAGGGGCGAATAGCGGTGAGCGTACCCCGGTAGGTGGTCCATGATCCGGCGCCAAAAAAAACGCGCCGACGAGAGGTTCTTGGAACGAATCTCGCCGGGATTCCCGGTCTTGTTCTGGTTCATGCGGCGGGACGTGCGGCCGCTGGCGTTCTTCGGGCTCGCGTCAGCGGGGGTTTGCTACGGGGTGTGGAAGCTGGTGCCGAACGCCACCGTCTTCGCCGGGATCATCGTCGGCATCGCCGTCCTCGTGTGGCTGCTGGCATGGCGTGCCGCGCGCCGACGCGGGCGTGAATGACCGTGCACTTTGCGTTCTCTAGCCTCTCAGCTCAGTCGCCGCCGGCGTGCTGTTTCTTCTTCGCCTTCTTGGCGAGGTCGGCCGCCCTCAGGCGGGCCTTCTCCCGGGTGATCGCGTCCTTGAGCGCTCTTACGTACATGTTTTGGTAGACCGCGTAGGTCACGAAGCTGCGTTCGTTGCGGGGTGGGAGATTCGCCTGCACGATCCCGATCCACAAAAAAGCATCGCCGTCCTTGGCTTTGATGAATGCGGGTCCTCCGCTCGCGCCGTGATAGCACACCGCGTTCGTGAGCAGGCGGCCCGTAGCGGTGCGCACCTTCTTGAGCCGGCACTTGGCGTCGTAGGTCAACAACGCCCCGTTTTTGCCCGCCCCGTTGTCGCACGAGTACCCCGCGAGCAGCATGTGTTTCTTGTCGTACTTGTGCGCGGTCAGCGGCGCCGGCTTGAGCGGGCGGATGGTCGTGATGGGCGGTGCGAAACGCACGATGGCCCAGTCGCCTGCGGCGCTTTTGGCGACGATCGTCTTGGCCTGCCGGCGTTCGGTCCACTTGCCGGCGAGGCCATCGAAACCGAACAGCAGGGTTCCGCCGGCCCCGGTCCAGTCTTTGACGCAGTGCTGCGCCGTGATCGCGAGGGTGGGGGCGACCAGGACCGCCGTGCCGCGCCCGAGGCGTCCGCGCCGGTCGCGCCATGCGAGTTTGGCGACGGCGTCGGCCCATGCGGGGCGATCACCCTTGGCGTGGACGGCGACGCGGCGGTTCTTGTCGATCGCAGTAATCCCCCGGGCCCCCTGAAGCAGCGTCGGACCCTCCTGCGGCGACGGCGACGGGCCCTCCGTTGGCGACCGGCCCCTCAGGGGCGATTGGTCCGTGCACGCGATCGCCGTGACCGCTAGAAGCACGCACAATGGGGCCAATGCGAAAAGAGGTGCAAGACGAAAGCGTGCCACGGCGTCTCTAGAGCGTCCCATAGACAGAGTCCCATAGGGGAGGGCCCCTACAATGACCCTGGAGATCAAACGTATGCGAACCGTAGTTTTCATCCTCGGCTTGGCGGCATTTGCCGCCGCGCAGGAAGCGCCGCGTCCGGAATCCGGCGCGAAGAAACCCGGAAACGGTGAGTCGGCCAAGACCGGCATGGTCACGATCCGGCTTGGCGCAGCCACGGAAATCCGCGAGGTTCTCGAGACCATGGTCGAGGCGACCGGAGAGGCCATCCTCTTCGATCCGAACGGTCAGCGAATTCGTGGTCAAAAGGTCGGCGCGACGATCGAGAAGACCGTGCCGCGCGCCCGCCTTCTCGACACCTATCGCGCGATTCTCGCGTTCTACGAACTGACGCTCGTGTCGGTAGGGCCCTCCGGCTATGAGATCTACCTGGTCATGGACTCGCGATCGACGAACAACTTCCTCAAGAACCGGGCGACCAACGTGCCGTTTGCGCAGCTCGAGAAATGGGCCGACCGGGAAGGCCACTACATCTCCTGCGCGATTCCGGTGACCAACATCGAGAACCTGACGACCTTGCGCACGGCGATGAGCACGATGGTCAGTCCGGCCGGCATCGGTCGCGTCCACGAGGTGCCTGGATCCCACAGCATCGTCGTGATGGACTTTGCGCCGACGGTCGTTTCGATCGCGCGTATCGTGCGCACAATGGATGCCGAGCGGGCCGAGACGCGCGGAATCTTTGCCGTGATCGACCTCAAGCACGGTCGTGCCGCCGATGTCGCGGCGACGGTGTCGAAGTTGCTGGAGAAGCCGGCCCCCGCGGCCAGCCGACGCGGTTACCGCCCTTCGACACGCGCGGGGATACGCGTGGTTGCGTACGCATCACGCAACGCCGTGGCTGTCTCTTGCCGTCAGGACGAGCTGACCAGGATCAAGGGACTGGTTGCCCAACTCGATCAGCCGCGGCCCGACGAGCGCTCGCTCGAACTGATCCACACGCGGCATGTGCGCGCGACGCAGTTGGCCAACACCCTGGCGCAGGTACTCGCGGGCTCGACGAGCCGAATCATCGCCGACGAGCGAACCAACGCGCTGATCGTCGCCGCTTCCGGCGCGGACATGGCGATCATCCGCAACCTCATCAAGCTTCTCGACGTGCCCCAGCCGGGCGCGTCCGACAAGCAGAAGTAGCAACTGCCCACCCGCAGAACAGGGGGCCCGGGGGCGGGCCGCAATCACCTGACGCCTGCCCAGGCTCAGGAGTCGGTTTGCGGCTCGCCGTCCGGATCCGGCAGGCGTACGGGAGTGACGAGGGGAAAACGTGCGAGCAGGTCTGTGGCGCCGAGCCTCGCACGCTGTTCCTTCTTGATCGAATCGAGCGGAACGTACTTGACCGCGCACTGGCGCTCAAACGCGTACCACTCGTTGTAGCCGTCGATCTCGGCGTTGACGGCGATGTACCGACCGGGATTCTCGACCCAACGCTGCCAACGCCCGTTGAAACGTGCCACCGTTCCGGCGAGCGCGCGCTCGGCTCGCGCGATGCCGCGTCCCTTGGCGGCGGCGAGTTCGCGCTGTCGGATCGTGATGAAGCGCAGCCCGTCGCGGTAGCGTCGTTCCGCCGTCGAAAACAGCGCATCGATCGCGCGCTGAACGCGCAACGCGCGCTTGACATACGCGGGCAGCTCGCCGAGCGCACCCTTGACACGCTCGGCCGTCGTTGTCTTCCAGGGAACCGCACGAACGCGCGGACGCTTCGGCATGACGGTCCGATTATCGCGGGACCGAGAGTCCCTGCAAGAATCCGGTGCCGTCGATGGGTCTATGTGGGGATGCCGAGTTCGCGGCACTGGTAGCGGGTGAGCGGCGTGTCGAACCGTCCGCCCACCAGCCACTGGTCATCGACGTGGTCGACGCGGGCAATCGTGGCCAGAAAACTCATCTGGAGTCCGGGCACGACGAGGCGCATCGCGTCACCGAACAGCTCGTCGACCTGCTGCGCGAACTCCGCCAGCGTGCGACCGGGCCCGGCCGACGGGAGCTGGACCAGCATTCCCGTGCGTGAGAGATCGACGGTCCGGGCTTCCACCGGGCCGTGCTTGCTCTCGACGCGCAGTTCGTGGGCGACCTTGACGCGCTCGTACTTGCGCGCCTCATCGACCGCTGCGAAATCGGCGACGGCCGGACTCGACGGCAACGGCACGATCCGCACGGTCTTGGCTTCTGCGGCGGAGTCGCCACCGGCCGTTACCTCGCCCATGACGGCGGCCACCTCGTCTGCGGTGACGCGGTCGCCGATGACCGCGTGCTCGCTGTCGCCGTCGCCGACCGGTTCTTCGCTCGCGAACGCCGGCTCTTCGGATTCTTCGGCAGCTTCGGCATCTTCGAACTCCGACGCCTCGAACGCCGGCTCGTAGTCGTCCGCAAAGGCAGGCTTCTCGAGCGCGGCGGAATCCGCGTCTGCGATCGCGTCCGGAACGTTCGCTCCGTCCGACTCAGCGCTTGTGTCCGCATCGCTCGGTGCCGAGCCGACGTCGTTCTCGGCGCTCCCAACGAGCCGGATCAGGAGTCCGTCGGGATCACACACGAGGCCCGTGCCCTCGGATTCCACGCCGGCTTCATCGAGTCGCGCGGTTTCGGCGGCCACATCGTCGGCCACGACGTCGAAAACGACCATGGGCCAGGTCGCCCCGTCCGTCTCGTCGCGTACGACCGGACGCAGAACAAACCGCCGTCCATCGCAGGCAAGCGTCGCCTCGTCGGGCGAACGCGTGATCACCTCGAAACCGAGCCGGTCGCAATAAAACGCGACGGAGCGGTCGAGATTCGAGCAGTAGATTCCCAAGTCGCCGATCTTCATGGCCGAATTCCCCAAAGTTCCTATCGCCCGAATCGCTCGGCCAAGCAAATCGCCGTCCGTTCCTGTCGGCCCGTTTTTGCTCCGGACTGTTCACGTGTTGTTCGCCTGATCCGCTGGTCAGGCACCTCGGCGAAAGCGTACGGACGGCGATGTTTTCGGTGCCGCCGCCGCTTCATTCCGAGACGCTTTTGACCGATAGGGGCGTGCGATCCCCTTCGTGGGGATGGCGCACACAAGGGAGCGGCATGGCCAAGATCGACGCCTTCTTCCGGTTGATGAACGCGCAGGGCGCGTCCGACCTGCATGTCTCGAGCGGCAACCTGCCCGCACTGCGGATCAAGGGATCGCTGGAGCGTGTGAACTACCACGTGCTCGACAGCGACGAGCTCGAGGAGCTGCTGTTCGAGATCACTCCCGACGACAAGCGGAAGATCTTCGAGGAGACGGGCGACCTCGACTTTGCGTACGAGCTTCCGGGTGTCGGGCGTTTTCGCGCGAACTACTTCCGCCAGGCACACGGCGTCGCCGCGGTGTTTCGCCAGATTCCGTCCGAGATCATGACCATCGAGCAGCTCGGTCTGCCGTCGGTCGCGCGCCGGTTCGCGACGCTGCCCAAAGGGCTCGTGCTCGTGACGGGACCGACCGGGTCGGGCAAGTCGACGACCCTCGCCGCCCTCGTGGACTACGCCAACAAGCACCGCCGCGACCACATCGTCACGATCGAGGACCCGATCGAGTTCCAGCACCGCTCGCGGAACTGCATCATCAACCACCGCGAGGTGCATCGCCACACGCTATCGTTCGCGGCGGCGCTCCGTGGAGCGCTTCGCGAGGATCCGGATATTGTCCTGGTCGGCGAGCTCCGTGATCGCGAGACGATCTCGCTCGCACTCGAGGCCGCCGCCACGGGACACCTGGTCCTGGCGACGCTGCACACGCAGAGCGCGAGCAAGACGGTCCACCGGATGATCGAGGTCTTTCCGGCGGAAGAGCAGGAATCGGTGCGCAGTCTCTTGTCCGACACGTTGAAGGGGATCATGGCGCAGACGCTGCTCAAGCGCATGGACGGCAAGGGGCGCATCGCCGCGATCGAGATTCTGGTCGGCACGCCTGCGGTCGCAACACTCATCCGCGAGGACAAGACCTACCAGCTTCCGACCGTCATGCAGACGGGCCGCAAGTACGGCATGATCTACGGCGACGACGCGCTGGAGGATCTCGTGCGCAAGCGGCTCGTCGCGCCGGAAGAAGCGTTTGAACACGCCGCGGAGAAGGAGCGGTTCATCCCGTACATGAAGACGATTCCGGAGGAGTACCGCGACCTTATCGAGAAGGCAGAGAAGACCGCGGCCGCGTCGGGTGGCGGCGCACCGCAGCAGGGTGGCGGACGGCCTGCGGGCGCCCGGCCCGTGGCACGAACACGGCGGTAGCAGACGGACGGCGATGTTTTCATGCGTACCCGCGAACTCGACGATCTCCTGCGCCGTATCCTGAAGAGCGGCGATCGCGTTTCCGACGTCAACTTCACGCCGGGCAAGCCGCCGCAGGTCGAAACGGACGGCAACCTCGTCTTTCCGTTCACCGAGCCGCCGCTGCCCGAGCTGACGCCGTACATGACCGAACAGATCGCGGTCAACCTCCTGCACGACCGGGCCGACCTGATGGAGGAGCTGTTTCGCACGGGCTCGTGCGATTGCGCGTACGAGGTGCCGGGGCTGGCTCGCTTTCGGGCCAACGTTTTCACGCAGCGCGGCGCGGTATCTATCGTCCTCCGCAAGCTTGAGATGAAAATCGCGACGATCCACGACCTCATCCTGCCGCTTGTGTTCCAGAACATGGCCACGCTCCACAAGGGGCTCGTACTCATCACGGGCGCGACCGGGCAGGGCAAGTCGACGACACTGGCCGCCCTTGTGCACGAGATCAACATGACCCGACCGGTCCATGTGATCTCGCTGGAAGACCCGATCGAGTTCGTCCATCGCCATCAGATCGGGACGGTGAACCAGCGCGAGCTCGGCCAGGACTTCTCGGACTGGGCGAGCGGCGTGCGGGCGGCCATGCGCCAGGCGCCGAAGGTCATCGTGCTCGGCGAACTGCGCGACCGCGAGACGATGGAAACCGCGGTGAGTGCGGCGGAGACCGGCCATCTCGTGTTCGCGACAATGCACACGATGGGTGCGGGCGAGACCATCAACCGCCTGGTCGGCATGTTTCCCGCGTCCGAACAGCCGCGTCTGCGGGCGCGACTCGCGGACACGATTCAATACATCGTCGCGCAGTGGCTCGTTCCCCGCGAGGAGGGGGGGCGCATTGCCGCGCTCGAGATTCTCGCGGCGAACCTGCGGACGAGGGAGATCATCCGCGAGGGCGAGAGCGGCGACCACAAGACGTTTTACCGCGCCCTGAGCGACGACAGCGTCGACGGGATGCAGACGTTCGACCAGCACCTGCTGCGTCTGGTCGACGAGGGGTTCGTAAGTCGGGACACGGTGCTGCACTACTGCACGGATCGCGTGTTCGTGTCGCAGAGCATGGACCGCATGGAGCACGCCAAGGCTGCCGCGACCGGCGAACCCGATGCAGCCGAGGCGGACGACGCGGGCTTGAAGATGAACTTCGGCTACGGGCGCCAGCGGCGCGGAGGAAAGAGACGTGGCTGACACCCTGCCGACCCGTGGCGTCGCGCTGATCTGCACCGAAGACGAGCGCATCAAGGCGGCCGTCGCCGCCGCCGGATACTCGATCGCGGATGCGCCGACCGCGGCGCTGGCGCTTCCCGAGTTGCGGCACCGGCCGATCGCTCTCGTGGCGTTCGACCCGATGCCGGAGCGCGAAACACTCGCGTTCGTCGATGCGCTGGCCGGTCGCCGGCGGCGCGAGCTGTTTGTCTTGCGCTGCGGAGACGGCGTTCGGACCGGAGATCGGTTCGAGGCCTGGCAGAGTAGCGCCGATCTTGTCGTGCACGCAGACGATCTCGGTGACCTGCCGCAACTGCTCGAGGGAGCCCGGCAGGAAAAGGACGCGTTTTATGATCGCTTTCGCGAGGCCCAGGCCGCCGCCGGAGCGCGGTTGGGGGCTCACGCGTAGGCTCTGTTTGAAGAGTCGGCGTAAGGCCCGAGGGTGAGCGAGGACAAGTCAGGCAAGGAGCGCTGACGAAGTCGTGCCAACGGAGAGGCACATCGAGGAAGTGCGACGCAGCGCGGTTTCGCTGGGCGAAACTGCGGCGGGAGCCGAAGGCGAGCGACCTGGCGCAGCCGCAGCCGGCCGAAGCCAGGCGACTTTTCAAACAGAGCCTGAGGGCTGGGAGAGACGGAATGGCGTTTTTTGGACGGGGCAAGGACAAGGATCTCGATGCACTGATCAAGAAGATCGAGACGCGGCAGTACAAGGGGCTCGGCGAAAAGCGGACGCTGCTCGACGAGCTCGAGATGTACGGCGAGGAGGTCAAGCCCGACGTCTTGGTGCGGTTCCTCATGGGGCGTGATCAGGAGCTTGCCCGTTTTGCCCTGGCGTGTGTCCAGGGACGGCGGGGACCGCGGGTACTCGACTACCTGTTCCAGATGCTGCCCAAGGCGCCGCGCGGCCGCCAGCGAATGTTGATCGACGCCATCGGCAAATTCGGCAAGGAGCTGATCGCCGACCGCATCGGTAGCCTCTTGAACGCGAGCAAGACGGAGCTGCGCGCGTCCGCGCTTGATCTCTTGGCCGCCGATCCCGCGCTGGCGCACGAGCATGTCGGCACGATCCGGCAGGCGCTGCGCGACTCCGACGACGGCCTTCGCAAGCGCGCCGTGGAGCTTCTCGGACGGTTGTCCGTTGACGACCACAACATCCGCGCCGTGTTGCGCGAACTGCTGTACACGACCGACTCGGTCGTACGCTTCGCGACAATCGCGACCCTGTCCGCACGGCCGCACATGGATGTGATCGAGGACTTCTTCGACCTGTTGCCCGACGAGGCGCCGCCGCAGCAAGACCAAATCCTGCGCGGTCTGCGCCGCCTCATTTCGAGTTCGGGGGGGCTCTCCGAGCGGATCCAGGATCGAATCCTGCCGCTGCTCGCGGCCGAGGACGAGCGCATTCGCCAGGCCGCGGCGCAATTGCTCGGCTCGATTCCGGACAAGCTCTACGTTTTGCGCCGTTTCTTTTCGTACGCGAAGGGCATCGCGTTCTGGCTGCGTGACCGTGCGTTCACGGCGGTCGCATCCATCGCGGACAACGTCACCGACGCGATCATGCAGCTCCTGCAGGACGAGGATCTCGACGTGGTGGTCGGTGCCGTCACGATGGCGGCCAACAGTCGCGATGCGCGCCTTTTCGAAGGTCTGGCGCACCTGCTCGAGCGCGAGGACCTCGATTGGTGGGTCAAGATTCCCGCCCTCGAGCACTTGGCCCAAATCGACCACCCGCAGCGCTACGCGATCCTGCTGCGCTCACTCGACGACGAGGATCTGGAGTGCGCGGCGTTGGCCTGCCTCGGTCAGACGGGCGATCCCCGCGCGATCGAGGTTGTGCTTACGTTCTTGGAGAACCCGCGCAAGCGCATGCGTCGCGCCGCGCTCACTTCGCTCGAAGGGCTCCGCAATCCCGCTGCGATGCCGAACCTCGAGGCCGTTGCGGGCCGCGATCCGGATCTGGAGTTGCGCGCGATCGCGCTGGAGCAGCTCGATGATCTCGGCCCCAGCGGTGTCGAGCTGGCCACCCGGATTCGAGGCTTCGCCAAGAGTGCACCCGCCGTCGACGGTGGGTTGGAGCTGTCCATGCTGAAGAACCTCGATGATGCCGGCTAGCGCTAGTGAACGCGGGGACCCCACTCGATCGTAGTGATGATCTCGGCTTCGGCATTGGCCAGGGTAGTCCAGCGTTCATCGACCATCTCGCGCGGCCAGTTTTCGTAGGCCAGTTTGACAAACAGCGCGTGGTGGCCCGCTTCGCTGTCCTTGAGTTCGTTGAAGAGGTTCTTCAGCGCGCCCTCGGGGGCCGCTTCGCCGAGCAGGCAGAAGTGCTCGTACGAGCGCGCCTCGATGAGACCCATGCGCAGCAAGCGGTCCAGGAGCGACCGGCCGGTTGCGCGCACGAGTTGCTGCACATAGGGATTGCCGGGATCCGAGCCGAGAGTCTCGTTGCGGCTTTCAAGGAGCCCCAGCACCCGGTCGAAGTGCTCCAACTCCTCGGCGGCCACCTCGAAAAGTCGCCGTTGGGCCCAGGGCACCTGTCCCATCAGCGAGATCACGTGGCCAGCCGCCTTGCGCTCCAAGTGGGCGTGGTCGCGGAGCAGCGAGGTTTCGTCCGCGAGTGCAACCTGCGCCCACGCGGGATCAGTTTGGTTCTTGAGCCCCAGCACGATGTCAGGGATTATCCACGAATGGACCGGAATCGGAGTCATGTCAAAGGACTGAAGTCCGCCTGGGACGAGACCACGTTCCCGTTCGGCGGCCTGTGCACGACCCATGAGGGGCGGCCGCTCCTCGTGACCTACGACCTCGCGCGCTTGCGCAAGTCGATGTCCCCGGCCGATCTGGGCCGGCGCGCGCCCGACATGTGGCGCTACGCCGAACTGCTGCCGGCCGGTGACAACCCGATCTCGCTCGGCGAGGTCATGACGCCTGTCCTTCCGTGTCCGCGTCTCGGCAAGCGCCTGGGCCTGAACAACCTCTACATCAAGGACGAGTCGCGGCTGCCGACCGGCTCGTTCAAGTCGCGCGGCATGGCGGTCGCGATCACGATGGCGAGCGGACTGGGCGTACAACATGTGGCGCTGCCGTCGGCCGGCAACGCGGGAGGCGCGGCGGCAGCGTACGCGGCGCGTGCGGGCCTCGCCTGCACCGTGTTCTTGCCCGCGGACACGCCGCTGGTCAACGTGCGCGAGTGCGCCCAACTCGGCGCGCGCGTCTATCTGGTCAACGGCCTGATTCACGACTGCGGCGCGATCGTGCGCGCGGGCGCGGAACGACTCGGCTGGTTCGACCTCTCGACGATGCACGAGCCGTATCGCCTCGAAGGCAAGAAGACGATGGGCCTGGAGCTCGCCGAACAGTTCGGCTGGACGCTGCCAGACGTGATCCTGTATCCGACCGGCGGCGGCACCGGCCTCATCGGCATGTGGAAGGCGTTCAGCGAGTTGCGCGAGTTGGGGTGGCTGCGCAGTCCGAAGTTGCCGCGCATGATCGCTTGCCAGGCCGCCGGCTGCGCACCGCTTGTTGCCGCGTTCGCCGCCGGTGATCGCCACGGGATTGCGCCGCAGCACCCGCACACCGTCGCCTCGGGGTTGAGAGTTCCGCAGGGAATCGGGGATTTCATGGTGCTCGACGCCGTCCGTGCGTCCGGCGGCATGGCCCTTGCCACCGAAGACGAAGAACTCCTCGCCTGGGCGCGCGAAGCGGGCGCGCTCGAGGGCCTGTCGATTTGCCCCGAAACGGGTGCGTGTCTCGCCGTGCTCAAGACCCTGGTCAAGGAAGATCGCATCCATCCGGACGAAAAGGTCGTGGTGTTCAATACCGCCGCGGCGCAAAAATACGTCGAGGCGATGGACGTGGACTTGCCGCGGATCGATCCCAGCAACGTGCCGTGGAGCGAGATCTCTTGAACGGCAGCCGAATCTTGAACGGCAGCCAGAGGGCGCGCGCGCGGGGGCCGTGGCTGGCGGCGTGCATCGCCGTCGTGCAACTGTTGGTTGCGAATGTCGCTTTCGGCGAGGTCTATCGTTCGCGCAACAAGCTGCATGTTTTGGAAATCAAGGGCCGCCGTTTCACACTGGCGGACGCGGGCGAGCTTTTGGCGTCCGGGGAGTTCAAGGTCGCGCCGCGGCGTGCGCTCGTGCTCGAGTCCGAACCGGCGGCGTTGCTCGTCGGCGGCAACCTCCGCTTGCTGGACCGCAAGGGGCGGTTTCGTTGGACCTCCGCGCTGGCGCCGGTCGCGTTGTGGCTCGAGGAGGGGGAGAACCGGGTCGTCGTCGTGGCCGGCAAGGCGGTGCATGGCGTCGATCTGACGTCGGGGCGCGCCGCGAAGCTCGATGCGTCCGTGGTGCGCGCGGCGCTCAAGCGTCGGCGGGATCGGCAGGTCGCGCTCGTGGCCGCCGCCGAGACCGATCCGCGCGCGTTCGAGGCCGATGTCGCGCCGTTGCTGGACCAGCGGAAACTGCCGGCGGCGCAGCGGCTGCTCGTGTCGCTGATCGTGGCGCGGGCCGGTGGTGCGGCTGTGTCCGACGAGGTCTGGGACGTGCGCTCGCGGGCCGGCATCGAGCTGAACACGCGCTACCGCGACGCGGGTGCGGCCGTGGTCTGGCTTGAGGATGTCGCCCTCGACAAGAAGAAACTCGCGCGTTCAGCACTGCTCGCACTGGCGGGCATGGGGGCGCGGGGGGCGAAAGCCCTGGCCGGACTGCTCGCGCACGGCGACGTGCCCGCCGCGGCGAAGCGGCATGTCTTGAAAGAGGCGTCCGGCCTGCCGCGCGAGCCGTTCTTGCGCGCGCTGGTTCGCGAGTTCGGACGCGCCGTGGACGACCCGGATAACGCCGACGTGGTCCTGAGCGCGCTGCTGGCGACGGGTGCTACGGACATCGCGCGGCGCGTGCAGCCGCACCAGCGGGTCCTGCTGCAGGTGCTGGAGCACAAGACGGCCTCCGCGAGCTGGATCGCCGACTACTTTCGCACGCGGCCGACGTCGGAAGCCGTGCCCGGACTGCTGAAACAACTCGACAAGTCGCGGCGCCGGGGGCTCGACAACAAGCTCATCGCGGCGCTCAAGGCGTGTTCGGGCGCGGACTTCGGCCGCGACAAGGGCGCGTGGCTCAAGAACCTCAGGGACTTCGGCCGGTAGGCTTGGCGTCGCTACCGCAGGCGCGGGGCGAGGCAGGTCGCGCCGAATTCCGCGGCCAGTTTTTTGATGGCTTCCCGGCGCCGAGCGGCGTCCTTGATGCGCAGCGCGTTGAGTAGCCGACGGTCGCCCTCGAGCGCCTTCTTGAACTCCGCGTCGTGTTTCCATTGGTCACCCAGCGCCTCGAGCTTGTTCCGGCGCGGCACGCCGCGGCAGCGTTTGACGTCGTCGAGCAACCGCCGCAATGCCTCGGTAGGGTAGCCCGCGTCGCGCATCGCTACGGCCCGCCGCACCGCGCGCGCGGGCGCCTGTTCGAGCAAGCCGAGGAGCAAGACCGCGTCCGCGCTGGCCTCCGACCCCGGCGCGGTGGTGTCGCGAACGCGGCGGGCCGCGTGGTGAGCACTGCCGAACTGTCGCGCGCGTGCGGTTGCGGCTGCTCGTTTCAACTTCGGATGCAGGCGCCGCAGGGGGTCGAGCAGCGGCGCCGTGAGCGTGCGCCATCGTTTCAAGAACGCGACGGGATCGAGCTTGGTGCCGTGGGCGTCGCGCAGTTCGAACTTCAGGCCGCCCATGCCGATCGTGCCCAGCAGCGCACCGGCTTCGACACGAGTCCCCGCCGCGACCATCGAACGAGGTCCGGGATTGCCGTAGATGGCCAGGACGGGAATCCTCCCGGGAAGGGAGTGAAGGACGGCTGTGTGTCCTGGGTCGGCCACCGTGACGACGCCGTCGGCGCAGGCGTAGATCCCGGCCCCGTAGGCGTGCTTGGCCCCCTCGGCGTCCCAGCAGATCGTCGGCGTGATCCAGTGCTCCCCGGCCGCCGGAGCCATGGGTTTGTCCGGAAGCGACAGGTCTTTCGCCGCCGGCGTGCGCGCCATGATCAGTCGGTCCGGGCGCGTGATGCGCAACTCCTGGCGGTGCGGCGGCTCCAGATACAGCATCCGTACCGTCACGGCGGCGAGTTCGCGGACCCGCGCATGGGGATGGTTCTTCGCGAGCCGCTCGGCGCGCGGGATGATCGACGTGTCGGCCATGCTCGCGAGCACGAAGAGGGCACGGTGCAATGCGGTCCAGTCATCGTGCTTGAGCAGCTTGACGAACAGGGGCCGAAGCTCGGGATTGCGAAACCGGCAGAGTGCGTCGAGCCGTTGCGGGACGTGCCGGGCGATAAATCTGTCGATCAGCGCGGCGCGGGCGTGGGGTGCAGCCTTGACGATGGCGACGAGCTCGGGCGCGACGAGCCGCAGGTGCTGTTGGGCGGCGCCGGGAGTCGGCGCCGGGTGCCACTGGGCCCCCGCGGGGGATGTCGCCAAAGCCAGAAAGAGCACGCACGACCGAACAAACATCGCCGTCATTATGCTACCGATGCGACGGATCGTCGCTGGTGAAGACGAGAATGGAGGCGTGGCAAAACAGAAAACCGCTTCCGAGCGAACCGAGATCATCGGGCAGGGGCGGTGGTTGCGTCTCGTCCGCAAGGGGCGCTGGGAATTCGTGGAGCGCAAGAACACGACCGGCATCGTCGCGGTGGTTGCGGTCGTGCGCGGGCATCTGCTCGCGATCGAACAGTTTCGGCCTGCCGTGGGGGCGTCCGTCGTGGATGCGCCCGCCGGGCTCGCCGGCGACCTGGGGCCCGAAAGCCTGGGGACCGCGGCCGCGCGCGAACTGGAGGAGGAGACCGGATACCAGGCGCGGCGTTTCGAGCGGCTTCATGACGTGACGCCGTCTCCGGGCCTGTGCACCGAGGTCGTGACGTTTTTTCGCGCGCGCGGTCTTAAGCGTGTCGGGGACGGCGGGGGCGACGAAAGCGAAGACATCACCGTGCACTTGATTCCGCTCGACCGGACTTCGCGCTGGCTGCGTGCCGCCGAAAAGCGCGGGGCGATGCTCGACACGAAGCTTTTTACCGCTCTTTACTTCGCCGGACGTTGACGCCGTGCGGTGCGCCGCCGATCATGGGCGGCCATGGACGCGAAGCAGGTCAAGAACGCCGCGATGGCGCACATCTCGCGGGTATCGAAAAGCGATTTCCAAAAAATCGGCGCGACGGACTCGGAGCGCGAGGAACTCGAGAAAGCGAACGTTAAGGCCAAGCCGGCCCAGGACTACGCCGCGTGGCGCCGGTCGGTCCTGTACTGCGCCGCGGTGTGCCTCGTGGTGGCGTGTGGTTTTCAGATCTTCAGCTACGAGAGCTTCGAGGATCAGCTTGTCGGACAGCTTGAGACGCTGGAGGCGAGAAGGGCCCCGAACGCGTGGGAAGGGGGGGGTGGGGGCCGGAACGCGGACGCGATGCGCGACAAGGCCAGAAAGTTCTTTGGGCCTGACAACATCGAGGTTCTCGATCTCGTGCAGCAGGCGCTCGTGGCCGCGGTCATCGCCGTGACGATCTGCGTGCTGCTGGCCGCCGTGAAGTGGACCCAGGTGCAGGAGTCGCGCAAATACCTCCGGATCGGCGCACTCCTGTTGATCGGCGTGCCACTCGTGATCGCGCTCATCCCGTGGACGCGTGTCCTGGATTTCGGGCACCTGCCCGAGGCGAAACGCAGGCAGCTCCAGTCGGTGTTGGGATTTGCTCTCGGGTTTTCCATGTTCATCATGGTCGCGCCAAAGATCATCGGTCTGTTCCCGGGGATCATGCGCGCGTCGATGACGCTCAAGACCATGCTCCACGAGAGTCCGACGCCGGGCTACCTCGCGGTCATGGCGGCGCCGATCTTCGTGATCCTGCTGCTCATGATGTTCACGACGATCAACCAGATGCAGGGCAGCATGCAGCTCCTTTTCGGGCTGGCCAGTCTCACCGTGGGTTCGGGCGTCTATGTCTGGCGGGCCAAGGATCTGCTGCGCTCCCATTCAGGGGACGAAGCGATCACGGTCGTCGCGGAGGTGCGGAAGACGGCCTTTCTCTTTACGGCCATCGGCATCGCCCTGATCACCTTTTGGATCTTCAACCTGGATCTGATCGAGCCGACGAAGGCCGCGGAGTTCTTGGCGACGGCGGCCGGTGGCCTGCTGCTCATGATGGTCGCCGGCGCGGACTTCATCGTGAACATCGTCGAGCGCGAGTACCACCTCAGCAAGACCTTCGTGGCGTCGGGTGGAGCGAAGGACTTTGAGAAAAAGATCGCGGGGCTGCAGGATGCGGGCTTCGTGACCGCGCCGGTCACGCCGACGGAAGTGTTCGAGTGAACGATCCGCTCTCGGGTTCCGCGTTCCGGGTCATCTCGTTCCCGCCGAAGACCCTTCGTGGCTGGCTCACGTTCGTCTTGGTGGTGGTTGTCGGGCTGTGCGTCGCCGTGCTGGGCTTTGTGGTCTTTCTCGTTGCGGGCGCGGCGGCGCTGATTACGGCGCCGTTCGTGAAGCGCCGGGGTCCGCCCCCGCCCCCCCCTGACACTCCTTCCGACGGTCCGCCCTCTCCCGGTACCGGGCGGGTGATCGACGCCGAGTACGAGATAGGCTCTGGTCCAGAGTCCGCCTCTAGTCCAGAGTCCCTGGCGGAATGACGATCTGCGCGCCGGCCACGATGCCGTGGTCGAAGAACGTGCCGTCGATCGCCTCGAAGGCGAAGAGTGCGGGTTGGCCCGCGACGACCGGATCCTCGTTGAGCGGAATCAGGTTGTGCGTCTCGAAGATCGTGCCGTCTGCCGCGGCGTAGGCGAGGTCGAGGGGCACGAACGTGTTGCGCATGAAAAACGAGAGGAAGAACTCGGCTTGGAAGACGAAGAGCATGCCGCGCGGCGTGCCGTCTTCGAGTGGTGCGAGCTGTTCAGCGGTCGCGTTCATGAAGCCCTGCGCGCGTTGGGTCGGTGTGCGCGCCAGCCAGACCTCGAACTCCTGGCCGTTGATCGTGATGCGCGCCGTTTCGAATCCGGAGAGGTCCGAGCCGGCTGCGATCTGCGGTGTGAGTGAGTTGCTGCACGCGGCAAGCAGGGCGAAAAGGGAGAGTTGCCGCACGCCCCGCAGCATACAATCCCGGGTATGACGAGGGCGCCATGAAAACGGAAGTGTTCGCCCGGATCCTGGAGCAGACCGCGGCCGACGACAACCTGTCCCGGTCCGAGGCCCGCGCGCTGCGCGACCGGCTCAAGGGGCTGGATGTTGCTCGGCTGCGTGCGCTGCGCCGGCAGGTTTTCGCCGCGGCGCGGCAAAGACTCATCGACCCGCAGAGCAAGGCGACGCTGGCGTGGACCGAGGAGTTGGTCGAGGCGCTGGACAAGGCGCGACCCGAGGCGACGCGTGGGGCGGGCATGCGCAAGGTCTTGATGGCGCCGCACGACGACATCGTGGGCTGGCTGCGCCGGCTGATCAAGGGGGCGCGCGACACGCTCGACATCTGTGTGTACACGGTGACCGACGACCGGCTGTCGCGACCGCTGGTCGAGGCACACGCGCGGGGGATCGCGGTCCGCTTGCTGACGGAAACGGACAAGGCGGACGACCTGGGTTCCGACATCGACGACCTCGCGCGTGTGGGAATCAAGGTCCGCATGGACACCTCGGACGACGCGCTGATGCACCACAAGTTCATGCTCGTGGACGGCGACGTGCTGGCGACCGGCAGTTACAACTGGACCCGCAGCGCTTCCAAGGAAAACCACGAGAACCTGATCATCACGGACGACCCCGCCCTGGCCGCCCCGTTCGCCGAAGAATTCGAACGCCTCTGGAAGCGCCACCGCTAGCCGCCGCCGCCGATCCGCGCCTCGACCCACGCAGCGCGAGCCCTGGTGGCCGCATGCCCCAGATCGTGCGACCGGCTATCTGCAATGCAGTACCGAGCCCGGCACAAAAGAGCGATCCTGGCGCGCAAAATGGCGTAGGTAGCGGGCGCGCACCAGATGTTTGCCCCGGAATCGCGCCGGCCCCGTGCACTCAACAAGGTCAGAATCATCCTTTTGATCCTGGCTCGGTATTGCCGGGCAGCGGGCACATCGAGCGAAAGCCGGTCATCAAGCGGCGGGCCATCGGTTGCGGCGGGCCATCGACGGGCAGCGGGTACATCGAGCGAAAGCCGGTCATCAAGCGGCGGGCCATCGGTTGCGGCGGGCCATCGACGGGCAGCGGGCACATCGAACGAAAGCCGGTCATCAAGCGGCGGGCCATCGAGTGGCGGCGGGCCATTAACGAACAGCGGGTACATCGAGCGGAGGCCGGTCATCAGGTGGCGGGCCATCGACGGGCAGCGGGCACATCGAACGAAAGCCGGTCATCAAGCGGCGACGGGTCCATCGATGGGCAGCTCGTGCAACCAACGTCAGCCGGTGATCAAGCGCTTGGCCCAGCGCGACCACAGCGTACGGACGGCGATACAGGTGATCTCGCGAGCTGCGGGCGTGCGCGTGCAGGCCGTATTGGTCCCCGACGTGGCCTATCCTCGCGCTGTCGCCTGGAACGAACGATGAGCAGCCTCGATCCCGCCCGCATCGTGGCCACCGCCGCGCGACTCAAGGACCGGATCGCCGAGCGTTTCCCCGGGGCGCACCTGCGTGAAGTCGCTACGGAGCTGCACGAGATCGCGAGCCAGGCGGCCCGTCGCTCGGCCAACATCGTGCGCCCGAACGTGCCCCTGCGTCTCGCCATCGGCGTGCTGATCGCGTCGATTCCGCTGTCGCTCGCGTACACCGTCTGGTCGCTCCACCTCAAGGTAAAGCTCGACACGTGGTCCGAGTTCGTCGGACTGTTCCAGACCGGCGTCGAGAGCCTGTTTTTCTTGGGCGTGGGCATCCTGTTTCTCGTGACCCTTGAATCGCGCGGCAGGCGCAAGCGCGCCCTCGACGCGATCCACGAGCTCAGCGTGCTCGCGCACCTGGTCGACATGCACCAGCTCGACAAGGATCCGGTCTACCTGCTCAACACCGACGCCCATGCGACCAAGAGTTCGCCGACGCGCGCGATGACGGCGTTCGAGCTGAACCGCTACCTCGACTACTGCTCGGAAATGCTCTCGGTCCTCGGCAAGATTGCGGCGACCTATGCGCAGGGGCTGCACGACCCGGGCGCGCTGAGCGCGGTCAACGACGTCGAGGCGCTCGCCACCGGCATGAGCCGCAAGATCTGGCAAAAAATCATGCTGATCGAGCGCGCCGCCACCAAAGACTGACCAACATCGCCGTCCGTTTGCTGTCTCGCGGTGCTGTCTCGGAATGGGACGTCCCGGTTTTGGTCACTTCGGCGTCATGATGCGTCGCTCGGCGTGCGGGAACGGTCGATAGGAGGGACGGAAACGCGCTGACAAGGATCGGAGAGAGAGATGCGTCGACTTCTCTTGGGCGTAACGCTGACCGCGCTCGGACTACTTTCGCTACCCGTGCGTGCCGCGCCGCCGCCGAAGGGCCGGACGGATGTTGTCTTGCTGCTCGATGTGTCGGGCAGCATGCGTAAGCATCGTGCGCTGCCGCGTGCGCGCCAGATTCTGGGCGGGGTGCTCGACAAGATCGTGCATCCCGGCACGAACGTCGCGCTGATTCCGTTCGGGACCGGCGTGCACAAGCCGATCCGGTTCAAGGTGCCGAACGATCCCGCCGGCTATGCGCGGGCGCGGGCCGAGATTCGGCGGGCAATCGAGCAGGTGCGTGCGCGCGATAGCTACACGTATCTGTACGACGGCATTCACGCGAGCCTGAGTATCCTGCGCGAGTTCAAGGAGACCCACGCGGAACACGATCGCCACGTCATCCTGATCTCCGACGGCAAGGAGGTTGTCCGTCGCGACGCGGCGAACACGCACACGTTCGACGGCACCCTGAGCCACTTCGAGAACCTCGGGTTCATGCGGCGGGAGGACTGGTTCATCTGGTACGCGCACTTCGGCGAGCCCGATGCGGTCCTGCAGCGCAAGCTCGAAAGCACCGGCGCGGGCCGTGTCATTTCGCTCGACGACCTGCCGAGCCTCGCCTGGGCGTACACGCGGGTCGAAAGCGATGACCTGGATCTCGGTCGCCGCACGGCGGGGGACTGGGAGACCGAGGCCAACCTGCGCGTCGTGACCGACAAGGCGGGCAAGGGTCGCGAGCTGCGGCTGGCGATCGTGGGGGAGCTTCCCGAGGGCATGGAACTGTCCATCGAGCCGGAGACCTTCAAGATCACCCGGCACAAGCAGGAGATCGCCGTGCGCGTTCGCGCGACCGGTGCGCGCCGCGAAGGTCTCGGTCCGCTGAAGCTGCGCGTGATGCCCGCCGACGGTGCGCTGCACTGGGTCGAGCGCGGCGAAATCGACGTGCGCCTGGAGATCGGGTTTCCGCGCATCGACGTGGGCACCGATCTCTTGTCGCTCGGTCGGCTCGCGCCCGGCATGCGTCGTACGCGTGCGTTCGCCATTCTGCCCAACGACGACGCCCGCGCCCGGCGGACCGCGATCGATGTCAAGGTCGAGGGGGCGCCGAAGGGCGTCACGGTGACGGTCGCCGATCCGGCGCCGCTCGTCGAAGGGCGTCACGAGATACCGGTCACCGTCGTGGTCGGCGCCGACGCGAAAGAGGGCGTCGCAGCATGCCGCCTCGTGCTTTCGGCGCGCGACGGCACACCCGTCAAGCCGAGCGTGATCCGCCTCGACTTCCGGGTTGGCACCGGGCGCGTCTCCGTCGGCTCGGACCGTGTTGCGTTCGCACCGCTCAAGGCGGGGGGCGAGGCGACGCACGAGCTGATCCTGGCGCCCGACGAAGAGACCGCGCTGTCCGGCAGTGCACTCGCCGTGCGTATCACGGGGCTGCCGTCGGGCTTTGCCCTTAACGTGCCTGCGAGCCTGCCGTTGGAGGCAAGAACCACGCTGAAGCTCAATCTGGCGGTGCCTGCGGGTGCGAAGGCGGGCGACTACACCGCCACGCTGGCCTTCTCGGCTCCGGAGGGCGTGATCGTTGATCCGGCGGAGTTGCCGGTGACGTTTTCAGTGCAGGCGCCGGCGCCGCTGACGCTGCCGTCGCTCGTCGATCTCGGCGATGTTCCCGCGACACGGGCGCGCGAGGTCAGCGGCCGCCTGGAACTCGCGGTCAGCGCGGAACATGCCGGCCACGAACTCGAGTTGGTCGCCTCCGAGGGCGGCGCCGCCGTAGAACCGCGGGTCATCCCCTTGCGGGAGGGCCATCATGTCGTGCCCGTTCGCCTGCGCTCGGTCCTGACCGAGTCCGGCGCTCACGCCGCGCGCTTCGATGCGTTTGTGACGCGGGGCGGAACACGCCGCAAGGTCGGCTCGATCTCGTTTCGCTGGAGGGTCGTCGAGTCGTTCGTGCGGCTGGCAACTTTCGTCGCGCCCTCGCCCACAACGGGCAAGGCGTGCGAGGCCAAGCTGGTGCTGGACGCCAGCGACGATGTCGCGGGACGCCGCCTTCCCGTGACCGCGGAGTTCCGCGGCTTGCCCGAGGGCATGCGTGTCGAGGTTCTGGGCGAGATCGACATAAAGGCGGGGCTGCAGAAGGTGGCGCTGCCGTTCACGCTGAAGGGAGCGCGTCCCGGCCGGTACACGGGGGTCATTCGCATCGGCAACATCCCGGGTGCGGCGACCGCGCGGACGATTGAGATTCCCGAGTTTGAGCTCGTCGTGGCTGGCGGTCTCGTGGAAATCATCGCCGTCGAGGGTTCGCTTGAGCATCTGCGCAAGGACGAGACACGTGAACTGACTCTCGTCGTGCGCGCCACGGCGGCCCCCGTGCCGACCGAGCTCCAGCTCACGTTCGAGCGCGGCGGTCTCCCGGCCGAGGTGCAGGCGTTCGTGCCGAAGACGGCGACCGTTTCGGTTCACGACGGCGTGCAACGCATCCCGCTGAGATTCAAGGTCGTGCGCGAGCCGCGCATCGGCATCTGGGAGGCGCGTCTGTCGGTACGCGCGCTCACCGCGGACGTAGCCGTGGCTGGCAATGTCTCGTCGCTTCGCGCGACGGTCGTGGCCCCGGAGACCATCGTGAAGGTCAAGGAGACCGAGCGCATTTCCGCCCTGTGGATCGCGGTCGGCATCGGCGGGGGACTCCTGGTGGGCATCCTGGCCGTCTTGCTGCTGCTGCGCCGCCGGCGCAACGACGACGACGAGTTCGTTTCGATCGAGTTGCCGCTCGAGTCCGAGTCCGATTCCGATACGGAAATCGACGATGAGCTGCTAAAGATCCCCGAGCTAGAGGACGACATGTTGGTACTCGAAGGTTTTGAGGACTGATTGCAACCTCGTAACGCTGCTTTTGAGTAATCCTCGCTGAGGGCCGGTCTTCTCCGAAAGGGCCGGCCCTCAATCTATTTGCAGGGCAAACAGATTGATAGGCATGAGGGATCCACCGGCTGGGCGCACGCGGCGGAGCTACACGCCGACGGCTATTGGACTCTTCGGGAGCCCGCCCGCCAGGAGTGGGGCCAGGAGTTCCGGGAGACGGCGTGGGGCGAAGATCGTGCGCGGGTCGGCTGGCGCGGTGAGTTCGTCCATGCTCCACCAGCGATGGTCGCGCAGAAACGTCGCCTCCTCGTCGGTCCACGCGTCGGTGCTGATCTCCGGCACCGAGTCCAGGCGCAGCCAGAAGAATCGTTCGAGCGCGCGGAACTCCCCGGGTCCATCAAGCCGCGGACAGACATGCTCGCGTGTCCAGACGCACGGTCCCGGCTCGTGCGTGAGGCCGGTCTCTTCGCGCAGCTCCCGCTTCGCGGCCGCGTGATACGTCTCCCCCGGTTCGAGCCCGCCGCCCGGCGTAATCCAAAGCTCGACATCGGGACGGTGGGGCAGCGCGCACAAAAACAGCAGCACGCGATCCTGCGGATCGATAACGATCACGCGCGCCGCCGCGCGGTCCTCGATCGGTTCAGGGTCGGGTTTCGGCTGCGCCATGTCGATCGCCCTCCGCGATCCATCTTCCCGTTGGTGTCGCTCGCTCATGCTCATACGCGAATCTTGAGTGCTCCTGCGGCGGCTCCCAGAGCCTTGTCCTTTGTCCACAGCGTGCACTTCGACAAGAGCGCCGATGCAAGCAGGTGGATGTCGATCCAGCCAAGCCCCGTCCCCGCGAGCTCTCGATCTGCCAGCAGCGATAGCCCCTCTTCATGGCTTGCGATGGGGGAGGCCGGAAGGGCAGCCAGCAGAGAGAGTATCTCAGCCCGATTTTCCAGGTTGCCACAGGCGAGTTCGCCGATCACGAACGGATGGCACAGCACCACGCCTTCGCCTAGGAACCCCGCAAGTTCGGGGTCGCCCTTCCGTAGATGATCGATCCAGACAGACGTATCGACCAGGATCATGCTGTACGCGTGCGGCGCCGACGAACTGGTTTGAGCGTCGTCTCGCTGCCCCCAAGGGCCGCCAGTCGACGGGCACTTTCGAGAGCAATCAGTGCCTCAAGTCCACGACGAACGAGAGCGGTCTTCTCTTTCACCCCGGTCAGTCGTGCCGCCTCCTGGAGCAGGCTATCGTCGATGTTCAGGGTCGTCCGCATATGCACAAGTATGTATCATTTCTGCATATAAGTCAAGCCGTGGCAGGCGGTTTTCCTACCCCAGGTTTCTACCTCAATCACAAGGCGCGTAGGTCAAATGGTGGTGTGTCTCTGTTTTCTCTACGAGCCTGAAACCTAGCCGCTGATAGAGGCGGAGTGCGCCATGGTTTTGAAGTCCGACGGACAAAAGCACCGTCTTTCGTTGCCGGTGCGCCCGTGTTGTGACGTCTCGCAACAGGGCGGCGCCGATGCCTCGATTCTGATGACTCAGCTCAATCTGAATCTCGCCGACTTCGACGCTGTCGGGACTGTCGAATAGCTGGATCATGCCGACCCGAACACCGTCCACTTCGATGAGCGAGATGTTCCCGAGTTTCCAGCACTTGGCAAACTGGCGCATGTGTCGAGCTTCGTCCCAGCCGCCCCATGTGGCGCGAAACAGCTCCTGGTAGACGCCGCGACGCAGCTGATCGAGCCATCGTTCATCAGTCGCCAACGCAGTCTTCAGACGAATCTCCATGCGTTCAGCCCCTGCGATGCCATGTCAGCAATTCGTCGTCAGTCTGCATCGGAATGTTGGGCGTTGGCGAGCTCGTTACACACATCATCGAAGACACCAAGGTAGCGGTCCTCGAACAAGCCGTCCTGAAGCTCGAACAGTGCGGCGGCGCACGGTAGTCCCAGAGCCTGGAAAGCCGCGAGGCCGGCTTGCTTGAATTCACGATAGACATCATATGCCAGTCGAATGATCCGATCGCCTTGACTGATAAGCCACGATTCGTTGTTCGTCGGAATGCTCATCGAGACCGCCTAGTCACTACATGTTCGATTCCGGGGGACGCTGCCGAATGTCAGAAAACTTGCGAGAGCTGCATTGCTCGCGGAGTTCGGGAACGGTGCGGGGCGAATAGGACCGCATGGGCGCTGCTGCATCGGGTCAGCTGGCCACAATGTTCACCAGGCGGCCCGGGACGACGATGACCTTGCGCACGGTTTTGCCGTCGATCAGTTCCTGGATTCGTTCGTGTGCGAGGGCGGTCGCCTCCAGCGTCTTCTTGTCGGTGTCGTGCGCGACCTGGATGTGCGCGCGCACCTTGCCCATGATCTGCACGGCGACATCGACCGTCGTATCGACGAGGAGGCTCTCGTCGAACTCGGGCCACGTTGTACCGACGACGGAATCCTCGTGACCCAGGCGGTGCCACAGCTCTTCCGCGATGTGCGGCGCGAACGGCGCCAGGATGCGCACAAACCGGTCGAGTTGCTCGGCCGTCACATGGTGTTTGCCCGCGGCGTTCACGAATTCGATCATGGCGGCGATGCCGGTGTTGAAGTGCAGCTTCTCGATGTCGGCGCCGGTCTTGGCGATCGCCCGGTGCAGCGCACGCTCGACCGCATCGTTCGTCTCGCAAGCATCGCCGTCCCGCCGTCGCCCTTCCGGGCTATGGCGCGGCAGGCCCGTCCGCTTACTCCTGGTTTCGCCGGTCTCCTCGTCCACCGCGAGGCGCCAGACGCGTTGCAGGAACCGGAACATGCCGCTCGTGTCGCGCGTGTTCCAGGGCTTGGAGTCCGCCAGCGCGCCCATGTACATCTCATAGAGGCGGAACGTGTCGGCGCCGTATTCCTCGATGATGTCGTCGGGGTTGATCACGTTCTTCAGCGACTTGCTCATCTTGGCGACGATCTGCTTCACCTCGCCGCCGGTCGCTGTTTCGATATAGCGGTCGTCTTGCTCCTCGACCTCGTTGCGCTTTTCTACCTGGTCGATGGGCACGAGTGACTTGTCCGGCCGCTGGTACGCGTGGCTGGTGATCATGCCCTGGTGAAACAGCTTGCCAAACGGCTCGGGCGACGAGACGAAGCCCAGGTCGTACAGCGCCATGTGCCAAAAACGCGCGTAGAGCAGGTGCAGCACGGCGTGCTCGGCACCACCGATGTAGAGATCGACGCCGTGCCCGCCCGTCCAGTAGCGCTCGGCCTCTTCGCCCACAAATCGCTCGTCGTTGTGCGGGTCGGCGTAGCGCAGGTAGTACCAGCACGACCCCGCCCAACCCGGCATCGTGTTCGTCTCGCGCGTGACCGCCGCGTCCGCCGCCAGATCGGCCACGCCCGCCGCACCCGCGGTCGTCTGGACCCAATCGCGCGCCTTCGCCAGCAACGGCCGCGGATCGTCGGACTCCGCAGGGTGAAAGTCCTCCATCTCCGGCGGGCGCACCGGCAGCGTGTCCTCGCCGACCGCGTGGTGCCGCCCGTCCTCGTCCCAAACGATCGGAAACGGCTCGCCCCAATACCGCTGGCGCGAGAACAACCAGTCGCGCAGCCGCGTGTTGACCTTGCCGCGCCCCGCGCCGGTCTCTTCCAGCCAATCGATGATGCGGCGTTTCGCATCCGGCGTCTCCAGCCCATCGAGGGAAACACTCGAACCGCAGGAACGGACGGCGATGCCTTCACCGGGATAGCAGCCTTCCGGCGCCGAACCGTCCGGGTGCAGCACGACGGTCACGATGGGCAGGTCGTACTGCTGCGCGAACTCGTGGTCGCGCTCGTCGCCGCCGGGCACCGCCATGATCGCGCCGTGGCCGTAGCCCATCAGGACGTAGTCGGCCACCCAGATCGGAATCGTCTCGCCCGTTGCCGGGTTGATCGCGGTCAGGCCCGAATCGACGCCCGTCTTTTTCTTGGTCTCCATCCGCTCGACTTCGGAGCGGCCCTTCGCGGCGTCGATGTACGCGCGTACCTCCTCGCGTTCGACGTCTTGCAGCACCGGATGCTCGGGCGCCACGACCATGAACGTCGCCCCGAAGACCGTGTCCGGACGCGTCGTGTACACGCGCAAAAAAGCATCGCCGTCCGTCAGCTTGAAGTCGATGTCGGCGCCTTCACTGCGCCCGATCCACTCGGTCTGCTGGATGCGCGTGGACTCGGGCCAATCGACCGACTCGAGGCCGGCCAGCAGGCGATCGGCGTAGGCGGTGATGCGAAACAGCCATTGCTTGAGGGGCTTGCGGATGACCGGATGGCCGCCGCGTTCGGAGCGACCGTCGATGACCTCTTCGTTGGCCAGCGCGGTGCCGAGTTTCGGGCACCAGTTGACGACGGGTTCGCCGACGTAGGCCAGCCGTTGGTCGTTGATGAATGCGCGGCGCGTGTCACCGTCCAACTCGTCCCACAGGCGCACGCCGGCCGGCGGCGCGGCGGATTCGTCTACGTCGATCCAGACGAGCTCGCCTTCGGCGCCGATGCCCAGGTGTCCGTTCTCGGCCTCCTCGACCAGTTCCGTGATCGGACGCGCCTTGTCCTTGCGCGTGTCGAACCACGCGTTGTAGATGCGCAAGAAGATCCACTGCGTCCAGCGGTAGTAGTCGTCGTCGATCGTGCCGAACTCGCGCGACCAGTCGTACGAAAAACCGAAGCGCTTGAGCTGCCGGCGGAAGGTGTCGATCGCCCTGCGCGTCGTGATCGCCGGATGCACGCCGGTCTGGATCGCGTATTGCTCCGCGGGCAGTCCGTACGCGTCCCAGCCCATCGGGTGCAGCACGTTGAAGCCGCGCATGCGCTTGTACCGCGCGAGGATGTCGGTCGCCGTGTAGCCCTCGGGATGACCGACGTGCAGCCCGGCGCCGGACGGATACGGAAACATGTCGAGCACGTAGTACCGCGGCCGCGTAGCATCGAATCCGGCCTGGCCGGGGTTCGGCTGCCGGTAGGCCTGCTGCTCTTCCCAGCTCGCCTGCCAACGCAGCTCGATCTCGTTGGCCAGCTCGGCGGTGTATCGGTACGGATGGGGCATTACGCAGAGAGTAACCGACCCGCTTTGGAGCGGTTCGGTTCGTGCGCACGGCGTCTGCAAAAATCGCCATGGGCGATTTTCGTTAGTTTGAGTATGAGCCGGGTTGCCCGGACGGATGAGCGCGGACAGAAGCGTACGGACGGCGATGCTTTTTTTGGGGGGGCCGCTTGGCGGAGGAACCGCTAAGCGATAAGTGGGCGTGTGATTCGAGGTCTCTGCCCCAACGATGATCTATCGGGGCAGGGACTGGGCTTGGCGGATGGGCTCTGGTGCGCGCTTGGCGTTCTTGAAATCGAACTTCTTGATGCGGGTCCAGGCGAGGGCGTTGATCTTGGCGATGATCTTGGCGAATCTTGTGTTCGGCGGGGCGGTGATGTTGCCGACGGCGGTGTGCTCCCCGGTCGTCAGGTGGCAGTGCAGTTTCTTGGCGAGAAACTCCGGGAAGAGGATCTCCCATGCGGCCCATCGTCGGTCCGCTTCGGCGGGCGTGATGTGGCGTCCCGGTGTCCAGCGCGCGCCGAACTGGAGCCGATACACGCCGGCCTCGCGCAGCTCCGCGATGATCCACTGCACGTGCCGAAACAGCGCGTTGCGATCCGCGCGCACGAGTACGTACAGCTTGGACCAGCGTCGGCCGTCCGATGTCGTTGCGACACCTTTCTTGCGTTCGTACGTCCGGACTTTTGTTGCCAGGACCGCCGCAAACTCCGCCAGTGTGACGCGGTTTCGTTCGTGGAAGAGCTGTCCGCGGGCGTTCAGGCTCAGGATCACGCGAGCGTCGGCGTCGTTGTCGACGTCCGTTCGGCCCATCCTCGCGACCGGCAGGTTCAGGGGATAAAGCGGTATCAGCGATCGGTCGGTGACAAACCAGCGCGGAATTGGATCTTCGTGCGGCGGGGGCGGGAGTCTTCGCCGGTCCCGGTCCCATGGGTGCAGAGCCTCGAGCCCGACTTCGAGTCGTTGGGCGCCCGCATCCCGGAGCGCCGCGAGCGCCACGGCGACGTGGCGGTATCGCACCGCGCCACTTGCCGTGACCTGACCCACGTTCGGCTCGTTTGGTTTCAGCCCGTGGTGTCTCTGTTGGGCCCACGCGGCGACGGCCCCGGGATCCCGGGTGGTCGTCGGCCCGTGCAGGCGATATTCGCGATCGGAGCCGATCTCGATTCCCGTGTGGAAGACTTGTTCTTGGGGCAGCAAGAAGAGCTTGTCGTCCCATCGCCCGCTGTAGAGCCGGACGCTCGCGAAGCCTTGGGCGCGTCCGGAGGGCTCCACGCCGCAGCGCACCCTCGCGTGTCCGGCCTCGCCCAGGGCGGCCATCACCCACTGGACATGCATCCAGAGCGCATCTCCATCGGCGTGTAGCTCGAGCGGCTCTGCGTGACCACGCTTCGCAGCGGCGGCCACGAGCTCAGTCACGCTCCGGCTCTTGCCGCGAAACAAGACGCGCCCAGTGCGCGTCACGCGAACGACCGAACCCCCCGACCTGCAAGCCGCAAAGAGCACAACCGGAAGCAGCCACACGGCGCGCCACATGCCGGGCCGTACTCAGCCCAACGCTGCCGAATTCGCGTGGCAGATTCATCCCGGACACCGCTTGCGACGAATGCAGGTCAGCAGACGAAGGGATCGCCGGGCTACAATAGGATCGTGCTTTGTCTTCGGGCGTGTCTTGTTCTTCTTGTCGGGGCAGCTGTTGGACTGTGCGAGGAGCCGTTTCCCGAGCTGGACGGCCTTTCGCCGGACGCCGATCGTTCGCTGCGGGCCCTGCTGGCCGACAAGGGGGCGGACTGCACCGTCGAGCAGCTCGCTGCGAGCACGCTGCGTGGCAGCAAGACGGCGGAGTGGGTGATCTTGGAGTTCTTGTACCGCCGAGCCGCGAAGATCGACAAGTGGATCATAGGAGGGACGGAGACGGACTGGACGACCTGTCCGCTGGCCAGTTTTCTGGGGGGCCGAGCCGGGGCGAGGTGCCGAGATGCCATGATCCGGGAACTCGGGCGGCGGAGTCTTCACCCGCGCTTGCGTACCGATCTCGTCGTGGCGCTGTTCCGCCAACAAGGTGACGCCGCGACGGACGCATTGATCGCGCGCGCGGCGGACCGCCGGGAGCCGTCCTTCGTGCGCAAGGATGTCTTGTTTCGACTTCATCGGCGCACGCTCAATGCGTCGCAGTTCGAGCGCCTGAAGGACCTGCTGTTCGACCCTCGTGGGGAGTGCGACATTGTGACCGCGTGTGTCCTGGCCCGGCTGGGCGAAAACGAGGCTCCGTCGCTCGTGGTGGAGGGGCTGCGCTACCACGCGTTTGACGAACCGATCGCACGCGGGTGTGTCGCGGCCGCGAACGCGATCATGGGAACGAACCTGCGCTTTCCCAGTCAGTTCACGACGAAGCCCGGCGCTTCGACCGAGGATTTCTTGGAAGCATTCCTTGGCAGAACCCGGCCCCATGCCAAGGCGTTGACCGCCTGGCTCGCGAAGCATCAGCCCCAAACGGTCTTTGAGAAGGCGCGTCGGGCGTACCTGACCGGGCGCGGTCGAGAGCAAGAGCTTCGCTATCGGACGTGGAAAGACGTGCTCGGTGCGGGCGACAAGTTCGACTTGGCGGCGGCGGCCCTGTACTTGACGAGTCCAAGCGACGTCGCGGAGCGCGATATCGAGGCCCTTGATCGACTGACCCGACTCGCCCGCAAACGGATCGGTTCAACTCGTGATCCGCAGCGGGTCATCGCGATCCTGAACCGGGTTCTCTTGGCGGGAGTAGAGGTGGATGCGCGGATCGATTCTCGGCAGCCCCCCGGCGAATCCGGGTGGCCACGGGTTCCGCATGTCGCCCTCCGCATGAACAAGGGCAACTGCCTCAGCTACTCGATCCTGTACGCCGGCGTTTGCGAACGTCTCGGCTACCCGGTCGGAGTCATATCGTCTCCGTACCACGCCTTTCTGCGCTGGGACGACGGGACATCGCGGATCAATATCGAGACAACGGATGACGGAAAGCAGATTGATGATGTCGAGTATTCGGGCTCGGTCTTCCTCAAGAAGAAGAACTCACGCGAGGCACTGGCGATGGTTCTCAATAACTTCGCCGTCGAACTCGGCCGCAGGGGAGATTGGAAGAGTGCGGAAATGTGGGCGGCGCGGGCAGTCAGGCTCGACGCAGGGGAGTACTTAGCCTACCTGAGTCGAGCGATCGCGCGGTTCGAGCTGGATCGCGACACGGATTCGGTCCTGTCAGACTTCGCCGCAAGCCTCCGCATCTATCCGGAGAACAACAGCGCCCGGTTACTCCTGGCGAGTACGCTGCTTCGTGTCGGTCGCTACCGGGAGGGAGTGAAGGCTGTGGAACGAGTGTCGGGTTCCCAGAAGCAGCAGCCCGAGTGATCGCAGCCCGATGTCGCGTGCGGCTGGGAGAACAGGAGGCGAGGCGGGTCCTTCGGGAACTGCGTGCCCGGGTAGCCCGAGCTGCCGAGCCTCTGGACCCGCCCGACGTGCACGGTGTGATCATCGAGGCACGCGTGTACAGCGGACTGGACGTAGACGTCGGCGTTGCCCGTGCGGTGCAAGCGACAGGCGACCCGCTGCTGATGCGGTTCTATGCAGCGCGGGCCTTGCGAGAGAGCGGGCGTACAAAGGATGCGATGCGCATGCTCTTGGCCGTCGAGGACGACGCCGAGCTTGCGGCGCGGGATGGCCCGCGTAACTCGCCTCGGCGAGTGGTTGCGCGCGCCTACTGGACGCTGCGTGGCGTGCTGGCTGCCGAACACGGAGACGCGGATGCCGCGGCCGAGGCCTACCAAAGCGCTCGAAAAGCAGCCCCGGCGAACCGGGAGTTGCGGCGTCTCAAGAAAATGCTTCAAAAACTCGCCAAGAAATAAGCGACCGTGGTCCTTGGCGGATCCCCGCCGCCGCAAAACCGAACGTCGCGTCCCGACCCCGCCGCCCGATCCCGAACCCGCCGCCCGATTCCGAACCCGCTCGAACACGACGGCGTCGTCGGCGCGGGGCCGCGCATCGTCCGCCAACATGGTGCAGGTCCGCGCCAATGCGAAGAGTGCCGCAGGCGATTTTCGAGCGCGGACCTACGTGTCTCGGATGGTGACGACGATTTGTCGGATCTTGCCCTTGGAGGTGAAGGCGATTCGTTCGCAGCCGCGGCGTTCTACCGTTTCGCCGGTGGGGGCGTGCGTGGCGGTCATCTTGAACTCGAACTCGATGCTGTCGGCCGGGCCGTTGTCGTAGCAGTAGACATCCCAGCGTACATCGGGGAACAGGCCCATGAACTCGGCCAGCATTTCCTTGATCTCTTCGCGGCCCGTGAACGTGCCGACCTTGCTCGACTGGTAGGTCGCGAACTCGTCGAAGAGCTTCATGAGTCCGGAGAGATCGTGGTCGTTGGAGCGCGCGACGTAGAGCTGCGCGAGGGCGGATTTTTGGTCGTGGTTCATCTCAGGCGCGTCCGGCGAGAAGGTCGCCGTCTTCACCATCGGACGTTCGGGCCACGACCTTCAGCAGATCGTCTCCGTATCGCTCGGCCTTGGAGGGCCCGATGCCGTGTGCGAGCAGCAATTCGGCCCGGTTTTTTGGCTTCAGACGGGCGATATCGCGCAGTGTACGGTCGCTGGCGACCACATAGGGCGGGACATCCTCGGCGCGCGCGCGGGCCAGCCGGAACTGTCGCAACTCCTCGAAAATCTCGCGGCTGGCCTCGTCCAGCTCCTCGACGACCGCCGCCGTACGGCCTCGGCTACTGCGTCCGGTTTGCGCCGCGGCCGTCCGCTCCGGCGGCAGCAGCAGCCGCGCCGGGCGCTCGCCGCGCATGACGGCCGCACCTTCGTCCGTGAGCATGGCGAGCGGTCGCTCGCCCGGGGTGAACATGATCCAGCCCGCCGTGACGCAGCGGCGCAGGAGACGCATGATCCACTCTTCCTTTTTTTCTTTCAGCGCGCCGTAGGTCTTGACCTGATCGAGCTGTGACCATCCCAGCCGCTCGTCGGGCTTGCCCACGAGGAGTTTCCCCGCAAGCGTCAGCCCGAAGCGCTGGTGAATGCGGGCGACACCGGACAGCGCCTTGCGCACGATGAGCGAGACGGCTTCCGGATCCGCGGGCTCGTCGGTAAACGTCGTACAGACATCGCAGTGGCCGCAGCCGTGCAGCTCTTCGGTCTCCGCCGCGAAGTAGCGCAGGATGGCGTCGTGGCGGCAGCTCCCGCCCTCGATCCAGCGCATGAGTTCCAAAAACAGGTTCCACTTGTGCTCGACCACGGTCGGGTCGGGCGGTGGCCGGTCATCGCCGGCCCATTCGATCAGGCGCCGTCGCCGCGGGAGATCCTGCGACGACGTCAAGACGAGGCCCCACGCCGGTTCGCCGTCGCGGCCCGCGCGCCCGACTTCCTGGTAATACGCCTCGATCGAACCCGGCGGCGCCAGATGCATGACGGCGCGCACGTCCGGCCGGTCGATGCCCATGCCGAACGCGTTGGTGGCGGCGACGATCTCGAACTTGCCGCTGACGAATCCGTCGCTCGTGCGCGCGCGTTCGTCGGCGGGCCGGCCCGCGTGGTAGCACGCTGTCCGCCAGCCCTGCGCGGCGAGCCGATCGGCCTCCTGTTCGGATGCGCGGCGCGTCGTTGCGTACACGATCGCCGCCCCGCGCGCAGCTCCGGGTTCGCCCAGCGCCTCGGCGAGCAGCGCGTCCACGCGGCGGCGCCGTTCGACGGCCGACTGGACTTCCGCGGCGCGCAGGCGCAGGTTGGGCCGCGCGAAGCCGCGTACGATCTGGCGTGTGTCGGGCGACAGGCCGAGCCGCGCCAGAATCTCGTCGCGCACGACGGGTGTGGCGGTCGCCGTGCAGGCGAGGGTCCGCGCGCCGGGCAGGGCGGCGAGCACTTCGCCGATTCCCATGTAGTCGGGGCGAAAGTCGTGGCCCCACTCGCTGATGCAGTGCGCCTCGTCGATCGCGATCAGGGGACAGTCGAGATCGTGAAGCAGTCCGCGAAAGCCGCGGTGCGACAGACGCTCCGGCGCAACATAGGCGAGCT
This sequence comes from Planctomycetota bacterium, assembly GCA_021776735.1. Lineage (GTDB taxonomy): Bacteria > Planctomycetota > PLA2 > PLA2 > PLA2 > JAJFFH01. The sequence goes on along the minus strand of JAJFFH010000019.1, from coordinate 21,059 downwards.
TGTACTTGCCGCGCGCGAGGTCGAACAGCCGCTCGCTCAGCTCACGCCCCTTGAGCGTCGAGGCGAGGTACGTTGCCGCGACACCTCGGGCCTCGAGTGCCGCCACCTGGTCGTGCATGAGCGCGATGAGCGGCGAAATGACGAGTGTAGTGCCGGGAAGCAGGCAGGCGGGGAGCTGGTAGACGAGGCTCTTGCCGCCGCCGGTCGGCGCGACGAGCAGCAGGCGCCGCTCGATGAGCAGGGACTCGATCGCCTCGCGCTGGCCCGGCCGGAAGGCCTCGAAGCCGAGTTGACGGAGCCCTGTTGTCAGATCCGGGAGGTCCGGCGATTCACGCGCGTCCAGCGGTTCAGGCAAGATCACGGTGCCATCATAGCGGCCCCGCCCCCAGCCCCCGCTCGGTTCCGAAGCGCCGTCCGCAGGACGTGCCGTATACACTGCGGACCGGTCCCCGCGCCCCTCCCTCAAGAAAAAGGAACGTTATGCGCCTCTTATTGCCCTGTCTGCTGCTCGCGATCGTCGCCATCCCCAGCTACGCCGAGGATGCGCCCAAGCCCGCGCCCGCCGAGGCCAAAAAGCCCGCCGACGCACCGAAGACCAAAGTCGTGTCGAACGGCGCGGAGCCGCGCCGCGTGATTCGCTACGCCCTCAAGAAGGGCACGAAGCAGTACACGAAGCTCGACACGGAAATCAGCGTCACGGTTTCCGGGATGGCGCAACCGGTCCCCTCCCAGGCCATGATGATGGGGATCGAGGTTGCCGATCGAGCCGAAAACGGCGATGCGACGATCGTCTCAACCTTCGGCGAGATCAAGATGAGAGGTGCCGTGAATCCGGCCGTGCAGGCGGCGATGGACCAACTGAAAGGTGCCAAGCTCAAGGCCGTCGTCGATGGCCGCGGAAAGGCCAAGAGCATCGCCATCGAGGGTGATCTCCAGCCCCAGCTCCAGATGATCCTCGAGAACATGAAGCGGACGATCCGCGAGAGCTACATGGAGTTTCCCGCCGAGAAACTGGGCGTCGGAGCGACGTGGACCCGCAGCCGGCGAATCGAGGCCAACGGTCTCAAGATCGACGCGACCGATCAATTCAAGATCACCGCGATGCAGGGCAACGTCATCACGATCGAGGTCAAGGGCACCCAGACCGCGCCCAAGCAGAAGTTCCAGCCTCCCGGAGCACCCATGCAGCTCGATCTCACGGCGCTCGCCGGTAAGTCCGCAGGCACGACCACGATCGATCTCACCCAACCGTCGCCGCTCAAGGCCAACGTCGATGTCAAGGTCGACATGAAAATGGACGCCGGGATGGGCGAGATGGAGATCGTGAACAAGACGAAGGTCGTGATCGGTCCGTTCGTGCCGAAAGCCACGACGCCTACCGAGAAGTAACCGCAACGCGTCGCCGGTCAGGACCGGAGCGTAGCCGCAGGACGGCGATGCTTTTTTGGTCCTGTTCGAGCGTGTAGCGGCCCGGCAACAGGCCCGGAATCTTCAGGCGGCCCTCGGCGTCCGTGCGCCAGGGCCGCTTTTCTATGAGCACCGCGAACGGCGTCGTGCCCGGTGCGACCGCGTGGCCTGCGGCGGTCCTTACGACGATCGGTTCGTTGCGCAAGAAAGCATCGCCGTCGTGCAGCTTCCATTCGACGGCTGCTCCGCGCTTTAGCTCCAGGTCGACTTCCTGCGCACCGGTCACATGCAGCGGAAGCATGCGGACGGGGGCGAATCCGGCGCCAATGATGTCGACGAAGTAGCGGCCCGCGGGGAGATGGAACACGGCGGTGGGCGCGGGCTTTCGATCGGGGCTGAACAGCGCGTCGTGAATGACGAGTGCGGAGAGTAGGCCACCGTCCTTGTCGCGCACCACGACGTGGGCGGGGCGGGACAGTTCGAACGCTACGCGGTGCAGTCCGGTGAACGCGAGATCGAGGCGGCGGGCTTCGCCGTCGCGCAGGGTGAGCTCGCGGCGAACGAGCGAGCCCTCGTGGCCGCAAAACAGGAGCAGGTCGCCGGCGGGGAGGCCGCGGATGCGGAATGTGCCGTCCTCGGCGCTCTCGGCTTGGCCGGCGAGGTAGGACAGCAACTCGGTCAGGCTCTTGGGGTCGCGCCCGGAGTGTTCGCGTGGCACGGCGTAGAGCACCGCGCCCGCCAACGGTTTGCCGTCGGTGCCGGTTACAAGGCCGGACAGTTCGCCCGCGGGTGCCGTCAGCGTGACCTCCGTGTCGCCACCGTCCACCGCGACCTCGCCGGACGCCTTGAGGCCCGCGGATGAGATCGCCATTACTCCGTAGCGGCCGCTCGGGATGCCGTCGAAGGAAAACGCGCCGTCCGGGCCCGCGTTGCTTTCGCGAAACAACTCGCCCTCTCGCAGCAGGTGCACCATCCAGCCATTTGTGTCGCGCTCGCCGCCGATCATGCCCTTGATCGTGTACCCCGACAGCTTGAGATGAAGCGTGCGGTTGCGGTCGGCGCGCATGTGGATCGCGCGCGGCCCGAGGGTGTCCTTCGCCGCGGTCAGGCCGATGGAGAGGTTGCCTTTTTGCCCGCTCTTGCGCGGCGTAAGCGAAATCTGCCAACGGCCGCGGCGCGAAACCGTGACGCGGTAGCGCCCCGGGCGCAGCCGATCAAAGACCGCGCGCCCGTGTTCGTCGAGCGTCGTCTTGGCCAACAGGAACGGCATGATGTCGGGTCGCTCGAGTTCGCAGACCCAGCCCTGGCGCGGCCGTCCCTGAAACGGTGCGGTCTCGACCGTCAACGTCACGCCCGGTTCGAGTCGTACGATCGTCGTTTCGTCGGTGCGTCCGCGCGCCCGCATGACCGGATAGTCCGGATGCCGCACGAGGGCGACGAACGTGCCCTTCAGCAGGCCGCCGAGATGCACGCGCCCGTCCGGTCCGGTGATGCGCGTCGGCACCGACAGGTCGGTTTCGCGGTCCATGACGCCCGCGAGTTCGACGATGCTGTTAAACGCCCCGGCGTATTCGAGCAGTTCCGAGAATGACGCCAACGGCGCCTCCTCGGACATGGCGAGCATCGCCTTTTCGATCATCGACCCCACGACGACGTTGCGCCCGTCGTCGCCGGAATAGAACAAGAGCACCTGTGCTCCGGCGACCGGATTTTTCGTGCGCGCATCCATGACTCGCAATTGCGCTCCGTGGCCCGGCGTGAGTTCGACGTCGGCGTGTCCCCCGGCGACGTCCGCGCGGCCCGGTCCGTGCTCGGCATGCGCCGCCGTAACGTATTCACCCGGCATCACAAACGCGAACGCGCCATCGGACTTCGTGGCCGCGACCTTTTCCACGACCTCGCCGTCCGCGTGCAGCGCGACGAACGCGCCGGCGACGGGTTTGCCTTGAAACAAGACGCGTCCGGTAACGCGTACGGACGGCGATGTTTTCTTCGGGGCGTCGTTTCTCGGGTCGGTGGCCGGTGTCGACTTGTCGGGAACATCGCCGTCCTTGCCTGTCTTCGTGTCGGTGCGGGTGGCGTTGGTCCGGGCAGGGGCGGCTCGGTCGCGGTCCGGTGACGGGCGGGTCCACCAGATCGTGGCGAGGGCGGCGAGCAGCAGCGCGGTGAGCGCGACGAGTTTTGTCTTCGTTCCCATGGCGAGGGCTCCGGCTAAGGGGGCGAGGGCGTGTGTGCGTTCTTGGGGACCGCCGAGGCGGGCGTCGAGTGCTGCGCGCAACAGGGGGAGCGCGCGTTTCAGCCGCGTGCGGACGGTTTCGACGGGGACCTCTTGGCGGCGCGCGATGTCACGCGGCGGGAGTTCCTCGAAGTAGCGCAAGAGGATTGTCGTTCGATACGGCTCCGGCAGCGCGAGAACCGCTTCGATGAGGAAGCGGCGGGTTTCCTCGCGCGCCAGGATTTCTCCGGGAGAAGGCGCTGCGGAGAACGCCGCGGAGGGGGCTGCGGGGGAGGGGCCAGACGTGCGATCGGCGGTCGCTTCCTCGTGCCGGCGGCGTCGTCGGTCGTCGCGGCGCGCGCGCAGGGCGAAGTTGCGCGCGACCCGGCCCAGCCACGCGCCGAGCCGGGCGCGCTCGCGCGGCGGGCGCCGCAACGCCATGAGCCATGTTTCCTGAACGACATCGTCGGCGCGCGCGTCGTCGCGCAGGATACGCCGGGCGAGGCGACGCACCGCGTCCGTGTGCTCTCGCAGTTCGTCGAGATTCAGCGCCCGTGCATCCATCGCTCGCAAGGTACGATCCCGCACGCGAGGCCAGCGGTTCAAATCCGCCAGCAAGAACGCCGATCGCCGGCCTGTTCGGACGCGCCGGGTAGCGCGGACGATCCGCTGGCGTGCACTACCGAGCCCGGCACAAAAGAGCGATTCTGGGGACCGAAACCACCGGGTCGTCGGTCGAGTTTGCCGCGATTCGTCCTTGTTTGCCCGCGCACGACGGAAGGGCGTCGCGCGACCCGCTCGACGCAAGGCGGGAGCCAGCAAGGGCTTACGGTGACATGCGTGGGGAGCCGGCCTTTGTCAACTTCGCTCTTTTGTGCCGGGCTCGGTATGGCATGGCAGCCCGTCGTGCGCACTCCGGGGGGACTCGAAGGGGCATGGCAGCCCGTCGTGCGCACAACGGGGGCGCTGCGAGCACCGCCGGGGAGGTCCGCTTAGCCGCGGCGGAGGGCGGCTAGGTGTTTTCGGGCGGTTTGGGTCAACCTGGACCACTCTCCGCGGAGGTTTTCGGACAGCGGTAGGCGGTCCACGCCGGAGAGGAGCTTTTGGGCGCGGCCGTCCGTGTACTCCACGTCCGTCACCGTCTTGGCCCGGGCGGCGGCTTCCGCCAGCATCTGGATGCGCTGGGCCTCTTTTTTAAGCATGGACTCCAGCAGGTCCGTGGCGCGCCTTGCTCCGCGCGTCCAGCCGTGGTCGGTGACGACCGCGGCGAGCCGTCCATAGCACGCCAGCCGTGCGGTGTCGCCGTTGTCGGTCGTCAGCTCCGTCGCGATCGCGGATTCCGCGTTGTGCAGTGCCGTGAGGGCGGTCCATTCGCGTGCGCCCTGCCAGAGCGCGACCGCCAGCAGCGCGAGCACGATGGCGACGGAACGGCCACGGCGGCGACGCTTGCGCTGGCGCTGTGCCCGGCCCGAGTCGATGGCGTCGATGCGTTCCTGCGCCTCGGCGCAGTCGGGGTCCAACTCGATCACGCGGCGCAGGTGCTTCAGCGCGCGATCGAACTCGCCGTGGTCGTACGCCCGCTCGGCGATGGCGAGGAGTTGCGTCGCCGCCCTCTTGTGGTCCTCGAGCTGGAGGAGGCACTGGACGAACGCCTCGCGCACGCCGCTGCCTCCGCCGAACTCACGCAACAGGCGCTCGTACAGGGGGCGCGCGTCCTCGGCCATGTCCTGGGCGAGCAGCGCTTCCGCGAGCCGCCGGCCCGCGCGCAGAGCCTCGGCTTTTTCGCCGCCACGAACGTGGCATGAAAACAGGCGCTCGAGCACGTCGAGGTCGCGAGGGGCAAGAACCGCCGCGCGCTCGAACGACTCGACCGTGCCCTCGCGGTCGCCGAGTTCCGAGAGCAGATCGGCGAGGCGCAGATGTTCCGCTGCCGCCTTGTTTTTTTCGCCGGCGCGTTCATGGAGGCGGACCAGCGCGCGGCGCGCCTTCGGATCCCGCTCGTCCATCGCGAGTGCGGCTTCGAGTTGCCGCGTGGCCCGGTGAACATCGCCGACAGCCGCGCTGCGCTCGGCGAGCGCACGCAGTCGCTCGGGTCCGGCGCGGCCGACAAGACCTGCTTCGATCAGACGCGCGGCGGCCTTCATTCCGTCGTACTTCTTGAGGCGGCCCTCCGAAATGGCTTCGGCGAGCGACTGCGTTCCGTTGAGTAGCCCGAGAAGTTTTTTTTCACACGCGCCGAGTTCGCCGCCGCCCAAGACATCGCCGTCCGTTCCGGTCCCCGGAGTAGTTCCCTCCATCGGGGCGAGGATGTCGCTTTCGGTCGGGGCGTGGGCGGCGAGGCCGGCCCATTCGTCCTGGCGCCGCGCGGCTTCCATGACGACCGCCATCGGATCGAGGGCCAGTGTGCTGGCGAGCTGTTCTTTTTCGAACCCACGCTCCTTGAGCGGTCCCTCGTCGAACTTGAACTTGCCGGCGTGCCAGCCGAACAGCGGCAGGATTTCCTCTTGCGCGAATCCGCCGACCATCGCGTCGTAGGCGCCTTCGTCAAACGCGCCGCTCGCCTGCAGGAACGCCTTCAGGGTACGGCGGCGGCGGGCGGACGCGGCCCGGTCCAACGCCTCGTCCGGAGCGGCCTGGGCCTGGCGGGCGATGGCCACGTAGTCGAGACAACGGTCGCCGACCCGGACGGCGCGAATGCGGCCCTCTTCGAAGGCGATGCGGGCTTTTTCGGCGCCGTGGGCGAGCGTCAGGGTGCCCGTCAAGCGGTTGAAGGCGAGGTTTTGGAACACCTCGGCCAGGCCGATTGTGGTTAATTCGCCGGCGACACCCATGAAACCGGCTTTTTATCGGCATTTTTCGAGATAGCGATGAGCAGATGCTGGTTTCGCACAGGCCGCGATGGTTGTTAGAATCCGAGGTGTGGAACATTGGCAGCAAGAGGAGCGCCATCCCCACGCCTTGCGGCGAGCTTCGTACAAGGCGTTCGTCGTCAGCCTCGTGACGGTGATCATCGCCGGGTTGCTCTTCGTGGTCGGGCAGCACCACGCGCTCACGCTCGAAGAGCTCTGGTCGCGACTGCTGCGCGACGTGCGCTTTATTTTCCTGTCCGTGGCGATCCTCGCCAACGTGATCGCTTTGTTCACGGGTATCATCGCTTGGGTCGACTACAAGCTGGAGTGCCCGTGGATCTTTTTCAACGGGTTGCTCACGGCGTTTCTAGGCTGGTTTGCCATCACCCGGTTCTTCATCCCGTTCGTCATCAGCGCCACGAGCTGAGCCCGAGCCCCCGTTTTCGTGCCCCTCTCCGCGACGCCCGTCCTGCTGGCCGTCTCCCGCTCCTGGCAGTGGTGGGAGTACCTGAAGCCGTTCGGTCTCTTTCATCTCGTGACGGTGGTGATCGTCGCGAGAACGGTTCGGCGCCTGCGCAAACGCGGCGTTGAACTCCGCGGCACCCCCGAGTTCGACCCGTACCGGCGCAAGATCGGCTGGACGATCTTCATCATGCAGGTCATCGCCGACCTCGTGCAGTACCGCCAGGCGGACGGCATCGCTACGTCGCTGCCGCTGCAGTTGTGCGACTTCGCGGCGTACGGCGCGGCGGCGATGATGCTGTTTCGACCCCGCTGGCTCTGTCCGATCATGTTCTTTTGGGGCTTCGGACTGTGCACGCAGGCGTTCGTCACTCCCAGCGTGCGTACCGGGTTTTTCTATTATTCGTACTGGTACTACTGGGGCATCCACGGCGGCATCGTGCTGGCCGCGGGTTGGGCCGTGTCCGTCGAGGGCTTTCGCCCGCGCCTGCGCACGGTCGGCTTCGCGGCGTTGATGCTGGCGACCTACGCGCTCGGTGCGATGGCGGTCGATGAGTTCCTCGGCGCCAACTACGGCTTTGCCGGACGCACGACGCCGAAGTTCAAGACCCTCGTGCAAAAGCTTGGTCCGTGGCCGGGCCGCGTGTTCAAGATGTACGCGATGTCGGTCGGCACGTTCTTTTTCCTGTGGGGTGGCTACGTCTGGCTGAACCGTCGCAAGAACGCGCGGGTGACCGCCGAGACGCCCGCGCTTGCCGAAGTCTTCGCCGAAACGGACGCCGACGAGGCGCCCGACGTCGTCGGCACATAGGTACGAGCATGTCTTCCCAAGAGCCCGAACCCGGCCGCGACGAGCGCAGCGACCAGGAGTGGCGCGACACGCTGTCCGCCGAAGCCTACCGCGTCATGCGTCGCAAGGGCACCGAGCCAGCGTTCTCCGGCGAGTACGTTCATACCGAGACACCCGGTACCTACCGTTGCGCGTGCTGCGGGTCGGCTCTGTTTCGCTCGGACGCGAAGTTCGAGTCGGGCTGCGGCTGGCCGAGCTTTTTTGAACCGCTCGACGGCGCGCGCCTCACCGAAGTCCCCGACGCAAGCTCGGGCATGACCCGCACCGAAATCACCTGCCGCCGCTGCGACGCCCACCTGGGCCACGTGTTCACCGACGGCCCGCCGCCGACCGGCTTGCGCTACTGCATCAACTCCGTCGCCCTCGACCTCGACGAAGCGTAGCTGTTACGCGGTCGTTGCGAACCTCGCGGAGCCGCGGAGCGTTTCAAGAGGCATGCAGCCTGCCATGCTTCTCCTGCTCCTCGCCCCATTGGCTGCGGGAGACGATCTTGAAAAAAAGCTGACGGACGGCGATGTCCATGAACGGATCGCGGCGGCCCAATCGCTCGTTGCGTCGCCGCGCGACCGCAACCAGGTCGCGCGGCTCCTGATCGGCGCGCGCCTCCAGGAGCGCGACCGCAAGGTCTGCTTCGAGTTGCGGCGTCACGTTGCCGCACTCGACGAGCGTGCGCTACCTGCACTGCTCGACAACCTCAAGCATGACAGTTCGTTCGGATGGGCCATCACGACCGCGCTCCGGCGCATCGGGAAGCCCGCGGTGCAAGGCGTGACGCAAAGACTGCCGTCGCGCGCGGCCATCCGCGCCCTGCGCCGAATGGGGCCCGCGGCAGCGCTGGCCGAGGACCGGCTGGCCAAGCTCCTGGACGGCACAAAGCACGAACTCGACGTGATGTTCACGTTGGCCCATGTAGCGCCCGGTCATCCGGCGCTGCTGCCGGTCGTGCGCCGCTACATCATGAGCAAGGAAGCTTGGCGCCGCGCCCGGGGCGCCGAGTGTGCCGCCCTCATGAAGACCAGTGCCCGGCCGCTACTGCCTCGGCTCCTTGAGCTTCTGGACGATCAGGATTGGTCCGTGCGTCGGGGCGTCGCCTCGGCTCTCAACGCCATCCGCCACCTCGATGAGACGGTTTTTCGCGCGATCACCAAACGGATCGAAGGGAGCGCGGATGCCGTCTTGTTCCAGGCAACCCTCGACCTGCTTGCGAGCGACAAGAAGCACGCGATTCCGTTCGCGGCGAAGCTGCTCAAGCAGCCGTACGATCGCAAGCGGCACGGACTCCATCGGGGGGCCGTGCAGCTTCTGGCCCGCTTCGAAGGGGCGGCTGTTCCCTACCTCCTGAACGCCCTCGATCGAAGTCGGGCAGCGCGAAGCGAGGCGCGGCGTCAGCTCAAGAAATTGGCGCCACTGGTCGTGCCGGCGCTCGTCGAGGCGGTGCGTTCCGGCCAAAAAAGCGCGATCCCGTTCTTAGGCGTGCGCGGCGCGAAAGAGGCCGTGTCCGTGTTGATCGACCGGTTGGTGGCGCTCGTCTTGCTGGCCCCCGACATCCGCGCACCCAAAAAACGCTCGTACACCCCGACCCCCGACGCACGCGAACTCCAGAGCGTGATAGGCGCCCTGAGAGCAATCGGACCCCCAGCAAAAATCGCCCTGGAGAAACTCCGCAACGACCCCGACCAGCAGCTCCGAGCTACGGCGAAGTACATCCTGGAATCGATGCGTTAACAAACTCCGCCCTCATGTGCGCGTTCTAGCGCCGCAAGGCGCGTCACGCGCGAACTAACGAAAAGCGCCGCAGGCGGTTTTCGCAGTGCGTACCGACCTCAAGATCCTACAACTCCAAAATCATCTTCAACATGTCGGCCGGGTTGCCGTCGGGGTCCGTGCCGTAGCGCTCGAGGCGGTGCTCTTCGAATCCCAGGCTTTTTAGCGTGACGAGGGCGTCGTCTTCGAGACCGTCGATCAGCATGCACGTCAGGTGCGACAGGCCGTTGTCGCGCGCCATCCGCGTGAACAGGTTGACGATCATCGTGCCGAGACCGTCGCCGCGGTACTCGGGGTGCAGGAGCCAACGAAGGTTGCCGATGCGGCGGAGCGGTCCGTCCTTGCGGTAGTGGAGCGAGGCGTGCGCGACGACGCGCGTACCGTCGAGCGCCATGACCGGCACCACCTTGTCATGATCGATGTCTTCGGCCCAAGACTCGACAACAGAGCGCTTGTCGATCCGGTCCCACGCGGCGCGCTGGACCACGGCCGGCAACGAGCGAAAGAATTCGAGAGTGGCGTCGGTATCGGCGCTGGTAAACGGTCGGAGGAGGACGCGCCGCTCATCTCGCAGCACGGCCTCCTGGGGAAACGAGAGCGGCATACGGCTACCGTACAGAATGGAGGCGTCCGGATCCGTTACGAAAATCGCTGCGCGCTTTTCGATAGTGCGGCGGTCGGGCCTCCTGGTGCGTTCGCTGCGGGCGCTTTTCGCGATTTTGGCGCGAATGGAATGCGCTTCGCCGGGCGTGCTCGCGCGCCATTTGGCGCGGAATGCTCCATGAACACGCGGTTTTCGTCGGCGCCGCTGCACGCGGCTGACCCGACAGATCATGTCGTGTTCGGTAGCCCGTGCGGCATGGCGGCGGCTTTCGTGCCGGACACTCTTTCGTCGATCAGCCGCATCGGTGGTCCGATCAGGTTCATAGCCACGCGCTCTTCGCATTCGCCGCGGTTCTTCGTACGCGCCTGCGGTCGTGAATTGCAGGGTGGTCTGCGCCGCCTATCAAAAAATCGCGCAGCGAGTTTTTGTAGTTGCCTACGCCCTTGCCATGTTCCGTAGCACCGTATGGAGGATGCCGCCGTTGCGGTAGTACTCGACTTCGACGGGGGTGTCGATGCGGCAGATCGTGTCGAAGGTCGTGGTCTTGCCGGACGAGTGCTTTGCGGTCACGGTCACGGTCTGGCGCGGGGCGAGGTCGTCCGCCAACGGGATGTTAAACATCTCCGTGCCGTCGAGGCCCAGACTCTCGGGTGTATCGCCGTCCGTATGCGTTAACGGGAGTACGCCCATTCCTACGAGGTTCGAGCGGTGAATGCGTTCGTAGCTGACGGCGATCACGGCGCGAACGCCGAGCAGGAAGGGTCCCTTCGCCGCCCAGTCGCGCGACGAGCCCATGCCGTAGTCCTTGCCGGCGAACACGACGAGCGGCGTGCCCGCGGCCTTGTAGTTTTGCGCCGCGTCGTAGATGAACGATGCCTGTTCCGGTGTCGCGAGTGTGTCGCCGAGCTTGGTGAAGTCGGTGGTGTAGCCGCCTTCGGTGCCGGGGGCCAGGAGGTTGCGCACGCGGATGTTGCCGAACGTGCCGCGCGTCATGACGCGGTCGTTGCCGCGGCGCGAGCCGAACGAGTTGTACATCGCGCGCTCGACGTGGTTTTGGTCGAGGTAGTCCGCGGCGGGTGTGCCCGGGCTGATCGCGCCCGCGGGCGAGATGTGGTCGGTCGTGACCGAGTCGCCGAACAGGGCGAGGCAGCGTGCGTCTTCAATGGACGCAATGGGGGAGGGGTCCGGGGACAGGCCGACAAAAAACGGCGGCTCCTGGATGTAGGTCGACTTGTCGCTCCACGGGTACAGCGCGCCCGTGGCAGCGGGGACGGCGCGCCATTCGTCCGAGCCGCTGAACACGTCGGCGTACTGCGTCGTGAACTGGTCGCGGCCGATGCACTGCGCCTTGGTCGCGTCGATCTCGGCTTGCGACGGCCAGACATCCTTGAGGTATACGTCGTTGCCGTTTTGGTCCTGGCCGAGCGGCTGGGTCGACAGATCGATATCGACCGTGCCGGTGATCGCGTACGCGACGACGAGCGGCGGCGATGCGAGGTAGTTGGCCTTGATGTGCGGGCTGATCCGGCCCTCGAAGTTGCGGTTGCCGGAGAGCACCGCCGCGACGACGAGATCGCCGTCCTTGATCGCCTGCGTGACCGGTCCGGGGAGCGGGCCGGAGTTGCCGATGCACGTCGTGCAGCCGTAGCCGACGAGGTTGAAGCCGAGCGCGTTCAGGTCCTTGTCGAGGCCCGACTTCTTGTAGTACTCCGTGACGACCTTCGAACCGGGCGCGAGCGACGTCTTGACCCAGGGCTTGCGGTTCAGGCCGAGCGCGCGCGCCTTTTTCGCGACGAGCCCGGCGGCGAGCATGACTTCGGGGTTCGAGGTGTTCGTGCACGACGTGATGGACGCGATGACTACCGAACCGTCGCCCAGCACGAACTCCTGGCCGTCCAGCTCGACGGGCACGCCGTCCGCGACCGCCGTGGCGACGGGTGCGGGCGCCGCGGCCGTGGCGGGCGCGCGTCCGAACGTCGCCGAGAGGTCCTTTTTCCACTGGCCCTGCATCGACGTGAGTGCGATCCGATCCTGCGGCCGCTTCGGCCCGGCGACCGACGGCTCCACGTCGGCGAGATCGAGTTCGAGCACGTCGGTGTAGACGATGCCGCGGGCGTCGTCGCGCCACAGGCCCTGCTCCTTGCAGTACCACTCGACGGTCTCGACCAGTGCCTCGTCGCGTCCGGTCAAGCGCAGGTACTCGAGCGTGCGCTCATCGACCGGGAAGTAGCCCATCGTCGCGCCGTACTCGGGTGCCATGTTGGCGATCGTGGCGCGGTTGGCGAGCGGCATCGAGTCGAGTCCGTCGCCGAAGAACTCAACGAACTTGCCGACGACCCCGTGCGCGCGCAAGAGCTCGGTCACGCGCAGGACCATGTCGGTCGCGGTCGTCCCCTCGGGCAGCCGGCCCGTGAGTCTCATGCCGACGACCTCGGGAATCAGCATGTAGATCGGTTGGCCGAGCATGACCGCTTCGGCCTCGATGCCGCCGACCCCCCAGCCGACCACGCCGAGACCGTTGATCATCGTCGTGTGCGAGTCTGTGCCGACCAGCGAGTCGGGATACAAGACCGCGTCCTGCCCGTCGACTGCATCGCCGTCCCAGACCACCTTCGCGAGGTACTCGAGGTTGACCTGATGCACGATGCCCGTCGCGGGCGGCACGACGGCGAAGTTGGAGAACGCCTGCTGGCCCCACTTCAGGAACTCGTAGCGCTCCATATTGCGCGAAAACTCCATGCGCGCGTTGATCTCGAGTGCGTCCGGCGACCCGAACGCATCGATCTGCACGGAGTGGTCGATCACGAGATCGCAGGGCACGAGCGGGTTGACCTTGTCCGCCGACTCCTCGCGACCGGTCATGCGCACGATCGCCGAGCGCATCGCCGCCAGATCGACGACCGCCGGCACGCCGGTGAAGTCCTGCAGCACCACCCGCCCCGGTGTGAACGGAATCTCCGTCTTCCCGACGTTTCGGGCGTCATACCCTGCCAGCGCCGCGACGTGATCGTCGGTCACCACAAACCCGTCCTTGTTGCGCAGGCACGACTCCAAGAGCACCCGAATCGAATACGGAACCGGCGCGTCGCCAGCCAAAACAGAGTCCAGACGGAAAAAAGCGCGCTCTCCGAGCGGGGTTTGGGCAGTCGTTCGGCTCATGAGCCCCATCGTAAAACCGCACCCAAGGACGACTCGACGCCTCCCGAGTTCTTCCGAAACATCGTCGTCCGTCGGCTTTTTTCACGGCTCCTTGCTCAACGATGCATTCGGACCCGCAGCGAATCCGAGGAAAGCATACGGACGGCGATATTGACTCAGATGACTTAGTCTGATGGACTAAGTACATGGAGATCGTGAATACCCACCACGCCAAGACTCATCTGTCGCAACTGCTGGAACGCGTCGCCCACGGTGAGGAGTTCATCATTGCGAGGGCGGGTAAACCGGTGGCGCTCCTTGTGGGCTATCGCGCAAAGGATCGTGATCGCGTGGGTGGTCAGTGGAAGGGCCTCGTGCGCATCGGCGAGGACTTCGACGAGCCGCTGCCCGCCGAGATCGCCGATCCGTCCGGGGTGTCCAAGTAGTGTCTCGCTACCTGCTCGATACCCGCGTCTTGCTCTGGTGGCTTGCGGGTCCGTCGGAGTTGTCAACGGAGGCGCGGCAGGTGATCGCGGACGGCGCCACCGTCGTGTTCGCAAGTGCCGCGGCGGCGTGGGAGATGGCGATCAAGAAGACCCTCGGCCGGTTGGAGTTTCCGGGCAACCTCGACGATGTGTTGCGCGACGGGCGCATCGACGTGTTGCCGATCACCCTGGCGCACGCTCTCGCTGTGGCGGACCTTCCGCTCCATCATCGGGATCCGTTCGACCGCGTGCTGGTCGCGCAGGCGCGGCTCGAGGGGCTGGTTCTGGTTACGCGGGATGCGAAGATCGCGGCGTACGACCTGGATGTTCTCCCGGCCTGAGGGGGTTGGCGCTGCGAGAATCCGCTGCGCGGATTCTCGTTAGTATGAGCTTCTGAGTTATGAGCTGACGGACTTCTCTAGTTTGGAGACGTCTAGGGTTGCTTGTTGTTGGCCGTTTTCCAGCGTCTCCCAGTGGAGCACGTCCATGGGGCAGACCGTGATGCAGATGCCGCAGTGGATGCAGCTCGTCTCGCGGTTCGAGAAGGACTCGCCGTTTTTGGCGAAGGCCATCACGTCCACGCCGACCTGGCAGTATTTTGAGCACTCGGTGCACTGGATGCACTTGTCGTTGGCGCCGATGGCCAGCTTGCCGTACCAGCGGCTCAGCACCTGCATGTACTTGGCCAGCGGGCACCAGTAGCGGCACCACACCTTGCCGCCCCAGATCGGATACAGCGCGACGGGGATCACCGCGACGAGCCAGAAATCGACCGTGAGCGCGTACGCGCCGTGCCATGCCCCGGACTCACCCGTCTTGCCGTGAAAGAAAAACAGGATTACGCCCGCGCTGACGATCGCCCAGAACAAGACGAGCGTGCTCATCACTTCCAGCCGCCGGCTGCGCTCGCCCTTCGGCGACAAGTGGCGCCAGCGGTCGCCGAGGGTTTCGGCAAGGCCGCCGCAGCCGCACACCCAGGTGCAAAAGCGCTTGCCGTGCCAGCGCACAAAGATCGGGATCACGACAAAGGTCATGAGCAGGCCGAGGCCGACGAAGATCCACTTCATGTCGGTCGCGCTCACGCCGCTCATGTTGTAGAAGCTGTCGAACAGCAGCGGAAACGGGTTGTTGACCGCGTAGGCGCGCCACCAGACGTCGCCGGGCAAGAACACCGCGAACAGGCACTCGACGAACGCGAACGAAACCACCTGGAACGCGATCAGCGATCCGAAGCGGTAGATCTGGTACTTGTCCGTCCATCCGCGGCTCCAGCGTTTCATCGCCTTGAGGCCGAAGACGACCATCACGAGCGTGTACGCGAGCGAGTACCAAAACGACGGGTGCCGAAAGATGCCGGGAAGGGTGTGCGCGCCCTCGCCCGCGATCGTGAACGGCCAAAAGCCCTTCTTCCACGCGTAGAGGCTGTAGACGACGATCGCGGAGAACGCGAGCAGCAGCTTGCGCCGCATGTCCCACACGCCCGCGAGCTTGATGCCGATTTTCTTGAAGAACGGGATCGGAACTTCCGCGCCGATGCACTCGAACACGTGGTCGTTTTCGCGGCTGATCTTCTCGCTCGTTGCCTGGTTCTCGAGCGCGACGTGATCTTTCGCAACCGCTACGAGGCGGGTGTTCATGAGCACTTCGACCGCGCCTGCCGTTTCCTTGGCCCGCAACGCATCGACGTTGCGCTTTTTGGGAAACACGAACTCCTCGTCGATGGTCGCGAGCGTGACCGTGTTGTCTTCGCACAGGGTCAGCGCCGCCTCGAGCGCGACGTCGCCGCCGCCATAGACGAGGATCTTCTGCCCCCCGAAGTCAGCCGGATCTTTCAGGTAGTGCGAGATCTTCTCGGGGTGCTCCAGCTCGCCCGGGACGCCTGCCTTGCGCGGATTGCCCGCCTTTCCGATCGTCAGGACAACGCGCCGCGCGGTGAAAGTGCCCCGCTCGGTCTCGACGAGGAACCCCGCCGCATCCCGCGAGACGTTGGTGACCTTGGTGTGTTCGCGCACCTCGACGCCGGACTGCGCGACGTGTGCATCCCACTCCACAAGGATGTCCTCGGTCACGTCTTCTTCAAAAGGGAGCGCCCCCTTGACCTCCATGTCAAGCGGCTCGGCAAACAGGATCTTGCCCTTGGTGAAGTTGCGCAACGTCTGAAACGTCCGACCCGCATCCACCGCAACAGCGGACACGCCGAGCTCGCGCAGACGCAGCGCCGTCGCCATCCCCGCGACCCCGGCCCCAACGACGGCGACTTGATAGTCCGCGGCCCCCTCCGGCGCCTCCCGCAACTCCTTCGCAAGCGCGTTCGCCAAATCGAACCCATCGCGCAACCCGACCTTGATCAGCGGCTTGCCCGCCACGTCGCCGAGCAGATACAGGCCGGGAATGCTCGACTCGCCCGTCGCCTTGACATCGGGCAGGACCGGGTACGAAGGGGACGGCCGCCCCTCCTTGAAGAACGAAAGGAAGTTCCGCATCAACGGATCCTGTCAATCTGCGTGCCGCCCGGAAAAGAGCCCGGAACAAGCCGGAGGGTAGCGTACGGACGGCGATGCTCGTGCCCGAAAACGGGCAGCGCGGCCCCGCCTCGGTCAGCCCACGAATAGAACTTCGAGGATGCGGTCCTGGACCCAGTTCATCGCTTCGCCGCCCGCGAACGTCACGCCGGTGTGGCTTTCCGACGACGCGAGCCGTGCGATGCCGACCTCGGTGCCGTCGATGCGGAAGTTGTCGGTTGCGTCGGAGACGAAGAAGTCCGAACTCTGCACCTCAAGGTGGGCCACGACGTTGGGAAACGCCACGTCCTTGACGTTGAACGGATCGCTAAAGCCGAGCACGTCGATGGAGTCGCACGGTCGCGAGAAATCGAGCGGGAACACTTCGTTGCGTTGCGCGATGAAGTCCGCGACCGCATCCTCGTGCTCGCATTCAAACAGAAAACAGATGCCGTCAAGCGTGATTTGGATGTCAATCTCGATCTCAGGACGAATGGCGGCCAGGATGTGCGACCAGTTGGTTCCGTGCGAGTGTGCGACCAGCACGATGCGCGTCGGGTTGTCGAACCCCTGAACCCAATCCTCAAACCCCTGATCGAGCTTGGCCAGCAGCTCGACAAATCCCAACTGATCCGCGCGATCGGGAATCCCGTCGCCATCGTCGTCGCGCGCGCGCAAACGATCGGCGAAGTTGTGGACCTCGACCGAGAGATCGAGGGCGACAAACACCTGCACGACCGCATCGACCGCACGCCCTTCGTCGGCCAGGTACGCGCGGTTCTCGCCGTCGTCGCAAAACAACCCCGCGAGCGCCCCGGAGTGCCCGGCAACCGACAGCAACAAGACATCCGGCGACCCCGCGGGCCGCGGATTCTGCAAGGGCTCGGGTTCGGGGTCGGACGCACCGGGATCAGGCTCGGGCTCGGACCCCGCACCGGGCTCCTGATTATTGGTCGTGTCGGCCACCACGGGGCTGCCGCCCCCGCAAGCCACCAACCCGCAAGCCGCCAAAGAGAGAAGCAGACCGATACAAATGCGCATGAGCCAGCCAGTGTACGCGGAACGGGAGCCACGGGAACCTCTCCTCCGATCTTCGACTGTCCGCGTTCTGCGACACCATCGGGCCGAGTAGTCCCCGGCCAAAAACTGGGCTTGGCAGGTCGGCAACGTGAGGGTGGCCTCGACGGCGGGCAGCCTCGCTCACCGTGGAGACGCGTGGGCCGCGATGACCGAGTCCGGGCAGGGCCCGATGCCGAGGGCGTCCACAGCGGTAGGCAGCGAGATCGCTTCCGGCGCGGAGACTTGCACTGTGGCGAGCGCGTAGAATGTCGCTTCCATGGCCAACGTGTTCCTCGTTGTCTCGTGCTGGTGTCTGGCGGCAAGCGTGACCTTGTTGGGCGCGTGCAGCGACAGTTCTTCGGTCGCATCGCGGCCGAGCGCGGGGGGTGAGCCGGGCGCGGAGCACAAGAACGAAGGCGGTCTTCCGGCCCGCGACGAGGCGATGGCAGCGTCGCGGCGTTTGATGGAGTTCGAGAAGCGGCTCCGACAATTGGTGCGAGAAATCGAGACCCCTGGCGGGCTGTTTCGAAGGCCGTCGCCGCCCCCGATTCTCACGCTTCCAGCAGAGCGAACCACGGATGTCGTGATGCCACGCGGGATGGCATGGCTCGTCGCCCAGCAGAATCGCGACGGTACCTGGTGCTCTGCGGACGAGTCCGGAAACGCACTGGCGAACGCTCTGCTCCTATCCGATCACTGGCTGGATCAATCCTGGCCGTCGGCGCGGCGGCGCATCAACCGCCGGACGGAGCCGCCCAGGAGAGCCACGCCTGAGCAACATGTCGCGGTGACATTGCATGCTAGATGCCGCATTGCACGACGCTACGGGATCCGTCGTGCGGAGAGGCCCCAGATCCGTCAACTTGCCGTGCGTCTCGCCGGGATGCAACGCGAAGACGGTACATGGGGCGACGGTTGTGAAACAGCTTGGGCTCTGCTTGCGCTTCGCGGCGTGACCGGATGCCTGGAAAACCCGTCGATCCTTGTTCTGCGTAAGCCGCCTGATCGAGGGCCGGCGGAGGATGCAGTCGTTCTGGCTCTGTGGGCCGGATTCCCGAGGCAGTCCGTATCGGCACGGTTGTTGAGGGAATTCAAGCTTCGAATCCTCAATCATCCAGGTCGCAAGGGGGCCCGACTTACGCTCGACGGGTGGTATCTCAGGGTCATGGCGTTGCCGCATGGGACCCCAGGCTGGGACAGATGGCGCAAGACCATGGCACGCGACGTCATGGCCGCCCAGCGCAGCGACGGCTCGTGGGGAAGCGTTCGATCGACCGCACTGGCGCTTCTCTGTTTGCGCGTTGCCGAGGAGATCGTTGTTATAGATGAAATCGATGCCACCAAATAGACTCTTGAAGGAGCAATGGTCTCGATAGCGCCTTCCCGTCCTTGGAACAAGTTCGAATCCGGATGGGATCGGGGGCATCCGTACGCATGGCGTGCATGAACTCCGAGGGACACTACCCGCAGTGCTGGCTCAGCTTGTCTCCAAGGGCGAAACTGCGAGATCCCTGGCGCGTGGCATCGGTGCTACAACCAAAACGGTGTAAGCAGCGCTCGCTATCACTGCAAGGTCGCTAGAGCATGTGGGCGACCACAAACAGACGGCTGGCGATGCCTGCCGGGAGCCAAGCACAGCAGGCCGCGTGGCTGCGTGGAGGCGCGCTCGTCGATCCGGCCTAGGGCGAAGAGGCCAAACTCGGGGGCACGCGACGGAGTCTGGGATTTGCCGGAAGCGGCCCATGCAACCAAGGAAGCTAAAAGATGGGGCCAAACGGGCATAGATGAAATCAGAGGCATCACGAGCACCAAAGGTATCCTACTGATTCGGGCTTGACACCCGGCGGTACAGGGTCAGAATGTGAAATCTAAGAGGAGGGTGGAACCGATGGCTGACAAGAGACACGGCAACTATTCGTGGCGTACGAAGAAGTTCAAGTTCAAGGTCAAGGACTTCGATGCGGCGGCCGACAACTGTCCCAAAGGCCCCCTGTCACGACGCCAGCGCGAAACCTTGTTCGGTCGCCTGTGCGGAAAGTCCGTACCACAGATCGCGGTCAAGCTGGGCCGGTGCGAGGGAACCATCGACAAGCACGACGCCAAGATGCGAGATCGTCTAGGCGGCGGTGGGTTCGCCATATGCGAGGAGAGGTTCTACAGGTTGATGCGGCAAGAGCGAGATGTCCGCATGAACGGATCGCCTTCGGACGATCTGCTGCGACCGCCGCCCGACGACGGCTCAACGACACTGCCGGACGACCTCGGTGGCGAGCCGCCGGACGATCCCGACATCGGTGAAGACCGCGCCTAGGACACGTTCGACCTCGGTGCGCGCCTCCTTGCCGATGGCGGCGTACGAGTTACGCAGGGTGGAACCAGCGGCGATCTCGCCGCTGAGGTCGTTCATCCGGTTCCGGACCGTCGCGTAGTACGCGCGTACCGCGGTGCGCAACGCGCGCCAGTGCTCGACCGTCCAATGGTCCTGTTGGGCCGCCGGAACAACGTTGCCGGCCGCCTGGATCACGCGTAGCTCGGCCGCGCTTGTGGCATCGCCGCGGATGACGGTTCGCCTGACGGAACGTCCGCTCTCGACGCTTGCCGTGAGTAGGCCGATCTGGGAATCGGTCGAGGACCACGCCAAAAAGAAGCTCACTAGCAAAACACCGACATTGAGGAGCAGAATCGTGCGGTTCAGCATGCACCCATTGAACCGTGGACGCGATGCCCGCGCTTCAAAAATCCCGCGGCATTTCGCATTCGGTGGTTCGTGAGACCGCAAGTCCCAAGAAACGAACGAAAATGATGACCCGCCGAAAACTCGCTCGGGAAGGGCGATTGCGGCCGAATCGCCCCATGGGGTGATTCGCCCCATGGGGTGGCTATTTCGGATCCGGCGACAAAAAGAGCGCTAGCTTCGGGGCGTTGAACGGAGGACCGATGTCGAAGCTGGTACACACCACCAAGGGTCGGATCATCACGCTGGGGACGTTGCTCGTCCTCGGCCTTGCACTGACGCTCACGCTCGTGCAGCGCGCGGAGAGCGCGCCATACGCCAATCCGTTTTGGGGCAACGCTTCCGCGTCGCCCGAGAGCGCCATTGGTTCCGTCGCCAACCTGGCGATTTCGCCGGAGGGCGTGGACATGCGCACGGGCGAGCTGTTTTGGGACCATTTCCTGTTCCGCACCCCGGGCGTGCGCGGGGATCTCTCGTTCGCGTTCCGCTGGCGCTCGATGATCAACGGCTCGAGCCAGATGGGCCGACAAATCCTGCCGAGTTTTGAGACCACGTCACAGTACGTCGTGATCAACCAGCAAAACCGGAACGGGCCCGGCGGCCACGCGGTCGATATCCGGCGTCCGTCGGGCCGGACCGACCGCTTCCTCTTCAACAGGGCCGGGTACACCGCGCCAGCCGACGTCTTCGACGTCCTGACGGCCGGCCCCGGCGGCACCTACATCCTGACGGATAAATGGCAGCGTCTCATCAAGTTCAACGTCCAGGGCATGCCGACGTCGGCCGACGACCCCAGTGGGAACAAGGTCCTGTTCACCTACAACGCGCTGTACCAGATCACGTCGATGACTGAGCTTCCCCCGAATTGGTGGACACCTCGCTAAGCTGCTCCTGCAGCCTGGTTGTTGTTGTTTCGTTCGAACTCCGCGGGGCTCACCTGTCCCAGCGTAGAGTGTCTGCGTTGACGATTGTAGAAGACCTCGATGTATTC
>JAJFFH010000018.1 GCA_021776735.1 Planctomycetota bacterium | reverse complement strand
GAGCGGCGACGCCCGCATCGCCGATTTCGGACTTGCGCGCGTCATGGAGCGCGAGAACGGCCCCTTCGCCCGCTCCCTGCGCGGGACGCCGCTCTACATGGCCCCCGAGGTCGCGCTCGGGCATCGAGCGACGTCGGCGGCCGACATCTGGAGCTTCGGCGTGGTCCTGTACGAAATGCTGACGGGCCGGACCCCGTTCCGCGCTCAACGGGTCGCGCGGCTGTTCCACGAGATCCTGCACCAACCGTATCCTCCCCTGCCGAGCTCGACACCGCCCGAGTTGCGAACGGTCGTGGGCGATTGCCTCGAGCGCTCATCGCGCCGGATCGGGGACGGTCAGATGCTGACGACGCGGCTCCGCAAGCCGCAGCCGGGCACTCCGCCGCGGACCAGGGCGGACCCGCCCGGTCGTCGCTCGGAAGCTCGGCTGTTACGAAACACCCTGGAGGCGCTCCAGCGCGGAACGGGAGCCACGGTGGCGTTCACCGGCGAGTCCGGAATCGGCAAGACGCACCTGGGCGCATATGCCCGGGATCTCGCCCGGCAACGGGGGATCGTCTGGTTGGAGACGCACGCGTCTCGACACGACGGCGTGCTTCGTCCGTTGCTCAAGGCCGTGCGCGACCTCGCAACGGCCGAGATCCGCACGCCGGACAGCGACGTCTTTCGCACGGCACTGCAGTCGGCCAACGCCCTCCTCGACGAGCGGGACTCGCGCACCGTCGATGTCGCGCGCGTCACGATGGGATACCTCGCTGAGCTCATCTCGGGCGTGGTGTCCGAAAACCGGCTCACGATCTTCATCGACGAACTGCGGCACGTAGATCGCGAGGACCGCGAGCTGATCGAACACCTCTTGGACATGCTGGAGCCGAACGCGATCGTCTGGCTGCTCGCGGACGCGGACAGAGATTTCTGGCATGCGTGTCCCGCGGTGCAGCACGTCGCGCTGCCGCTCATGACCGGCGAGGCGATATATCACGTGCTGCAACAGGCTGCCGGGATCGTGGAGATTGAACCGTGCGTCGTGAACATCGTGATCCGGTTCGCCGGAGGCAACCCGCAGAGCGCCGTCCAGTACCTCCGCTACCTTGAGGACTCCGGAACCGCGACGCGCGTCGACGGCGTGATCCGAAGCGGACCTGGCTGGGGCCGGACGACCTTGCCCGAAACGCTCTCGGCCGTCGTGGAAGACCGCCTGTCCCGCTTGAGCGTGGAGGAGCGGGATCTCCTCGAGGCGGCGGCTATCGAGGGCTACCACTTCACGGGGCGCAATGTCGCCGCGTTGCTCGACCAGCGGCCGGTCCATGTCCTGCGCGCGCTGCAGCGCCTTATCCGCGGATCGCGGCTCGTCGTGGCGACGGCGCGCGACTACCGGTTCCTGTCGGAGGCCTATCGCAATTCGATCTACGAAGCCCTCGCGCCGAACCTGCGCCGTGCGCTTCACGAGCGTCTCGCGCAACATCTCTCGGCGCACGAAGACGCCGACCCCGAGAGCCTGGGGGAGCACTGGCTGTGCGCCGGGCGGCTCGACATCGGTCGCGCGTACCTGCTCGAAGCGGCACTCCGCGCGCAGAAGCGACAGGAAGTAAGCCGCGGACTCGAGCTCTGCCGGAAAGCTGGGCTCACACCAGACGACATTCATTCGGACTTTCTCGTCGAGCACCCCGAAGCCGTGATCGCAATGGGAGTCTGCCTGGCCGATCGCGGCGACTCCCAGGCATCGGCAAGGGTGTTCGGTGAACTCGAGCGGCACAGAGGCGCGCGCAGAAACGATACCCTCCGGCTCCGCGCGATGGCGTGCCGGACGAAGGTCCTGCTTCCGAAGTTCGGCAACCAGGTCGTCGACGAGGACCAGCTGGTCGAGGCCACGCGCGTCCTGCCCCCGAGCAGCGCCGAGCTGGGCCACTGCCACTACACGCTGGGCTGGTCCGCGATCCGCAGCGGCGAACTAGACAAGGCAGTGCGACACCTGGAGCAGGCGAGCGCGATCTACACGGACGCGGAGTCCTGGGGGAACCTCTCTAGCGCCCTCGACCAACTGGGCGGCGTCGCCGGCATGCGAGCGGACTACCGGACGGCCGCGAAACTCCGGCGGAAGGCCGCCGAGGAGTCGATCAAGGCAGGCCGACGACCGAACGCGGCGATCAGCCGAGTCAACGAGATCATCGCGCGGTTCGACGGAGGCGAGCTGGACGGCATCGAGACCGAGCTGGAGGAACAGGCGCGCATCCTGCAGGTGGAGGACACGCCCGACTTCGCGCAGCAGACCCATCTCGTGCGCGCGCACGTCCTCTACTCGCAGGGCCGCATCGACGACGCGTTCGCCCTCGCGAGCCGCGTACGCGACCACTTTGTGGAGGCCGGCCACACGAGCGGAGCCGCGACGGCGCATCTCCTGCTCGGCGAGCTGGACGCCCTTCGGGGCAACCTGGACGCTGCCGCCGCAGCATGCGCCGCCGCCCGGCAACGCTCGGAGAGCGCCACTGAAACACGCCGCCTCGGGATCGAGTCCTTGACCACGCAGATCGCGATCTGGACGGGCGAACAGGCCGAAGCACGGCGCATCGCGGCGCGCGCCCTCGAGGCCGTCGCCGCGTCGCAAGCGGCGAAGCTACGCCACAGCTTCGCCCGAGCGCTCGCGATTCTCGCGGTGTACGGCCTCGAGGTTCGGGCCGGCCCACTCGTCGATGACGCGGATCCGGGCACGCGCGGTCTCGTTCGCGCCGCGGCCGCCCTGTGCGACGGGGATGCGCCTGCGATGCTGGCCAGCGCCGGCGCGTACTTGGCAGCGCCGCCCGCGGACCGCCACGCGGTCTTCGCCGCCCATGTCGGAATGATTCAGGTCAGGGGATACGCCGTTGCCGGACAACGGCAGGCGGCGTACGCCGCCGCCCGTCGGGTGCGGACGGCAGCCGTACGCCTGAAGCATCGTTGGCTCCGCGAAACCGCGGAGCGTTTCCTCGCAGAGGGCTAGGAGTCTGCGCCACGGGAGCCTGAGCGGTCTTGAATTGGCGCTGTCGACGTTTCGGCTGGCAGACTCGCGTCGGCGACCGACACGCGGGCACCGCGAGCCGGTTCGCGCGTGACGCGCAGGAGAAGCCACGAGGACTTCCGCGGCGTGTCCGGCGGCCTTTGGGGCCCTCTTGGCCCTATCTCCACTCCATCATCGTGGACATCCGGCGCAGGTTGATCGCGAGGCAGACGAGAGACCACTCGCCCGTCACCTTGGGAAGACCCCGTACGGAGAAGGATCGAAATCCAAGCACGTTCTTGATCCAGCCGAAGGGCGGTTCCGCGAGGCCCTTTCGTTTCTTGTACATCTTGCGCCCGGCCTTCGTCTTCAGCTTGCGAGCCATGCGCCGCGTGGCTGGTCGAGACGGATGCACCTTGTCGGGAATACGATCTCTTTTGCCCAGCGCCACGTATCCATCGATCCCCGCCTTCTCCAGCGCGCACAGGTTCTCTTCGGACTTGTATCCCGAATCCGCCAGCACGCGCTTCGGCTTCACGCCCACGTTCTTTTCCGCCGCCTCGACCATGCCCAGCAGCTCACGCGCGTCCGAGGCACACGAGCCCACGTCGGCCGCGACGATGATCCGGGTCTTTGCGTCCACCACCGACTGCGCGTTGTAGCACTGCTCGAAGTTCTGCCCACCCGTATTCATGATGCGGCTGTCCGGGTCGGTGAAATTGGACTGCTTGGCGTCTTCCGGCACGCCCCGGGGCCGTTTCAGCGGTCGGCCCTTCTTGCCCCGGCCCGTCCGGCGGTCCTCGTCTTTCTGCGCTTTTTCAAGGCGCCGCTTCGCTTGCTGGATCTTCGCCAGGCGATCCTTGCGACGCTTCATCTCCTCGGGAGTTCGTCGCCACGAAAGTCCGGACCGAATTCCGCGTCTTCGGCCTCGTCGACCTGCTGCGCCATCTTCGTGATCTTCGCGATCTCTCGGCGAAGCTTCTTCTCCGCCTCCTTCATGCGCTTGTAGCTCATCGCCTTGTGCTTGCTCGCGTTCGCCTTGATCCGCGATCCATCGACACCAAGTGTGCCCATCGCTACCAGCCCGGCCTCCTGCGCGATCTGAACCACCTGCACGAACGCGTCAACGAAATGCGAAAGGTTCTGCTCACGGAAACGGGCGATCGTGCGATGCGTCGGTTGATTGCCGGCCGCCAGGTACCGAAGGGGCACCAGATCAAAAAGCGCAGCCCCAATCTTGCGCGACGAGCGAATCCCCACGCAGTATGCGTAGATCAGCAACTTCAGCATCATCCGCGGGTGATACGCCTTCTGCCCCTTGCCCGACGCGCGGTGCGCGTACCTTTCTAGGAACGGCGACAAGTCCAACTCGTCCACCGTGTCCGAGACAAAGTGCGCCAGATGACCCTCACTGAGCCAGTCGCACGGAGCCGCAGGCAAAAGATGCACCCGATCAGGCTCGTACGGCTCGAACATCGACTTCATCCATCTGTTTTAGAGACCGATACCCCCGGATCTGATCGAGCCGACCCGTGACGCAGACTCCTAGCCCTCGCCCCCGCCTCCGTGGGTGAGGTCCTCGATGACAAGCGGCCAGTTCACATGCGCCGGATCACCTTGGGCGTCGCGGGCGAGGTTCCACGCGGTGCTCACCTTCGCGACGTGCTGCATCGTCGTCACCTCCGATGTCACCGGCGAGTGTCCCCGGCACTCGGCCGCTTTCGCGTAGACATCCATGCGCAACACGGCCAGCGACCAGATCATGATGTCGGTGAGCTGGTCGTCCGCCGGAGAGTAGTCGTCCGGCCAGGTCAGGGTCTTCTTCTTCGCCGTGGGGAGCTTGGTCGCGGTTTGGGCTCGGGCGGTCGGCGCCTTCTTCTTCTTACGTTTCACGATGGATCTCCTTTCAGAGTCTCCGTCTATCACGCCGAACATGCTTTGGTCCCGCCGTCTTTTTGGCGGGTGTTGTCGAGAGAGATCGTTTTGGTCTCTTGAAGCCGATGCCGCACAAGACGACTGTGGACGCGTTCCGGAACGGCGCTCGACCGGACAAGGCGTCCGTGCTCTTTCTGGGCCGCAACAACCGGGCGCGGAAATGGGGGCGCCGTCCGCTGCCGATCGAGATCGAGATCCCGCGGGGTCGAGCCGGACACATCGTCGTCGTCGCGTCAGACTGCGCTCCCGTGTCCCGGGAGTTCCGTCCGAGCGAGGATGAACACGTCCTGACGCTTTCTCCGCCGGTCCACATTCCGCTCGCGATCTGGATCGTGGCCGGCAACGCGGACCGGCAGCGCCGACGCGCTCTCGAGGGCGTGCTCCACGCCCTGTACACGAGCGAGGACGAGCGACTCGGCGTGACGTTCACATGGACGATCCGGAACTCCCGGACAACATTGGGCCGGGCGCCCGTCGGGCAACCCGACCTGGAGTGGCTCGAAGCGGAGCAGGCGCACGCGGCGTCGAACGCGATCAACGTGTACTGCGTCGAGCGCGTTCTCGTCGCCGGCGTCCACTCGACCCACCGCGGCGTCTTCAGCGAGCTAGAGGCCAACTTCGCGATCGGTTCCACCGGTTCGGACACGTTGTTCACGCACGAACTCTGCCACGTGCTGGGCCTGGGGCACTGGGGGTTCGAGCACGACGCGGTCAACATCATGCATCCGGGCAGCATCGCCCGGCGCCACCTGACCGCCGGACAGGTCTGTCGCGTGCACTTCCAGAGGACGCCTTGGCGACGACGCCTCGGGCTCGCACCGACGGCCGTGCTCTCTTTCCCGCCGCGGCTGGACGCACGCGCGGCTGCCGCTCGCGGAACGGACGTCGGCCCGGCGTTGTGCGGATGCGCTCCCGATCCGCGCTCCAAGACGAACGCGGCCGGGCCCGGGCAGCAGCAGGACGTCCGGCAGCGCCGAGCCGCACCGCGCGACCTCCCTTCCGACGAAGAGCTTCGTCGCGAGGGACGACGTCGCTGGGAGCGGCGGATCCGGTTTCTCGACGAGCACGCGAGGCTCTTCAAGCAGGAGGAGCTGGCGCTCCTCCAGGCCGTGACGATCGACCAGTTCGTCGCGGACGCCGTGGCCGACTACCGAGCCGGAGAGCAATCGGAGCGGATGCGGCGAAGCGGGCCGTGGGACGAACCCCTCGGCGCCGATGCGAGCGCGTTCTGACGGCCATGTCTCCTCGAGTTGGCGGGCTGTCGCAGCGGACACCGTCTGTACGACGGAAGAACGCGCCGGCCCCAGTTTCGATTGCGCCGGCGACGGAGGCACCGCACGCCATGAAGTACGCCGCGTTCCTGAGCTACAGCCACGAGGACACCCGCGCTGCCGTCCAGCTCCATCGCGCCCTCGAACGGTACCGCGTCCCCCGGGGCTTGGTGGGGACGGCAGGCTGTGCGGGCCCCGTGCCGCGCCGGCTCGGGACGGTCTTTCGCGACCGTGACGAGCTCCCGACGAGCCACGATCTCAGCAGCGCCGTCGTCGATGCCCTGCGGTCCTCCCGCCATCTCATAGTCGTGTGCTCTCGTCACTCCGCGGACTCACCCTGGGTGAACGAAGAGATCGTTCGGTTCCGCCGCATTCACGGTCAAGAGCGCGTACACGCCTACGTGATCGACGGGGAACCAAACGCCGCGGATCGCGGCGACCCGTCGTCCGAGTGCTACCCCGCAGCCCTCCGCGACACTTCGCAACCCGACGGCCAACAGCCCAACGCGGCAGACGCGCGCCCGGGCAAGGACGGCCGGACGCGCGCCAGGCTCAAACTGCTCGCCGGCCTCCTCGGCCTCGACTTCGACGCCCTGCGGCGGCGGGAAGCGAAGCGACGGCGCGTCCGGATCGCAACGGCCACCGCCGTGGCCGCCGTCGTCGGCAGCATCGTCCTGACGCTGAGCCTCGGGCTTTTTCGCGAGTCTCGCCGCGCGGACGAAGCGGAACAGGTCGGTCGACGTATGAACGCGATCGCCGACAACCTCAAGAAGAAGTGGGTCCGCGCCGGTCTCGTCCCGACGCCGTTGATCGATGCGGTCCTGATCGACGACACCGTCGCTGTAGACCGGCTCCTTCGCGCCGGCGCGACTCTGAACGAGCCGTGGGGTCCCGAACGGTTGACGCCGCTGATGATCGCCTGTCAGGTCGGGCACCCGTCCGTGACCGCCCTGCTCCTCGACCGGGGCGCGGCCACCGACGAATTGGACCACCAGGGGCTGGGCCCGCTTCACCACGCGGCTGCCGCCGGCCACGTCGAACTGGTCGACATGCTCGTGAAGGCCGGCGTGGACCCCGACCAGAGCGGACCTCGCGGCAAGGGCGCGTTCCAAGGCGCACGTCCGATCGACCTCGCCGCGATGGAAGGACAGATCGGCGTCATCCGGAGACTCCTCGAACTCGGGGTCCCGATCGAGGTTTCCGGCGAGGCACCGGAGTTCACGGACAGTCCGCTGTACGCGTGCGCCAGCGCGAATCAAGCGGAGGCCGCGAAGTTCCTGCTACGGGCTGGCGCCCGACGCGACGTCCGCGACATCCTGGAACGAACCCCGTACGAGGCGGCCTGCGAGCTCGGCAACGGTCAGGTCGCCACCGTGCTAGCGCCACCGGACCGAAATCGTGCGGACGACCTCGGGCGGCAACTCGTCAGTGCGATCGTGCAGGTCTTCGTCCAGCGGAATCCCGAGAAGATCGACGAGTTGCTCGCCGCGGGTGCGAACGTGAACTGCGTCGACCCCAAGACCGGGCAGACGCCGTTGAGCCAGACGCTCACCATGGCGACCGCGCTGTCCGGATCCCACCTCAGACCGGGCACACCGTTCGACGAGACACACAAGCAGTGGTCCTTGCGGATCATCCGCGCGCTGCTTGAGAAGAACGCCGATCCGAACGTCCCGGCGATCAGGCGGATGCTCCACCTCGTGATCGTGTCGGATCAGAGCGAGCTCCTGAAGCCGCTCGTCGACGCCGGCCTCGATTTGGAAGCCCGCGACGAGTCGGGACGCACGCTGGCTGAGTCGGCCGCAATGTTCAACGCGAAGAAGTGTCTCGCAGTCTTCCGGGCGGACGGCGGGCGATCACGATCGAAACAAGAAACCTCGAAGGCATCAAACGGAAGGGACGGATGACCATGAACTCGTGGCGACAAAACGCAAGAGGCTGCTGGCTTCGGATCCTCGCGCTGGCCGCGCTGGGCCTGTCCATGACCGGTTGCTCGGGAGAAGCAGCCGGCACGAGAATGATCAAGACGCCGAGCGGCCGGGAAGTCGTCCTGGAGCGGGCCCCGGCCGAGGAGGTCTGGATCTTCCTCGACGACGCGAAGCGTCGTGCCGCGCAGCGCGATACCGTCCTCACTCACTTCGGTCTGCAGGGCTGGGCGGCGATCGCGAAGCAGTTCGACGACGCGACCGCCGAGGCGGATCGGGCCGTGGCCCCCGCCGACGTGCCCGAGCAGCTCTTCGATCAACTCAGGGACACGGTCGTGCAGCAGACGGCGCTGGAGCTGCCCGCGATCGCGCGCAAGAAGGAGCGCTTGCAGTTCCTCTACGTGGGCCAGTTCACGGATGGATCCGACCGGTCGGTTCCGGAACTCGAGAGCCGACTGCAGTCCGCCGCGCAACCAACCCACGACCAGATCCAGAGACACCACCTATCCCCGGAGGGAGAGCAATGGCAGACCCGAGAGCATTCATCAGCTTTGACTTCGACAACAACCTGACCGAGAAGAACCTCTTCGTCGGCCAGATCAAGAATTCGCGCACTCCCTTCAGAGCGCAGGACTGGTCCTCGAAGACCAAGCTGCCGCAGGCGCAGTGGGAGAAGCTTCTCAAGGAGAAGATCGGCAAGTGCCACCTCATGATCGTGCTTGTCGGCAAGTCGATGGGGAGCGCGACGGGCGTCGCGAAAGAGATCGGTTTTGCCAACGACCAAGACGTGCCGTTCTTCGGCGTCTACGTGGATGGCGCCGGCACGAGCAGTACGCTCCCGAAGGGGCTCGCTCGTAACCGGACCATTGCATGGGACTGGGACAAGATCGCGGATGCGGTCGACCAGATGATGACCGAGGGCAAGAACAAGTAGGAGGGCACCATGCGCCGCGCACTGATTGTCGGAATCGACGACTACGGAGGAGCGCCGCTACACGGCTGCGTGAACGACGCGAACGCCGTGGCCGCGGCCTTGGAAACGCACGGGGCCGGATCTCCGAACTTCCAGGTCTTGCTCATGACCTCGCCATCCGACGAGGTCACAAGGGCGACGTTGCGAGAGGCGATCGAGAAGCTTTTTGCGACCGACTGCGATATCGCTCTTCTCTACTTCTCCGGCCATGGGTTCGTCCGGAGCGCCGACGGATACATCGTCACCAAGGACGCCGCCAAGTACGACGAGGGGATCCCGATGACCGAGATCCTCAAAATGGCGAACGCTTCGCCGGTGAAGAACAAGGTCATCATCCTGGACTGCTGCTACTCGGGGAACATGGGCACGCCGAACATCGAGGAGGGCGGCCTGGCGCAGCTCTCCGAGGGCTTGACCGTGCTGACTGCCAGCCGAGCGTCTGAGGTGGCGATGGAGAAGGGCGGTGGGGGAGTGTTCACCGATCTTGTTGTTGCCGCTCTACAGGGCGGTGCGGCGGATCTGCGCGGCCACATCACGCCAGGTTCGATCTATGCCTACGTCGATCAGGCGCTCGACGCATGGGACCAACGACCGATCTTCAAGACGAACGTCACCCAGTTCACTTCGCTACGCGAAGTGCAACCCCAGGTGCCGCTCGAGACGCTCAGGAAGATCATCACCTACTTCCCCAGCCCCCAGGACGAGCACGCGTTTGATCCGAGCTACGAGGACACGGAAGAGGGCAACAACCCGGACAACGTGAAGGTCTTCAAGGACCTCCAAAAGATGGAGGGTGTCGGGCTCGTGGTTCCTGTGGGCGAGGAGCACATGTACTACGCCGCGATGAACTCCAAGTCGTGCAGGCTGACCGCGCTCGGAGCGCAGTACTGGCGCCTGGCCAACGAGAAGAAGCTCTGAACTCAGGTAGAGTCCGCCAATGACCAAGCATCGGGGTGCGGGCGTCCGGCGCCGGAGTGCGGACGCTATTCGCCGGACGTGTTCTTGGCCCCCGGTCGCCTGTTCTTGTGCGCGCTCCGTGGTCTGCTTCCGGACGCGCTCGCGATCCGCGCGTCGTAGTGTGGCGGGATGACGCCTGCGCCGGCGTCGTCGTGGCGTGGCCGGACACGGGCCGTTCGGAGGTCCGTCGCGAGCCTTTGAGGGTCGTCGTCGAGCCGGTGAAGCTGCTCGGCGCGATCGAGCGCAGCATTGATGGTGCCGACGATCCGCTGGCGACCGCGGTCGAAGTCGGACACGCC
>JAJFFH010000017.1 GCA_021776735.1 Planctomycetota bacterium | reverse complement strand
ACCGGCGCTGGCTCCGCGAACAGGGCTTTCCCGACAACCTCGCGGTGGAGCTCGACGCGCTGCCGCCGGCCACGCTCCAGCGGCTCGTCGAAGAGGCGATCCGTTCCAATTTCGATCTCGAACGGTTCGAGCGAGAGCGACAGACCGAACGCGAGGAACGAGTCCGGATCGCTAGGCTCCGCGAGCGGGCTGCGACCGTGCTGGAGGGCGAGTCGTGGTAGCCCGCGGCGACTACCTGACGATCCAGCAGGTCCTCGATGTACTGCCCGTGGGCAAGAGCACTCTGTACGCGCTCGTCGATTCCGGCCAGCTCCCCCATCACCGCGTCGCGGCCGTTGGTTCGCGCCGTGGGCGCATCCTCGTGTCGCGCGCCGACCTGGCGGAATACCTCGAATCGACGCGACAGGCGGCCACACGGGCGCCCGTGCGCGTGGATGTGGACGACCTTCTCGAAAAGGTGCGGAGGGACGCAAAAACCTAGTGGATGTCCCGCGCTTTCAATGGCTGCATGTGTCCCGATGAGTACGACGAAACGCAAACCCCGACGACGCTTCGGGCAGGTGTTCAAGCGGCCTCAGGGTCGCGGCTGGCTGGCAAGATTCGCCGACCCCAGCGGCGGCCGGACGGCCAGCGGGCGACCGAAGGTCATCACACGATCCGTTGCTTCGAAGGCCGAGGGCGACAAGCTCCTCAAGGAGGTCCGGCAGGCGATCCTGCGCGGATCGTTTGCGCCGAAGCCCGAGGTGCCGACCTGCGACGTGAGCGTTCTTGAGGCGATCGATGGCCACCTCGCCGCGATGGAGGGACAAGGCAAGGCGCGATCGACGATGGCGTTGTACAGCTACAGCAAGAAGCCGTTGGCGAAACAGGGCCTCGGGCACAAGCGCGTCGGCGATGTCACGATCGCCGACATCGAGAAGTACCTCGCGTGGCGGCGGGTCAACGTATGGCAGACGACGTGCCGCCCGGGCGAGACGCCGAAGGCGGTCCGAGTCAAGGGCAGCCGTGCGTCGGCGTCTACCGTCGCTCGGGACCGCGAGCTGCTGTCGGTCGCGTTCAACAGGCTCGTCAGGCTCGGCGAACTCTCGGAGAACGTCGTGGCAAAGGTGCCCAAGCCGAAGCGGCGGAAGAGAAAGCGCATCGTCCTCGCCAAGGAGGAAGTCGCCCGTCTGATCGAATGCTGCGGCAAGCACCTCCAGCCCGTCGTCTTGATGTTGGCGTACAGCGGGTGCCGGAAGGGCGAGGCGCTTGCGCTGCGCTGGCGCGACGTCTGCCTCGCGACCGGCACCATCTCGCTCTACCGCGACAAGACGGGGAACGCGGACGCGATCCCGCTCAACCCGGCGCTGGCCGAGGAGCTGAAGCGGCTCCGGGCATCGCGACCGACGGCGCGACCGTCCGACCACGTCTTCTTGAGCAGGCTGGGACGGCCGTACAAGACGATCCGGACTGGGTTCCTGTCCGCGGTGCGTCGGGCCGGGCTCGAAGGCCGGGGCGTCACCCCCCACGTACTGCGGCACTGCTTTGCCTGCCATTTTCTGAGCGGCGGGGCGGCGATCACGGACCTGCAGGGGCTACTGGGGCACGCCTCGCTGGCGACGACGCAGATCTACGCGCGCATGGTGGATCGGCGGACTCGGTCAAGCGTAGAGGCGATGGACTATCACGCCTGAAAGCGGTGCGGCTAAGCTAACGTCCTTGAGCGGACACGAGACTACGCCGCCCCGACGTCTCACGTGAGGCTGTCCTGGAGTTCTAGGGACACGGTACTCAAGAGCACGGATCGCCCGCTCCGTCACCTCGTCTTTCGTTCGGTCGCGCAGCTCCTTCAGCGAGGTGAGAATCACGTTGGTATTGCCAGCAGCATCGTGCGCGCCAGCCTGGAATCCCTCTCAGCAATCAAGAAGGCGATGCTCGCCCCAACCTCGTTCGCGATTGCCTTCAGCGTCTCCACGTACGACTTCTCGATCGGCTTCGCACGCAGTTTGCAGTCGACGATCCAACGATGCGGAACGCCCCACTTTTCGAACGAGACCAGCACGTCAATATCGTGGCTCGAGCGAACGCCCACCAGGCAGACGTTGCCTCGGCCCGCAGGCCAAGCGAGCGGAAGAAGGCCGCTGCTTTCTCCTGGTACTCCCTCCAGTTCATTGCCCACCAATGCGATGACCTCGTCGGTCGAAATCACAACCCACATACTGAGTAGAATTCTTCAAGCTGCTCCACTATCGCTCCGGTCGCGGCTAGCCACGCCTTAAGCTCCGCCTCCGTGCCAGAAGGCAGCAACCACACACCGTCAGCGAAACCCAGTGGCGGCAACAGTGTCGTGTCTAGGCCCTGCGTGCTGGGCATACCTATGACTCCCTGAGCGGCCAGTCGAGCCCTCCCGAATGACAGTAGTCGGCGCGCGCGCTCGGAGAAAGGGCCATCGATGAGCGTATCGACGAGGCGCTCTGCTTCGATGCCCACCAGATGAGCCGCATCTCTGGTGATCGGCAGTCCTGCCGCGTGCAGGACTTCGTCGTGCCAGGATGCCAGATCCTCGCCCAACGGGGGCGCCGTCATGCTCAACAGGACGAACGCAAACCCTCGATCACGGTTTCGCAGAAGTGCTCGCGCCCTCTCGCCCCATGTCATGTGGAGCTCGTCGGGGACTGACAGGGCATCAAAGCAGTCGTCCGGCAAGTTCAGAGCCAAGGACGACAGGTTCTCGGCCGCAACAAGCGCCTTCCTGTAGTTCCGGATGTTCAACTGGTTGGCGACGAGGTGCACGGCCACGTGGTAGACGGCAAGCTCCGGCGCATACAGCCTCATGAGCGTGTCCCGCTCAAGTTCTTTTCGCGCAAGGAACCGAGCATCGGTGGAATCAAGATCCTCGATCAGCGCCCACCGCCACGACTCCTCAGCGAACAGAGCGCAGGCCTCCAACAGCGCCGTGACCGAGAAAGGGACCCGGGCAACCGGCGCCCCATGCTGATGTGCGAACCTCGTGAAGACGATCGGACTAGCTTCGTCCAGCCGGCCGTCAATGTCGAACCGAGTACCGCACGTTAGCTGATATTGCCACAGGTCAGGTTTCGTTTGCGGCGGAGAGCGGTCATAGATGACCGTGTAGTACGTATCCAGGTCATCGACGCGCAAAGCCCGGATCGCATCGATGACGCGCCAGAAGCCGGCGGGGTCGTTGAGGGCTCTCGCGTTCATTGCGTTGAACAGGATGACGAGATTCTTCTGTCCCCACAGCGTGGTCACGTGGTCGAGCCAATGGCGCACTTCATGGCCAAGGGTTGGATACACGTCCAATCTAGCTATGGCATCATCCGCGCAAGCGGCCCAGCGCGTCGACGTCGTGTCGAATAGCCGAATCGTCTGATCGACCAAGTTGTAGGCCGCCTTCGCTGACGTCGCGCCGAAACCGTACACACTTCCCTCGCTACACCGACCTTGGATCGTGCCACACGTCAACGCAGAGGAGTTCTGCCTGCCTCAACACCGTCCGGGTTGCCTGCTCCTGCTTGTCCGGCGGGTAGCCGTGCTTGCGCAGGACGCGCTTGACCATGATGCGTAGCTTCGCGCGGATGCTTTCCTTCACGGTCCAGTCGATGCTGACATTGCGGCGGATCGTCTCGACCAGTTCCCGTGCGATCGTGCGCAGGGTCTCGTCGCCCAAGACCTTCACGGCGCTGTCGTTCGTCTCCAGCGCGTCGTAGAACGCGACTTCGTCTTCGCCTAGACCGAGCGCCTCGCCGCGGCGCTCGGCCGCGCGCATTTCCTTGGCCAGCTCGATCAGCTCCTCGATGACCTGCGCGGCCTCGATCGCTCGGTTCTGGTAGCGACGGATGGACTGTTCCAGCATCGCCGAAAACGAACGCGACTGGACAAGGTTCTTCTGCGACCGGGTCTTGATCTCGTCTTTCAGAAGTTTCCGGAGCATCTCGACCGCGAGGTTCTTATGCGGGAGCCCCTTCACGTCCGCGAGGAACTCATCCGAAAGGATCGAGATGTCCGGCTTCTTGAGTCCGGCGGCGGCGAAGATGTCCACGACCTCGCCCGAGGAAACAGCGCGCGAGACGATCTGCCGGACGGCATGGTCCACCTCGTCCGCCGTTCTTGCGGTTTCGCTGTCACCCTTGGCCAGCACGGCCCTCGCCTCCTGGAAGAACCCCACATCGTCGCGAATCTCGATTGCATTATCGTGCGGGACGGCCAGCGCGAACGCCCTGGACAGCTCCGATACGGCCTTCAGGAGGCGCTTCTTGCCGTCGTCCTGCGCAAGAATGTGCTCCTGAGCCCGCGGCAGGACCGCGAGGCGCTTGGTCGGATCGCTGTCCGTGCGATCGGACCAGTCGAAGCCGTGGAACAGGTCGCAGCAGATCTCGTATTTCTCCAGCATGACCGCGACCGCCTCCGCCTGGTCGATGGCGGTCTTGCCCGTGCCACCGCTTTCGGTGTAGTCCGCAAGGGCGCGCTTGAGCTGGTCGGCGAGCCCGAGGTAGTCGACGACGAGTCCGCCCGGCTTGTTCCCAAAGACCCGGTTGACGCGCGCGATGGCCTGCATGAGCCCGTGTCCGCGCATCGGCTTGTCGATGTACATCGTGTGCAGGCATGGCGCATCAAACCCCGTCAGCCACATGTCCCGGACGAGCACGATCTTGAGCGGGTCGGCGGGGTCCTTGAACCTCTTGGCCAGCTCTTCTCGCCGGGCCTTGCTCCGGATGTGGCCCTGCCAGTCGACCGGATCGGACGCTGACCCGGTCATCACGACCTTGATCGCGCCGGCTCCGTCGTCCTCGTCGTGCCACGACGGACGCAGGGCGACGAGTGCGTTGTAGAGGCCGACGCAGATGCGCCGGCTCATGCAGACGACCAGGCCCTTGCCGTCCATGACTTCCAGGCGGCGCTCGAAGTGGTCCACGATGTCTCGCGCGATGAGGTCGAGGCGCTCTTTCGTTCCCACGATCGCCTCGAGCGCCGCCCACTTCGTCTTCAGCTTCTCCTTGTGCTCGACCTCCTCGCCCTCGGTGACCTCCTCGAACTCCTCGTCGAGGGTTGGACGGTGCCGTGCGGCGAGTTCCAGCTTCGCGAGACGGCTCTCGTAGTAGATCGGCACCGTCGCGCCGTCCCGAACGGCCTGCTGGATGTCATAGATGCTGATGTAGTCCCCGAACACGGCCCGCGTGTTCTTATCCGTAGACTCGATCGGGGTTCCGGTGAACCCGATGAAGGACGCGTGTGGCAGCGCATCACGCATGTGTCGGGCGAAGCCGTCGATGAAATCGTACTGGCTTCGGTGCGCCTCGTCCGCGATGACCACGACGTTCCGCCGGTCGGAAAGGAGCGGGAAGCGGTCGCCTTTCGACTCGGGAAAGAACTTCTGGACGGTCGTGAACACGACACCACCGGAGGCGACCGCGAGTAGCTCCCGCAAGTGTGCGCGACTCGTGGCCCGTATGGGTTCTTGCCGCAGAAGCTCGTGGCAGCTCGCGAACGTACCGAACAGCTGCTCGTCGAGGTCGTTTCGGTCCGTGATCACGACAAGCGTGGGGTTCGCCATCGCCGGGTGCAGAATGACGGCGCCCGCATAGAACGCCATCGTCAGGCTCTTGCCCGAACCCTGGGTGTGCCACACGACGCCCGCACGACGGTCTCCGGGTCGGCCCGCGCGATCCGAGCCGGACGAATACCGGCCCTCGTCGTCCGCAATAGCGGGCGCACACGCACGAACCGTCTCCTCGACGGCGACATTGACGGCGTGGAACTGGTGGTAGCCGGCCAGCTTCTTGAGCACGTTACCCTGATCATCGTCGTCGAAGACGATGAAGTGGCGGACAAGCCTTAGCAGGCGTCGTTTGTCAAACACGCCTCGGAGCAGGGTCTCAAGCTGGGGTGTGGCGGCAGGCGCCAGCGCCTCGCCCTCGACGGTGCGCCACGGCATGAACCACTCCCGGTTTGCCGTCAGGGTCCCGATGCGCGCCTGGAGCCCGTCCGAGGCGACAAGCACTTCGCTGAAATGGAAGAACTTCGGTATCTGCTGCTTGTAGGTCTGGAGTTGGCTGAACGCCTGCCACACGTCGGCGGTCTCCGAAGCTGCGTTCTTCAGCTCGATGACGGCGAGCGGAAGCCCGTTAATGAAGACGACGATGTCGGGCCGCCGAACGTGGTCCCCTTCCTTAACCGAGAACTGGTTGACCGCGAGCCAGTCGTTGTTGTCCGGATTGCCGAAGTCGATGATTTCAGCCCGGTCGCTCGCCAGCGAACCGTCCTCGCGCCGGTACTCGACCGCCACGCCTTCGACCAGCATCCGGTGGGCTGCTCGGTTGGTGAGAACCAACGACGGCGAGTCCGCGCGCGTGACCTGTCGGTACACGTCGTCCAGCGCGTCGGTCGAGAGGTGCGGGTTCAGGCGCGCAAGCGCGGCGCGGAGACGTCTGGCAAGGACGACATCGCCGTACGTCGCTCGCTCGGCACTGGGCTCGCCCGGCGCGATGTCAGGTCCATGGACGATCTCGTAGCCGAGACTCTCGAACCATGCCAAGGCGGCCTGTTCGACCACGCTCTCGCTAATGCCCGTTCGGCTCATGTGCCACCTTCTTGGTCCTCGGCCCGCTCTGGATCATAGTTCGCGAGCACGTTGCGATACGCCTCCAAGTCGACGTGAAACAAAACGTCGCTTGGCCGGTACTCCAGGTCGAAGATCCGCACGGGGTCGTTGGCTTCATCGATGTGCCTGTTTGCTGCGTCGTTGTCGGAGTACTCCAGGTTCTCGTCAGGCGCGATCTCTAAGTCCTGCAGATGGCTGCGCCATAGGAACCCGACAATTACGTCTGCCGCCTGAGCAGCCAAGAGCGCTTGCACCGGCTCCAGCGAGGGCCGTCCGGCATCAGAGCCGTGAGACGCAAACCCGCAGCTGTTTCGGAGTTCACAAACCCCCTGGAGCGCAGTGCCCAGCCCATTGATCGTTTGATGGAGACTCTTCCGCACGCCTCCCTCGTAGGGCTCCGTCGGCGGCAAGAGCGGCAGCCGCTCCGTAAGAGTCCGGAACAACGTCGGCAGCTTGTCCTTCTTTGTGAACTCGATCTGACGCTCCACCAAGAGGGTTCTGCACGCACTCTCCACGAGCGCCCGGGCTAGGTCGAACGCGAGCCCGGGATTCCCGAATACGGAGCTCTCGATCGCCTTGACCTGCTCTTCGATGTGTCCCAGTCCTCCCGCCAGCGCCTCGCGAGCGCTATGCATTTCGAATACGCGAGTTGCTGTCATGCCCGAGCCCCAAGGAACTTCTCGGCGTCAGCGATGCGCACCTGGCCCGAAAGAAGCTTCGGAAGAAGGGTGTCCCGCACCGCCTCCAGCGTCCGCGACTCGAGTTCACCTGCGACTTGACGTTCGACGAGGGACGAAAGCAACGGGTGGGCTGCTTCCAGTACAGATGTTGGAGGTACGGCGCAGATCGCTTCAGAAAGGTGCCGCCGCCTGATGTGGCCCATTGTCGTGGCTTTGTCCGCGGCGATGCGAACGAACCCCCCGAGGTGATGCTTGACCCAGTGCAGGTAGAACCAGCGTGGAAACCGCTCCGAAGTAACCTTGAATAGGTGCTGATTCAAGGCGGCTTGGCCTCCACACCAAACTCGAACAAGGAGACTGCCCGACCATGAAAACACGACATCGCCATCGTCAATGATGCACTCAGGCGTAATCGAGGCCTGAGCCCATTCGTCCGCGTGTGACCGGCCCTTCCTCAACTGCGCGATTTTCACAACCGGTAGCCTGTCTTCATCCGCTTGAGGGCGGAATCGCTGCAGAGCCAAGCCGTTTCGAAAACCAGCGACCGCATCTAGAGGCTCCAGGGACCACCCCGTAGGAATCGTACCGACCCGAGGGCTCTCCGAGCTCGGGTTGCACGCCGCCACTTCAACACGAATACGTGAATCTCCGCACACCGGGTCGAAGTCGATGAACCACGACTTGAAGAGCGCCCGGGCCATCGCCTCGAGGGTCTCGTTCATCCGCCGGTTCAGCTCGATCTTGTCGTCGAGTGTGCCGAGGATGTGCGCGATGGCGTCTTGTTCTGGCCGTGGTGGTATCGGAACCGGAAGTTCGCGCAGCGTTCTCAAATTGATCTTCTGGGTAACGCTCCCTTGGAGCCGAGCGGAGAGCCAGTCAATGGCGGCCTTGGACCGCAAGAAGAAATCAACGAACTGGGCATTCGCCTCACTGTCAACCGGTATCACCGCGACGTCTCGCGAGACGTTGAAGCCTTCAAGAGTACTCGGCGCGATGGCCGAGTGGCCCGGTTCAGCGATCAGATTCAGGAGTATCTCACCACCACGGAGTATCGTCCTACTAAACTTCCGACTGATCTCTTCGGTAACACGCTTTGCATCATCGAACTCGATGCGGCCACCGCGAATGTCCCCACCACGTATTACCGGAACGCCACCGGGGACGAAGTTACCGACCTTGACAATGCCGTAGGTGATACCACGAGCTACCTCGCACAGCTCCTGGAGAGTGCAAAAGGATCGCCATGCGCTACCGGACATGACCCAGCCGCTCTAGGTTGATCCGGATAGCGGCCTCCAACTTCGCCGATTCGACGAACTGCTCGTTCAATTCGGACGCCAGGCGCAGCATCTTCTCCTCGAACGGCTCGCTGTCGTCCTCGGCTTTCTCGGCGCCAACGTAGCGGCCCGGGGTCAACACAAAGTGGTGATGTTCGGTCTCCTCGGCCATCGCGCTCTTGCAGAAACCCGGGATGTCCTCGTACTTGCCCGCGTCCTTGTCCCCTCGCCACGCATGGTAGGTGCCCGCGATCCTCGCAAC
Source organism: Planctomycetota bacterium (assembly GCA_021776735.1). Taxonomy (GTDB): domain Bacteria; phylum Planctomycetota; class PLA2; order PLA2; family PLA2; genus JAJFFH01. Next base: position 1,704 of record JAJFFH010000017.1, on the reverse strand, counting down.
GTCCTCGCCGGTCAGCTCGCGGTGCGTGCGATCGATCATCGAGCCCAGCTTGCGAGCGTCGATGAACAGCGTCTGACCCGTCCGGTCGCGGAAGTGGCCGTTCTTCTTGCTGCGGGCGATGAACCACAGGCATACGGGGATCTGCGTCGAGTAAAACAGCTGTCCCGGCAACGCCACCATGCAGTCCACGAGGTCGTCCTCGATGATCCGCTTTCGAATCTCGCCCTCGCCGGACTGCTGCGAGGACATGCTGCCGTTTGCGAGCACAAGACCGGCGATGCCGTTCGGCGCGAGGTGATGGATGAAGTGCTCGACCCAGGCGAAGTTCGCGTTGCCGGTCGGCGGCGCTCCGTACTTCCAGCGCACGTCGTCGCGGATGCGATCGCCGCCCCAGTCGCTGTCGTTGAACGGAGGGTTCGCGATGACGAAGTCGGCCTTCAGGTCCTTGTGCAGATCCCGGTGAAAGCTGTTTGCGTGCTCCGGTCCGAGGTTGACGTCGATCCCGCGGATCGCGAGGTTCATTTTTGCGAGCCGCCACGTTGTCGGGTTTGACTCCTGGCCGTACACGCTGATGTCGCCGATGCGGCCGCCGTGCGCCTCGACGAACTTCTCGCTCTGCACAAACATCCCGCCGGAGCCGCAGCAGGGGTCGAACACGCGGCCCTTGTACGGTGCGAGCATCTCGACAAGAACCTGGACAACGCACCGCGGGGTGTAGAACTGGCCGCCCTTCTTGCCCTCGGCGCTGGCGAATTGCGAAAGGAAGTACTCGTAGACGCGACCGAGGATGTCCTTGGAGCGGTTCTCAGCGTCGCCGAGCCCGATCGTCCCGATCAGGTCGATGAGTTCGCCGAGCTGGCGCTTGTCGAGGGCCGGCCGCGCGAAGTTCTTAGGTAGAACGCCTTTCAGCGAGCCGTTCTCCTTCTCGATGGCCTCCATGGCGTCGTCGATCAGACGGCCGATGGTGGGCTGCTTCGCGCTCGCCTGCAGATGCGGCCACCGCGCCTCCTTGGGCACCCAGAAGATGTTGACGGCCTGGTACTCGTCCTTGTCCTCGGGGTCGGCCCCGTCGGCCCGTTGGGCGGCCAGCTCGGCGTGCTTTTCCTCGAACGCGTCGGAGATGTACTTGAGAAAGATCAGGCCCAGAACGACGTGCTTGTACTCGGCCGCGTCCAGGTTGTTCCGCAGCTTGTCTGCGGCTTGCCAGAGCGTGGACTCGAATCCGAGCGTGGCACTATTGCCGTTCGATGCCCTCTTCTTGCCGGACTTCTTTTTCTTCGCTGCCATCGGTTCCTCTGGGACGGGTCCGGAACCGTGATGGCCATGCGCATCCGCTCATGCCGCGACCCCGTTTCGCCCACGTCGCGCGGATGGTCCACGCGAGGGCCCGATAGTACCGAAAACGTGCCCGCGAGTGGGTAGCCGCACTAAGGTCCGGCTTTATTGCCCTCGAATGCGAGAAACAAGCGCATCACGATGCGCATCACCCCCCGCGCCCGCCTCCGGACACACCGACGGCCAGCCCGAGGGTGCCGTCACAACCCCTTGGCTGGCCATGGTTTATGGTACCGGGGAAGAGATTCGAACTCTTACTTCCAATAAAGGAAACTAGGCCCTCAACGAAGTGCCCGACCCTTATCCCGCAAGGACTTAGGGCTGCAAGTTGTCCATGGAGTCCATACAGTCCAGGGAGTCCGGAATCGT
>JAJFFH010000016.1 GCA_021776735.1 Planctomycetota bacterium | reverse complement strand
GTCGCCGCCGGCGACGGCCGACCCATCGCCGGAGCGCAGGTTCGGGTGCGGCAGGGCGCTGGCTACGCGACGGTCGTCGAGGTCACGGTCGTCACCGGGGCCGACGGGAGCTTCCGCGTGCCGCTGCAGCAGCCGACGGAGAGGAATCCGTTGTCCCTCGAAGTGCGCCGGCCTGGATATGCGCCGCTGCTGGTGAGCGCGGTCCGTCCGTTGTTCGTCGGCGAAGGCGTGGCCGACGTGGGCGTGCTCCGGCTCGGCCGCGGTTGTTCCGCGCAGGGATTCGTGCGGACGGTCGATGGAAAGCCGGTGCCCGGCGCGCGCGTGCGCGTCGGGGTGCGCGCGGGCCCCGACGCGGTCCAGACCGGCACCGCCCTCGTCGCCGACGACGGTCGTTACCGGATTCTCGATCTTCCGGCGGAGCCGATCGTTTCCTTCTCGGTGGCGCCGCCCCTGGGCTCGCCGCTCGCGATCTTCGAGCAAGAGGGCGGTAGGGGCGTCATGCTCCGGCACGGGCGGCCGCATCGTCGTGACGTGACCCTGCGCCGCGGCGCCGCACTCGTGGTGCGTGCGGTGCGGCCCAACGGCTCGCCGCTCCCCGCGGCCCGGATTGAGCTGTACCGTTCGGATGGCCCGATCCGTCGGCTGGTCCAGCGCGGCCGGACGGACGAGCGCGGCCGTGCGCGTTTCACGAGTCTTCCGGACGGCGAGTACGGCGTCGAAGCGACCACGGCCGGCTGGGCGTGTTTCGTCCGCAAGCGCCTGGCCCATCCCGTCATCTCGAAGATCGACTTCGTGGTTCGGGACGGCCACGGCCCCGGTGAGTTCGCGGCCGTGCTGCGTCCGTCCGGCGCCGTGCAGGTCCGGCTCGGTTTCCCGCCGGGAGTCCGCTCGCCCGCCGGCCCGGCCGGTCACCAGCAACTGGCGTGGGTGGGGCTGGAGTCCGGAGGGGCGAACTTCGAGGCGGTGGGCTCGCCGGGCGGCCTCGCGACGTTTCCGTGTGTAAAGCAGGCGAGCGACGCGTTTGTATTCGGTCCCGGCGGCGATCCTGTTGTTCCGCTGGACATCCGCGCCGGACAACTCGTCGAAGTCGCCTTGCGCTCTCAACCGTTCGTGTTGGACGTCGACGTCACGGTCATCGACGAGCGCGGCGGGCCCGTTGCGGACGCCGCCGTGCTCGCCGTCGCGACCGGCTCCTTCCGGTCCGCGCTGCGCACGCTGGAAGAGCGCTATCGGTTGCCGTGGAACGTGGCCCGGACCGATCGCAACGGGCGCGCGCGGCTGCGGTACGCCGGAGCCGCGGCGGACGACCTGTCGCTGGCCTGGTCGGTGGCAGCGGCGAAGCCGGGTCGGGTTTCGGCGCACCTGCGTATGACGGATGCGCCCCGCGGTTCGCGGTCCGTCCGAATCACGCTCGGACGCGGGGCGGAGATTCGCGGACGCGTGATCGGGGCGGGACGGTCGCGCATCTACATACATCTTCGGCGCCTCGACGGCGGGGGTCGTCCCGCGTGGAGGATCGGCACGCTCGCGCACGCTCGCGGCGTGTTTCGTCTGCGTGGGCTGTCGCCCGGGCGCTACCGGCTCGCGGCGAGTCGCGACGGCCAGCCCGATCCCGGGGTCGTCGTGGCGGCGGAGGCCGGCGACCGCGGCGTCCGGTTGCTGCTGCCGGCTCCCGTGGAAAGCGTCGCCGGCGTACTGATCGACGACGCCGGCCGGCCGCTGCCGGGCGGGGCGATCGAGTTGACTTCGTCGACCGACGGTCGGCGGTTCCGGGCGTTTGCCGACGAGTCCGGGTCCTGGCAGTTGCGCGTCCGGCCCGGCGCGTACCGGCTGCGCGCCGAGCCGGGGACCGGAGACGTCCACTTCGCGCCGGTCGACTGGGGCGTGATCGACGCCGAGCGGCGGAAGCGGCTCCGCGTCGAAGCGCGGCTCCCGGCCCCCTGGACCGGCGTGGTCGTCGACCGCAATGGCCACCCGGTTCCGGGTGCACTCGTCGTCGCGTTGCGTCCGCGGCCGACACGCGCAGGACCGCCGGAGGGGTCTGCCGCTCCGCACGTGTGGACGGCGGGTGACGGCGTGTTCCGCCTGCCCGTGCTCCGCGACGCCTTCACCGATCTGCTCGTGGTGGCGCGCGGCCATTGTCCGCTGGTTCGTCCGCGCCCTTCGTCGAACGGTGCGCAGCGTCTCGTCCTCGAGGCGGGCGGTGAAATCGCGGGGAGGTTGTTCGAGCCCGACGGGTCGCCGGCGCGGTTCGTCAGGCTGAGCGTGCGTCCGGGGCCCGCTCAGCAGCGCGCGGTGTGGTCGTGGGAGGCGCGGGTCGGCACGTTGGCGACGCGGCTGTGGGCGTGTCTGGATCGTGCGACCACGACCGATGCCGAGGGCGGGTTTCGTTTCCGCGGCCTTCCTGCGGGACGCTATTCCATCGGCATGCTGATCAAGTCCCGGGTGTCGTCCGCCCTGCCTCCACACGCGTGCAACACAGGCTCGCGCGATCTCGAGCTGAGGATGCGGCCGATGCGGACGATCTCCGGGCGACTCGACCTGTCCGGCGTCGGCACGCGGCCGCATCGCCGCGCGTTCGCGCGCTGGTCCGTGCGCGCGTACTTCGAGGGCACGGAGTGTGCGCGCGTGTTCGTCCGCCCCGACGGGACGTACCGCCTCAGTGTGCCCCGGGTGCCGCTCAAGTTGAGACTTGCCGCGCCGGGCATGCGGCCCACGTCCGTCGACGTGTCGGCGTCCGGTTCGCCTGCGCCCCTCCCAGTGCTGCGCGACCGGCCGCGGCGAGCCGACTAGCAGGCTCCATTTCAAGAGCCGTCGTAGGGCCCGAGGCGAGCGGGAAGACAAGCCTGGCGAGCGGCTGTCCTTTGTCCCGTCCGCTGTTTCGATCTGCGCTGTGACCGGCGTACTGGCGACCCCGTCCTGTCCGAAAACTCAGCCGTGCGGACCTCGTTGACCTGTCGGACGTTACGACTCGTACGATGGGCGCATGAGCGTCGATCTCTACCCGCTGAGGTACTCCTCACGACTCTCGCGGGCTGGATGAACCGGCAACAACAGGACGTGGTCGCCTACCTCGTCGAGGAGAACCGCGTCTGAAGGAGCGGCTCCCGGGCAAGCGGCGCCGGCTTCGAAACGAGCGGATCACGAGCTCTGCTTCGTCGGTGTCTGGTCCGATTCGCTGCCGGGACCGGCTGGGCGGGATTCTGAGGCACTACGAAAGGGCCGCCTAGCAACGAACGGCTGAGTTTTCGGACAGGACGCCCTGCCGTGAGGCCGGGGAGTCGTCCGTTGGCGGACGATGAACGACGTGCAGCGTTGACGCAATGGCGGAATCGGCGCAGCTTCGAATACTGGTTTGGTACGCCAGGTTAGGCGGCGCGGATCAGTTTTCGGTAGGGACGCGGGAGCGCAACACGTGAATGTGGTACAGTGATGGCAGTTGCTGATTTGGTCGGTGCACATAAAGATGAGGTGGAGCATGACGAACGTCATCGTGAGAGTTGTCATCGGAATGGGACTGCTAACGTTGGCAGGATGCCCTAGTACCCGGGCAGCCATACGGTTCTCCGAGACTGGGAAGAACATTGCACTCCCGGAACACTTCAGGAGCCGGAATCTCTTTGGGGCCCCCGGTCCGCTCATTTACAAGATCGAGGATTTCGCAGGCATTATCGTCGAGGAAGTGGGGCCGAATCGATACAAGCGCCTCTACAAGGTAGCTGCCCTCGATGACGATCTGAAACTAGAGATCCCGGACGGCAAAGGGCAGCCGATTTACGAATCCAAGATCGACAAAAGTGCCGGGCTAAAAGGGTCTTACTTGGCGTTCGCTGCGAACTTTGCAACCAATCACGTGGAACATATTCAGATCATGGACATCGGTCTTGTCTTTGCCGCGTGGAAAAAGGTGAGGGCAGCCGAAAAAGAGATTTCGCAGTGGACCAAAGAAAACCCTGCGAACGGGAAGAAGCGATACTTGGTGCAAGGGGCGCTGCTTACCCTGATCTTGGGTACCTCTACGAATGTTGTGGCGACGGGCTCTCAGGTCAGCACGCCTGTCTTCAAGGTCAACGGTGAGATACGTCGGCTCGGGTCGACAACGCGTCGCGACTACCAGGTGTCCCTGGCGTTAATCGACGTCAGTACCCTCATTGGACCTGGCAAGAAGGCGCTCCTCGACCCGATTTACAGACTCTTTAGGGCGAGCGAAAAGGGCTCCTCTTACTGGGCGGAGGGGAAACAGATCGATGTCATTCATGGGTTGAAAGGGGGCGCCAGGTGAGATGTGCCGTCGTACTGCTAGTAGGTGCGCAACTCGTATCGGCCAAGGTCGTTCGACACGAGGTCAATCCGGGCGGGAAGCTGCAGATCACTAATCCAGCTACTCTGTCCAAGATTGACAAACGTCTCCCTCTCTACCTGAGCCTCGAACCGCAAGGTCCGCGGTTTCGCGTGCTAGAGGTTCACGAGCCTGTAGCCGACCTGTACGCATCCTTCTATTCGGACGGCGCGGTTCGCCTTGCGAGCGACTTCTGGTCAAAAAACGGCCTCAAAGAGCTCAAGCACTGTCTCTCCAAGCTTACGGCGGCGTCTAACGTTCTTCTTGGTAAGGAGAAAGGAGACAAAAACCAGGCATGGGACGAGTATGTCGCTTGTCTCGCCTCCTTGGATAAGGAGGTCTCTTTGGCATTCGCCCGCAACGATTTTCTCGGCAAGAAGCTCCAGGCGCCGGCCATGCAGTTTCTCTTTTCCGTACGGAGCGTAGTGCAGGGGCAGGCGCGGGCGGCGAAACTCCCATGGCAGCGGAAGACGAACTATGGCAAGCGAGACACGTTTAGCCCATACCACTACACAAACATCCGTAGCCGTTGCGACGGTGGAGCCGCGATCGTCCGTTCGAGCCGTGATCGTAGCGAGGTGTTCGCAAGTGGCGTACTGATCGGCCTGAACCTCGTGCTGACATGCGCACACGATGTAGAGGACGTGCCGCTGGAGCAGTTGGCCGTGCGGTTCGATTACCAGGTCAAAGAGCCTGGCAAGGAGCCCGGTGGCCAGGAGTTTCGCGTGCGGAAGGTCGTGTCTGGCCGTCCGTTCGACTTCACGATCCTTGAGCTCGGTCTGCTGAAGGGCAGGTCGCCTGGGCACACACGTCCCATTCAGCCACTCGACGAGCGGCCGGTTGGTCTAGGTGATCCGCTCTATGTAGTCGGCCATCCTGGGGGAAGGCCGCGTGAAGTAGCAGACAATGCTTTCGTATTGTTTCCACATGTAGCATCGCTACGGCAGATCGGCGCGATGTCTGCAGCGGTTCGAAAAGAACTCGCCTTGTACCGCGACGCTTGGATTCAGGAGAGGCTCTCCAGGATTCCGAACGAGCTGCGTGGCGTGGAGAAAATCGCCGCAAAAGTCAAAGAGGAAGTTCGAAAAGAATGCGACGAGTTGTTCTCTGACTTTAGGAGCAGCTATGTGGAAAATCCCAAGAAGCCCGGAGTGTACGTGCACCGTTCGAAGAGATGGGGAGGCAGATTGTCAATCGGCGCGGATTCGGATACCAATCTCGGCAACTCCGGATCTCCAGTGTATTCCAAACGAGGACATCGGATCGTGGGTATCTTGCTTGAGGGCGCGCCAGATAACGTCAGGCCGCTAGTTCCTGGCTGGGTGTTCCACGAACGGATCCTTCCGATCGAAGTCGTGATCAGGAAGCTACGAGCGGTCTACCCAAACATGACGGATCGTGGGGTCATCATTGTCGGACCGAAGGCAAAGCGCGAGTAGATCGTGAGAACCAGCCGGATCATGATCGACCACCGTCTCTACCGAGAAACTCCGGCTGCCGTCGACCTGTAAGCGTCCGGCCAACCCGTCCTCCGAAAACTCAGCCGCGTCCTATCCGAAAACTCAGCCGCCCCGAACTCGTTGACTTGTCCGACGTTACGACTCGTACGATAGGCGCATGAGCGTCGACTTCTATCCGCTGCGAGTTCTGCTTACGACTCTCGCGGGCTGGATGAACCGACAGCAGCAGGACGTGATCGCTTACCTCGTCGAGGAGAACCGCGTTCTGAGAGAGCAGCTGAAAGGCAAGCGGCTCCGGCTCAACGACGACCAGCGCCGCCGGCCGCCGCTCCGGCGCGTTCCCGCCCGGCCTGGCCAGGCTCTGGCCCCTCCGTGCCGCCGTCCGGAGCGCCCGTCGAGAGGCATGGGTGATGCGCATCTGATACGCACGATTTCGGACTCCCTGGACTTTATGGACTCCATGGACAACTCGCAGCCCTAAGTCCTTGCGGGATAAGGGCCGGGCACTTCGTTGAGGGCCTAGTTTCCTTTATTGGAAGTAAGAGTTCGAATCTCTTCCCCGGTACCATAAACCACGGCCAGCCAAGGGGTTACGACGGCACCCTCGGGCTGGCCGTCGGTGTGTCTGGGGACGGGCGCGGGGGGTGATGCGCATCCTGATGCGCTTGTTTCGCGGGAGGGTGTGCGAACACGGGCGAGCCTCTGATCGTGGTTGGGCTTGAAGGTATCGGGCGGCTGCGTAGGAACGCGCGGGGGGCGTGGGACATTGTGGCCCGATGGTGGCGGCTTCTCCTTGCTTCGCCGCCAAGCGGGCCGCGGCGATCAAGCCCCCGCCGGCCCGGACCGCACTGTGCCACCGAACAGGCCACCGGGGTGAAGCGTTCCGGGAGTGCGGACAGCCGCTCCGTTCCTCGGCATCCTCAGGTCGGATCGCGACCGTGTCGGGGTGACGGCCTCGTTCCGGTACCATCGTCCCTTGGGACTAGCGAGCACATTTCAGCCGAGAGTGCTCTCGCCTAGCCCCTGCCGACGTGTCGATGTGATGAAAACAGGAGTGCCAGTCGATGACGAGCGTGTTCTTTGCGTACCCGTCTCGCCCCGAAATGATGCGAGAGACGCTGGTCAACTCAGCATCAAGAATCGCGAAGCTGGGAGACATCGAGGTGCAGACATGGGAAGACCTGTCGGTGTCCGGGAACCTGGTCATCGACGAGGTGCTGGATGCGATCGACACCGCGTCCGTCTCGGTCTTCGAGATCACCGACTTGAATCAGAATGTGATGTTCGAGCTTGGCTACGCGATTGGCGCAGGGCGTCGAGTGTGGCTTCTTCGCGACGAAAGCAACGCGAAGGCGCGGCGGCATTGGAATCAGTTCCGCGTTCTTACGACGGTCGGCTATACGCCCTACAAGAACTCTGAGGATGTTTTCGCTGGATTCAGCAAGGAGCGTCCGGATGTGCAGGGGGAGTCGCTCTTCGCGAAGGCGATTGAGCCGACGCTCAGGCCGAGGGGCGCTCCCGGATTGTTTTACCTAAAGGCTCCATTCGACACCGAAGCTGGCGTTGCATTAACGAGGAGGATCTTCGAGGAGGAAGAGAAGGGCTTGCGGGTTGTCGTGGACGACGCGCGGGAAGCGTCAGTGCAGCCGCTAACATGGTACGCCCAGCACGTCTTCGGCAGCGACGCGCTGGTTGCCGACTTCCCGTCCGAGTCCCGCGCGAAAGCCGAAGTGCACAACGCGCGCTGTGCACTGGTTGCAGGCATCGCGAAGGGCCAGGGGAGGCCGGTGCTCCTCCTGGCCGAAGGTGATTACCCGGCACCGATTGACTATCGCGATCTTCTCTACGTCTACGCGACCGCGGAGGAGTGCGTGAATCGAGCCAGCGTGTGGCTCCCGTTGAACCTCGAGGAGGCGTACCGCCGAATTCGCGAGGGGGAAAAGCGCGGTACCGACGTCCAATCCGTCACGGAGCTGCGGACGCTCCGGCTCGGTGAGCATGTAGCTGAGCACGAGTCTGCGCAGCTGGCGGACTACTTCGTGGAAACGGCGAGTTTCCATCGCGTCCTGGCCGAGCGTACAACCGTCTTCGTCGGCCGGAAGGGAACCGGCAAGACCGCCAACTTGATACAGTCCGCGAAACGGCTGAGCGCCGATCGCAGAAACCTAGTCGTTGTCATCAAGCCTCATGCTTACGAACTTGAGGGCGTTCTGCGGTTGCTTCGCCGGTACAAGCGCCGAGATGCCAGAGGCTACGTTGTCGAAAGCCTATGGAAGTTCCTTCTCTACTCGGAGATCGCGCTCCATGCCGTACGAGACGCGCGCCAGAGGCCAGGCAGTTTCGTCCCGGGTACGCCGCAGTGGGAGTTGAGTGACTTCTTGGAGAAGGCAGGCGGTGACCTGACTTCCGACTTCTCGGTTCGTCTTGAGCGAACGGTGGAAAGGTTGGCCGACCTCCCTTCCGAAAGCAGGATCGACCGGGAACGCATCAGAATCGCTGAGGCACTCCACGACGGCGTCCTGAAGGATCTCCGCGCGCACCTCGGGCGAGTGCTTAACGAAAAGCGACGAGTTGCGGTGCTCGTGGACAATCTCGACAAAGCTTGGGACAAGGACAACGACGTGGCCGAGTTGTCGTGGTTCCTGTTCGGGCTCCTGAGCTCGATAAACCGGATCACGAGGGACTTCGCAAAGGAGGACTTCTGGAGAGTGTCAGTACCCGTAACGCTTGGTGTTTTCATCCGCAGTGACATCTTTCGACGAGTACTGGAGCATGCCCGGGAACCCGACAAGATTCCGACGACCGTCATTTCGTGGGACGATCCGGAGATCCTGATGAGGGTCGTCGAGGAGAGGTTCACTGCTGTTCGCGGTGGCGATGGTGATCCAGGCGAGCTGTGGAGCCGGTACTTCTGTGCGAACGTTGACGGCATCCCGACGCGACGGTACTTGCTGCAGCGCACGCTACCTCGTCCTCGAGACATCGTCTTGATCTGTAACGCGGCGATCATGGCGGCTGCCAACCGTGGCCATGGAAGAGTGGAGCCTCAGGATGTCCACGAGGCAGAAGGGATGTATTCGCAGTTCGCGCTGGAGGCTCTCCTTGTGGAGAATGGAATAACCCAGCAAGAGATGGAGGCGGTGCTCTATGAATTCGCAGGCACGAAAGCAAACTTGGAGCGACGTGAAGTGATCGAGATTCTCAGGCGGGCGAAGGTTCCACAATCTGCTTGCGACAAGATGATAGCGCATCTGCGGAAGGTCACGTTCCTCGGGATAGAGACGCAGGACGATCAGTTCAAGTACTCCGATGAGGCAGCAGGCCAACGAAAGGCAGATGTCCTCGCAGGCAGGCTCGGGGAGCGACGCGGGGCACCAGCGAAGCTCAGTGTTCATCCGGCTTTTCGTCCGTACCTAGAGATTAAAAGCTAAGCAAAGAGTCCATCGCCCCGTAACACGCTCATGCGTCTGGGGCGTGTGCGAGCGACGTCCGGTCGATGAGCGAGACCTCGCCGGACCCAGGCACGGTCAGAACCGCATCGCCTCCACGCTCGCCCGAGTCCGTTTGTCCACCATCCGCGCGTAGATCTGGGTTGTGGCCAGCGAGGCGTGCCCCAGCAGCCCCTGCAGGTCCGTGATCGCCGCCCCGCCGCTCAGGAAGTGGCACGCGAAGCAGTGCCGCAGCACGTGCGGCGTAACGCCTCGGCCTTCGAGTCCGGCCCGACATACCGCTGACAGAAACCCGGTCCGGATCGTTTTGTACGGCCGTCCCAGTCTGCTCAGGAAGACGTGGTCGGACGGCAGTGCCGTAGGCCGCACCGCCCGTAGCCGCCGCAGCTCCTCGGCCAGCGCCGGGTTGAGCGGAATCGCGTCCGCACTTCCCGTTTTGCTGCGGAAGAGCGAGATGGTGCCGGTTTCGAGGCAGACGTCGCGCCAACGCAGCTTCAGGACCTCGCCCTTCCTCGCGCCCGTGTAGGCCAGCGTCAAAACGACGGGCCGGAGATGCGCGCCGCAGCATTCGATCAGCCGTGCGACTTCCTCCTTGGCGAGGACGACGCGCTTTTTCTTCCGTCGCTTCGGCTTGGGCACCTTCGCTACGACGTTTTCGGCCAGCTCGCCAATCCGGACGAGGCGGTTGAAGGCGACGCTCAAGAGCTCGCGGTCCCGGGCTACAGTCGATGCCGATGCGCGGCCGCCCTTGACGCGGACTGCCTTCGGCGTCTCGCCCGGGCGGCACGTCGTCTTCCACATGTTGACTCGCCGCCAACCGAGGTATCTCTCGATGTCGGCGACGGTGACATCGACGACGCGCTTGTGTCCGAGGCCCTGTTGCGCCAACGGCTTCTTGCTGTAGCTGTACAACGCCATCGTCGATCGCGACTTGCCCTGTCCCTCCATCGCGGCGAGGTGGCCATCGATCGCTGCGATGACGCTCAGGTCGCATGTCGTCCTCTCGGGCTTCGGTGCGAACGACCCGCTCAGCAGGGCCCGCCGAACCTCCCGCAAGAGCGCCTCGCCCTCGGCTCTCGTCGCCACGCTGCGCGTGATGACCTTGGGGCGGCCGCTGGCAGTCCGGCCTCCCTCAGGGTCGGGAAACCGCGCCAACCAGGCGCGCCCCTGAGGCCGGCGGAATACCTGGCCGAAGCGTCGTCGGGGCTTCTTCTTCGTCGTGCTCATCGGGACACATGCAGCCATTGAATCGCGGACACATCCACTAGGTTTTCGATGCACTCCGCACCTTTGCCAGAAGGTCGTCGACATCGAGCCGCACCGGCGCCCGTGTGGCCGTCTGTCGCGTCGATTCGATGTAGGCGTCCAGGTCGCGCAGGGCGATCAGGATGCGCCCACGTCGGGAACCAACAGCCCGGACGCGGTGATGGGGGAGCTGGCCGGAGTCGACGAGCGCGTACAGAGTGCTCTTGCCCACGGGCAATACATCGAGGACCTGCTGGATCGTCAGGTAGTCGCCGCGCGCTACCACGAGTCACCCTCCAGCACAGCGGCGGCCCGGTCGCGGAGGCCGGCGATACGGACTCGCTCTTCATGTTCGACCCGTCGCTCTCGCTCGAACCGTTCGAGATCGAAATTGGAACGGATCGCCTCTTCGACGAGCCGCTGGAGCGTGGCCGGCGGCAGCGCGTCGAGCTCCACCGCGAGGTTGTCGGGAAAGCCCTGTTCGCGGAGCCAGCGCCGGT
>JAJFFH010000015.1 GCA_021776735.1 Planctomycetota bacterium | reverse complement strand
CCCGGGGCCCGGTGTTATTTTTTTGGGTGGCGGGGGGCGGGGGCCGGCCCACACCACCTTCAACGCTTAGCGGTACCTCCGCCACGCGACTCCCGCCTCCCGACCAAGACATCGCCGTCCGGTGTGCTTCGTCAGATGTATTGGCCGCCGTCCACCTGAATGCACTGGCCGGTGATGTGGCGGGCGCCGGGCGAGCACAAAAACGTCACCAGCCCGGCGATGTCTTCGGGGTCGGCGATGCGGCCGAGCACTGCTTCGTTTTCGGCTTGCTGCACGATTTCGTCGGGAAGCTGCCGCGCCATTTCGGTGCGCACCATGCCCGGCGCGACCGCGTTGACGTTGATGCCGTAGCGCCCGAGGTCGCGCGCCGCGGATTTCGTGAGCGCGACGAGGCCGCCCTTGCTCGCGGCATAGTTGGCCTGGCCGAACTTGCCGCGCAGACCGTTGATGGACGTGATGTTGACGATCTTGCCGGCGCGTTGCTCCTTGAAGATGCCCGCGGTCGCGCGCAGGTAGTTGAAGCAGCCCTTGAGGTTGACCGCGAGCACGCGGTCCCACTCGTCTTCCGACATCTTCCACAGCACGCGATCGGCCGCGATGCCCGCGTTGCAGACCAGGATGTCGAGCCGTCCCAGGTCGGCGACAACGCGTCGGACCATCGTCTGGGCATCGTCGAAAACGCTCACGTCGGTTTCGAACGCCAGGGCGCGCCGACCGAGAGCACCGATTGCGCCGGCGATGTTGGCGGCCGCGTCGGCGTCCTTCCAGTGGTTGAACGCCACGGCGCAGCCCTCGCGCGCCAGTCCCGTGGCGATGGCGGCGCCGATCCCGCGGCTCCCTCCGGTCACCAGCGCGACCTTTCCGTTGAGTTCGAGGTCCATGACCCCATTATTTCACGATCGCAGCCCGCGCACGAAAAAGGGGCCGGCGGTTGCCGACCCCTTCGAGTGATTCGGTTCGTGAGAACGTCTACCAGCAGATGCCGTCGTACTTCGACGACGAGCCGCGCAGGTCATTGCTGACGCGCTGCAGGTCGATCAGGACGTTGTCGTTGGCCCAGTTCTGCAAGAGGCCGATGTCCGCGCCCTTGCCGTTGCCGACGACGGCGACCTTCGCGCCGTCGAGGACCTGGTTGAGGTCGTTGGACAACAGCTCGCCGATGTGCGGAATCGCCGACTCGATGTAGTCGCGGTTCGAGCCCATGAGCTTGGCCTCGACGACCTCCGGATCCCAGATGCGCAGGCGGCAGCCGTTGCCGATCAGCGCCTTCGCCAGGAGGACGAGCGGGCTTTCCCGCAGATCGTCCGTGCCGGCCTTGAACGAGAGGCCGATCATCGCGATGTCGCGCTCGCCCGTGTCCATGACCATCTTGACCGCGCGCTCGGTGTGGATGCGGTTGCTGGGCATCAGCGCCGAGAGCATCGGTACATCGACATCGTTGGTGCGCGCCGCGTACACGAGCGCGCGGACGTCCTTGGGCAGGCACGAACCGCCGAAGGCGTAGCCCGGCATGAGGTACGCGGGCGAGATGTTGAGCTTCGTGTCTTCGCAGACGAGCTTCATGACCGGGTAGCTGTCGACGCCGAGCGACTTCATGATGACGCCGATCTCGTTGGCGAAGCCGACCTTGAGCGCGTGGAAGCAGTTGCAGACATACTTGATGCCCTCGGCCACCTCGATCGAAACGCGGTGGACGGGAGCCTCGACGCCGGAATACAGCGCCGCGCCGGCGTCACCGGCCTCGGTCCCGGTCTGGCCGATGATCGTGTACGGGGGATCGTAGAAATCCCTGATGCTCGACCCCTCGCGCAGGAATTCGGGGTTGTAGCAGACGTGGATGTCGCGGCCGACGACCTTGCCCGACGCCTTTTCCAGCGCCGGCACGATCAGGTCGCGCGTGGTGCCGGGCAGGAGCGTCGAACGAACGACGATCGTGTGCGGCTTGTCCTTGTCCTTGAGGACGGCGCCAATCTGCCCGGAGACCATCTCGATCGCGTGCAGATCGAGTGAGCCGTTTTCGCGACTCGGGGTTCCGACGCTGATGCACGAAACGTCCGTCTTCAAGACGGCGTCCGTGGCGTCCAGAGTGGCCGAGAGACGGCCGCAGGAAACCATTTCCTGGACCAACTCGGCGATTCCCTCCTCGACGATGGGGCTCTTGCCCTCGTTGAGGAGATCGACCTTCGTTTGCGAGAGGTCGACGCCGATCACCTCGTGACCGTCTTTTGCGAAGCAGGCGCCGGAAACGACGCCCACGTAGCCCATGCCGAAAATGCTGACCTTCATCAAGTACTCCTGTGCACCAAGTCGGCATTTTCCGGGTGCGGATTGAGAGCTTGAAGGTGAAATTGGGGGGCGCGGGGGCAGGACGCGACCCGCCGGGCTAACGGCAACCGAACGCTACGGGAGCTGCGGCCGCAAGACGTCGTGGTAGCCCACGGCGTCCGGCAGGAAGCCCGCGACCATGATGATCGCGAGGATGACCGGAAACGCCATCACGAACCACAGCACCTTGCTCTCGAACTTCAGGTGCATGTAGTACATCGCCACGAGCAGCGCCTTGGCGCCGGCCATGACGGACAACCCCAGGATCAGCATGATGGGCGCCTGGGGAAACCAGACCGGCCAGAACAGCTCGACGGCCGTGAGAGCCGTCAAGACTCCGAGAATCTTGTAGTACGGCGGGTCGTGGTGTTCTTGCTCGGGAGCGTGCCCATCCGAGGCGCTGACGACCGGGGCGTTCGTCGCTTGTTCGCTCATGCCTATCCCTTCACCGGATCGGGGAACAGGTACAGAATCGTGAACAACACGATCCAGACCAGATCGACGAAGTGCCAGTAGAGCCCGACGAGCTCGACGGGACTGTGGTTCGCGGCCGTGTACGCACCCTGTTTGGCCCGCCGCCAGATGCACGAGAGGTAGATCACGCCGATGGTGACGTGAATCCCGTGAAACCCGGTCAGGGCAAAAAACGTGGCCTGGTAGTGCGTGAACGGGGCCTTGGCATCGTTGGTTTTTTGGAACACGGCGGCCAGGTCGCCCGCGGCGTGGATGAAGTGGTTCCACTCGTACACCTGCAGTCCCAAGAAGATTACGCCGCCAACGATCGTCAGCCCCAGCCAGCGCACGATGCCCTTCTGGTCGCCCTTCACGGCCGCCGAGTGCGCCGTCACCATCGTCACCGACGACAAGATCAGCACAAAGGTCATGAACGCCGTGAGCGGGATGCCGAACGCCGGGTCCAGCGCATCGATCATCCAGTTGTCGGAGCCGATCCGCAGCACCATATAGCCGCCGATGAGCCCCATAAAGCCCATGGCGTCGCTGGCGAGGAAGAGCCACATCGCCAACTTGCCGAACGTGAAGCGAAGCGGGTTTTGCTTGGCCGGGTTTTGGTTAGCAGGGAGAGCAGCCGCGGATTCCATGGATTTGAGGCGGATTATAGTCCCAGCCGGGGCAAGAATCGCGGGCCGAAACGACCCGAGCCCCGGCAGTGGGTGAGGGCGCCATAGAATCGGGGGAATTGGGGATGGGGTGGGCGCCCCTCCCCCACAACCCCCTTTTCCGACCCCCGGCTTCGGGACGCGGGGGTCGCACGCGCGGCCTTCGTCGGATGGAGCGGCTATGAGACTCGCCGTTTTTCTTTCGGCGGCCCCCCGGGCGTTCCAGTGTGGAAACTAGTCCGGGACTCGTCGCCGCCGGTCCCGGGGCCGGGCACGCTGGCCCTGTCCGGGCTCATGATCACCGTGGCGTTCGTATGGCGGCGGCGAAAGAGGGCCGAACCCTAGGTCGGCTCGAACCGGGCTTCCGACGCCAAGACGCCGTCGCTGTGGCGCCGGTCCAGTCCCCTTGGCTTAGCTGCACGAGGCGTTGAGCTGAACGGCGCACGCTTCCGAAGAACGACGTTTCCGATTGCCGCCATTGCGAATCACGGAATCCGGCGTGAGGTGGGCGTGAGCAACGACCTGCGAGCTATCGGACGCGAAGTTTGACGCTGCTAACATCGCTGGCATGCGCGCGATCGGGCTGTGGATCCTCGTCTTTGCCGCGGCTTCCGCCGCCGACGAACGGACCGGCACGCTCGCGCAAGGAACCCGGTCCGAAACGCCGTACTACGTCATCAAGGGCGCGCGTCCGGGGCCGTGCGTTGCGATCGTGGGCGGGTGCCACGGCAACGAGCCGGCGGGCGCGCTCGCCGCGAACCAGATTCGGCGCTGGCGGCTTGCCCGGGGCCGGCTGCTGGTCATTCCCCGCGCCAATCCGCCCGCGCTTAGTGTCGGCAAGCGATTCACGCCCGGGGCGACCCGGGAGCTGCGCGACCTGAATCGGAATTACGGGCCGTTGCCGCGCGGCGCGCAGGCTCGGCGCGTCTGGTCGCTGCTCAAGGCCCACAAGCCCGACTGGGTGCTGGACCTGCACGAGGGATTCGACTTTCACGCGGTCAACAAAAAGAGCGTCGGCAGCTCGATCATCGTCCACCCGGGGAAGGAGGCGTTGACCGCGGCGCAGCTCATGCTCGCGGACGTGAACGAGTTGGCGCTGCGTCCCGCGTGGAAGTTCGTGCTCTTGCGCCAACCGGTGCCCGGCAGCCTCGTCTGGGCGGCGGCGAACCATCTCGGCGCGCACGCGATGACCCTGGAGACCACGACGCGCGCACAGGTCCGGAGCTTTCGCACGCGCCAACATCGCGTGATGGTCTATCGGCTGCTCGCGCACCTCGGGATGCTCGACGGCCCCGGAATGCTCGATGGGTCGGTGAGTCCGAACACGATGACAGCGCCAAGGGGAGGCGGGGGCGGTGGCGGCAAGCGTCGCGCTCGCGTGGCGGTCTACGATTCGACCGGTACCGGCGGCCCCGGTGTGCCCCGCGTCCTCGACCAACTCGAGAGCCGTACGATCAGGACGACCGTGGAGCGGGTGTGCGCGACCGACATCCGCGCGGGCGTGCTGGCGCAATTCGATTGCGTCGTCTTCAGCGGCGGAACAGGCAGCGGGCAGGCCCGGGCGCTGCGCAAGAGCGGGCGCAAACAGGTGCGGGATTTTGTAGGGGGGGGCGGGGGCTACATCGGAATCTGCGCGGGCGCTTATCTGGCGACCTCGGGATTCGATTGGGGCCTGCGCATCCTTGACGCGAAGACCGTTTCGCCGAAATGGCGGCGCGGCAGGGCGACCCTCGCGATGGAACTCACGCCGGACGGTCGCCGCCTGTTTGGCGGTGCGCGTTCCATCAAGGTGATCTATCACAACGGCCCGATCCTTCAGCCCGCGGGCGAAGACGACATCCCCGACTACGTTCCGCTCGCGTTTTTTCGCGAAGAGGTCGCCCGCTTCGGTTCCCCCAAGGGCGTGATGGTCAACACCCCGGCGATCGTCGGTGGTCGGTTCGGCAAGGGCCGCGTGCTTTGCATCAGCCCGCATCCGGAACAGACCAAGAAGCTGGAAGGCTACGTCCCGAGAGCGGTGGACTGGACCCGGCGCCGCTGAGCCGCGCGCGTGGGTAAGACTCGCCCTACGTTACGCGGCCGATTCGTCGCCGACATCCCAACGCGGAAAGACGAGCACCGCGGGATGGCACCTCAATGCTCGTGCGAGTACCTTCGCGCGTTCCACGCCGAGGTTCACGCGGTCGTTCTCGATCGCCGATAGCGTCGATTACGGGATCCCGGTCAACGCAGACAGCTCATTTTGACTCAACTCCTGAAGCTGGCGCATGATCCGGACCGATTCGCCCACCGAGACTTCCACATGCCGACGGGCCCGTCGAAACTCTTTTTGTGCCATGGCTCACCTCCTGCGGTAGTCGTGTGCCGTGATGTCGATGACCTCTATCCTGACCTGCTGCCGCACGACCCGGTAGATCACGCGGTACTGGATTCCAAGACGGGACGATCGACGGCCCTTCCAATCGCCACGAAGCGCTTCGTCGTGAAAGCCCTTGATCAAGCGGAGTCCGGCGGGTCCGGATGCCTCCTGACGGATGCCCGAACTCGCCGTCGCACGCAACCTCACCGTGGAACCGCAGGTTCTGCGAGAACGACACTTACTACTTCCGCCGCCCGTGCGACCGCGTTACTCCAGAAAACACAGTGCTTCCTGGGTTTCGCCGTCCATCACCAGGCGTAGTGTTTTTTCCGGTCGGGTTTTCTTGAGATCGATGACGCGGACGACGTTGTCCAGATTGGCGTATTCCGGGCAGACCTCCGCGAGGCTGTTGGTGGCCTGCTTGAAGAACTCCTCGTGGAATGTCACTTCCTCGTCGTCCGGGTACAGGGGCAGGTAGAGGATTCGCGCTTCGATCAGCTCCTGGAAGAAGTGGGTGCCGAACGAGGGCTCCGGGGTGTAGCCCTCCGTGCGCCGCGCGATCTCGACCAGCGCGCTGGCGTGGTCGATGTCGGAGTAGGTGACCTGCACGCCCAAGCGGATGTCCTTGCTGCCCCAGCGGCCCGGGCCCATCAGCACGAAGGTCTTGCCGGCGAGGTGGTCGTTGATCTGGCCGACGGCGCGGGCGACCTCAAGGCAGGCATCGACCGTGTCCAATGCGCCGTAGTCCCTGGGGTCGATCAGGATCAGATAGTCGATCGCCTCGAGGTGGCCGCTGTTGACATAGCGACGTGCGGAGAAGATGCGGTCGTCGGACGGGACCCCGGTCGGCACGGTCGCGGCGGCCGTGACCGTCTCGCCCCCGAGCGGACGACACTGCAGGATCGTCAGCGGTCCGTCGTCGAGTACGAACTCGACGTCCACCGGGGTCTGGTAAGCCTCCTCTAGCCGCTTTAGCGTTCGGCGCATCCGCGGCGCGAAATCTCCGCGGGTCAGCATTCCGTCGAACGTCACGACGAGCTTGTCCGGATCCGCCGTGACCCGCTTGCCGATCGGCTGCGCCAGCTGCCCCTCCTCGTAGATCGACACGATGCCGGCGTAGGCCGCGTCGTTCATCGCCGTGAGGACCTCTCGCACGGGCACGTTGCGGAAACCGGGCTGCTCGGTCATGTCGACGACGTCGACCTTTTTTTGCGACGTCTCCACGATCTCTTCCGGCGTGCCCTCGGGCCGGAGGCTCGGATGCTCGAGCGGCACCATGCGCGCGTAGTCGCCGACGCGATCCACCGCGTGCGTGCCGAGGCCGAGCACCATACGTACCAGTCCGTCCTCGCGCCGGATGCGTCGGTTCCAACGGTAATCGTTGCGCGAAAACGCAACGCCGGCGACCGCGGGCAGGTAGTAGTCCCCATGGCGCGTGCCGACAACCTTCTGGATCATCACGCCCATCCGCTCGTCGTGGTCGAGCAGGTTGTGGCGCCGGCGGTACGCGACCGCGTCCGGCGAGAACACGCCCGCGTAGATGTCGGCAATGGCGCCGAGGAGGTGCTGGAGGCGGTCCTCAAGCGGCCCCTGGTTGGCCAGGAACAGGCTTTGGTAGATCCCGGAAAACGCCGCGCCGAAGCTGTCCTCGAGCACGCTTGAGCTGCGCACGATGATCGGCGTCTCACCCCAGCGGTCGAGTTCGATGCGCAAGAGATCGGCCACGCGCGACGGAAACTCGGCGTTGCCGAATACCTCGCGAATCGCGCGGAAGTCGCCCTTGACGTCGCGAATCCCCTTGTACTTGTGGTCCTGGAGATGCCCGAGGCCGTTGATCTGCTTGAACTCGTCGTACGCGTCGGTGAGCACGAACACGGTCGGCGGCAGCGCGACGTCGCCGCAGTCCTTGTCCGACGCGAGCACGGCGTGCGCCAGCACCATACCCGCCGCCTTGCCGCCGATCATCCCGGCGCCGTGTTCGGTCCCGACGCAGCGCTGAAGGACCCAGGCGTAGTCCTGCATCCTGAGATGTCGCTTCGCGACGGCGATGTAGTCGACCCGGTCGCTGACAAACCGGCGGGTCAGGGCGACCTTGGTGCCGACCGGGGTCTCGAACGGTTTGGCCTCCGGTGCCGTGCGGCGCGGCAGGCTGGCGTACTGGCTGACCTTTTCCGCGATCAGCTCGAGCGGCACGCCGGGCATGCGGGCCAGGGACTCGAGCGACTGCGCCTCGTCGCGCCGGTGCGCGGCCCAGACAAGTTCGTCCACCTTTTCGGGCGGCAGATGCAACGCGGCGAGGTCGATGACCAGCGAGTTGATCAGCTCCTTTTCGTCCGCCGCCCACAGGCGCGCCTGCGGCACGTTCGGATCGACCGGCCGGTTCCACTTCGCGGCCCGCTCGGCGCGCCGGTACACCTCGTCGATCTTGACCAGCCCGGCGCTGTGCAGATGCAGCAGCAGGATGCGCGAGACGCGGCCGCGCAGGCCGGGATAGGCCGCGAGGTATCCGTCCAGCCGGCGCCGCGTCTCCGCCGCGTCGTGCTCGCTCGGGTCGGGAACATCGCCGTCCGTAGGCTTCTGTTCTTTGGTCATGCAAAATCCCGCCAAGGCTGCCGATTTAACAGGAGCAAGAGGCTCCCTGCCGGGCCCCCAAGGTAATCCATGAGCGAACTGAATCCCTTCCGAATCGCACAACAGCAGTTTGACGAGTCCGCCGAGCATCTCGGTCTCGATGACGGGCTCCGCGCGTTCTTGCGCCATCCGCAGCGCGAATACCACGTCACGCTGCCCGTTCGCATGGACGACGGGAAGTTTCGGTGCTTTCACGGCTATCGCGTGCAGTACAACTCCGCGCGCGGTCCGACCAAGGGCGGCCTGCGCTGGCACGCGGACGAGACGATCGACACCGTGCGCGCGCTCGCGGCGTGGATGACCTGGAAGACCGCCGTGGTTGACATCCCGCTGGGCGGTGGCAAGGGCGGCATCACCTGCAACCCGAAGGAGCTGTCGCAGGGCGAGCAGGAGCGGCTTGCGCGCGCCTACATCCGGGCGGTTGCGCGCATCCTCGGCGTGACCAAGGACGTGCCCGCGCCCGACGTCTACACGAATCCGCAGATCATGGCGTGGATGATGGACGAGTACGAGACCATCAACGGCGAGAGCCATCCCGGTGTGATTACGGGCAAGCCGCTCACGCTCGGGGGCAGCAAGGGGCGCATGGACGCGACGGCGCGCGGTGGTGTCTACTGCACCCGCGAGGCCGGGCGTCATCTCGACATCGACTGGGACGCCGCGTCGTACGCCGTGCAGGGGTTTGGCAATGCGGGGCAGTTCGGCGCCACGCTCCATCGCGAACTCCTGGGCAAGAGCCGGTTCATCGCCGCGAGCGACAGCCGGGGCGGAGTCTATTGCGCGGGCGGGATGGACCCCGAGGCGCTCGTCCGCCACAAGAAAGACACCGGCAGCGTCGGCGGCTTCCCGGGGTCTGAGCCCATCTCGAATGCCGACCTGCTCGAACTCGATGTCGATGTGCTCTATCCGAGCGCGCTCGAAAACGTCATCACCGCCGACAACGCGAACAAGATCAAAGCGCGTATCGTCTGCGAGCTTGCGAATGGCCCGACGACGCCCGAGGCGGACAAGATCCTGCACGACAAAGGCGTGACCGTTCTGCCGGACTTTCTGGCCAACGCGGGTGGCGTGACCGTGAGCTACTTCGAGCAGGTGCAAAACACCTACAACTACTACTGGGATCTCGACGTCGTCCACGACCGCCTCGACCGCAAGATGACCGAAGCCTTCGAAGCCGTGTGGGCCCGCTGCGAACGCGAAAAGGTCCACATGCGCCTGGCTGCGTACCTGGTCGCGGTGGAGCGCGTGGCACAAGCGGTGCGTGATCGCGGCTGGCTGTAGGTCTGGGGGGCGCGGGGGCGGAGCGATGCGTTTCATTCGCATGCCGCTCCGTGTTGTGCTGGCGCTTGCCGTCGTCGCCGTTGCCGTTGCCGGGCTCGGCTGGACCGTTGCAGGGTCCGGTCCGCGCCGCGCGGTGGGCGCCGATCGCGAGGCGGTAGAGACCGTCGGCGTCGTTGCGACCGGCTGGACCGGAAGGAGTCGGAGAGGCATTCTTGCGCGGGCCCCGGTCGCCGAGCCGCATCGCCGGGACGGGCGCACGGATCGTGGCGCGCGCTCGGAGGCGAGGGGTTCGCGCGTTCGGGTCACGCTCTTTGTCCGCTATGCGAACGGTGTGCGACCGCGCCGGATCTTGCTCGTGCCGCCCCATGGAAAGGGATGGGCGGGGGGCAACGACGATCGAAGCGGGGTCTTTCGCCTCGAACTGCCCCGCGGAACCCATGGCGTGAAATGGTTGCACGATGCCCTGGGAGCCCACCGCGGCGATCCGCTCCCGCTCGGCATTCCACGCTGGACGATCGACACCGGCGCCCCCCGAACCTGGGAATGGACCGTCCCGGTCGCTGCCCAGATGATAGTGCACCAGCCAAAGCGGGGCTTGCCCGAGTTGTGGCGCAACGGCAAGCGAGTACCGCTGGCCTGGGAGGAATGGGGCAGCAGCCGCGGCGGGCCGACCTACCTACGGACGCATAGCTATTCGCTTGATTACCGGCCCCCGCAGACCGTGCTGGTCGCGCCGGGCATCTACACGATGTTCAGGCGGACCGGCGCGCAACGATGGTCACAGACGCTGGTCCTGAACGCCTTGCAACCATACGAACTCGACCGGGAGGGTGATGCCACAGGGCTCAAAGGGCCGTAGGAGGTCGCGGGCCACTAAGAGGATCGTCGCCTGCGCGCCAGCGCGATTCCGACGGCCCCGAGCGCGAACAATGCGAGTGTTCCCGGTTCGGGAACCGGCGCCGGCGCCTGGCCGAACAGCATCGCATCGAATCCCGTGGCGTTCGACGTCCCGAAGGTTCTCGGAAGCGTAAACGACACCGTCGTGAACGGCGTGTCAGCCAAGACACCGAAGAAGACCAACTCGGCGAGCGGCAACGGGAGCGCAGGCTGGCTTCGGTACTGCACGCTGGGCGCAGCGGTTGCTACGTCGCCGCGGTACGGTGCCATGCCCGGTACGGTGCCAGGGAACCCTGCCGGTGCGCATGATCGCACCGGCGCCGAGGCGTGTCGCGAATCCCCGTACGGTCAAGGGCCGCAGGACGTTGCGGTTACGGCAGGAATCCCTGGCACCGTACAGTTCGCCGTACAGTCCCCACCGGCAGGCGGCCTACAACAGCAGGAAATCCCTGGCACCGTACACGCACGCGTACACGCCGTACACGCTGTACACGCGGGTCCGCACACGCGGCGCTCTAGATCGAAGTGTGAGGATTTCTCACACGCGCATTAGGCGAGATGCCCATTCCCAGCGGGTTTTTCCCGGCACCGATTTCGCGAAAGGGATCGTCAACGTCCAACTCGACGGAGGTCGTCATGCGCACTGCTCTTGTTCTTTCGCTTGTCCTTTTCCTGCCCACGCTTGCTCGCGCTGAGCCTGCCGAGGCGGCGGTCGACATTCGCGGCCGCTTTCCCGAGGGCGTTGTGGCCTATGTCGAGGCGGACGGCCTCGGCGACAAGGTCGCGGCGCTTCTGGCGTCGCCGCTGGGCCAGAGCATCAAGAGCCACCCCGCCGTTCAGGCGTTCCATAAGTCAGCTCCGGGGCTCCAGCTTCAGATGGGGCAGATGTTTTTGCGCGGAGCGACTGGGCGTGATCTGCTCGGCATCTTCAAGGCCGTGGCCGGCCGGCGCGTCGGAGCGGCGCTCTATGGCAAGAAGAAAGTCCTGCTTGTCGCGCATGTAGAAGGCGAGATCGTGCAGCGCCTGCTGAAGGCGGCCGAGACGATGGGCGGCATGGAACGCAAGACGGTCGTTGCCAAGGACGATCGCGGTCCGGCACTGTGGAAGATCGGTCCGGCGTTCGTCGGGCTGGACGGCAACGTCTTGTTCGCATCCTCGGTACAAGCACTCGCCGAATCGGCGCGCACCCGTTCCGGCGGCGGTCTGAAGACCGACGGTTTGCAAGCCGCGCGCGCGCAGGTCGGCGCCGCGGATCTCTTTGGCTATGTCGATCTGAAGCCGTTTCGCGCGATGCTGCAACAAGGCGGCAAGCCCAAGGACCTGGGCCAGGCGTTTTTTCTCGGTGCGTTCGCGCACTACGTCCCCAAGGCCGATTGGGCGGGCTTCGGCCTTTCGCTCAAACCGCAGGAGGGCGACATGTGGGGCCTGTCCGCGCGCGGCGTCGTGCCGCTGCCGGGCGATCCCCAGCAAGCCGTGGTGAAGAGCTTCGGCGGCACCCTCAAGCCGCTGCCGTTCAAGCTGCCGGCGGAGACCATCGGCGTGCTGCGCTTCAAGCGCAACCTCGCCGCGCTGTGGGAGAACCGCGACGACCTCATCGACGAGCGCGGCCTCGCGGGCCTCGTCGAGTTCGAAACCAACTTCTCCAACCTGACCTACATGAGCTTCGTCGAGGAGTTCCTGCCGAACGTCGGCGACGAGCTCATCCTGCTCGGCACGCGCCGCACATGGAAGGCGGGCGCTCCGGTACCGGCCGTCAAACTTCCGCAGGGAGCGCTGCTGTGGCCGCTCAAGGACGGCAAGAAATTCGCGCTCAAACTCCAGCTCACGTTCAACAGCCTGATCGGCATCCTGAACCTGCAGGCCGGACAGGAGGGCGCGAACCCGCTGCTCATGCAGTCCATGGAATACAACGGCACGATGATCCACACCTCGCGCTACCTTCCGGCGAAGGCGGGCGAGATGGACGGCCGCAAGAACCTGCCGCTCCGCTTCAACTTCACCCCTTCGGTCGCGATCATCGGCGACTATCTCGTGCTCTCCAGCACCTCGGAACTCCTCAAGAGCCTCGTGGACCTGCACGGCGGTGCCGGCCCGGCCCCGGACCGCATCAATAGCGGTCTGTGGCTCGAGCCCGCTGCCCTGCGCGAGGTGCTCAAGGACAACCGCGAGCCACTCATCGCCAACTCGATGCTGAAGGAAGGTGACACGCGCGCGGAAGCCGAGCAAAAAATCGACTTCGCGCTCGACGCCGGGCGTTACCTCCGCTCGCTCTCTGTCACAGCAGACGAGTCGCGGGCAGCCTTGGGCGCTACGATCAAGGCCGTGTTCGGGCCGACCAAGTAGCAGGTAGACCGACCAACCAGAGAGGCAGGAACGGCCGGCGATGCATTCGGAACTGAAGCCCTTCACCCCTTCCCGCGCCCATCCCTTTGACTTCGGTGCAGCCGGCCATCTTTGGCAACGCGCCGCGTTCGGCGGCTCGTTCGACGCCATAACGGAAACGGCCGCCCGGTCGCCCCGGGAAGCGGTCGCGGCACTGGTCGATGGGCCGGGCGACGATCCGGAGGAGCGCGGTCTCGATAGCATCTGGGAGGCGGTCCTCGGCGGCGGCGATGCGGACGGCTTGCGCGCGTGGCTGATCGCGCGGCAGGCGCGGTGTGCACACCAGGTGCGCGAAAAAATCGCGCTGTTCTGGCACAGCCACTTCGCCACCAGCCTGCTCAAGGTCCGTAAGGTCGACTGGATGGCGAGGCAGTACCGCCTGTTCCTGCGCCATGGCCTCGGCACGTTCGAGACGCTGCTGCGGGCGGTGACGCGTGACCCCGCGATGATCCGCTGGCTCGACAACGAGACGAACGCCAAGGGGCACGCGAACGAGAACTACGGGCGCGAGCTGCTCGAGCTGTTCACGCTCGGCGACGGCAACTACACCGAGAAAGACATCAAGGAGGCGTCGCGCGCGTTCACCGGATGGCACATCCTGAACGACCGCTACCACTTCTCCAAAACGCTGCACGACGCCGGCGTCAAGACGGTGCTGGGCAAAACCGGACCCTTCGGCGGCGACGACGTCATCCGCATTGCGCTCGATCAGGAAGCGTGCGGGCGGTTCCTCGCGACCAAGCTGCTGCGGTTCTTCGTGACCCCCAAGCCCGATGCCGAGGTAGCGGCTTCGCTCGGCAAGGAGATGAGGCGTAACGGCTACCATTTGTCCGCGACGCTGAAGCTCCTGTTCGGGTCGCGCTACTTCTTCGACAGGAAAAACCGTGGAGGGATGATCAAGTCGCCGATCGAGTACGTCGTCGGCGCCGCCCGCGCGTTTCAGGTCAAGCTCGACGGCGGAGCCGCGGTGCCCGCGCTGCGGCACATGGGCCAGGATCTTCTGGCGCCGCCGAATGTCGCGGGCTGGCCCGGCCATAACGAGTGGATCAACACCGCGAGCTGGCTCGCCCGGGTCAACGGCATCCGCAACCTGGTGACATCGCCGTCCGTCAGCCTTACTCAAGCGGGTCGTGCCCTCCTGGGCGACCGTGTTCCCCAGACCGAAATCGACCGGCTCCAAAAGAGCGGCGCGAGCAAACGGGATCTCGCGCACGCGCTCCTGGCCCTTCCCGAGGCGCACATGTCATGACCGTCGATCGACGCACGTTCCTCAAGGGCGCGCTGGCCGCGCCCGCCGCGGCGACGCTGCCTGCGTTTTTTGCGCGCGCGCTGTTCGCCGGCGAGCCCGACAACCGGATTCTGGTGCTCGTGCAACTCGACGGCGGCAACGACGGGCTCAACACCGTGGTGCCGTACGGCGACGATGCGTATCATCGCGCGCGTCCCGGTGTCGGCGTGGCCGCCGGGCAGGTCGTGAAGCTCGACGAGTACCACGGGCTGCATCCGTCGCTCGGTGGATTGCAGGGCGTTTGGGACGACGGGGCGCTCGGCATTCTGCAGGGCATCGGCTATGCGAACCCGAGTCGCAGCCACTTCACGTCGAGCGACATCTGGCACACCGCGTCGACCGCGCCGCAGGGGCGCTGGACCGGTTGGCTCGGCCGTACGCTCGACCGGGCGAAGGGGCTCGACATCCCGGCGCTGCACCTCGATCCGGGGCCGCTCTCGCTTGCCCTCGTCGGCGAACGCGTTGTCGTGCCGTCGATCGCGGACGCGCAGCGCTTCGTCGTGCGCGGCAACAAGGAGCTGCTGGCTTCGGTCGCGGATCGTGCGCGGACCGGCGATGCGCTGGAGTACGTGCGCCGTTCGGCCCGGCAGGCGTACAAGACGGCGGCGCGCGTCGAGACGGCGCTGAAGGGGGGGACGGGGGCTGATGCCTACCCGAAGACCGATCTCGGTCGGCGGCTGTATCAGGTTGCGCGGCTGATCGAGGCCGGTTTCGGTGCGCGTGTCTACGCGGTGCGCCTGTCGGGCTTCGATACGCATTCGCGACAAAAAGACGCACATGCGCAACTGCTGAAAATGCTCGGCGACGCCCTCGGCACGTTCCAAAAGGATCTGACCGCACGCAACCTGTCGAAGCGCGTCCTGACGGTCACGTATTCCGAGTTCGGCCGGCGCGTGAAGGAGAACCGTTCGCTGGGCACCGACCACGGCACGGCGGCACCGATGTTCGTGATGGGCAGCGAAATCAAGGGCGGCCTGCACGGCGACCATCCGTCGCTCACGCTCCTGGAACGCGGCGACCTGAAGCACCATACGGACTTCCGCTCGGCCTACGCCACGGTTCTGGAACGCTGGCTGAAGACCGACAGCAAGGCCGTCCTGGGCCAGGCATACACACCGATTCCGTTCCTCTGATTCAATCCTCTGATTCAATCCGCTGCGCGGATTGAATCACTAGGGGGAACGGACGACCCGCGTGGCTGCGTGCGCTCCGGGCCCCTGAACGTCGGGCTGTGTTCCCGGACGGCTGGTCGCTTCGCGGCTCTTCGTGGCGGCCCTTGACGCATGACGTTTTTTCGCTGTGCATTCGGAGAGTGATGCGCAAGACAAGGAGCCCGCGATAGCCGCCAAGCGTCACCGGGCCCTGCGGCACGTGTGCTCGATGCACTCGTTCACGTAGCCTTGCCAGAGTCGTGTCGCGATAGCGCCGCAGGCGCGCCCGCCGCGTCCATCATGCTCATGGGGGTCGCTGGCTGCGAAGCAGCCCCCGCGGCCCGTCCTGACAAAAACCGGTGCAGCCGATTTTGCGACCGTCGGACCCGATAGACTGGGCTGCGAATGCCGTCGGCGGGTGTTTCGGGCGATCATTGCCGGGCCTTGGCCTGGACCGTGGACCACGATCTGCGTTGCGCGGGTGTGGGCGGTCCCTTCGTGAATGGTTCCACGGATTCGGACCCGGACGCGACGCTGTTCGAGTGGTTCGACACCCGCGACCCCAATCACGGGGCCATCGGGATGGCGCGCAGCGCGCTGGCCGGGCAGTCGTGTTCGGGCGTGATCGAGTGGAACGGGTGCGCGTGGGACGTGTCTTATCGGCCCGTGCTCGGTCCCGACGGGACGATTGCCGGGGCGCTGGCGTTGGCCGTGCCGGCCGATCCGCCGGGTGCTCCGGACGAAACGCGGTATCGGCGGCTCTACGAGAACGCGCCCCTGGCGGCGTTCGCGATAGGTGCGCACGGCCGGGTGATTGAGGCGAGCGGTCGCGCCGGGCGCATGGTCGGCGCCGAGCCCGTGGGGCGAGAGTTCGTGCGCCTGTTCGCCGACGAGTCGGCCGGCCGCCCGCGCGTGGAAGACGCCTTGCAGCGCCTGCGCGACGGCGAGAGCGTGGAAAACTGCGAGGCACTCGTGCGCGCGGCGGACGGGACGACCTACTGGGTAAGCCTGTCCGGCGTGCCCGTGTTCGACGCCGACGGCCACGTGAGCGAACTCCGGCTCGTCGCGCTCGCCATCGACGACCGCAAGCGCACGGAACGCGAACTGCGCGAGAGTGAAGAGCGCGCCCGCACGCTGCTCGACGGTTTGCCCGACGCGGTTTGCGTCCACGTCGACGGCGTCGTGCGCTACGCCAACCCGCGTGCCGCGGACCTCTTCGGCGCGCCGTCGTCCGCGGCACTCGAAGGCCTCGCCGTCGTGGAGCTGATTTGTCCGGAATACGTTCCCATCGTGCGCGAGCGCATGCGGCGCCTGCTCGCGGGTGCGCCCCGGCAGGGGTTGTTACGACTCAGGCTAAAGCGTACGGACGGCGATGTTTTTGAGGGGGAGACCGCCGACATCCGTGTGTCCTACGGCAAGGAGACCGCCATCGCGGTGGTCGTGCGCGACCTGTCCGACCGGCAGGAGCTCGAGGAACAGCTTCGGCGCTCGCAACGCCTCGGGGCGGTCGGTGAACTCGCGGGCGGCCTTGCGCACGACTTCAACAACCTCCTCACCGTGATCCACGGCTACGCGAGCCTGCTCGCCGAACGTCCCTCGTCCGCGTTCGTGGCCGAGATCACAAAAGCGGCCCAGCGTGCCGCCGAGCTAACGCGCCGGCTGCTCGCGTTGGGCCGGCGCGAGGAACACACGCCCGAGGTGTTCGCTCCGGCGGAGGTGCTGGAGCGCGCCGAGCCGGTGTTGCGCAGCGTTGTCGAGGACGACATCGAGTTGCTGGTCGATATCCACGACGAGCAGGCGCGCGTGCTTCTCGACCGCGGCGAGTTCGAGCAGGTCGTCTTGAACTTGGTGTCCAACGCGCGGGACGCGATGCCTCGGGGCGGACGGTTGACGGTTTCGACGGGTGTGCGCGAGCATGACGGTGTGCGCCGGTTCGTCCTGGCCGTGGCCGACACCGGACAGGGTATGGACGAGGCCACGCGGGCGCGGGTGCTCGAGCCGTTTTTTACAACGAAACCCGACGGGACGGGTCTGGGGCTGGCCACGGTGCAGGCCATCGTCACGCGCGCCGGAGGCGATATCACCGTGCAGTCCGAGCCGCGCCGCGGAACGATCATCGCGGCGTTTTTTCCGCTGGCCGGCGAAGATGCCGAGGTTGCCGACCCGGTGGCCGAGCCGTCGCTCGACGAGTTGCGCGGAACCGGCACGATCCTGCTCGTCGACGATGAGCCGATGGTGCGCGATCTCGTGACCGAGATTCTGCGTGGCGCAGGCTATGCGGTGCTCGCGGCCCATTCGGCGAAAGAAGCGCTGGAACTTGCTGCGGCGCGCGAGGGTCCGTTTCGCGCGGCGATCATCGACGTCGTGCTGCCCGACGAAAGCGGTGCGGAACTCGCGCGCCAACTCCGGGAGCGGCGGCCCGATCTCGCGGTGCTCTTCATGTCGGGCTACGGCGCGAGTCAGGTCCGCGCGAAGGGCGTCGGCGAGGATGCCGCGTTCTTGAAAAAGCCGTACCGCGCCGCGGAGCTGCTGGCAGCCGTGCGCGGAGTCTCGAGAATCGGCATGGCCGACTCTCTCTAGACCGCATCATTCATGGCCCCGTGGGTTGGTAGCCCGCTACTCGCCGCTTAGCGCTGCAAGAACTGATTCCGCGGTGGGCGTGGAGTGCGCGCGGCCGGCGATCATGGTCGCCGGGCGGGTGGGCAGGTTCGGGGTCTTTTCGATCTGCCATTGCAGCAGGGCGGCGGCATCAAAAGCATCGCCGTCCGCAGGTTTTTTTTCGCTTGGTTTTTTGGGCAAGATCCCCGTTTCGAGGAACTGTCGCAGCTTGCCGCGGCGCTGGGCGCGGAGAAGATCCCTGCCGAATTCACCGGTGGCAAAGAGGTGCACGAGGAAGCGGTCGGCGAATTCGCGTTCGCGGGCGGCCAGGGCTCGGGCGAGTCCGCGCGAGGCGTCGTCGTCGCTGAGAAACACGAGGGCCTCGTTTTCGGCCGACGGTTGGCCGAGGCGGGCGGCGCCGGCGCGGGGCAGGTCGCGCGGCGGGCCGGCGTGCAGGATGTGGCGCGGCGCATGCTCGCTCTCCTGGTGAATCTTGAACCAGTAGGCGTCCAGGCGTGTTGCTCCGGCTTCGTGCACCAGGAAGGCGAAGAGTGCGGCGATGGCCAGGAGGGCGCCGGCGGCGGGAAGGCCGGCGCGAAGTCCGGCGGCGGGAAAGCCGCGTAGCACTGCGAGGATGGACAGCGTCAGGCCAAGACCCGCCGACGCGATCGCGCTGGCGCTCGTGACCTTCGCGACCTGGTAGTCGTGCAACAGGACGAACAGGGCGAGGCCGGTCGCAAGGAACGCGGTGATCCCGGCGAGGCCGATGAGTCCCTCCGCGCGTGCGGGGCGGACGAACCACGACGTGCCGACGAGGGTCGCCATGAAGAAGTACAGCGCGAGGAGGGTGGCGAAGACCGGCAGCGGGCCGACCGTGATCGACTTGCCGTAACGGATGAGGGACTCGTAGCAATCGACCTGGCGCGTGAACCGGCACCAGTCGATCGTCGCGGCGTCCCCGGGCGGCAGGTGCACGACCCAGGCCTGGAAGACCGAGACAAGAAGGCCCAGTACCGCGAGCGCGGTAAGGAATGCGTGCTGGCGACGGATCATCGTGCGCCGGCGAGCCGCTTGACGTCGGTGAGCAGGTCCTTGGAGCGGATGGAGCGGCCGTTCAGGTAGACCGCGGGCACCCCGATCAGGCCCATTTCGGTGCCTTCCGCGATGTCGCGGCGGATGACCTCGCGGACTCGCGGCTGCTCTCGGGCCGCACGCCACTTCCCTTTGCTCTCGTAGCGGAGCCGCAGCTTGCGGGGCATCGCGTCGATGTTGTAGTTGGTGAACTGCTGGTTCTTGTCCTTGAGCCCGAAGAGGTAGGCCATCGCTTCCTCGGCCTTGCCCCGTTCCGCGGCGGCCTGGGCCGCATGCGATGCCCGGCACGATCCCTTGTTGGCGCCTCCCTCCAGCTTCTTGTTGCACTTCTCGTCGAGCGGGAAGTGCTTGAAGACGAAGTGGACCTTGGCCCGGACCTGTCTGTGCTTGAGTGCGGCCCGCGCGCTGTGGTAGCAAGCGCGGCAGTTCGGGCACCCGAAACAAAAGAACACTACGACGGTGTTGGGCGTCGCGGGGTCGCCCATGACGAGCCGTCCGGCCAGGTCGATACGCGTCGCCTTGCCTTCGTAGGGAATGAGCAGGTGGGCGAAGTTGGCCCGGTTGCCGGCGTATGCATCGCCGGCGACAAACAGCGACACGACGAGCGCGGCCGCGATGCCCGCGAGCCCCAGGTGGTCCCGGCGTGTGCCGGCGCCCTCGGTGCGCGCCGCGCGAAACGCTCGCAGCCCGGGCGGCACCACGAGCGCCGCGATGGCGAGCATGAGCACCTGCAGGCCCGAGCAGTAGAGGCAAAACGCGCCCAGGCCCAGCCAGGACACGAGGAACATGGCCACACCGACGACCGCGTTGGCGAGGGCGAACAGCCCGACGAGCGGCAAGAGGCCGCGCCGACGCCGCGCGGCAAGCAGCCAAAGGAGCACGACCAGGTTGCCCGCGGCACCCCATGTGGAGAGCGAAACACCGAAGACCTTGCCCCAAGCCGAGCCTTGGACCTTGTCGCAGTCCAGGGTTTCGTTGATGCGGCAGCTCGACGCTGCGCCCGTGGCCTCGTGGCGGGCCGCTTCGACCCGCATGAAGACGGCCAGCGCGACGGTCAAGGCCAGGAGAATCGTGGCCGGCAAGAACCAACGGTCGTTTCGCATAGGAACCGGCGATTATAGGCCGCCCCTACCGATGTGTCCGGCGCGTTCCAGCTACGGCGCGGTCGGGACCACGAGGACCGGGCTGCGGGCTCGGGAGACAACGGCTTGTGCGACGCTGCCCAGAGCGACCCGGTCGAGCCCGTGGCGGCCATGGGTGCCGACCACGACAAGGTCGGGTTCGAGTTCGGCTTCGACCGCGAGGATCCGGTCGATGGGGCGGCCGCACTCCACGCGAATCGTGCCGCGGTCGTTTCCGGCGAGCCGCGCGAGGGCGGCTTCGGACCACTCGCGTGCGGCTTCCAGGTCCTCGGCCGGAATGCGCAGGGGGGTGCCGTACAGGCCGAGCACGCTGGTGCCTTCGACGACATGGAGAAAGGTAAGGTCGCCGCGCGGTCCGGCGAGTTGGGCGGCCGCGGCGATCAGCGGTGCGGCGTGCTCGTCGAGGTCGGTGACGGCCAAGACGTTCTGGAAGTCGTCGAACAGGAGCTTCGACGGGTCGCCGGTTCGCTCGCGCACGGTCAGGACCGGTATCGCCGCGTCACGAATCACGCGGGCGGTGGTGCTTCCCGCCAGCGCGGCGCGCCATCCCGTGCGCCCGGCGGTGCTCATCACGATCCAGTCCATGTTGCGTTGCCGCCCCGTCGTGACGATGCCCCGGGCGGCGTCGTCGTCCTGGGCGAGCACCGGCGCGGCTTTCGCGTCGTCACCGAGCGTCTCGCGGATGAACTCGTCAAGCCGGACGGCAAGCGTCCGGTGAAACTCCTCGATAGCCTCTTGCGCGGCGTTGAGTCCCGTCGCGGCGGCGCGCATCGCGGCGAGATACGTCGCCGTGGCATCGACGTGGACGACGGTCAGCGCGGCGTCGAATCGGCGCGCGACATCTGCCGCGGTCCGCACGCCGTCGGCCGAAGCCGCCGAGAAATCGGTCGGGGCAAGGACTCGATCGGGTGCGTTCATCGCCGATCGGTCCGGCAAATGCCGGTCCGGCCCGTTCGAGGCGATCACCGCCCGATTTCGCGGGATCCCGCGCGCACTTACACTCGAATCTTCGCTACCCTGCAGAGCGCCGCATGAACGACTCCAATGTCCCGCTCCAGCGCCGCTCCCAGGCTTTTCTGGGGGCGCAGGACCCGATCGTCATCCTCAATCTGGAGGGCCTGATCCTCGACCTCAACGAGGAAGTGGAGCGGCTGTACGGCTGGTCCCGCGCCGAACTTATCGACAAGCCGTGGCGTGAATTGTGTCCGGCGCACTGGCGCAACCAGGCCGACCGGCTTCTCGAACGGTGTCGCGAGGGGCGCGCGGTGCGCAACGTGGAGGGTCTGCACCGGAGCCGGTCGGACGCAACCCATCCCGTGCTCGTGACGCTGTCGCTGATCCGGAACGAAGACGGAGCACCGCTGGGCATTGCGATTACCGCGAAACACATCGCCCGGCAAAAGCGAGAGCAGGAAGGACTCCGGAACGCCGAGGAGCGCCACCGGCGTCTGCTCGGCGCGGTTTTTGCCGAAGCGGTCGAGGCGATCGTGACCATCGACGAGCGCGGCGTGGTCGAGTCCGTAAACCGTGCGACCGTGAAGATGTTCGGCTACGCGGAGGACGAACTGATCGGCAAAAATATCGCCGTCCTTATGCCTCCGCCCTATCGGGACGAACACGACGAAAACATTCGCCGCTACCTCCGGACGGGCGAAAGAAAAATCATCGGTATCGGACGCGAGGTGGAGGCGCGGCGCAAGGACGGGACGGTGTTTCCGGTGCATCTCGCCGTGAGCGAGGTGACGTTCGATCATCGCCGCCGTTTTGCCGGCTTCATCCGCGACATCGAGGACATCAAGGGCGTGGAGCGCGCGTTGCGCCACGAGCGCGACTTTGCACAGCGCCTCGTCGATACGGCGCAGGTGATCGTCGTCGTGCTCGATCTCGACGGCTGTGTGATGCGCATCAACCGCTACACCGAGGAACTCAGCGGCTACACGCTGGACGAGGTGCGGGGCAAGGACTGGTTCACGACGTTTCTGCCCGAGCGCGACCGCAACCACATTCGCGCGCTCTTTGCCACGGCGTTCGACGGCAATGGCGCGCGCGGCAGCGTCAACGCGATCCTGACCAAGAGCGGCGAGGAGCGTGAGATCGCCTGGTGGGACCGCATCCTCGAGGACGAATCCGGCCAGCGCATCGGACTGCTTGCCATTGGCCACGATGTCACCGAGCTGCGTCGCGCGGAACGGCTCGCCGGCATCGGCGAGATGGTCACGGGGCTCGCCCACGAAAGCCGCAACGCGTTGCAGCGCATCCAATCGTGTCTCGAGATGCTCGAGATCGAGGTCGGCGGCGAGGCGCG
Source organism: Planctomycetota bacterium (assembly GCA_021776735.1). Taxonomy (GTDB): domain Bacteria; phylum Planctomycetota; class PLA2; order PLA2; family PLA2; genus JAJFFH01. The sequence goes on along the minus strand of JAJFFH010000015.1, from coordinate 50,350 downwards.
CGCCGCGGAGTTGATTCAGCGAATCCAGGTCGCGCAGGACGGCCTGGGGCGGCTCTACGACGAGGTGCGCGGGTACGCCGCGCCGATCTATCTCGAGCGTCAACCCTGCGATCTGCGCCGACTGTGGGGGGCGTCCTGGGCGGATCTGGCGGTAAAGCGTACGGACGGCGATGTCTCCCTGATCGATCGGACCGAGGGGCTGGACGTGAGCTGTCGCGCCGATCCGTTTGCGCTTGGTCAGGTGTTTCGCAACATCCTGGACAACGGCCTGGCCGCCGTGGGGGCGAGCGGCGAGATCCATGCGTTCGCGGAGAAAGCCGAGCTTGCGGGAGAGCCCGCTGTGGCAGTCACGTTCAACGACGATGGGCACGGTCTTCCCGATGGCGCGCGCGAGCGGATCTTCCGGCCGTTTTTTACGACCAAGACGAAGGGCACCGGCCTCGGCATGGCGATCGTTCGGCGGATCGTCGAGGCGCACGGAGGCCGCGTCGAGGTGGTCGAGGGCCCGCTTCCCGGCGCCGCCGTCCGGGTGACCCTGCCTCGGGACGAACTGTGACGAAGAGCCTGCAACTCCGCATCGTTGCCGCAGACGATGAGCGGGACACGCGCGAGTGGTTTGGCGCGATTCTGCCGCGGCTGGGACACGAGGTTCTCGCCGTTGTCGGCACGGGCGCCGAGTTGATCGCCGCCTGCAAGAGGCACCGCCCCGACCTCGTCTTGACCGACGTGCGGATGCCCGACATGGACGGACTGGACGCGCTGGCGGCGGTCAGTCCGGTCCGCGCGATCGTGCTCTCCGGTTATCAGGACGCCGCCACGAAGGAACGCGTGCACGCGCTCGGGGCGTTCTTTTTGCCCAAGCCGGTCCGCGGCGACCAACTCCAGGCCGCCATTGAGAACCTGTTCGCCGGAGATCGCTCCTAGGGACAGGGCCCCAGAGGATAGTGCCCCTACCGATAGTGCCCCTACCGATAGTGACTGAGCAGGTCGATCGAGGTCACGATGCCAACGACGTGATCGTTGTCGGTGACCACGACGCGGTGTACCCGCTCGGCCGCCATGCGTTCTGCCAGATCCGCGAGCGGCGTGTCGGGCGTGGCCGTGAGTACGCGGTCGATCATGATGTCGCCGACCTGACGGTCCGGGTCGTCCCACGCGGGGCGTTCGTCATGGGTGCCGAAGCGGGAGTCCGCGTCCAGCATGCCGCGAACGAGATCCGTCTTGCTCACGATTCCGACCAGGGTCCCATCGACGCGCATGACCGGAGCGCCGGAGATGTTGTCTTCCGCACAGATGCGGGCGAACTCGCTGATGGGGGTGGCGGGGGTCACGGTGATGACTTCACGCGTCATCACGTCGCCGGCGGTGATTGTCTTGGGCATCGTACGGGGCCGGTTTGCACAAGCTCTGCCAACCCGAGAGCTGGCCCGATTCCCCGTGCCGCGCGAGAAATCCCGCGTGAATTCGCAGGTCGGGTCGCGCTGTAACGCGTTCTTGGCGCAGGCACGCGGTTTGAGCGGAGTAGGGCATGACCATGCCGTTTCGAAAGCTCCTTGCCCTGACCGATCTCTCCCCGGCCTCCCGGCCCGGCCTCGAGCTGGCCGAGCGAGTGGCCCGCCGTCTTGAGGCGCGGGTCATGGTCGGCTACGCGCACACGCGCGTTGACATCCTGCGCGACTTCACGCGTGAGGTGGACGACGCCGTGCGGCTTGCGAGTTGGGTCCGCTCCGAAGACGAGCGGCGTCTACAGGAGCTCTCGGCGGAGTGCATCGACCCCCTGCGGCTCAAGGGCGTGGTCACGGTCGATGCGAGCAACGGGCGCTCGGGCGTGGAGTTGCTCATCGCGAAGACCCAGCCCGATGTCGTCGTCATGGCCACGCACGGCCGCACAGGCATGAAGCACCTGCTGCTCGGCAGTATCGCCGAGCACACGCTGCGCGCCGCGTTGTGTCCGGTCCTGCTCACCCGACACGGTCAATTCCCGGCGCAGGGGGCGCCGCTGCGCGTGCTCGCGGGCCTGGAGCTGGGGGACGGCGACGGGGATCTGGTAAAACGCGCGGCAGCGTTCGTCGGCGGGCCCGACACGAAGAACACGCTGACGCTCGCCCATGTCGTGCAGTCGATGTACCTGTCGCCGATGCCGTACGGGACCGAATTCGCGATGCCGCAACCCGACATGCCGCTGCTCCTCGAAGCAGCGCAAAAGAGCGTTGAGCAACTCGCCGACACGGAACTCCCCGACCTGGCCGATCGGACCACCGCGGTCGCGCGTCCGGGCCGCCCGGGTCCGGGGCTCGTGGATGTCGCTGACGACTGCGGGGCGGATCTTGTAGTGCTTCGCACGCACGCGCGCACCGGTCTGAACCGGATGTGGCTCGGTAGCGTTTCGGAGTACGTGGTGCGCCACTGCGAGAAGGCGGCCGTGCTCGTGTATCCGCCCGCTGCCGCGTCCGGTTAGCGCGCCCCCGGGGCCCCCTAACTGTTCATCTTGTCAGCTGTTCATCTTGTCGAGGCGATAGCGGATCTGGTCGCGTGAGATGCCCAGCAGCTTCGCCGCGCGGCTCTTGTTGCCGCCGGCGTGGTCGAGGGCCTGGCGCACGAGATCGTTTTCGAGTTTCTCGAGATCGACGCCCTGGCTCGGCAGGATGAACGGCCGTTCATCGGTGGGTTGGGGGGCGGCGGGGGCCGCAACTTGTACCGTGGACCCCGTCGCCGCCGGAACGCTCGCGGTCTGCGGCGCAGCCCGTAGCGACCGCGGTCGGTAGACCGGCGCGAGCAGGAGGTCGGGGGCGTCGAGGCGCTCGGTCTCGGCGAACAGCATCGCGCGCTCAATGACGTTGCGCAACTCGCGAACGTTGCCCGGCCAGGAGTGGGCGCGCAGACTCTCCTCGGCGGCCGGCGTCAGCCCCTTGATCGAGCGTCCGAACTCGCGGTTGAAGTCGCGGATGAAGACGTCCGTGAGCGGCACGATGTCCTTGAGCCGGTCGCGCACCGGTGGGATCACGATGGGGACGACGCGTAGGCGGTACAGGAGATCCTCGCGGAATTGGCCCGCTTCGACTGCTGCGAACAGGTCGCGGTGGGTTGCGGCGACGATGCGGACATCGACGCGAATCGGATCGGTCGAGCCGACGCGACAAAACGTGCGATCCTCGAGGACGCCGAGGAGCTTCGCCTGCAGCGCAAGCGGCATGTCTCCGATCTCGTCCAGAAAAACCGTTCCGCCGTCCGCTGCTTCAAAGACCCCGCGCCGTCTTTCCTTCGCGTCGGTGAACGCCCCCTTTTCATGGCCCAGAATCTGGGCCTCCAGCAGGGGCTCCGGGATCGCGGAGCAGGTGACCGTCAGGAAGGGTTCGGCGGAGCGGTCGGAAGCGTAGTGGATGGCGCGCGCGACCAGACCCTTGCCGGTACCGCTCTCGCCGAGAAGAAGAACCGTCGAGGCGGGGGACTCGGCGACGCGGCTGGCCTGGTCGAGGACCTTTTTCATCTCGTCGCTGTGGGCGACGATGCGTCGGAAGCTGAAGCGGTCGGCCCGTCGGCGCCGGCGGTCGTTTTTTTGGCGCCGGAGCCGCCCCGTATCGAGGGCGCGGTTCAAGACCACCTTGAGTTCGGACGTGTTCAGCGGCTTTTGGAGGTAGGTGAAGGCCCCCTGCTCCATGGCCGCGACCGCGGATGTGACCGAGCTGTGCGCCGTCATCACGACGACCGGCGTGTCCGGCCACGTTTCCCGGAGGCGGGGCAAGAGGTCGAGTCCGGACCCGTCACCGAGTTGGAGGTCGAGCAGGACCCCGTCAGGGGCGGAGCCCTGTTCCAGTCGCCGGCAGGCCGACTTGAACCCGTCGTCTTCCTCCACGGCGTAGCCAAGCGCGCGCAGGGACTCCGAAAGGCCCAGTCGCAGAGCGGGGTCGTCATCGACGACCAAGAGCGTCGTATCGGTCATCGTCGTTGCTGGCACAAACTTCGTACCGGTCCCGCAATCTACATCTCTCTCGGTCCATTGCGCAAGATCGCGCGGAAAATCCCCCGCTCCTGGGAGAATCGAGCGAACGTGAAACGAATCCTGATCGTGGACGACGACGCCGACAGCCGCTACGCACTCGGGTTGCAGCTCGGCCCCGGCTACGAGGTCGTCGAGGCCGCGGACGGCGAAGCGGCGCTGGCCGAGGCGCAACGCGCCGCACCCCACTGCATCCTGCTCGACGTGAACATGCCGGGCATGGATGGCCACGAGGTGTGCCGGCGCCTGCGCGCCGAGCCCAAGACCCGGTCGGTTCCCGTCATCCTGGTGACCGCGCACAGCCGCGGCACGCCCAGCGTCGTGGAGGGGCTGGCGGCGGGCGCCGACGAGTTCGTCGCCAAGCCGGTGGATCAGCAGGAGTTGCGTGCCCGGGTTCACGCCATGCTGCGCATCCGCGACCTGCAGGAGCGGCTGGAGTCGCTCAATCTCGACCTCGAGGGGCAGGTGCGGCAGCGCACCGAGGAGCTGAATCGCGTTTACGACACGGTGCCGGTCGGCATCTACACGCTGGACGAGTCCGGGCGCGTGACGTCGTTCAACCGCTACCTCGAGAGTCTCCTCGGGTACGCCGCCGCCGAAGTGATCGGCAAGAACGTCGGCGCACTGTTCGCCGAGGGCTACGACGCGGCCTACTGGCTCGAACTGGTTCGCGAGGAGGGCCGGGCGCAGGGCGAGGCCATGGCGCGGCACAAGGACGGACATGCCGTTCCCGCCTACGACGACCGGGTCGCCAGCGACGGCGACGATGGCGGGTCGGCCGGTTTCGTCGGTTACCTGCAGGACGTGACGGCGCGTCGCCGCCTGGAGCGGATTGCCAAGCAGCAGGAAACTCAGGCCGCCGTAGGTCGGCTCGCCGCCAGCATCGTCCACGAGATCGCGAACCCGGTCTCGGGCGTGGCGCACTACCTCGACGCCGTTCTGACGCGGCTTGATCGCGGCGAGGTGATCGCCTCGGACGAATTGCAGCGCGGCGCGTCGGTGATGCGCGATGCGCTGGAGCGGACGAACGAGCTGATTCGCAACCTGCGCGGCTTCACGCGGTCGGCCGTCCGGCCGGTCGCGGCGATCGACATGTTCGTCCTCCTCAGCGACGTCCGGGCACTCATGCGCCACGGGTTGCACCGCCGGGGCGTCGAAATGACGGTGGAGGGCGGGGCGGGCGTCAGCGTGCACGGGGATGCCGGCAAGTTGTCCCAGGTGCTCTTGAACCTGATCACGAACGCGCGCGACGCGATGCCCGACGGCGGAGCGATCCGGGCGTGGACAGGAACGGACGGCGATGTTGTCGAGATCGGCGTGGAGGACGAAGGCGTGGGGATCCCGCCCGAAAACCTTGGCCGCGTGTTCGATTTCCTGTTTACGACCAAGGGCGAAAAGGGCACGGGGTTCGGCCTGGCGCTGAGCCGGGAGATCGTCGAAGAGCATCGCGGCACGATCTCGGTACAAAGCCGCCCCGGCGAAGGGTCGTGTTTTGTTATCCGTCTTCCGGTGGCCGGTTCGGCCTCCGGCTTGCAAGGGAGCGACGTATGAGCATCAAGGTTTCCGCGGTCATGACGCCCGAATTCGAGACCGTTTGTGAGGATCAGAGCCTGCTCGACGCGATGAAGCATCTGCGCGACTGCCCGGAGGTTGTCGACGAGATCGGGATCAAGTGCGTCATCGTGCTCGGGGAAAACGATCAGGTGACCGGGATTCTGACGCAGTCGGATGTTGTCGGCGAGATCCTGCTTCCCTATTTCGTGCGCGATCTGGCCAACGTAACCGGCCAAGAGAGTCCGCCGCTTCGCACCGAGGATTTCAAGGCCCTGGGCGTGTTCGCCGGCAGGGTCAAGGTCAAGGACGTCATGTCCCGCGAAGTGGTGACGCTAGCCCCGGACGACGATCTCTTCAGGGCGGCGGACGTCGTCACGAGCCACAAGATCAAGAGCGTCCCGGTCATCGACGACGAGGGCCGCGTCGCGGGCATCCTGTACCGCTCCACGCTCTACCGCACAATCGCCGACGGAATCCTCGCCGTAGTGTGACGACAACGACCGGCTGCCGCAGGTCGTCCGAAAGATCGAGGTACGTGTAGGAGGCGCCGTCTATTGCTTGAAACCTCCCCTCGAAACCTCCCATCGTGGGCGGTGACCAAATGACGAGGGGCGACTCGTGTCCTTCCCGTTCGGCGGCCTCGGCGGCAGCCATGAAGGAGTTCCCGGACGCGACGACGCGCTCAGGGGGGGGACGGCCCAGGGGAGCGGACGGATGAGCGCTTCGTTCGGCGCGAAAATCGCCGTCCGTACGCTTTCCAGGCTCGACTTCGGTCCATGTCGGCGGGCCGCATTCGGAGTTCCGGTGCGCTCGGATCGCAAGGGGCCAAAAGACGACGGCCGCGCCCTTTCAGGCGCGGCCGTCATGCTTTTTGGATGGTGGCGGGGGAGGGATTCGAACCCCCGGTCCCCAGGTTATGAGCCTGGTGAGATACCACTTCTCCACCCCGCGGTGGTGAAGCCCCCGAAGCTACACGAGGTTGGAGGTTTGTCAAAAACTCGGGCGGAGCAGCCGGACGCGCGGCGAGGATATACAGTAGATCGATGCGGTTTGTTGGGACACTCTGTCTTTGGACGCTGCTGTCGGCGGCGTCAGTGCATGCACAGGACGACGGTTGCGGCTGCGGCTGTGGCGACGGCGACGAGGTGGAGATCACCATCGATGGCGGCGCGGAAGAGTCCGGGGATCTCGGGATCCGGGCCGATCCGTTCGAGGAGACGATCAAGCCGAAGCACGAGGAGAACCGGCCCAAGCCCATCGAGGTCGGCAAGTGGCGACCGCCGGCGTTGACGAAGGTTGCCCGGGTGCGCCACGAGGAACTGCTGGCGCAGCGCGCCCGGACTCCCGATGACGCTGGAATCCGTTATCGGCTCGCGGAGTTTTATCTGGAGCACAAGTGGTTCAAGCAGTGCGAGGCCGAGTACCTCGCCTGCTCCCAACGCGATCCCGATTCGATCCGTCCGTGGGAGGGCCTGCTCCGGCTGTACGCGATGGAGTCGAAGGACCCGGGCGGAGAGCAGATTCGGCAGGGCGGGTTCGTCTTCGTCAACAGGCAACGGGGTCAGGGCAAGAACGACTGGTTGACCGATACGGAGCGGCACATGCGCGTGCTTCGCGCGCATAGAGAGATCATCAAGCGGAGGCCGGACGACGTGGCACGCCGCCGGGTGTTTGCCGAGCTGCTCCGCAAGGAACGGCTACTCGACGAACTCGTGGCGCAGTATCGCGCGATCTGCTCGCGCATCCCGGATGCCGCCGGCGCGCGCTACGACCTTGCCGAAGCGCTCATCAAGAAATATGTGCAGGCGCGCCGCACAAAATGGAAGCAGAGCGAGGACGGCGGTACCGAAGGGCCGCCCCCGGCGGGACCGTGGGACAAGACCCGGGACGAGGCGATCGCACTCTTGCAAGAGAACCTGCGCGACGCGCCCGACCATGCGCGCAGTGCGCTTCGCTTTGTGCGTCTGATCGCGGAACGATCCGGCCGCAAGGCGACCGCGCGAATCAAGGAGCTGGAACGCCGCGGCGCGTTTCACCTGGCGATTCGCAAGGAGCTGGCGGATGTGCCGTACCGTCAGGACACGTGGCGCATGCTGCGCGACCTGATTGGCCCAAAGGTCGCCAATGGACTGTGGGACGATGTCTTCACGCCCGTCTGGTATCGGGATCAACAAAAAAACGCATGGCGCAACGCCGGGCGCATCTATTACCGGCGCTGGATAGTCGTGTACTTCCCCCACGCGCAGACGCGGGATCGCTTGCCAGTCATCGCTCGCCTGGGGCGGCGCGCCGATCGTGAGGCCGCCGGAATCCTCGCCTCGTTCTTGTGGCACTTTCGCGACTGGCGCCAAGCAGGCGGCCGCGCGCAAGCCACCCAGGACAGCATCGACGCGCGCACGGTGGAGGAGGCGGCCGTCAAGGCGATCACGGGGCTGGGGACCGTAGCTTTTCCGCTCGCGGACCGGTTCCTGCGCCAAGCCGACACCCCGGCGCGGCGTCGCCGGGCTATCGGAATCCTCGCGGGGCTTGACGACAAGCGCGCGGCGCGGCCCTTGGTTGACGCGCTCAAGTGGGACCGGGAAAAGCAGTATTCCCTGGGTGTGGCCGCGGCCCTCGAACGCCTCGGTGACCCGGTTGCGATTGCCGCCCTTGTCGAGGCCGCGTTCGATGTCCGCCGGCCGTTGGAACGCCGCGTCGAGTCCGCGGCGGCGCTGGCGGCGTTTCGCGATCCGCGTTCGATCGAGGCGCTGGGTCGCCTGCGCAAGGAGAAGGGCTTCGAAGTCGTGGCCGGCTACGGCCTCTACCGGCTCGTGGGCGACGAATCCGCGCTCAAGGGCGTAGAGGAAGCGCTCCTCGCTCCGAACACGTCCCGAATCGCGTTCGACTACCTGCGCAAGTGCCAGGGCGACTCGGTGCGCGACAGTTTCCTGCAGGCACTGCGCGAGGGCCCCGCCGAGATGCGCCCGAAGATGCTCGCCGAACTGCGCCGCCGCGGTTGGGACAAGGTCCGCTCCGAGGTGGTCACGATTCTCCTCGGGCTGGCCAAGCAGCCCGACGCGGACGATTTCATCCTGAAGGAACTCGGCGCCATCGGCGGCAAGAAGGTGGCCACGACACTCCTCGACCTCGCCGGAAAGACCAAGAGCGAAGAGGAGTGGTCACGGCTGGCCCGTGCACTTGCTCGAACAGGCGACCCGCGTGCGATCCGCTACTTCAATAAGATGCGCATTCTGGAGCGCAACGCCAAGCGCCGAAAGCTGGCTGTGAAGTACCACGAGTTGGCCGCGCGCAGCGCGCGAAAGCAGTAGCGAGGGAGCAGACGGACGGCGATGTGCCTGCGAGAATTCGCATGGCGGATTTTCGATAGGTTGTGCCCAACTCCCGAACCCGTTCTCGTGCACGAACGACGTTCACGTGGCGCTTGCCAAATCCGCGGGAGTCGATCAATCGAACAACCCACGACGTGACCGCGACCCGAACCCGACCGAACACCGCGGTCCGTCAGCTCCTGCCCCGAAGTCATGCGAGCCAAATCGCACACTCATACTCATGCAGGCCGTAGGGGCGGCGAAGCCGCTCCCGGCCACAGCGAAAATCCGCCCTGCGGATTTTCGTAGCGGCAACCCCTGTTGCATAATCGTCTCGCCTAATGCCGGAGATCTTCCAAACCAATCCCGAGACCGTGCTCCTTCCGGACGTCGGGGCGCTGCCTGAACTCATGGGAGCGCGGCGGCCGATTCATGTCGAGGTTGGCTTCGGCAAGGATGTTCGCGTGCTGCGCGAAGCGGCGCGGATGCCGGACGAGTTGTTCTTGGGCATCGAGATATCGGGCAAGAAGGCGCGGAGTCTTTGCCGGAAGGCGGTGCGCGCCGGACTCGCCAACGTGCGAGCGTATCGCGGTGATGTGCGTCCCGTCTTGGCGGAGCGGTTGCCGCCCGGTTCCGTGGCCTCGTTTACCGCGTTGTTTCCGGATCCGTGGCCGAAGTGGAACCAGCAAAAGCACCGGTGGATTCGCGAGGCGACCGCGCGTCAGATGCGGGTGGCGCTCATGCCCGGCGGCATGGTGACGCTGGCGACCGATCACGACCACTACCGCGACCAGATGAAAGTCGTGATGGCCGGCGCGGGATTCGAACTCCTGGAGGAGCGACCCGGCGTGCCGGACGACGACCGGACGCTGTTCGCCCAGCGGTTCGAACGGCTGGGGGAGTCCGTGACCTGGCTGCGCTGGCGAAGTCCGGAAACGAAGGACCTCGCGCCTGGAGGTGGCGCGGGGGCTACGACGTCGTCAGTTTGAACCGGTCGAGCTTGCGATACATCGTGGCGCGGCCGATGCCGAGTGCGCGCGCGGCGCGGGTGACGTTGCCGCCGGTGACGCGTAGCGCGTGTGCGATGGCCCGTCGCTCCAGTTCCGCGAGCGGGACGATCGTGTCGTCTTCGACCTGCGGCGTCGGCAGCGGCGCCGGGCGTGACGTTGTCGAGGCCGGTGCCAGCGCGCGAATCTCGGCCGGCAGGTTCTCGAGTCGGATCACACGGTCGTTGTCGCAGGCGAGCACGCCGCCGAGGACGACGGTTTCAAGCTCGCGCACGTTTTGCGGCCAGCCGTAGGCCTTGAGCGCCGCCATGGCACGCTCCTCGATCGCCTGGACCGGCGGCGTGCGTTCGTGCTGGTGGTGCTCGAGGAAGTGTTGCGCCAGCTTCGCGATGTCTTCACGGCGCTCGCGTAAGGACGGCAGCCCGATCGGGAAGACGTTGAGGCGGCAAAAGAGGTCCTTGCGGAACTCGTCCGCCTCGACCAGCTCTCGCAGCGCGCGGTTGGTAGCAGCGACTAGACGCGCGCGCACCGGCACGATCTGCTTGCCGCCATCGCGTGTAATCGTGGCGCGCTCCAGCACTTCCAGCAACCGCTGTTGCAGGTCGAGCGGCAGCGTGTCGATCCCGTCGAGGAACAACGTGCCGCCTCCGGCAAGTTCGAAACGGCCCTCGTCGCGTTCGCCGAACAGCACCGTACCGAGTACGTCCGCCGGCAGTTCGGAACAGTCGACGTGAACGAACGGCTCGCGGCAGCGGATGCCGGTGTGATGGATGGTCCGAGCGACCTTTTCCTTCCCCGACCCCGGCTCGCCGGTAACCATGACCGCCACGCCGGAATCCCGGACGAGCTGGACCTGTTGGAGCACTTCCCGCATGGCGGGACTGACTGCAATGAATTCCATACCAATCGCTTCCGAAGCCATCTCTGCGACCCTTTTCGGCTTTTGGAGCGCCCAAGATGAACCCAGACTCGGGGGATCGGCCCAAATCAGCCCAGAATGCGAGATACGGTCGGGTCCCCGCGAAACTTTGCCAGCGCGGATTTTCGCTAGGGCGCCGGGTGCGGCTGGCGCCGCCCGGGGCGCGGCATGAGGGATGAAGAGCGGATTGCAGGGGTGCTGGAGTCCGCGGGAATGGGCTGGTGCAAGGATGCCGGGTTGATCCCGGCGCGCGGCGACAGCAAGCGCTACGTGAACGTAAACGTCACTTTGTGAACGCGAACGGGGGTCGGGGTCGCCGCGCGGCGCGGCGAAAAGACACACACGCGGGCGTACAAGGGGAGCCCCGCGCGCGCACTCCTGCGGGTCATCGCTCAACCTGGCGAAAGTCCGCCATGCGGATTCTCGTAGCGGCAAACGCCGCCGCCCCCGGGCCCCCTACAAGAACTCATCCTCTTGCTCGACCTCGGCGGTCGTCGGCTCGGGCGTGAATGTTGGATCGACGCGGTAAAAGCCGTTCAGGCCCGCGCCGGGTTGCACGATCAGGGTACGGCAGTTTACGTCGCCCTGGATCCAGCCCTTCTTGCCGATCGAAATCGAGCCCACCGCGGTGACATCACCCTTGACGCCGCCCTCGACGACGAGGTCGTTCACGCGCACTTGGGCGACGATCTGGGCACGCTTGGTCACTTCCACGAGGCCAGCCGTCGCGAGTCGCATCACGGCGTGGTAGCTCTTGATGCGGATGTCCTCGATGATCACGCGTCGGTGGCAGTGCCGGCAGTTGACGGACATCGCCGTAGCGGGGATGTCGATCGAGCGGTCGCAGTGCGTGCACAAGACCTCCCTGGTTTCCGGCTTGGGAGCATCGAGACGGGACTGATCTCCTGCCATAGCGGTTGCCAAGACCCCGGGCGGCCCCTGTTAGCAGCGGCCACCCGGAGCCTGGTCCACGAAGGGGTCTCTTACTTTCGCGGCAGCGCTTCCTTCTCGGTCATGCGGTTCGCGGGGGTCGCGTTTCCACCACTCTTGCCGGCGTCGGGGCCGACGGAGCAGTGGCCGGTGAAGGCGGCGCCCTCGGCGACAAGCAGCTTCGCCGCAACGATGTCACCCTTCAGTCGTGCCGTCTTGCGCAGTTCGACCTTCTCGGACGCGTTCAGGTTTCCGACGACTTGGCCATCGACGACGATGTTGCCCGCGGAAACATCCGCTTGAAGCTTGCCTCCCTGCGAGACCGCGAGGTGGCCCTTCGTCGTGATCTTTCCCTCGACCTTTCCATCAACGCGAACACCCTTCTCGAAGTGAAGTTCGCCCTTGAAGGTGGCATCGTTGCCGATGACCGTGGTGAAGTTGTTTCCGTTACCGCCAGCTTTGTCGATCATGGCTTCTCCTGTAGGCACCGACCTTGTTCTTCTCGGTGCGAAGGCTCAGTAGTAGCGTGTCGGGGGGACAGGCGGCGGCGTGTCACGAGACATTATGGCCCCTTTTTTGGCGGAATGTGGCTTATTCCGCGAGGGCGTCCAGTCTCCTACTTCGAGTCGTGCCGGAGCGGGTCGCCGAACAGCCGATCGAGGGCGTCCAGCCGAATGAAGTAGTTCATGTCACGTCGGAGTTCCGGCAGCGGAACAAGCTCTGGGCCGGCCGCGAGATCGATCAGCGCGAGGAGGCTTTGCATCCGGCTTTCCTGACGCTTCTTGCCGGTGCTCCCTGCCCAGTGTCGCTCGAGGGCTCCGGCTGCGGCGCGGGATCCGCAACACGCCACGATGCGGGGCAGGGAAAGCCGCTCCCACTCAGTCTTGGGGTTCGCCATCCGCCGATCCATCTCGGCCAGCGTCTCGCGCGGCCGAAAGAGTGCCAGCGCAGGCAGTTTCGAGGTCAGGGCCGTAGTTTTCTTGATGCGCTCCAGGAGCTTCAAGGTCTCCTTGTCGCGGCGTACCGCGAGCGACATCGTGAGGTTGGTCCACAGTAGCGTGCTGTTCGCTGTTTTGAGCCGGTCGCGGAGTTCTTTGGTTCCGCTGTCCGGTCCGTGCAAGAAGAGCCCCATGGCTGCCGCCGCGACATCGAACTCGTCGGGATCCCGTTGCACGGAGCGCGTAAGGAGCGGGATGGCGTCGCGGTGCCGGGTGTAGCCGAGAGCGAGGTACAAAAAGCCGCGGTCCACCTTCTTGGCCCCGTCCATCAGCCGCTTCAGGCGCTGCACACCCTCCTCGCCTCCGATGCGGCCGAGCGACAGGGCAAGAAAATGCCGGATCGGCTTGTTGCGCTCCTTCGAGAACGCGCTGGCGACCGCTTTGGCCGTTTTGGGGTCTCCCGCAGGCGCGATCAGGCCGACCGCCAGGGCCGCGGAGCGCCGAATCTGCTCGCGGCGCTCGCGGCGCAGCGCCTTCAGCATCGGTTCGACGTGCTCTTCGCCGCCGCGTTTTCCGATCCAGGACACGGCGTACGCGCGCACGTCCTCGTGGAACTTCTTGTCGTGCCAGACGGTTCCGCACAGTTTCACGAATTTCCTGTGTTGCCCCTGGTCTCGCCAGGCAAGAGCCAGCGCGGCCAGCGCCGCGATTCGGAAGTCGCGCTTCTTGCCCCGCGTCTTCGGCATGCGCGCGCGGATGTCTTTGTCCTTGTGGTCGAAAAATCGCACCAGCCATGCGGCGGCCTGCGGGCTGCCCCCGGACCCGATCCCGAGCAACGCGAGCGTACGGAGACGGATGTCGCGACTCTGGGCCGAGGCCCACGCGACGAGGGTGTCGTAGAGTTGGGCGTGCTCCATCAGCACGAGAGCATGCGCCGCGGGGAGGTGTTTTTTCTCGGCGAGTTCGGTCAAGCGCGAGAGCTGCGCGGTTCGCTTGAGCCGCCCCAACCCGACCATTGCAACCCGGCGCTCCAGCGCACCGCCCTTGTCCACTAGCTGGACAAGGATCGGCTCCAGCCGTGCCGCGAGCCCTGCGCGCCACTTCTCGTCCGGTTTGCTGTTCCCCGTCGGCTTGTCTTTCTCGCCGTCGGCTTGGCCTTCAGCGTGATATCGCTCGCCGAGGAGTTGCGGAAGCCGGTACCAGTCGTGTTGGTGTGCCCGAAACCAGTTACGCCAGTCGTGATCGACCTTGCCCCCCATAGGGGTGGGAGCCGGAAACGGCAGACCGATCGGCTGCCCGGCGGCTCCCGCCGCCAGCGTCAGCCCGAGTACGACCAGGAGAATTCGCCGCATGGAACTTGAGCTTGTAGCCAGCCTACAGAAGTTCCGGAGCGCGAGTCGGAGAAAGCAGACGGACGGCGTTAATCCCGAAAACCCGCATGGTGGATTTAGGGGTTGGGTCGATCCGGCGAGTGCGGATCCATCGGGCCCTAGCTTTCTTGGGATTTTTGGACTAGTTCGCGGAGTTTCAGCAAGGCTTCGAACGGGGTCATGTTTTCCGGATCGAGCCCCGCCAGCTCTTCGCGCAGGAGGTCGCTGTCCGAGCCGAACAGGGAAAGCTGCTGACCCGGCGAGCGCGGGCGGTTCGGGTTCTCGGCTTGCGGCTTTTCGGGCGGCGGTGTTGCGGTGCCGTTTGTGCCGAGGCTGTTCGTGCTGGTGTTCAGGCCGCCGAGCAGTGCGCGCGCGCGGGCAAGGACCGTTTGCGGCAAGCCGGCGAGTCGGGCGACATGGATGCCGTAGGAACGATCCGTGCCGCCGTCCTGAATGCGGTGCAGGAACACGACGTCGTCGCCCTCTTCCTCGACCGCGACGTGCAGGTTGAACACCCCGGGCATCCCGTGTTCGCCCTCTTTGACGTGTTCCTGCGAACCCCGCTTGGGATTTTCCTGGGAACACCGCTCGCCCAGCGCGGTGAGCTCGTGATAGTGGGTCGCGAAGAGCGTGCGGCAGCGGACGGTCTGCGCCAGGAACTCCGTCACGGCCCACGCGATGGCGACGCCGTCGAAGGTCGACGTGCCGCGGCCCACCTCGTCGAGAATCACGAGCGAGCGGCCTGTCGCGTGCCTGAGGATGTGCGCGGTCTCGGCCATCTCGACCATGAACGTGGAGCGGCCTCCGGCCAAGTCGTCTTCCGCGCCGATGCGCGTGAAGATGCGGTCGCACGCGCCGATGTCGGCACTCGCGGCCGGAACGAACGAGCCGGCCTGCGCCATGAGCACGATGAGCGCCGCCTGCCGGATGTAGGTCGACTTGCCCGCCATGTTCGGGCCGGTCAAGACCGCGACCATGCGCTCGTCACGGTCCAGCACGAGGTCGTTGGGCACAAAGCGCTCGTCCGCGAGCGCGTGCTCGACGACCGGATGCCGACCGTCCCGGATTTCCAAGACATCGCCGTCCCGACCCCCTTTGCCGTCATGAGCCCCCTTGCCGGTGTGAGCCCCCTTGCCGGTGTGAACCGTGGGTCGAATGTAGCCCCGGGCGATGGCTGCCTCCGCGAGCGAACGGGTTACGTCGATTTCGGCGAGCAGCGTTGCGGTTCGCTGGAGACGTGCGACCTGCGCCACCACGGCCGCGCGCAGTTCCTCGAAGAGATCGTGTTCGAGGGCGAGGGCACGTTCGCCGGCCGTGAGCACCCGTTGCTCGATCTCCTTGAGCTCCGGCGTGATGTAGCGCTCGGCGTTTGTGAGCGTCTGCTTGCGGATGTAGTCGTCCGGAATCCGGTCCTTGTGTTTGTGCGTGACCTCGATGTAGTAGCCGAAAACCTTGTTGTAGCCGACCTTGAGCGAGTCGATGCCGGTGCGTTCGACCTCGCGCGCACGAAGCGAGGCGATCGTGCTCTTGCCGTCGCGGGCCATCGCGCGCAGCTCGTCGAGTTTTGCGGAGTAGCCGTCGCGAATCGCGCCGCCGTCGCGCATGTGCGCCGGCGGTTCGTCGGCCATCGCACGAGCGAGCAGGTCGCGCAGCTCCGGGACCGAATCGAGTTCGGCGCGTGTTTTTTGCAGCAACTCGGACGCCGCGCCCGCCAGCATGTTCTGGACCGAGGGTACGGCCGCGAGCGATGCGGCGAGACCCGCCAGGTCGCGCGGCGACGCCCGTCCCGTGGCGGCCCGCGCCGTGATGCGCTCGATGTCGCGCACGGGTTTTAGGGTCTCGCGCAGGTCGCGGCGCAAGAACGTATCGCGGGTGAGTTCCTCGACGCCGTCGAGCCGGCGCGCGATCGCCGCGGGATCGGTGAGCGGCAGGTTCAGGCGCTCGCGCAGCGCCCTGCCGCCCGCGGGCGTGGCGGTGTAGTCGAGCACCGGCACGAGCGCATCGAGATCGAGACGTGTGCGCGTTCCGTGGTCGAGGATCAGGTGCCTGCCACTGTCGAAGCGGCGCAGCGCCGTCAGGTGGACAAGGCTTTGGCGTTGGGTCTCGCCGAGGTAGTGCAGGATGGCGGCGGCGGCGCCCAGCGACGGATCGCGACGGGTCAGGCCGAATCCTTCGAGGGTCGCGACCCCGAAGTGGTCCTTGATCGTGCGCGTCGCATTTGCTTCGGACAAGACCCAACCGGGGATCGCCCGCGCGGGGATGCCGGTCACGCGCTCGATCTCCGCGCGGAGGGGGTGCTCGTCGTCGCTCCCTTCGGGCCCCAGGGACGACTCGGGCAAGAGCAACTCTGCCGGACAGACCCGTGCGATCGCGTCGAGCGCATCCGCCGTGGCGACGTCCTCGATCAGAAACCGCCCCGTGGACAGCTCGGCCCAAGCCAAGCCCACGCCCTTCGCCGTGAATACCGCCGCCAGCAGGAAGTTGTGGGTCTTCTCTTCGAGAACGGACTCCTCGGTGAGGGTTCCCGGCGTGACGATGCGGACGACATCGCGATCAACGATGCCCTTTTTTTGGGCCGGATCCTCAAGCTGCTCGCAGATCGCCACGCAGTATCCCTGCTGCACCAGGCGCCGCAGGTAGGTCGGCGCGGACCGGACCGGCACCCCGGCCATCGGGATGTTCTTCTCCTTGCTGCGCGACGTCAGGGTCAGCCCGAGCGCTTTCGAGGCGACCTTGGCGTCTTCGAAGAACAGCTCGTAAAAGTCGCCCATGCGGAAAAAGAGCAGGGCCTCCGGTGCCTTGCCTTTCGCCGCCCGGTACTGCTGCATCATCGGGGTTTCGGTCATGGTTCCTCGAACCACGTACGCTACCGGCGCCCGCCGACAGTTCCCCCGGCCCCTCCCGCGTTGCCCGCGGATTTTGGTTCGAAAAACCCCGTCCTGGCGACGTTTAAGATAGAGAAGACGGTGCCCTTTTTCGGCTCACGGGAGATACAACAACAATGCGAAAGACCATCGGAATCTTCGCTGCGGTGCTCGTGGCCGCAGTATGGATGCCGGCCCTCGAAGCTGGCTGATGTGGCGGTGCCGCGGGCGGTGCCCGCGGACGAGCCCGGGGAGCTGCTTCCCGACCCGAATTCACGGTTCAGTGGCGCGATGCCTCCGAGCTGGCACGCAATGTCGTGACCGGCATGACGGAGGCGGAAGCCGCCAAGGCCAGCCGGGCCGACCGGCCGATGTTGGTCTACGTCTACCGTGACAGCGACAAGGATAGCGAGGATCCGCGGGGGGCCATCGAGTCCGACCGTGCCTTCGCGACGGACAAGGTGGCAATCGGCGCCCGCTTCTTTGACTGTCTGCGGATGACCGCCGCGGAAGCAAAGAAGGACCGGATTCTCGCCAAAATGGCGCGTTCCGCGCCGTGCCTCGTGTTTGTACGACCGAACTTCGAGATCGCCGCGACCCTGCGTGGGACTCCGAGCGGCGGCAAGATCTTTGGGGCCATGTGCAAGACCATGCGCCTGGACTACGAAAACTGCGTGGCCACCGCCGTGAAGAGCCTGAAGGGCATCGACAAGGCGCGTGCCAAGCTGCAGCGTGACCGGGATGTTCTGGCCCGGCTCGACAAAAAGCTCACGGACACCCGTGGCGCCCGGAAGGTCAGCCTCGAGAAGAAGCGTGAAACGCTGAACGACAAGCTCGCCAAGGCCGATGCGGCGCTGCTGAAGCGCGAAAACTCGGTTTTCGACCTGAAGCCTCGAGCCTGACCCCCTTTTTAGCCTCGATGGCGTCTATCGGAAATCCCGATAGGCGCCCTTTTTTTACGCAATCCGGCCAATCCCGGTCCCCGCGCCGGCCAAATAAGGCTAGGCTTGTCATCATGCGCATTTCTCTTCTGGCCCTTTTGGCGGCCGCGCTCGCGTTCGCCGGATTCCAACCCGACGTCTACGGATGATGACGGGGATCCAGTGCGTCCGCCGGTGGCGGACGCGGTAACGCTCCCACTCCGACTCCGACAGCCAATCCCTCCGCCTCGGCCAAGGCGCGCACGCGCTCCGGCGGGGTCTCGAGCCAAGCGCAATTCCGGATCGGCTGGCGCGATGTCGCGCGACTCGCTCCCGACACCGTGACGGGCATGACCGAGCAGGAAGCCGCCACGGCCGGCCGGGCCGGGAAGCCGATGCTGGTCTTCATCTATCCGGAGACTGCGGACGATGACGACGCGCCGGACTATCGCTTCATGGTCGAAGAAGACGCAGCGTTCGCCGACGACAAGGTCGCGATGGGCGCGCGCTTTTTCGATTGCCTGCGCATCGACGCCGAGACGGCGCGCACGGACCGGGTCCTGAAGTCGTACGCGTCCACGCGTCCGACCCTCGTGTTCCTGCGTCCGAACTACGAGGCCACCAAGATGGTGCGGACCACAAAGAAGTTCAACGCCGGCAAGATCGTCGCGGCGATGCGCGCGACGCTCAAGCTCGATTACCAAAACAAACTGTCGCGCGTTGCCTCGGCGCAAAAGTCGATTCAAAAGGAGCGCGCCAAGACCGACAAGCTCCGCGCCAAGCTCAACGAGCTCGAGCAGACCATTGCGGACACCAAGAGCGCGAGCAAGCGGGCGAAGCTGAACAAGCAGCGCGACGCCCTCGACAAGAAGATCGGCGATCTTGAGGACGCCGCCAACACACGCGAAGCAGCTCTCTACGAGCTGAAGCCGACGCCCGCCAAGGCGTAGACGCGCAACGCCAAAAAAGCAAACGGACGGCGACTGCTCCCGAAGAGGGGCAGTCGCCGTTTTCTTTTGCCGGACGGAAGCGCCTACTTCAATTCCAGGGTTACGCGCACGGTGGGGCTGTCCTGCGTCTCGACGCGGACCTCGGTCGTGGTCTGCTTCGTGCCCGTGAGCGTGAAGTGGACGATGTGCGTGCCGAGTGGCAGGCCCCACAGGTGGCCGTGTCCGTGCCCGTCCAACTCGTACCTGCAGAGGCCGCCGCTCCAGGTCGCGTAGTGTTTCCCTGCGAGTTTCACCGCGGTGGGTGCAGCGACTCGAAGTGGGATCCGCACGTAGGGCTCCACCAGCAACGTACCGACATCGACACTGCCGCGATCGACCGTGACCCGTTGTTCCAACGCCGGTGCCTCGTAGGCGAAGGCGACGAGTCGGTACGTGCCCGGTGCGAGATGGGGCAGTACGAACGAGCCGTCCTCTCGGAGATCGTGTCTGGCCATGGGCTTCTCCGCGTCCGACAGGTCGAAGAGCGCCACGGATTTCGCGTAGTTCGGGCCCTTCGCGTCCACGCGTCCCCGGATCTCCGCGGTGCCGGGGAATCTCAGGTCGAGCTGCAGGGCGCCGCCAGTCGGGATTTCAGCGCGTCTCAGGCGCCGCTGTCCGGCAGCCAGCGAGAAAACGCGCTGCCCGGTGGGTACGCGAGGAAAGACAAAGCGGCCCCGTGTGTCGGTCGTTGCGTACAGATCGGCGCCCTCCACGAACAGCCGCGCGCGCGCGACCACTGCTCCATCGACGTCGCGGAGCGTGCCTGTCACGCGAGCGCCATCGGGCAAGCGGAAGACCACGGTCTGTCCGGCCGCTCTCGTGATGGTGACGGTCTGTCGCATCCGCGGAAGCACACCCTTGCCGCCGGGCAGGGTCTCGAAGTGGTAGCGCCCCGGCGGCGGCGCATCGAAACCGAGGGAGTTGGACTCGTCTAGCCGGCCTTCCGCCTGCGTTTCGATTTCGCGGCCGTCAAGGTTGTGAATCGCGACGTACACAGCGGTTCGTCGCCACTCCGGCGGCAGATTGTCGAACCGAAACGTGAGCCGGACGGCACGCTTGAGTTGGAGGGTGAGGGGGGCGGGGGCAGGGACCGACGTGACTTGCAGCCTCACGGCCGCAGGCTCGAATCCATCGGCGGTGATGGCGAGGGTGTAGGAACCGGACGGCAGGAGCGGGACAGCGAAGTGGCCCTGCGCGTCCGTCTTGAGGAACGCGAAATCCGCCTGTACGGCCGCGCCGGACCCGCGTGCGCCTTGGCGCCGCAACGTGAGTGTCGCGCCGGAAACAACGTCGCGTCCCGACAGGATCGTTCCTCGCAGGGTTTGGCCGCGCTCAACACGAGCAGCGATGTCGGACACGTCGTGGGCGCCCACCTCCGTTGAAAAGATCGCGAAGTCGAAACCGGGTTCCGCGATGTACAGCGTGCGTTCGCCGGGATAGACGCCGGCCAGTTCGAAACGTCCGTCCGCATCGGTCTTGGCGGTGACCTGTTCGTAGCCCCAGAGCGCGAGTGTGCGGTGGGCGAAGGGCGTGCCGTCGTCCAGCACCACGCGGCCCTTCAAGTGGCCGCTCCAGGTTCTTGCTTGTGCCGGCGCTGTGGGCGCCGCAGCCGGAGCCTGCGCGTCGTCGTCCGTGGAGGGCTTCAAGACATCGCCGTCCGTTTGCCTTTTTGCGGATGCCCTTCGCTCCGGAACGTCCGCCCGTTGCGCTCCGCTATCGCGGCTGCCGGTCCGCCACACATAGGCGCCGGTGGCGGTGGCGGCCAGGAGGATTGCGACGACGAGGGTTTTCTTGAGAATGGAAGTCACGGCGAGCACTCCTCCCACGGCAACTGCCGTGCGTACGGTGTGGGAAACGAACCGTGACGGGGGCGAGAACAGCGCCAGGGCGGCGAGCGAGGCCTTGGTGCGCGGGCCGAGGCGTTCGCGCAGGCGTTTGAGGGCGCGGTGGACGCGGACGCGGGCGTTGAGCTCGCTGATGCCGAGCACATGGCCGATTTCGCGGTACGACAGGCCGTGCAAGAAACGCAGCTCGACGGCGCGGCGCTGGTCGGCGTCGAGGAGCGCGAGCGCTTCCTCGGTTTCTTGTCCTTGCGGCTCCCGGGCGCTTTGGGCGGCGCGCTCCCGGGCCTCGGCCGCTGCGTGTTCGTGGCGCGTGCGCGTGAGCGCGGCGCGACGCAGCATCTTCGCGCCCAGGTGGATGTGGCGACCCAGGAACGCCTTGAGGCCGACGGCGGCCGGCGTTTGCGGGTCGGTGCCCGACAGCTCGACCAGTGCTTCCTGCGCGAGATCGGCGGCGTCGGCGTCGTGGCCGGTGACCCGGCGCGCGAAGTCGAACGCAAAGACCTGGAGGTGGGCCACGAGGGCTTCGAAAGCGCCACGATCGCGGCGCTGGGCCCATCGCTGCCAGAGACGCTGTTCTTCGGTTCCCGTCACGACAGCCTCTTGCGCGAGACCGGCGCGATGTTACGAGGATTCCGGTTTTCGGCGAGATTCGGGATTTGCGCCGCGCAAAGTCGCGATCGTCCGCTCCACGTCGGCCCAGGTCGCCTGCGGCACCTTGATCGCCACGCAGCCGAGCGCGCGTGCGTGTGCGAGCTCGTCGGCCTCGTCGTCGCCGACCACGAGGCAGCGGCCGGGCGGCACATTGAACTTGGCGAGGATCGCGGCGAGGTCGTCGCGTTTGGTCCCGGGCCCTTCGATGGGCCGGATGCGGACCTCGTCGAAGCAACCGCGCAGCCCGCACGCATCGAGTTTTTGCTGCTGACGCGCCGGATCTCCGCGCGTCAGAAGCACCAGCCCCACGTCCGGGTGTGCGCGCAACGCATCGAGCAACTCGCGCGCTCCGGGCAACGCCGTGAGCGGCGCAACGTCCGGGGCGTACCAGACCGCTGCCGCCGCGGCCCGCTGCTCATCCGTCACGTCGAGACCCGCAAGCACCTCGCCGATCGCCTTGCCCACGGCGTTGAGCCTCTCGACCGGAGTCCCCACGGCCGCCGCAACCCGCCGGAGCGCGTCGGGTACGAGGATGCCCCGGGTGTCGATCAGCGTGTCGTCGAGGTCGAACACGACCACCGTAGAATGCGCGTCCATGCGTGGGTTCGTCTTCGGCGTTTTGGCCCGGCTTGCGGGAGCCGTTTTTCTTGCCGCGTGCTCGGACGACTCGCCCGACACCGACGAGCTTCTCAGCCAAAAGCGCGCGGCGCTAGGCCTGCGCGACGAACCGCTGGAATTGAAAGAGGCCATGCGCCGCCTGGAACGTTACGAACGCCCGCTCGCGTCCGCGTCGGCGGACTTGGAAGGGGCGTTACGAATCGAGAACCTGCTGCAACGAGCCCGGCCCAGTCAAACGGACTTGTTGCGCCGGAACAAGAACGGACAAAAGCAAACGGACGGCGATATCGGCCGATTGCGCGCGTTGCTGGACGAGGCGCGCCGCCGCGCGCGCGACTACGCCCGTGCGCGGATTGATGGCCAAGCGGCTGACGAAGCGCTCGCGCTGGAGCGCTCCTGCGTCGATTGTCACCAGGAGTATCAGTGACCACGGGCGCGTCGAGGCCCCCGGAGACGCCCAACCCGCTCTTTCACGGCTTGACCTTGGCGTGGGCAGCGACGGCCGCGGCAGTCGTGGCGACGGTTGCCCCGAATCTACTCTGGCTCGCTGCTGTCTGGTTCGGCGGACTCGTGGTGTTGGTCCTGACCTGGCTGGTCTGTGCGTACCGCCGGCTGCGTCGTTGGCTTCGCGGCACGCCCGTGGGTCCGCGCGAGGCGGCATCATGGGCCGTTCCCCCGGTTGTCGCGGTGCTTGTGGCTCTGGCAACGCTGACTCGGGCGCCGTTGGTCGTTCGCGTCTTGCTGAGCGACAGCGCGTTGCACCGCATGGCGCACGAGGCCCTTCCCGAGGGTGGCCGCGCGGGGCTGATGTTTGTGGGGCCCGTCGAGGTCGCCGGCGATGCCGAGTTGTTCCAGACCGATACCGGATTCCTCTTCTACGCCCAGTTCGGACTTGCCTACTCACACACCGGCGCCGAGCCTACTGCCAGGTTCTTGGGCTCGCCTACTGAGTATTGTCACCTATGGGGTCGCTGGTGGACTTTCGCAACCCCCATGTCGTCATGAGCGCTCGACATGGCGACGAATCAAGGCTGGATGAGCGCCTCGTCCAGCGCCGCTAGAACCTCGCGTGCGGTGTAGCACTCCGGGCCTGTGGCGCGATCGAGGAGTGCTCCCATCGCGCGATTTTGGGGTGCGGCGCCCCAGCGGGCAACCGCGGTGTGATAGCGCTCCTTCGGCTTGCGACAGCGCGATAGCGTGCGCCAGGTGTCGTTGTGTACCATCCCGATCCGGCACCGGCTTCCGCCGCCGGTTTGTCGGTGGAGTTCGATCTCCTCGTCCAACGTGCGATCGCCGGCACCCGGGTCGACGCTGAGTCCTGCGGCTGCGAGTACGTCGCGTGCTTCCTCGAGCAGGCGCGCCTTGATTTCCCCGAACGCCGACGTGGCGTGATCTGCAGGACGGATCAGTGCGTTCGGTGTGCTGGCGAGATTCAAACACAGCTTGAGCCGGACGTCCGCGCCGATGTCGTCCGACTCGCCGACGTCGAGGCCGGCGCGGCGCAGGTCGTCGGCCAAGGGCAACGCCGTCCGTTGCACGATCACACGCCCGCGCCGCGTGAAACGTGCGTGCCCCGGCGCGAGCAGTTCGCACGTAAACCGCCACACCCCGCCGATCACATCGCACCATTGCGCCGCGGCTTTCTCCGCGGTCACACCGTTGCAGAGTGTGACCACCGTCCGTCCGGCCCAACCCGCGCAGAGTTCCGCAACGTCGGTTTCGTGAACGCACAACAAGATCGTGCCCTCGGTTTCATTCACAACGGGTACGCGCGTGCGCACGGTTTCGCCGTTTCCCTCGAGCACAAGATCCGAGACGGCACCACGTCCGGCCAATCGCACATCGACACCGCCGTCGGCCAACAACCCCGCCAAGACGGTGCCAACCGACCCAGCCCCAAACACCGTGTAGCGAGTAGGCACGGCGGACAGCGGCACGAGATTCACGGTCATGCTCATGCTAACGAAAATTGCCTTGGCGATTTTTGCTGTCGCCCAATCCGGTTTTTCGACTGTAGCCGGTGGGGGAAACGTCCGATCTATGGAAACCACGAGCGGTTGGTAAAAAAATCCGGGCCCCGTACATTCACCTCTTTTTGAACGCAGAGGCCATCGGACACACCACCCGCTCTTTTTTCTTGGGCGGGCCGAACGGCACCGTTCGTCGCGTTCGTGGGTCCGCCGCCCCGGCTTTTGGTGTATAAACGGTGCATGGATCGCGAGCACGCCGTAAAGCGGCTCGACGCGCCGCTCGACGCATCACCCAAGGACATACAGCGCGCCTACAAGCGTCTTTGCCGTCCGCTCAAGGTGCGCCTGCTGCGCGCGACCGTGGCCGAGGAGAAAGAGCAGATCCGTGCCGAGCTCCGCGAACTGGTGCAGGCGCGCGACGCCGCGTTGGGGCGACCCATGCGCTCGGACTGGGCCGCGCAGACCCATCTCGGATTCTCAGGCAAACGGGTGCTCGACGTCCTGTCCCGCACCGAGCCCGCCCAGCTCGACCGCGGCGCGGCGTGTTCCTTTTTTGACTTGGCACCCGACGCCTCGAACGACGATGTCCGTGCGGCGTATCGGGTGCGATCCCGCGCGCTCGTCCGTTGCCTCGCGAACACGCATGACGACACGGAGCTGAGTACCGCGCATGAGGCCCGCGCCAAGCTGCGCCTTATTCGCGACCACGCGCTCGGCAACGGCACCGGCGGCGGCAACGGACGTCGCACTGGCGGCGGCGCCCGGCTCGAATAGCTGCGGGCCCTACTCGTTCATCGCCTTCAGGGCCGCCTTGGCCCTCTTCTTGATGTCGCCGAGGGCACCGTACTCGCGCGCGATGCGGTTGAATTCCTTTTTCTTGACGATGCCTTCTAGGCGGTCCGCTTCTTCGAGTTTCTTTCGGGCGTCCTTGAGCAGTGCGTCCAGATGCTCCTGAGCCTTGGCAGCGACCACGGGCTGCTCGGAGAACTTCTTCTTGTTGGCCGCGGCCTTGACGATTTCTTGAAGCTCGCGAACGGCGGCGCCGATGCGCTGCTTTTCGAGGCTGGCTTCCGCCTTCTTCATGCTCTTGAGTAGCGGACGGAGCGCTTTGGGCGGCGCGACCGGGCCGTTTTTCTTCAGGGCCTTGTCGACGAAACGGGCGAGTGCCGGTGTCGCCCGATCGATGCTGGAGGCGAAGCCGAGCTGCTGCACCAGTGTTTCGCCGTTCCACCGCTTGAACAGAAGAACGGGCACGCTGCGATCGGTGAACTGATAAGGGCCCTCGGGGCCGCGCGGGTCGTGCTCTTCCTTGACCGAACGGCAGTAGACGTTGAGCAGGATGAATTTCTCCTGCAGGAGCTTCTTGTACTTCTTGTAGTCACCCTTGCCGACGGCGAGGGCGCGCACGGCGCCCTTCAGTCCATCGCAGGGTGCTCATATCTTCTCGCGTTCCCAGCCGTTGTAGATCAGCAGGATCTTTCCGGTCGCGTGGGCCTGCCTGATGGCGTCCTTCCAGTCGGTGGTGTAGGGCACGCCCTTCGCCCACTCCTTGTCTCCCGCAAACGCGGGTGCGGCGCACACTGCGACGCCCATCAAGGCGAGCACGAACGGAATCGTTTTGGACATGCCGCCATCCTAGCGCGGTCCCGGCGCGGGCGCGGAGAACGTTTTGGTGCGACGGGGCCGTTGTTTTCGTCCGCCCGGATTGCTACAAGCCACCCATGGTCAAGGAGCTTTCCGCCGATCTCGCGCGGTTGATCGCCGACGAATCCACACGCGCCGGGGTAACCGAGGGTGTGATGACGGAGTATCTCGTGCGGGCCGGCTCGGCCCTGACCGAGCTGATCGCGAACGGCTACTTCGATATCGCGGATTCCCCGGTGATCGCGGACTCTCCCCGCCTCCAGGCGTTTTCGGAGGCGTTCCGGCGCGTTCACGGCGATGGCGCCCGGCTCCAGGCCAACGCAGCGGGCATTCCGGACCTCGTCATCGACGAGGATTCCGGCCCGAATGGCTCCGAAGCCACCTCATAGCGTTCCTGATAGCGCCCGCGCGGCTCGTGCTACTCGTCCGAGTTGACATCGCCGTCCGTCTGCTTTTTTTCGGGGGCTCTTCGGCGTGCTACCTCCCTGAACGTTCCCGGGGGCGGCGTCCACGTGTCCTCCGGCGGGGGCGTGCGCGACCTGTTCCACGGAGAGTGGCCGCAGTCCATGCCGTCTTTCTTGCCGGCGCTGGAGGGGAGGTTGTCGCCGGAGGGCGGGCCGGGGCAAAATGGCCAAGCCCGCGGAATTCGTCTAAGAAAACGGTGCTTTTCGCGTTGTTCCTCCCGACAGCGTTCATGGATCACCAAAGTTGGGTCAAGCACGCCCTTGCCCGCCACGAGCGGCCGCTGGTGCGGTACGCCCGTCGGCTGGTCGGCGACCTCGACCTGGCCCGCGACATCGTGCAGGACTGTTTTCTGCGCCTGTGCAAGCGGCAGCCCGCGGAGCTCGACGGCCACCTGACCGAATGGCTCTACACCGTCTGCCGCAACCGATCCCTGGACCACCTGAGAAGGAAAGGACGCATGGCATCCGTGGATCAACGCCAACTTGCCGACCGCCCCGCGAACGGCGTCGCACCCGACGCACACGCGGTCCGCAACGAACACGAGAGCCTGCTGGCGCGCGGCCTCGGCGAGCTGCCCGAACGCCAGCGCGAAGTGCTGCGGCTCAAGTTCCAGGAGGCGATGTCGTACCGCGAGATCGCGGCCGCGATGCAGCTCTCCGTCAGCCACGTCGGCGTCTTGATCCACACCGCCCTGCGCCGCCTCAAAAAACAGATCGGAACCGAAAGGAACAAGCGATGAGCCGCAAAACGGATCCGCGCATCACGGCCTACCTGCTGGGCGAGCTTTCGCCGGTGGAGAGGGAGGCCTTTGAAAAACAGCTTACGGACGGCGATATCGCTGGCGAGGTCGAGGCCCTGCGCGAACTGCTGGATCCCTTGGAGGAACACTTCGCGGGAGAGCCGGGCTCGAGCCTGACCGCGCAGCAACGCGCTCGTATCGAACGCGCCGTTCCGAAACGGAGCCGCGCCTGGCTGGTCCCGTTCGCCGCCGCGGCGACGCTAGTGGTCGCCGCCGGATTGTCGGTTTGGGCGACGACCGGGGAACGGGAGGCGGCGACCTGGCCGGGGGAGATCTTCGCGACCGGCGGCGCTGGCGGGGGAGGTGGGGCCACGGACGACGCTGGATTTGTCGATGTAGGAGGCCTGACCACGACCACTGATGCGCGAGCTTTCTCAAGCCAAGGGGTGGTGACTGTAGACATTACGAATGGCCTCGATTCGCTGAACGTCCGGCCGCCGAAAGTGGCCGCGAGTTCGGTGTTTTTTGGTGACCGTGGCGCCGGCGAGTACAAGGGCCGGGTCGAGAACCTGTTCGACCTTACGCTCGAGTTCGACGAGTCGGGAGGGCGCACCGAGACCTACGACCGCGTCGTCGAGAATCCCGTGCGGCGGACCGTGGATCGGCATGTGTCCACGTTTTCCATCGATGTCGATACCGCGTCGTATTCCAACGTGCGGCGGCACTTGCGCGGGGGCTCACTACCGCCGCCGGATGCCGTGCGGCTCGAGGAACTCGTCAACTACTTTTCGTACGACTATGCGCCGCCGCGGGCCGGGGCGCATCCGTTTCGGGCGAACGTTGAGGTTGCGGGCTGTCCCTGGAACACCAAGCGCCGCCTCGTGCGGATCGCGCTCAAGGGCCGCACGATTCCCGTGCGGGAGCGTCCGCCGAGCAATCTCGTGTTCCTGCTCGACGTTTCGGGCTCGATGCGCGACGCAAACAAGCTGCCGCTCGTGCAGCAGTCGCTGAAACTGCTTCTCGAAAAGCTCGACGAGGGCGACCGCGTCGCGATCGTGGTGTACGCCGGCGCGTCCGGGCTCGCTCTCGACAGCACTCCGGCCAACGAGCTCACAAAGATCACGCAGACGCTGGGCAAGCTGCATGCGGGCGGTTCCACCAACGGCGGCGCGGGCATCGAGCTCGCGTACTCGGTCGCCCAAAAACACTTCGTCAGGGGCGGCGTGAACCGCGTGATCCTGTGCACCGACGGCGACTTCAACGTCGGTGTCACCGACCGCGGCCAGCTCACGCGCCTGATCGAGGAGAAAGCCAAGAGCGGTGTGTACCTGAGCATCCTCGGCTACGGCATGGGCAATCTCAAGGACGCGACAATGGAGGATCTGTCGAACAAGGGCAACGGCAACTACGCCTACATCGACACTCTTCGCGAGGCGAAAAAGGTCCTCGTCGATCAGATGAGCGGCACGCTCGTCACCATCGCCAAGGACGTCAAGATTCAGGTGTTCTTCAACCCCAAGACGGTCGCCGCATGGCGGCTCGTGGGCTACGAGAATCGCGTGCTCAAAGCCGAGGACTTCAACGACGACCAAAAAGACGCCGGCGAAATCGGCGCGGGTCACGCGGTCACCGCGCTCTACGAGATCGTTCCGATCGAGGGAAGCGAACGGACGGCGATGCAACCGAAGGTGGACGAGAATCCGTACGTCGATGCGGCGAAGCCGTCGGCGCGCGCGGACTCGGGCGCGTTGCTGATGCTGCGCCTGCGCTACAAGCAGCCGGACGGCGACAAGAGCACGCTGATGGAGACCGAGGTCACGGACTCCGGGGGAACCTACGACGCCGCGACCGAGGATTTGCGGTGGGCGAGCGCCGTCGCCGGTTTTGGGTTGCTCTTGCGGCGCTCCAAGAACGTCCCTGACCTTACCTGGGACGGGGTGCTCGAAATCGCGCAGGGCGCGGTCGGCAACGACATCCACGGCTACCGCAAGGAGTTCCTGGAACTCGTGCAGAAGGCCAGCGATCTGGCGAAGTAGGGCGCCTCGCGGCGCAGATTTCCAGAAAACTCGCCGTCCGTTCGCCAACTGAAGCGGAAGTCGCCTCCCTGCCGATAAGGAAGTCGCGACATGCTGTGTCAAGGCTGTGGTCACGAGATCGACGCGTTGCCCTGCCCGTACTGCGGGCCGAAGGACGACGCGTCCGAGGTTTCACGTCGGGAGAACACGCAGCTTTGTTCCGGATGCGGCAACGAAGTGGCGGCGGACCGGCCGTGTCCGGTTTGCAACGCCGGACGCGGCCGCAAGACGTCGGAAACCGAGTCGTGGACGATGTGCCGTCAATGCGGGAACAACGTGCGCAGCGGCGAGGCGTGTCTGGTCTGCGACGCCGGGCGCGGCGGACGGCGCCGGAAGGGTGACGAACCGGAGTGTCCGCACTGCGAGGAGGCCCTGCGGGACGACTCGTGGGACGGTATCGATGTGCGCGTTTGCCCGACGTGCAACGGCGCGCTCTTTCCGCCGAGTGGTCTTGAGGCGCTACTCAACAAGCTGCGCGCGATGCGCGAGCAGAACGCGCACGACATTGCGGCCATCCTGCGCGACCTGCGCGGGGACGAGCGCCGTGTGCTGCCGGACAAGGTGCGCTACCTGCGCTGCCCGATCTGCGACGACTTCATGCCGCGCAAGAACTACGCGGGCGTGTCCGGCATCATCCTGAGCCATTGCGGCGACCATGGCCATTGGGTCTCGCAGCAAAACTTCGGCGAGCTGGCCGATTTCATCTCGCGCGGCGGAGACGCCCTCGCGAAGCGCAACCCCCTGCGCCGCCGCCGCGACTGATCCGCTCTACCGTTTCTCGACGAGTTCGAGGCGGCGGCGGGCCATTTCGCGGACGCGGTCGTTCAAGAAGCGCGTCGTCTGGTGGGGCGGCATGTCGCGGGCGCGTTCCCAAGCGGCCTGAGCCTCGGCGTCGTTTCCGCTCAGGTGGTGCACGTCGCCGAGTTGCAGCGCGCTCATCGGCACCGGCGCGACCTCGAGCGACTCTTCCAGGGCCTGGATCGCGCTTGCGTGATCGCGGTACGGCCACGGCGCGAGGGTCTCGAACTTGCCCCGGAGTCGGAGCACGCCGCCGCTCAGCGCCGCGCGATCCAGTTCGAGGGCTCTCGTGTACTCCTTCCGGATGCGGCGCGGAAGCCCGAGAAAAAACGCGCGCGTGCGGGTCCGCCCGGCCACGCCCATCGCGAGGTTGAGTGCGAGCCACGCGTGTCCCTCTACGCCATCCGGTTGCGCACTCACGGCGCGTTCCGCCCATTTCGTGCCCCGTTCCGAGAGCTCGAGCAAGCGCTGCTTCGTCGCCGGCTTGAGCTTGTCCTCGCCCCAGACGAGCGCGTCGAGCGAAGTCAACTCGAGATCGAGAACGGCATCGTGCATGACGACCGTCGCCTCGAGAAAGCAGTCCCGCGCCGCGCGCCAGTACGGCTCGTACTCTTCGGCGTTCTCCGGCTCGAGAAACGGCAGCGAGGCCTGGCAACCCGCAAGCACGAGCCCAAAAAGACCAAGAAGTGCGATGCGCATGAAAAAGGGGAAGGGGGCCCCGGGGGAAGGGGAATGGAATTGCCGGGGAGGAGACGGAAGTCTAGCGTGAGCAGGTGCGTCCGGGTCAAGTCGCCTTCGATTCAGCGGGGACCGCTTGTTGTGGTGGGCGGGCGACGCGTCCGATGATACCGTCGAATCGCTGCATGGATCCGCTCCAACTGTGGTGGCTGAGCATGCGGGCGCGTCCGGCCTCGGCGAACTGGCGGCGCTCTTCGGCGTCGTCCATGAACCGAAGACAGGCGTTGGCCGAGTCGGCGGGACCATCGGCGGCAAGCATGTGTTCGCCGTCGACCGCGTCCACGCCGCCGGCGGCGAGTGTCGTGCAGACCACCGGCACCTCCATCGCGAGCGCCTCGAGGATCTTGTTTTGGGTGCCGCGGGCAATGTTGAGCGGCGCGACCATCAACGCCGACCGGCGCAGATAGGGCCGCACGTCGGGTACCGACCCGGTGACCTCGACCCCCGGTGTCTCGGCGAGTGCATGGACCTGCGGGATCGGGTTCGCGCCCACGATGAGCAGCTTCGCATTCGGCCGTCGCTTCCGGATCAACGGGAACGTGTTCGCGACAAAATCGTACATGCACTCCTGGTTCGGGTAGTAGTCCATCCGGCCTACGAAACAAATCGTGTCCGTGTCGTAGGCCGTTTCGTCCGGGGCGAAGTATTCGGCGTTCACCCCGTTCGGGAACCAGTCGGACAAGACACCGGTCTCATACGAGTCCAGCGTCTCGCGCTCGGCGCGCGTCGTGGCCGTGCAGAGGTCGAACTGGGGGGCGAGCCTCTTTTCGGCGGCCATGAGCTTCGTGCCCTCGAGCCAGTAGCCCCAGGAGAGCGGCCACGGCTTGAACGCGCGGTACGACAGCCACTTGTGCGAGTCCATGTCGCCGTAGTCGAGGATCTTCGGTGTTCCCGTGACGTGCGCGACATACGGCGCGACCGACGAGCAGTGCGCGAAGATCAGGTCGAAGCTCTCGGTCGCGAGCAGCCGCTGGATGTCGCGGTCCAGTGATCGAGAGTAGAAAAAGCCCATCGAGGACGGCGTGGATGTCGGCAGGCGCGCGGCCATGCGCAGCGCCTGGACGGGCCTTTTGACCACGGCCATGAACGAGCGGTGGCAGTACTCGTTGAGCCCCTCGCCGGCCTGCGCTTCCCCGGCCGACCGGGCGATCGAGCAGACGGTGACCTCGTCGCCGCGTCCCGTCAGGTGCTTGATCATGTTGAACGGGCGAATCTTGCCGCCGCGGTTCGGAGGAAACGGGAAGCGATGGGTGACGTAGAGGATTTTCATTGTTGGGGAGGTCTTCGATGTGGATTCAGGGGGTGCGGGGGCGTGTTACGCGGGAACGAGCGCCCCGGAGAGCTGTTCGGTGACGACTTCGGGCGAATCCCCGTCGAGGAAAAGCCGCATCCAGATTTCCAGGTTCATGAGCGACAGGAGATGGTCCGTGCAGTCCTCGCGGTTCGACTCGTGCATGGCGACCGTCTCCTCGATGGCCTCCCAGCGGAACAGGCCGCGGCCCTCGATGACGTCGCGGGAGAGCAGCGCCTTCATGACGGGCTGCAGCTCCTTCTTGATCCAGGCACCCATGGGAGCGCCGAAGCCGCGTTTTTTGCGGTAGAGGATGTCGTCGGGAAGCACGCCCTTCAGCGCGCGCTTCAGGATGTGCTTCAGGTTGCGGCCGCGGATCGCCATGCTGCCCGGCATGCGCGCAGCCAGCTCGACGAGTTCGTGGTCGAGGAACGGGACGCGGCACTCCAGCGACGTGGCCATCGTCATCTTGTCGGTCAAGACGAGCAGGTCGTCCGGCAACTGCGTCGCGAGATCGACCTTGAACATCCGCTTGATCGGATCCTCGTCCTGTGCGGTTTCAAACGCGGCGCCGATCGCGTCGTACGACTCCGCAGCGCGGGCGTTCAGCAGGCCGTCCAGAGCCTCATCCGTGTACACCCCGACGTAGCTGCGGTAGCGCTCCTCGAACGACAAGTCGGCGGACAGCAGGAAGCCGCGGGCATAGCGGAACAGGTTGAGGAGCTTCGAGTGGCGGTCCGAGGGCAGCCGCCGGGCCACGGG
The DNA here is from genome assembly GCA_021776735.1 of Planctomycetota bacterium. GTDB lineage: Bacteria > Planctomycetota > PLA2 > PLA2 > PLA2 > JAJFFH01. The sequence goes on along the minus strand of JAJFFH010000015.1, from coordinate 17,959 downwards.
CTCGATCAGGCCGCGCCGCAGCCAGCGCGGCAGGCGGCGATAGCGCGCGCCGTAGTGTTCGCCGAGGTAGCGCCGGTAGCCGCCGAAGAGCTCGTCGCCGCCGCAGCCGGACAGGATCACGGTCACGTCCTGGCGCGCGAACTCCGCGACCAGGTACGTCGTGATGAAGGCAGCGTCGGCGATGGGCTCGTCCATGTGCCACAAGAGCTTCGGGAGCAGGCGCGCGACATCGGGCTTCACCACGATCTCGCGGTGCTTGGTGCCAAACATCTCCGCGACCTGACGCGCGTACGGAAGCTCGTTGTAATAGCCCTCCGCGTCGCCACCGTCAAAACCGATGGCGTACGTGTTCACGGGCCGCGACGAGTGCTTCGCCATGTAGGCGACGATCGCGCTGGAATCGATGCCGCCGGACAAGAACGCACCGATCGGCACGTCGCTGACCATCTGCATCTCGATCGATTTTTCGAGCTGCTCCCGCACGAGCGTGGCCCACTCTTCCTCGGAGCGGCCGCTTTCCGTGTTCTCGGGCGGCGACCAGTAGGAGCGGATGGAGACATCGCCGTCCTTGACTACCATCAGGGACGCGACCGGCAGTTTCCGCATGCCCTTGAACAGGGTGAGCGGACCGGGCACGTAGCCGAGGGAGAGATAGGCTTCGAGCCCCGCCGGATCGAGTGCGCGCTCGCTCCACGGGCATTCGAGGATCGCCTTGGCTTCCGTGGAAAACGTCAGCCGTTCGCCGTCGTTCAGGTAATAGACGGGCTTGATGCCCAGACGGTCGCGGCCGATGACGGTGCGGCGCTGTTTCTTGTCCCAGATCGCGAACGCGAACATGCCGTTGAGGCGCTCGACGAATCGATCGCCCCACTCGGCGTAGCCGTACAGGACGACTTCGCTGTCGGAGTCCGTCTTGAAGCGGTGCCCGCAAGCGGCCAGCTCGGCGCGCAGCTCGCGGTAGTTGTAGATTTCGCCGTTGCAGACCATGACGAGCGAGCCGTCGTGGTTCGTGATCGGCTGGTGGCCGCCTGCAAGGTCGATGATCGACAGGCGCCGCATGCCCAGGCCGACGCCGGGGCCGACGAACGACCCCTCGTCGTCCGGGCCGCGATGGACCGTGACGTTCCCCATCCGCGTAAGAACCGCCGGATCGGGCACAGACTGGTCGCGCAACGAAACAATGCCGTGAATTCCGCACATACCGGGTCACCCCGTGGTTAGGTCTGCTTCTGGCAGACCGCCAACAATTGGGTCCGCAAGAAGGGTGCCTCAACGGTATTCTCGGCCATATGGCCGGGCTTCACACAGCCTTCATGCTGGGAGCGCTGGCGGCAGTGGCGCCCGCTGGGGAGCCCGCCCGCGAGCTCCCGTTCGTCGAAATCCGGCATTCCAAAGAGGTTTTGGGGGTCGCGGTGGGGCCCAACGGCGCCTTGGGAGCGTCGGGCGACAACGCCGGTACTGTCCTTATCTGGGACCGGGAGACCGGCAAAATCCTCCAAGAGCTCAAAGGGCACGCGAGCCACGTGTCCAGCATTCGCTTCACGACGGACGGACGCTGGCTCTTCAGCGGCGGCTACGACCACGCCGTGCGTCGCTTCGATCTGCGTACGGGCCGCCAGGATTGGGTGTCGAAGGAGCAGGGCCAGACGATCTACGCGATCCGCGTGAGCCCGGACGGCGCGCGGGTCGCGTCGGCGACCACCAAGGACACCTGGGTGCGGGACACGAAGACGCTGAAGACGATCCAGATCCTGCCGCTCGGGGATCCTGTCACGTTCTCGCCCGACGGTGTCTGTCTTGCTGGCGAGATCGGCCGGAACCGGCTGGCGCTGTACCACGTGAAGACCAAGCGCGAGCTCTGGCAGGTCAAGGTTGACGGCAACGTCGCCAGCGCGGTGTTCTCGCCGGACGGCAGCGCGGTGGTGATCGGGCTGCAGTCGGGTGAGGTTGCGGTTTTCAATGCCAAGGACGGGCGGCTCCGCTTCCAGGTCGTCGCGCACGAAAAATCCGTACGCGGTCTGGCGGTTTCGCCCGACTCCCGCCTCATCGCCACGGGCTCGTGGGACACGAGCGTCAAATTGCTCGCCTTCGACGACGGCAAGGAGCTGCTGACGCTGAGCCGGCATACCGATCTCGTTCTGAGCGTCAAGTTCACCTCCGACGGGCTCGGACTCGTAACGGGTGCTCGGGACAGCCGCGCGATCCGCTGGGACCTGTTCGACTGGCGCGTGGCGCGGGGGTTTCCGCCGCTTGGACAAGGCTCCAAGCCGGCGACCGCGGCCGAGCTTGACGCGGCGTGGGGCCAACTGACGGGCAAGCCCGGAGAGGCCTATCGCGCCGCGCGTGTGTTTGCGCAAGCGGGGGAGGCCAGCGCGCGCTACCTGCTACCGCGAGTGCCGAAGCGACGGGCCAAAAAACCGGACAAAAAAGAGATCGATCGTTGGATCGTGCGCCTGGCCGATTCGTCGGAGCGCCTGCGGCGGCGTGCCCGGGCCCGCCTGCGGGAGTATGGACTGGACGCCGAAGAAGCCCTGCGCGCTGTGAAACGACCACCGGAGGCGCTCCGGGCGGCACGTTCGATTCTGAAGGGAATGGCTGGCGTCCACTGGCCGCGCAGCCCGGAAGAATGGCGCTGGTGGCGTCTGATCGGAGCTCTCCGACGAGTACAGGGACGGACGGCGATGCAGGTGATTAGAGCGCTTGCCGAGCTGGATTCGGCCCCGCTGGCGGACGCGGCACGGCGGGCTCTGCGCCAGCGCAGGAATGTCAAACAAGCCCGCGAATCGGAAAGCTGCGCTCGCTTGCACCCGGTTTCGGGTCTATTGGTACCCATGAGAGCCGCGTTCATGTTGCTCTTGGTGGCCGCGTTGGCTTGGACTCACGGTTCCACCGCGGACATGCCGCCGCCGTCGTCCGGGCCGACTCCTGGCGCCGGAGCGCCGCCGCCGACGGCGACGCCGGGGGGCGGCGGACCGGGCACGGGGGGCGGCTCCGGCGGAGGCGGCCCGACTACGTCCGGGGGAGGCGGCGGCGGAACCACGCTGTGGCGCCTCTGGTGGCGGCTCAACCGCGAGCGTGTCGTGGGACTACGCCGCCTCCTGCGCGAGCGGACCTCGGCCACGCGGTCGCTCGGAGCGGGACCGGTCGATCCGGTCGCCGACATGCGCCCAGACATTTTGGCCGCGCTGCGCCGTGTCGCGCGCCGGGCCGAGGACCGAACGCTTCGCGCTGCCGCCGTGCTTTCGCTGGGACGTGCCGGCAACGCGGAGGATGTTCCGTTTTTCCTGGAGTTGGCTACGCGCGACAAGACGAGAAGCGTTGTTCGCGAGGCCGCCATCGTCGCGCTGGGTATCGTCGGCGATGTCGGGCAGCGTGCACCCGATCTGCGCGATTTCTTCCAGCAGGCTGCGGCGGGCAAGGTGCGCCTGCCGAACCGGGCCGCGGGCCTGGCGCTGCTCGCTGCGGGTCTGCGCGGTCGCCAGGATCCGACCCTGTTGTTGGCGCTGCTGGGACGCATCCAGGTGGCCAAGCTCAAGACGCAGGAGGAGGCGGATCTCGCGTTCTCGCTGGGACTGACCGGCAATGCGATGGCGGTGCCCGACCTGATCCGTGCGGTGCGCCGCGGTCGTCTGGGGCGCCACAAGCTCAGCCCGCTCGCACGGGCCCACGCGGCCCAGGCGTTGGGCCTGATCGAGGTTTCCGGCCGCCTCGACCATCTTGTCGCGCTGTTGCGTTCCCGCCGCGCGCGTGTGGCGGCCCGGCAGTCCGCCGCCTTGGCGATCGGCCGCATCCTGCGTGAAACCGATCCGCCCTTGCCGCAGGTCGAACGCGCCCGCGATGCCCTCTTGAAGACTTTCGAGAAGGCGCGCGACCAAAGCGTCCGCGCCTTTTGCGCGCTCGCTCTTGGTGGGGGGCGTGCTCCGTTCGGGGTCGAGACCTTGCGCAAGTCTTTCGCGGACGGAGCCGACGTGCAGATCCGTCCCGTTTGCGCGCTCGCTCTGGGCCTCGCGGCCCGGACCTACGGTCCCCGGGACGGCGCGGGTCATCAGATCCGGGCGTTCCTGGCGAAGCGGTACAGCCGGGCCAAGAACCCGGACCTCAAATCGGCCCTGGCAATTGCGCTCGGTCTGGCCGGAGCGAACGAAGCCGCCCCCGATCTCATGTCCGTGTTGCGGCGGCGCAGCGCGCCCCCGAAGCTCCGCGGCGCCGCGGCGCAGGGACTCGGCCTCTTGCGCGGCCGCAACCCCGAGGTGCTGGACACGCTTCAGGAGATCGCGCGCAAGACGAAGAAACCCGCGCTGCTTGAAGACGTGGCGATTGCGCTCGGACTGTCGCGTCGTCGCGCCATGGCTCTCGAACTGGTCAAGTTGATGCAACAGACCAACTCCGCGCTGGCCCAAGGCCGGATCGCGCTGGCGCTTGGCCACATGGATCACGGCGGCACCGTCCGGCCGCTGCTGGAGATCCTGCTCGACAAGCGGGAGCGCACGTCGGTCCGCGAGTTCTCCGCGGTGGCCCTCGCCCTGATGGCCGATCGCCGGCCACACGACGCGCTTTTCGACGTGGAGGCGTGGTTCAACCCCTTTGCGACTTCGATCGCCTCGCACGAGCTGATTCGGCTTTATTGAATCCGCGAGAGTCCGCGCTGCGCGGATTCTCTTGGCCGGACGGGCCTTGGGCCGACATGAGGCATGAGGCGCGTACGTTGAGTCTCTTGGACGTTTGTTAGGTGGGTGTTTCTTTTTGGGACTGAGAATTGTCTCAAGAAACGTCGCATTGATCCTTGCAGCTTCTTAGGATGTGTGGTGCTTCCTTGGAGACGACAACACGACTGATTTGGAGGGCAAGTACCATGTTCCGCGCTATTGCGGGCTTCTCTTTGGCGCTATGCGCTGTATTGGCGCTAAGCACCCCTACCCGTGCCGATGCCTTGGCTTTTGAAGGCACAGTATTCGTTGGTGTCCACCAAAATGGTGGCGTAAACGTCACGGGCAAAGGTCGGCAGACGCTCAACAACGTCACGATCGGCCTGGACTTCACCGTCATCGCAGACGAACTGCTCATCTCTGCGGGCGGCATATGGGACGACAACGGTGACGGTCTCGCCAACGACCACACGTTTCTGATCCACGACACCGACAGCGGCGTCGAGCTGTTCAGCATGATCCTGCCGGCTGGGACAGGCGGTCTCTTGGTGGAGGGCTATCGCTACTACGAGTTTCCGGGAACGGTGACCATGGTCGACGGCACAAACTTCACCGTGTCGGTTCACTATCCGAGCGGGAACGGCGACTCCAGCGGCAACAGTGGCAAGACCAGCCAGGATCTGGAGCCGACACCGGTGTTCGACGACGGAGGCGGCCACCTGCTCAACATCGGCGGCGGTCGTTGGGGGCTCGGTCTCGCGTTTCCGGTCAATGCGGACTTTGGTCCGGAGAACCGCTACCACGGTCCTTCGTTCGTCTTCCAGGGCAACCCGGAGCCGGGCACGTTGGCGCTCGTCGCCGGCATCGCGGTCGCCGGTCTTGCACTGCGCCGCCGACGCCGCAAGAAGCAAGAGGCGTAGACAGTAGTTTTTGGCCCAACACCAGACGATGCGCGTCCATCGAAACTCTCCGCATCGGCAGGGAGCATGGCTCCCTCCGCTGTTTCCGCGGGGCGGTCCCTTTTAGGGCCGCCCTTTTTTTTCCTTCGTGGGGGTGCGGGGGGCCAGGCGGCGAGACATCGGCGTCCCAGCCGTCGCGCCTTCGGCGTTATGGCGGGCAAGCGGTTTGCTTCCCCGGAAGATGCTACCGGTCGCGAACGGCTGCGATGTTGACGACCCACGGCGCGGCAACGACGCAGATGAGCCAGACGTCGATGACTGGAGCGCCGAGCAGGATGGCGAGTCCCAACGCCACCTGGACGCCGAGGAGCGTGCCAATGATCCACCGCTCTTGGGGCTTGGTCGCGTTCAGGAAGCCTGCGGTCGGAATGATCAGCGTGCCCAGCATGACGGCGAACATCAGCCCGACGTCTGCGGCGGAGCCCGTGGCCAGCAGCGCCGTGGCGATGCCGGTGAGGGTGCCAAAAAGCAGGATGCCGATGATCACGGCGCCCGCGATGCGCTTGCGGGGGAGCGCGTGCCGGCCGATCGGATGCAGCAGCAACAGCAGGTCGAACAGCGGACGGCCGATCCACGTCAGCAGTACGAACGCGATGTAGATTCCCAGCAGGGGGCTCAGCCAGATCGACCAGGACGGATGGCTCGCGCGAAGCGAAAAGACGACGCGGTAGAGCACGTACCCGCCGACCAGAACGGCGAACTGTGCACGGCCACTGAGCCGCGACATTCGGAACGCATAGCCCAGGAACACGCGGTAGATCGCATGGCGCGCCTTGAGCGCCTCGACAATCCCTTCCTGCGCCCAGCCGTGCTCGGGATCGAGCCGGAGCGCTTCGCGAAACGCTACGAGCGCGCCCTTCGTGTCGCCCGCCTCCAGCCGCTGCCATCCGAGGACGGTGTGCGTGTCGGCGTTTTCGGGATCGAGCGCCAGCGATGCGTCGAGGTGTGTCCTGGCCTCGTCGCGGCGGCCGAGCTTGCGCAGCGCGAAGGCGCGCAGGTTCGTGCACTGAACGTGTTCCGAGTCGAGCCGGAGGCCGGTCTCCGCAGCATGCAGCATCTCGGCCCACTGGGCGAGGTTGCTGTGCACCAGCGCCAGCAGCATGAAGTGATGCGCGTCGGACGGATCGATCCGGATCATCTCGTCGATCGCTTCGCGCGCCTTGTCGTACCGACCCTGCTCCATCGCGACGGCGGCGATCGCGTGGAAGGCGAACGGGTGCTCCGGCGCCAGCCCGACCGCGATCTCGGCCTCGCGCTGCGCCTCCTTCAGCTGTTTTTGCTGCACGAGGCAAAGCGCCAGCATGGCGTGCGCCAGCCCGTTGTCCGGATCGCTCGCCAGAACCTGGCGCACCGCGTCCGCCGCTTCCGGGAAACGGTTGCGTTCAAACAGGAGTTGCGCGCGCTGGAGTTCCATGAGTGTGGCAAACGGACGGCGATGTTTTCGGAACTCGGGCTAGTCGTGCTTGGCGTCGAGGTACTCGAGCACATCGTCGTACACCCCGCCCTGGTTGGCATACATCGCGTAGTTGCGGGCTGTGGCAAACCACTCCCTCGTAGTCGGTTTCGCGCGCTTGGCGGCCGCGACCAGGTCCTTCGTCGTAAGCGGTTGCGGTTCGCCCGCGGCGAGGGCCTCGTCCAGTTTCGCCTCGATGGCGCGATCGACAACGCCCTTCAGGTCCGCGCCCGAAAACCCCTTCGTTTTCTTGGCGACGTGTTGATGGTCGATGTCGCGGACGGGTTTGTCTCGCAACAGGATGCGGTAGATTTCCGCGCGCGCGCCGAGATCCGGCGGGGGCACGAAAATCATGCGATCGAAACGGCCGGGACGGCGAAACGCCGTGTCGAGGTGCCACGGCGCGTTCGTGGCCGCGAGAATCAGCACGCCCTCGTTGTCGTGTTCGACGCCGTCGAGCTCGGACAGGAACTGGTTGATCAGGTGGCGCGAGCTGCTCTGCCGCATGTCGCTGCGGCTGGCGCCGAGCGCGTCCACCTCGTCGAAGAAAAGGACGGCCGGCGTGTTGCCGCGCGCGTGGTTGAAGATCGCGTGGAGGTTCTTCTCGCTGTTTCCGATCCACATGTCGAGCACGTCGTGCAGGCCGATGGCCAAGAAGCCGGCTTGTACTTCGCCAGCGGTCGCGCGCGCCAGGTGCGTCTTGCCGCAGCCCGGCGGTCCGTACAGGAGGATGCCGCCGCCGGCCTTCTTGCCGTAGGCCGCAAACAGGTCCGGCCGCGTCTGCGGCAGGATGATCTTTTTTTGGATCTCGTCCTTGACCCCCTCCATGCCGCCGACATCGGAGAAGTCGATGTCGGGCCGTTCGCTGACGAACTCGGTCTCCGGCGCGCCGTCCTCCATGCCCTGGCGCATGCGGCCGTCCACCACCTCGTGGGCGGTTTCGTCCTGCTCCGGATGGACGCCGAGCCGGTCGGCCAACTCTTGGTCGGCGAGTTCGGGGTTGAGTTCGAGCGCGCGCCGGTACTGCCGGGCGGCTCGACCCGGATCGCCCTCCTGCAAGAGCATGTGTGCGTGCAGCACGTAAGCCTCGGCCGGCGTGTTGTCCTTTTGCAGCACGTCTTCGAGGACCACGAGGCCCTCCGACTTCTTGCCCGCCTGCCAAAACGCGCCCGCCAGTCCGGTTTTCAGCACCGCATTGTCGGGATCGAGCGCGAGCGCGGCGCGGTACTCGGTCGCCGCCTCGTCGGCGCGACCGTGCGCGAGCAGGACCTCGGCCAGGTGGCACCGCAGGGGCACGTTTTCGGGGGAGTGCTGCAGCGCGAGCCGCAGCGCGTCGATCTGGTCGGCCATCGCGCTCCGCATTGTCCATGACGCGGACGTTTTTCGGCTCGCGGCGAAGCCAATTTCGCCCCGGATCGCCCGCATTCCATGCGAGAATGCACTCTGTCTATTGGGTACCCAGGGTCTTGTCTTGCTCTGGGTGTCTTGCAGGGCTTTTCGCAGGAGGCCGGTTCATGCGCGTCGCCGTCGGCTGGTTGTTTCTCGTTGCCCTGGCGCTGGCTCACACTCCGGGAATCCGGCCGATCGAGCCGCCTCCTCCTCCGCCTCCGCCGCCGCGGCCCGATGGCCCGGTGACGCCCAACGGTGGCGCGCCGCCGGGTCTGCGTGACCCCGATCCGGATCCCCCCGAGACCCCCCGACCCACCGGTCCGCCTCCGCCCGATTCCGGCGGTGCCGATCCGATTCCGCCGCAACCCACACCGCCGCCGGCCCAGCCGCCGGAGAACACGCCGCCGCCGCGCTCGCGCGCGAAGAGCCGCACCTACACATCGTGGCGCGTCTGGTGGGAGTACAACCGCGAGTATCTCCTCGGCGTGCGCCGCACCGTGCGCGCGGGCGGGACCGTGACACCGACCGCCACCGACGACCCCGCGGCGGGCGCGGCGGATCGCGTGTTTGAACGCGCGCACGCGCGCAAAGTGCTCGCCGGGATCACGGCGAGCGTCCACGAACCGAAGAACCTGCGCGGCACGACGGCGATGGCGCTCGGACGTATCGGCAACGAAAACGACGCCGAAGTGCTCCTGCGCATTCTGCGCCGTGGCAAGGCGCCGTCGTTCGTGCAGATCGGTGCGGCGCTCGGCATCGGCATCCTGCCGGTGGAGTCGCACGCCGTGCGCGCGCGCATCCGCAAGCACCTCGACGAACTGATGCGCGCGCGCAACCTCCGTCCCCACAAGGTGCGTGGCTTTCTCGCGCTTGCCATGGGACTGCGCGCGGGCGAGGACCGTGGTCTGGCAATGGATTTGGTTCAGCATTGTCAGAGGGCCCGGGGGCAGGAGGAAGCGGCAAACCTCGTGTTTGCCTGCGGTATCTCGCGCGAGCCGATGCTCCTCGGGGAGATCCTGGGCGCGGCGAAGTCGGGTCGACTCGGCCGCCAGCGCCTCGGCGATGTGGGTCGCTCGCACGCCGCGACGGCCGCCGGTCTCCTGAGGAGCCCGCGCGCCGTGGCCTTGCTTGTGCAAGTCCTGCGTTCGCGCCGGGCGCGCGTGCAGACCCGTCGTTCCGCGGCGCTTGCTCTCGGTCGCCTGCTGCGCGAGGCGCCGCCGACCGGCGAAGACCTTCGCGCGGCCAAACGTGCGTTCGTCCGGGCCCTGACCAAGGACTCCGATGCGCCGCTGCGCGCGTTCGCCGCGATTGCGCTCGGCGGCGCCCGCGAGCCCATGGCGCTCGACGAGTTGCGCCGAATCGTGGACAAGGGCGGCAACCCGATCGTCAAACCCTATGCCGCGTTGGCACTCGGTCTCGGCGCCCGCCATGCGCCACACCGCGACCGTGACTCGATCCGCGCATTCCTGGCGCTCGAATACAAAAAGGCGCACGACCCCGAACTGGTTTCGGCCCTCGGTTTGGCGTGCGCCCTGGCCGGCGCGCAGGCCGCGCAGCCGCTCCTTCTCGAGCGCGCCCAAAAGGGTGCCGCCCGCGCGCGCGCCGCCGCCGCGGAAGCTCTCGGCCTGCTCGGGGGCAACAACCCGGAGGTACCGAAACTGCTCGAATCTCTCCTGAAAGAGGGCCGGCCCGAAGCCGCTGGCGGCGCCGCGATGGGCCTGGGCCTGATGGGCCGGCGCGGCGCGTCGCTCCTGTTGCTCGAGCGCCTGCGCAAGGAATCGTCGGCGGTCGTTCAGGGCCGTCTGGTCCTGGCACTGGCGCATCTGGGCCAGGTCTCCTCGATCGCACCGCTGCTCGAAATCGTAGCGGACAAAAAGCGTCCCGAGGTCGTGCGCGAACTCGCGGCCGTCGCGGTAGGCATGATCGGCGACCCACGCGACGAAGATCGATTCCTGGTGCTGGACGCCTACACAAACTACTTCGCGACCACCGAGGTGACCCGAGCGTTTCTGACGATCTATTGACCCCGACCCCGAACCCGCGAACAACGAAGCTGGAGTTTCGTGACGGCGGCCGGCTCGTCAGGGAGTCCAGCGCGGCCTCTGGCCAACACGGCGCTGCGGCGCCAAGGCGGTTAGGTGTACTGAACTGGACACAACATGATTCGTGAGATACACGAACCTGAGTTTCTCGACGTCTTCTTCGATCTCATGGCCGAGGTCGAGTGCGGTCGACACTTTGACGGTTCGAAGGAGTCCCACGTCCAGTGGCTTCGGCGTCGGGTAGCCGTGCACTACTTTCGCGGCACGCGCTTCTTCGCCCTGGAGGAGGACGGCACGCCCATCGGGTTCGCCGCGGTTCTGGTCGAGCCGCCTCTGGATGGCGCCCCTTGTTTTGCGCAGTATTCCGAGCTTCTCGATATCGGCCTCCTGCCAGAGCATCGCGGCAAGGGTCACGGCAGACGCCTACTTGCCCACGCCGAGGTTTTTGCGCGAGAGTCGGACGCGTATTGCCTCTACATGGCCACCTATGCCAGGAATCACGATCGCGTGGCGTTCTACGGCAAGAGCGGCTTCACCCCGGTGGCGACCCTGCCCGACGTCTTCGGCCCCGGCGATGAAGGTCGGATCTACATGCGAAAGATCTTGCGTGAACAAGGCGCATGACCACAGTCGTGCACAGCGGCTGTGTGTGCGCGATCGAGTCAATTCCGCCGGGGTTTCTCGGGGCTGCGTAGCCTTGAGGCCTTGTGGCGCTCGTTCTCGGCGGCATGTTCGCTTTGCTTTCCAGTTCGGCGAGGACGAAACGATGAAGGGAATCGAGCGGTCGCCGATGCTTGCGGACGGCCTAGGCGTCCCGCTGCCCCGGCAATCCAGGGATGGAGGTCATGTCCGATGATCTGCTTCATTGGCGGACCTCCGAGGGTCGGCAAGTCAGTCATAGCCGAGGCGATCACCAGGGAGCGTGGTATCGGCAGCGTCGCGACTGACTCGCTGGGCGTTGTGCTGGAGGCCGTGTTGTCCCCGGAATCCGAACCCGGCCTTTTTGTTGTCAGCCGACTCAACGAGATGCCTGAGGCAGATAGGATCAGGCTGATGGCAGAGAATCCGGCAAGGCGTATTGAGTACCAGATCGAGGAGAGCAAGGCGGTTTGGCGAGCCGTCGTGCCTTTTGTTCTAAGGGAACAAGAAGAGGGTCGGAGTCTCGTGGTCGAAGGCGTTGCCGTTCTTCCCGAGCTGGTCGCCCGGTTGGACGGCGTGGAGTTCCGAGCCGTGTTCCTTGGAAACCAGGGGACCACACACAACGGGAACATCAAGAGAGGGGCCATCGAGCGCGAGCATGACTGGATGCGTCACGCAAGTGAGGAATACGTTGACGCTTTTGCGGTATTTGTCACCCAAATGAGCGGCTACATCGAGAACGAAGCCCGTACATACGGTTTCGACTACGTTGAGATGGACGAGAGACCATTTCGTGATGGCGTGGCGGAAGTCGTCGACCTGCTGCTGGGGTGACCTGTGCGAGTCGCCGAACAAGCCGCTCCGCGCGACGGCTTACGTTTGAGTCGATCCCGTTCCCAGTCATCGGGTCATACGCGTTAGTATCTTCGTATGCGGCTCTTCTGCGCTGTCCTGTTGCTCGTGTTCGCGCTTGCGCCGGCTCGGGCCGACTATTCCGGGGCGGAGTGGGCCAAGCTGAAGCGGCGGGCGCGAGTGCTGCGTCGCAAGTCCGGCGCGCGCGACGAAAAGCTTGCGGCACTGCGTGACCTCGGCAAGGAAGACAGTCTGCGCGTGGCGCGCGAATATGCGGCGTGGATGGCCGCGTCGCTCGGGTTCGAGAAAAAACTCGTGCGCGATGTCGCGCGGGCACGGGCTCGTTTTCGTAAGGGTCGGGTGAGCGAGAGCAAACGAGACGCCTACGACGACGCGGTCCGTCGCCGTGATGCCGAGCGCAGCGTGCGTGAGGAAATCGCCGTCCGTATCGGGCGACTCACGGATGGCGACGCGTTGACCTGGCTCGGGGCGAACGAGGACCGCGTTGTGCAGCAGGCACGGGCCTCGCTTCGCTTTCGGCTCTCGCTTGTGCAGGTGCTGCTCGCGCACCCTTCGTTTCACCGGTTCAAGGTGGCGATCCTTGGATTTGCGAACGATGAGGAATTGCCGCACGCGCGTATCCGTGTGCTGGACTGGATCGCGCGCCACAAGGTGAGAGAAGGCCGCGAGGCCGCGCAGCAGTGTCTCGGCGCGGACGCCGCCGCGATCCGCCGCGCGGCCGTGCGGGCGTTGCGCGGGATCGACGATCCGCGTGCGGTTGCGGCGTTGGTGCGCGCCCTGGCGACGGCCAAGGGACAACTCGCGCACGAGATCGAGGATGCGCTGCGCTGGTACACCGGACAGCCGTTCACCGGCTTCGGATCCGGAGCGCAGTATTCGCGCTGGTGGATGCAGCACGGGGTGGCGTGGCTGGCGGCGGAGAACGGCAAGCGCTGGCTCGACAAGGCGAAGCAAAAGGAGTTTCGCGCGGCGTTCTACGGCATTCACACCCGCTCGACGCGGATCGTCTTCGTGCTCGACCGGTCCGGCTCGATGAGGGAGCCCGTCCCGCAGCGCGGGCCCGTGTCCGGCTCGAAGCGCGACAACACGGTGCCAGGCAAGACCAAGATGGAAGTGGCCAAGAACCAGCTTGCGCGCACGATCCGCACGCTGCACCCAGACGTGAAGTTCACCGTCGTGTTTTTTGACAGCGTGGTGGAGAGCTGGACCAAGGCGCCCGTGCTGCGTCCGGCGACGCCGAAGGACAAGCATGAGGCCGAGCAGTGGTTCGATCCGATCGGTCCAAGCGGCGCGACCCGGCTGTTCACGGCGCTGCACAAGGCACTCGGCTACGCCAAGACAATGGGACGCCGAAAGCCCGGGGCTTCGGGTGCGGCCGATGCGGATGCGGACGGCGCGGACACGATCTTTCTCTTGTCCGACGGATACCCGACGTATAGCGACGCGTCGATGTCTCAAGAGCGCATCGACAAGGAGGTCGCGCGCTTTTTGAAGCTCAACCGAATCTACCGCTGCGTGGTGCACACGATCGGCGTCGGTCCGGCGCATAGCGAACAGCTCATGCGGCGGCTGGCAGAGAAAACCGGCGGCACCTATCGCGCGGTCGGCATGCCGCGCCGCAAGGCCGCGAAGAAGTAGTTGGGCGGACGCTGAGAAGCTCTTGCCACAGAGTTCACAGAGATCACAGAGATGGAAGATCACGACTCCTTCTTGGCCCAAGTCCTGTCCTACCCGAAGAGCACGGGATTGAAGCGTGGCCTGGTCGTCAACTTCGGCAATCCGCGATTGGTGGATGGTGTTCGGCGGGTCTCTCTGAGACCCCGGAGTCCTCTGTGGCTGAAAACCAGTTCCCGGGCGCGGCCGGCCCAACGAGACGATGCAGCGGACGGCCCTTCGGGCCGCCGCTGATCGCCAACGCGTTCGCGCCGGGTCGTCGCGCAACCCGAGGGGTCGCAGTGCATTATGCTGCGGAAACCATGCGCCTGTTTCGATTTGACCGCCATGCCGGCTCTCCCCTGACACGCTTCGGCAGCACCGGCGTCACGCTCGTACGCGGCGTGCGGACCGGCGAAGCGACCCAGGTCGGGTGTTTTCACTACTCCGACAACAGCGTGCTGGGCGAACATCCCGCCGCAGGCTGCCAGCTCCTGTTCGTGGTTGCGGGGAGCGGTTGGGTGTCCGGTGGCGACGGCGTGCGGCACCCTATCGCCGAGGGCCAGGCGGCGTTTTTTGCCGACGGCGAGACGCATGCGTCAGGCACGGAGGACAGCATGGCCGCGTTCGTGGTCGAGGCGCCCGGGCTCGACCCCGATCGGTTCATGGCCGAGGTTGCGCTCGCGAACAACGCGCCGGTCGAACCGGTCGATCCGGCAGAGTTCGCGCTGGTCACCTACCGCGATGGAGTCGCGCCTGCCCGCCGCGGATTTCGCCGTAACGACGAATCAGGCGATGCCGGCGAAACCGTGCTGGACACCACGCCCGCGAGCGAGGTGGCAGGACAGTTCTTTTTTTGCGAGTTCCACGGAGGCCGCCACGCCGCGGAATCGACCGAGGAGATCCTTGCGCGAGTTTGCGCCGGCGAAAATGTCCGCGTTGTTCGGGGACCGTACGCCACGTCCGGGGAAGCGGACCAGGGCATGGGTGAACTGCTGAGTTAGTTAGGGCCGGCTCGTGGGCAATCAGGGGAGCGCGGGGGCGGGTGCGCGCGCGACGAGCTTGTTGATCGGGTGGCGATGCCGGATGCCGCCGGGATGTTCGTCTTCAAGAACATACGATCGCGTTTCGAGGAGTTCCCAGCCTGCGGCACGGTATTGTTCGAAGAGCTCACCCTCACTGAAGAGGGCGACATGTAGCGGTGCGAGATCCGGCGGCGGCGGAATCGTGTCGGTGAATACGGCCACGACGTGGATCCCGCCCGGGTGCGTCTGTGCGCGAAGCCGCGCCATGGCCTTGTCGCGTGCGGGGTCCGGGACCATGTGCAACATCCCGTGGGCAATGACCCAGTCATATTGGTCCGCCAGCTCAACGCCATCGAGATCGGCTTGCCAGGCACGCAAGTGGAGACCGGGCGTCGCGTTGGCCCGTACGTGGGCGACGGCGTCAGGGGAGATATCGAAGGCATCGACGACGAATCCCTCCTTGGCGAGATACAGCGCGTGCCGGCCGTCTCCGCATCCCGCAACCAGAATGCGGGCACCCTTCGCGATGAGCTCCCGATCGCCGGCGGCGAGCCGAACAACCTCCTCGCTCGGTTTTCCAAACGGCGACGAACCGTCGCGGTAGGCCCGGTTCCAGAACGGATCGGGTTGATCGGAAATCGTCATGCGGTCCTCGTGGTTCAGATCCCCCAGAAGATATCGCCGTCCGTTCCTGTACTCATGGTGACATCGCCTTCCCGTCATCCGGCCACGGGCCCGTGTATCGCGCTCGCGGACGGATCAGCGTGTCGCGATCATACTGCTCCAGGGCGTGCGCAATCCAGCCGACCGTGCGGCCCAAAGCGAAGAGCACGAAGGGTGCGGTCCGGGGCAGCCCCAGTGCCCGCGTGAACGTGACGAGTCCGAAGTCCAGGTTGGGCTGGTCGCCGGTGAGGTCTGCCGCGGCTTCTACAAAGCGCAACGCCCGATTGCGTTCGCGCGACGGTGGCGCGAGTTTCAGCAGCAGCGTCGCGCGCGGGTCGCCTTGCGGATAGAGCGGATGTCCAAAGCCCGGCAGGGCCCCGTCCCGGCGCAGCGTTGCGGCGAGCACGTCCGCGGGCTCGCCGCCCTCTTCGATCAGTTCCGCGATGCGCTCGGTATGCCCGCCGTGTTTCTTGCCCTGCAACGCTGCGAGCGCCCCGGTCACCGCCATGTACGGCGTGGCCGCTGCCGACGCGATGCAGCGGGCGGTGAACGCCGACGAGTTCAACTCGTGGTCCGCACACAGCACGAGTGCCGCTTGGAGCAGCCCGGTCGCGCCCGGATTCGAAATCGTCCAACCCTCGACGAGGGTGTCCGCGGTGGGGCGGGAGGACGGAGCAACATCCGCGGCCACTGCCGTCAGTCCGCGCAGGATCCGCGCCCCGGCGCGGCGCACGGCGGGTGCGCGCAGATCGTAGGCGCCGCGGTCCGCGGCCGCTGCGGCTGCCAGGTACGAGTGGAACGCGGACACCGGCGGCAACGCGCCGAGCCGGGACCACGGCAGCGACGGCGCCACGAGAACCTCGGTGTCGGGAAACGGCGCGCCCCACAAGAGATCGGCGACCCGCTCGAGCGGCCACGTCTGCGCGAGTTGCAACGCGTCATGGCCGCGGTAATACAGCCGCCCGCCCTCGATCAGCGTGAGCGCCGAATCGAGGACCGGCATGCCGTGAAACGACAACGTCCCGCGAGCCGCCGCTTCCGGCTCGCGCCGTGCCTTTTGCCGCTGAGCCAACGCCTCGACATCCGCCGCCCGATAGCGATGCCGGCGCGTTCCGGGAATCGACTCGGAGCGAATCAACCCCCGGCTCACATAGGCGTAGACCGTCGGCGTGCTTACGCCGAGGCGCTCCGCCGCTTCTTGCGCGTCCAAATGCCCGTCCATGTTGATTATGTTATCAAGATTGACGGGCTGTGCTAGCCGGGCGAAGCTGGGGACGACATGACAACCCAAACGAGCCCTTCCCGACCGTCCGCTGGCCTCGACGGGGTCGTGGCCGCGCGAACCCGCCTGAGCCGTGTCGATGGCGTGCGTGGCCAGCTTCTGGTGGCGGGATACGCGATTGAGGACCTGGCGCCCAAGGCGAGTTTCGAGCAGGTTGCCGAACTGCTGTTGCGCGAAGCACGCCCGGCGGGGCCGGGGTCACCCCGGCTGGCAGGTTTGACCGACCGGACGCCCTTGGCGCCCGTGGTGATCGAGTTGCTGCGTGCCGCCGCGACACGCCGGACCGATCCCATGGATGCGCTCTTGGCGGGGTGCGCCGCACTCCAGGCGGCAGGAACGGACGGCGATGCTTTTGGGGTGGTGGTCGGCGCGCTGCCGGCGCTTGTCGCGACGTACGATCGGTTGCGGCAAGGCGAGGAACCGGTGCCGCCACGGCGCGATCTGGGCCATGTGGCCAACTATCTGTGGATGCTCACCGGCTCCGAGCCGGATTCCTCGCGTGCTCGCGCGCTCGAGACGTACTTCAATACCGTCGTCGATCACGGGCTGAACGCGTCCACGTTTACGGCGCGTGTCGTGGCGAGCACCGGTTCCGATTTCTGGTCGGCCGTGCCGGCGGCGCTCGCGGCGCTCAAGGGTCCGTTGCACGGAGGCGCGCCGGGCCCGGCGCTGGCGTCGCTTCTCGAACTGCGTGCGCGTTCGGGCGACCTCGACGCGAACACGCGTGGCTGGGTTCGGGAGCAGGTCGGCGCGGCGGGGCGGATCATGGGCTTCGGGCACCGCGTGTACAAGGTGCGCGACCCGCGGGCCGATGTGCTCGGTGCGGCTGCGGACGAATTGCTGCGGGACGACCCGGAGCAAAGCGGTCTGTTCGCCGACGCCCGTGTGTTCGAACGGGCCGTGATCGAAACGCTGGCGGAACTGAAGCCGGGCCGCGACCTGCAGACGAACGTGGAGTTCTACACCGCATTGCTGCTGCACGGCGTCGGCTTGGACCCGTCGCTGTTCACGCCCACGTTCGCCTGCGCGCGGGTGGCGGGCTGGGCCGCCCACTTCGAGGAACAGGTGGCCACCGGCCGTCTCCTGCGTCCCAGCGCAGAGTATGTCGGCGAGGCGCTCCGTGCCTTTGCCTCAACGGCTGACGCCGTTTGAGGCTGCATGGCTTTTGGGGTTGGTGTTGCTTAGCGGAGGAACCGCTAAGACGGCGTCAGGAAACTACTCCGGGATCCTGACGCCGCTGCCGACCTGAAGGGTATGAGCGCGCAACTTCCTCCGTGGCTCGCCGACACTGAGTGGCGCGAGCAGGCCGAACGGTTCTTGGACCAACTCCCCGAG
>JAJFFH010000014.1 GCA_021776735.1 Planctomycetota bacterium | reverse complement strand
TCCCGCGTCCGTCGTGGCATTGTTGTTCATACCAAAGCCGTCGGCTGGGCGCGGGAACCTCTTTGCACAAAACGGCTTACGTCAGATACTCAAACCCCGCCTACGGCCTCCAAAACGCCAACTTTCCGGGATCGCGCCCGTGAACAGATCGATATCGTTGAACCCGCCTTGCAAGCGCATCGAGTCGAGACAACACCGAGTCGCCGGTCGCACCGAACGGGGCGATCGACATCGGCGTGCCTGTTCATGACCGCGTCTCGGAACAAGACGTCCGCCCTCGATGGCGGGTCGATTCCTGCGCCCCCGCCCCCCCTATTGCTGCCGCCCGATGCCCTTCCGAGCAAGTGCGAGACGGGTTTGGCATGATAGAGGGCGCCACAGGAGGAAGCATGCGTTCACTTTCCGCTCTTGCCGGTGCGACCCTTTTGGTCGCCGTCGCGATGTTCGATGTTTCGGTTTCCGAGGCGGCGCCGCCCGAGGTCGCCCAGATGTTCGCCGCGCGGTGTGCGACCTGTCATACCGTGCCCGACGTTGCGATCCGCACGGATCTCGCGTGGCTCGATCAAGTCAAGCGAACGTCGTGAACGGCCACGCCTGTCAGGGCCCGTGTGGCCCTGATTCGCTGGCTCAAGAACGCCAAGCGCGGCCGGCCGACGCGCATCGATGCGCCGCCCGCGGACTCGAAGAAAGACGGCAAGAACGCAAGTCCACACGTGGAGCCGACGTTCGGCGCCGGGTCCGTCGTGCTGGCGCGCGGCGATCGGCTGTTCACGCTGGTGTGGTCCTCAAAGGACACGGCCAAGACGCGACGACGCGCGCTTCCTGCCGGTGAATACCGGGTGCGGACCACGCGCATCGAAGGCCAGAAGGACGGCGCCTGGTGGTTCTTGTCCTCCACGGGGCCGGCGGGCGAGGGCCGCAAGGTGCGCGTGACAAAACGCGATGCCACGAAGTTCTCGATCGCCGACACGGTCGTTTTTGAGGCCATCGTCCGGCAACACCGCGGCAAGATGATGCTCGGCTTTTCGATCGCCGGTACGGACGGACGCGGGCTGTCGGTCTATCGCGACGGCAAGCGCGTGCCGGTCGCCTACAAGATCCTCGGCAAGAAGGGCAAGACGCTGGCCCAAGGCACCATGAACTACGGATGAGGCGGCGGCGGATGGGCTTCGGTGAAGCCCGCCATCGCCCGGCACGCGGCACGTGTGGAGTACTCCGTGGATACCGGTCCGTTTACGCGCCAGGGAAAGCTGTTCGTCAAGATCGAACGTTGACGCGCATCGGCACCTCTCTCCGCGGACTCCTGGAGACCACGCCGGCCGGCTCACGAATTGGAGGCACGAAGCCAGCATGCGGCAAGACGGATGAGCGATCGGTCGTCGAGCCGCGTATCCATTCACGATGAGCCGCAAGAGCGCCCACCGCAGGCCCGACATGCCGACCCTACGCCCCGGAATCGAACGCGGACTTTCGTCCGTCCTCGCTTTGTTCTTGATCGTCGCGCCCGGGCACGGCGCAGAGGTCGTGTGGCTCGACGGTCGCCGCGAAACGGTCAAGCGCATCGTCGTGAAGCCCGACCATCTGCTGGTCGCCAACAGCCGCGGCCTGCAACGCTTGTCCAAACGACGCGTAGTCCAGGCGCGAGACAACGACGGAAAAGCGATCGTCTTGCGTCGCGAACTCCGGGATGCCCCGTTGGACGAGGCGCTACGCGGCATGCTCGCCGCATTGCCCGGCACGCCTCCCGAGAAGTGGCCGCGTGCGCAAGAGCAGCTCGCCGATGCGATGAGTCGCGCCGTCATGCAACAGCTGATCGGGCTCACCAAGGACAAACGACCGGAGACGCGAGCGCGGGCGGGCACCGTGCTCTTGATGATGGGCATCGAATCGCCGCTCCGGGCGGGCTTGTCGGTCGCCCAACAAGACAAGGACAAGGGCGTCCGACGAGCGCTGGCCTCGACGCTGTTCCAGGTGGCCGGCGCACTCAGGGCAGCCCGGCTCGCCGACACCGTGGCCCAGGGCCTCGCGGATCGCGACGCCATCGTCAAGACGTCCGTCGCGCTCGCGCTGGGCCGCATGGGCGATCAGCGCGCGCTTCCGGTCCTGAAAGCGGGGCTCAAGAACCGCGACCACCATGTCCGCGAGAGCGTCGCAGAAGCCCTCGCCGAACTCGGAAGCGACGCGGGTGTCGGCGTCTTGATCCGGATGCTGTCACGTCGCACGCATCCCGCCGGCCCGTCGCTGCCCAAGCGGCTCGTGATCGAAGAGAAGATCCGGATGTGCGACCACCTCGGCCGTCTACGCTCGAAGAAAGCGATCTCCGCATTGAAGAAGGCCGGCCGCTCCAAGAATCCGGAACTCGCCGCCGCCGCGAAGCGGGCGCTGGATGCCGTGAACGCGAAGTAGAGCCACGCGAGCAGCCGGAGAACAACGAGAGGACGTTCCGGTCGCTGACGATCGCGACGGGGTTCAGGGGGTCGCCCCCACTCAGGCCACCAGCCCGAACACCTCAAGTCCGGCGTGCGCGATTGCGACGTACTTCAATGTTCGTTCCCGTCGATGAACCAGCCAGAGTCCAAACACGGGCTCGCACGACGTATTGGTCCGGGCGACGCCGGCTACGATCCGGGCTCAGCGCCGTTTGCGCGATCGGCTGCGGCGTCCGCGGTGGCCGCCGGGTCCATGCCGGGCCCGGCCGCGCAGCTCCCGCATGAACGCCGTGACGTTGGGCGAAACGGCCAACAACAGCGCGCAATACAAGTAGAACACGGCAAGAGCGCCAAGAACGATCCAGCCGATCAGACCGAACATCGCCGCGAAAACGAACATGCATCCGGCTTTCGCGTACCGCGCCGGCGCGGACCCGGAGTAGATCCCGCTTTCGAGTACGTGCTGCACGGCGCGGCTTCCGCGATCGCTGCGAAACGCCTCGTCGAGAACGCTCCCGCGCGGCGAGCTCGACCCGGTCCACTTCATGATGAAGCGTAGCTCGCGCTCTCCACGACGCACTCGAGGATCGAGGCGTTGACGTCCCATGCGTTCGAGATACGCGGGTCATCCGGCGAAGTCAACGACGGACTGCGCGATGCACGTCAGGCAAGCACTTCGCGTCCAACGGCTACGTCCTACGATGTATGTCGCGTCGCCCGCGCGTCAGCCTCCCATCCGAAAGCCGACAACGGCAAAGCGATGGTCGAACGCGAACGCAAACCGAATCTTGGCGCGCTCCATGATCGCGAAACTCGTGGCATCGACAGCGGACAACTTGTGGAGATCGCTCCGCAAGGAATAGTCCCACGAGCGCCGCAGGTCCTGAACGCCGCAGGTCAGAGTCTGCAGGCCACGAACGGCGCCAAGCGAATCCCTCCACGCAAGCGCCACCTCGCGTCGCGCATTCCGGTTCAAGAACGTAAACGTCTCCAGCACGACCGGAATCGACGTAACGAACCGCGCACCGTGACCCAGCAGTGCCTCCCACTGCTCGCGCGCCCGGGCGTGAAGCGGATCCCGGGTAAGGGCCAGAGCAATCCAGGCTCCGCTGTCCACAAAGACCTTCTCGCGCTGACGCATGGATCACTAGTCGTCGTAGATCGAATCGTGATCGACGGAGGTTCGCTGCGGCGTTCCGTCCCAGAGCGCCACGGGCCCGTCTTTTTTGGGACGCAGCCAAACCTTCCGGATCGCCTCGCGAACCAGATCGGCCAGGCTGCGGCCCGACTCTCTGGCGACGGCGTGAAGAGCCTCTAGCTCCTCCTCGCGCAAGTAGACCTGGGTCTTGATCATATATGTCAGTTTATCATGCATTCTGACCTACAACGCTCGAAGGACCAAGACGGACGTGTTGGTCGCGGACATACGCCTTCGCGGACGCAGGGTCGTCCGGTCTCACCGCAGAAACGCAGAAAAGGAGCAGGATGAGCACCCGTCAGGATCTTGGTCGAACGGCCAATCGGACGATGCCTTCCGGCAGGATCGGGACGTTGAAGTTCAAGAGGAGGCCGACGGGACAACCGCTGCGGCGCAGGTATGTGATCAGCTGGGCCCGATGTACGGGCAGCAACGTCGCGACGGCCTTGACTTCCACGACGACAACGCCTTCGACGATCAGATCCATCCGATAGGCCGACCCGACGCGAAGCCCCTTGTACACGAGGTCAAGAGGCACCTGCCGCGTGAACGGAACACCTCTCCCCGTGAACTCGTGGCACAGACATTCCTCGTAGATGCTCTCAAGCAGACCGGGCCTCAGCACCTTGTGCACTTCGATGGCCGCTCCGATCACGACGCCTGTCGTTTCCCCTCCTTCATCAATTCTGCGCTTCTGCGGTGTTCATCCCGCACTCCCGAACCAGCGCCTCACTCCCGAACACTGAGCCCGTCGTGCTCTCGGGCGAGGTCATCCAGAAACCCGTCCCAGCGCTTACCGAGCCCTTCCGCGCCGCCGGCCTGGACACAGTTGATTTGGACCAGCCGGAAGGGTTTCGTTCACTTTTAGGCATGTCCACCTGAGAGGACAACGGCACAAACCCAAGGGGTATCCCGAGAGGCCTGGGACCATAGGGGAGCACATCAAGCGTCGACGGCTGGACCTCGGCCTGAAGCAAGACGAAGCCGCCAAGAAACTCGGCGTCTGTCGGGCGACTCTCGCCAACTGGGAATCTGGACGCGCTCAACCACCGGTCGGACGCATGCCTGCCGCTATCGCTTTCCTCAGATACGACCCGCATCCCGACCCTAGAACGATCGGCGACACCCTCCGCGCCTACCGGCGCGCCCTGGGACTCACACAGCGCCAGCTCGGGGCCCAACTCGGTATGCACCGCTCTACCGTCGGCAAAGTCGAGACGGGCAAAGAGCGGCCGTCGGAGCAGATGCTCGGGCGGATGCGGGAACTCCTTGGAGCGCTTCTCAAGTAGGGGCCGACACTTGTGACCGGGCCTTCACTTGGGAGGTAGTCAAGCGCGCCGAAGCCCAGCCTGACCCGCGGATGAGAGAGGAAGGCCGCTCACGCTATCTGTCGTCGAAGACCTAGAGTCCTTGACTCCCTCGGCACAGCACGGCCCGTCTCTTCGGCGTACCGATCGAGAGCGGCATCACTCTCGAAGTGCTCTGGACCTCCGGGTCACAGCCGGTCCGCGGGGAGCGCATCGACGGGCAATCCAGCTCCCCAGCCGTTGACGTGACACGCCGGTGACAACGCGCCGCAAACTGGACTCTCCGTGCGTTGCTTTGCGCTGCTCTCTTACCTTTGCCCGGCCGTACTCGGTCTCATCGTACTCTCCCACAACGTACGTGTTCACGTTCCCCGGCTTCCCCGGCGCGCTATCGCTGCGTGTTCTCCTTCGCACACTCATTCCGAGGTCCAATGGCGGCCTGAGTACTATCCGTATCGTGCGGTGTTCGCAGGTGGGTCGAAACCGACCCAAGAGCGGGACAAGGCGGGGGTCTCTTTCCGTTCCCACCTCGTCGTTGATCTTATCGCGCGAGGGTTTCCCATCGACAATATCGTGCGCTGGGTCCGGCGTGGGTGCCCAACAGCATCCGTGACGCCCCGTGTCAACGTCCTCGAGATCCAAGCGTCCGAGGAGATTCACCTCCAAACGAATCAGATACTCGAACGCAGGCGGCAGGTCACGGCGGGCTTTGTGATTCGCGTCTATGTTGTCGACGACATCACCACATGGCTTGAAGAGATCAGGTTCATTTCCGCCTTACGCCCCGAAAGTCCACTCGATCTCGTCGGCTGGATTGATTCGATCCTCGGCGCGGGGCAGCATGAAGCCGTGATGCGATGGGAAGATCGCAACCTAGTCGTGTTGGCGGAGCCGACCACGCAAGCGAAGATCAGCCGTTTTCTGTCCGACCTTCAAGCAGACCTCCGTACCAAAGAGGTCCGGGACTCAAGAGGCTGACGCCAGCCCACACCGTTCCGGCTGCTGAGCGCAGAACCCTCTGGTGTCAATATGCCTGAGACACCGCCCTACGGATGTTTACAGTGCAGGGCGGTGGAGAATGCAGAGATGTCAAAGAAGACGAACAGCCCGGGGGAGACCCCGGAACCGAGGAAGGGCGAGCGTAGCAAGCCCGACCGAGGCGCATGGGGCTCCCCCGGCGCAGGGCCGGACGGAGGTCACGTCGCGTGCGAAACGGCGTCGTTTTTTGGCGGCGTACAAGCTACGCATCGTCGAGCAGGCCGATGCATGCTCGCGGCAGCCGGGCGAGATTGGCGCGCTGCTGCGGCGTGAGGGGCTGTACTCCTCGCACCCTGTGGAGTGGCGCCGGCGCCGGGACTAGGGCCAGCTCGACGCGCTGTCGGCGAAACGCCGCGGTCCCAAGGCGGACCCGGACTGTGCGCTCAAAACGCGCAACGCTCAGCTCGCGCGCATCTGCGCAGCCGAGACGATCCTGGAGGTGCAGGGAAACGTCTCAAGGCTGCTGGGCTTGACGATGCCGAAGAGCGGGAGCGACTCGTGAGCGCCGCGGAGGACCTGGCGGGACGCATCGGCGTTCTCCCGGCCTGTCGCGCGCTCGGCGTGGTACGCGCCACGTTCTGTCGGTGCCGGGCGGCGCGCCTTTGCCCCGGCCCCAGCAGCCGCGACCGCGATCAGCGCGGGCACTCAGCCACGAGGAGCGCAAGGAAATGCTCGACCTGCTCGCCTCGGAGCACTTTTGTGACCTGTCGCCCCGCGCCGTGTGGGCCATCCTGCTCGACGAGGGGCGCTACCTGTGCTCGGTCAGCACGATGTACCGCATCCTCACGGAGGCGAGTGCGGTGCGGGAGCGCCGCAACCAGCTGCACCATCCGAAGTATCAAAAGCCCGAGCTTCTGGCGACGCGTCCCAACCAGGTCTGGAGCTGGGACATCACCAAGCTCGAGGGCCCGATGAAGTGGTCGTACTACTACCTCTACGTCATGATCGACATCTACTCGCGCAGGGCCGTGGGCTGGATGGTGGACTGCGAGAGCAGCTCCCTGGCCAAGGAGCTCATCGAGCAGGCCTGCCAACAAGAACAGATCGAGCCCGACCGGCTCACGATCCACGCCGACCGGGGACCGTCGATGACATCGAAGGCCGTGGCCTACCTGTACGGCGACCTGGGCGTGACGAAGTCGCACAGCCGATCGTACACGTCCAACGACAACCCGATTTCCGAGAGCCAGTTCCGCACGCTCAAGTACCGGCCGGACTTTCCCCCGCGCTTCGGCTCGATTCAGGACGCGCGCGCCCATTGCGGCGTCTTCTTCGACTCGTACAATGGCGAGCAGCGCCATTCCAGCCTCGGGCGATGACGCCCGACGCCGTGGCCGCGCCGAGGAGGTTTCCGCCAAGCGCGCGACCGTGCTCGACGCCGCATGCCGCGCTCATCCCGAGCGATTCGTGCGCCGGCCCCCGACGCCGCCGGCCCTGCCGACCGAGACCTGGATCAACCCGCCCGCAATGGAGGCCGCTACACTGGCCGCTACTCAGCAAACAAAATCACGCGGTGTCTCAGAAACGTTGACACGTCCCGGAAGGCCTACCTCTTAACGGGGATAGGTTTGACGAGGATAGGTACCTGCGGTATCCCCTGCTTGATATCGAGTTGGACAGTGCGCTCGCAGACGTTTCCGTTTTCCCATGTGACCTTCGCGACCACACGCCAGCTTCCCGACACAGGCTCCGGGTCGCGATGGCCGCGCTCGAAGAGTGTCCTGTATTTCTTGGCGAGTTTCTTGGCGCGCTCAGGGTCCTTGTCGATAATCCCTTTCGGAAGACCGTTGATACGCCCCGGAGTATCGACAAAGGCCTTCTTGCACTGACCACCCTTCTTCCCCTTTTGGTTTTTGTTTTCCGGAGAATCGACGGTGATCTTC
Source organism: Planctomycetota bacterium (assembly GCA_021776735.1). Lineage (GTDB taxonomy): Bacteria > Planctomycetota > PLA2 > PLA2 > PLA2 > JAJFFH01. The sequence continues at coordinate 103,384 of JAJFFH010000014.1, read as the reverse complement.
TCGAGAAGGGGCTTTCGTTTGTCGGCCTTGGATCGAGGCGGGTCAGGGCCCCACTTCCCGTTGTTGAGTTTCTGTGCCGACAGCTCCACTTTCTTGGGGCACTCGCAGTCATAGGTAAGCACCGCCATGAAAGCCGTTGTGTTGGCCTTTTTCACGATCGTGTGCACCTTCCCCTCAATGAAAGCCAGCAACTGGCCTTCTTGCACTCCGTGGTGGCCTAGCTGCTTTGTGTCCGCGATGTTCCCGGTAGAGTGCGCGTTGACCGCCGGAAGCTTTTTTTCCTTGCGCACTATAGCTTCCATTTTCTTGGCTGCCTCCTTCAAGTACTGGTTCTTCTCCTTAGTGCGGGCATCGAACGCCAAGTCCATCAGCTTGCGGAGTTCCTTGTCCTCGAGCTGCTTGTCGTCCGTGTATATAGTCAGTGAGCACTTGCTGTCCCGACACCGCTTTCGCGGGATCTCCTGAAACACTATTCCGCCAAAGGGATCACTGTCGTCATCATCAAAGATGACAGGCGGCCACTGGCGTTCCCCTGGAACTGTGATCGAGTCCGGTCGCGGGGGCAACGGGAAAGGGCCCCCGCCACGTCCAAGTCCATCCCTACCGCGTGGTCGCATCGGTGCCCAAGCGTCCGGCTGGAGGGTAGCGGGTGCACCTGCCAAGAACTCGCGGAACTCGTCCAGAGCGGTTTCGAACGGGAGCCCGCTCGATAGCTCGCGCCATTTCCGCGGAGCGCGATCATGCGTCAAGGCGGGCAGACTATTCGCAATGGTCGCGTAGACGCGGGAGACAGTCTCAGCCTGGGGTCCGGTAATCTCGCCCCGCTTCATCTGCGCAATGAGAATCGTGTGCAGTTGCCGACCAGCGCGTGCTTCATACATTGCTCTACTCCTGCTGTTGACGTTCTTTCGCGGCTATCCCCAGATGGGAAATGCGGCCTTTACGGACCCCGGCGCACCGGCACCAAAAAAGAAGAAAGGGGCCGGCAGGGAATCGGCGAGGACGCAGGGACCGGGTTTCGGCTGGTCCGTGTAGATCATCTCGACCGATCGAGCGTAGGCTCGCCACATCGCGTTCGCCCGATCCCATGTGAGTTCGCCGTTTTTGACCCGCTGCCGCAGCGTATGGCAGTAGTTCATGGGATCAAAGCCATCGTAGGCGCCGCGAACGCGGTAGTCGGGATACCGCCGTTCCGGCGGGACATAGAACTCGTAGTTTCCGTACGGGTGCTTTTTTTTCATGGCTCTATTCGTGCGCCTCAAAGGAAGCGACCAAGTCGAAGAGCGGAAGTCCCGGAGGCTCCGCCGGAGCTTCGAGATCGTCTGCCTCAAAGTCAGAGCCGATCAGCGGACGGCTCGGTTGGTAGGGAAACGGCGTGCTGGACCACGGGGCACCCCCCGGATACTGATCGGCCTGGACGACGTCCGAAGAGTCAAACGTCGTGGCCACGTCACGAATGCTGTAGGTGCGCGACGGTCGCGCCGGCGTCGCGTTGCACGGGTTGTAGGTCGCGGAAAGCGGCTTCCCCGGCAGCTTGTACAAGAGGCACTGGAGGTTCGAGCCCCGGCCGCGGTTGCTGCCGGGGGTGTTCACCAGCGGGTTGTAGGCGCGACCGGAAAAATCAATCCACCCGCCGTTTCGGGCGCGGAGGATCGGCATCACCTGCATCGCGATCTGCACCGACGCGGCCGGGACGTTTGCGCACCACCGGTTGTTGTTCTGATGGCTCGCGCCCCACACGTCCATGAGTGCCTTTCGCACCTCGTCTGCCGTGAAGGGGACGGGCAGCGGATCACGAAGCGCGTTTCCCTCCGATGTCTGGGGATAGTCGCGAATCCGCTCGGCGACCCAGGAGGGAATCGGATAGCACTGGTTGATGTCGCCAGGGTTGAAGGACGACCACGGGTTGTATCCGGGGGCGTGCCCCGGTCCGATCGTGGGACCGTACGGTTCTCTGACGCCCGGGGCAACACCGCCGCTCGGACCGAGAAACTGGCCCACCGAGCTATCCCTCACAGTCACAGCCCCGGCACGAGCACTCGCCCTTGATCGAAAACGACTTGGAAACCGGCAGGCTCATGTACGGCGAGAGTTCAACCGGATGGGATATCGGCTCCGACTCCGGTTCGAAGCCAACCCCGCCGCGGCCGCCGTATACGCGATAGACGCCGTCCGGTCCCGCCTGCAGAACGCGGATGCCTGCGGGAGCGGGGCCGGCCGGCGTCGGGTATCCGAACTGTGGAATCGGGTTGCCGACCGGCGCATCCGGCGGCGGCGCTCCGAAACCGCCGCTCCACGGAGGGACGGGGTTGCCGAGATCGGTCGGATGCCCGCCCACGAACGGGCCGCCAGAAACGGGTGCCGCCGACTCTTCGATCTCGAAGGCAAGGTCCGGTTCGCCGATCGGTCGAGTGTCCGTAAGCTCTTCGAAGAGAGAGTCTTGGCCGAAAGCGCCATCGTCGGGAAACGAGCCCGTGTCGAAGGCGCCCTCTTCGGTATCGAACCACGTCGTGGGATCAAACGAATCGAACAAGTCCTGGGTGTACTCGTCGTCGATGGTGGTTCCATCGAACTTGCCGAACGAGTCGTCGGGCGGCCAGGCGTCGAAGGCGATGTGCTTGGGCATGGCGATCGTTCCGGCTAGTTCTGCCAGGCCACGCCGTTCATCCTCGCGATCGCGCACTTGTCGTATGCCGCGAGACCGGCGTTCCAAGACACGTGGTACCACTGGGTATCGTTGCCGTCCTTCACCACCGGACCACGCACCTGGATCGGCTGTCCTTCATCGGCGGCGGCGTAGATGCCGCTGATGCCGACGTTCTTGCCAACCATGGCGGCGTAGATCGACGTCGTGTTGGAGTTCGTTCCCTTGACCTCGTCGAGGGGGATGAAGTTGTCCAGCACGACCGCGACGCCGGCGATCGCCGGCACGGTCCCCAACACCGGATGGTCAAAGTACTCGGTGTCGGTGTAGTTGTTCTTGAGCAGATGCATGTACGCCTTGGCGTGCATCACGAAGTACGCGTTTCCGTCGGCTTTTCTGGGATTCAGGAACGCCGCCAGGAGTTCCATTTCGCCCTTGAGCACGTCGCCGCCGTTGGCGCCGCCGCCGTCGGCCCCCGTCACGTTGCCGAAGTTGTTCGACAACGTCTCCAACCCATCGAACTCGTCGGGGTCCGACCCCGAGTTCCCGCGGATCAGCAGCCGCTTGAACTCGTCGCGCACCGCGTTGACCTTGACCTGAAGCAACGCCGCGAGCAGGTCGTTTTGCGAGCCGAACTTTGACAGGAGTGACGAATCGACCGGCATCTCCGCCGCGATCCGCTTGATTCCGTAGGTCCGCGACGTGACCGACGGCATGGTGCTGTTGAGCACCCCGCCGGCCGCGACCGCGCCCGCGAATGGCGACAGGCCTAAGTTCGACGCGTCGATGACGTTGATCTGGAGTTCCTTGCCCGCGATCGGCTCGAACTCAAGAATGTCGAAGAACTGGTCCGTCGGCCGGCAGTCGTAGAAATACTGATCGGGAATCGAGGGGCCCGAGAACAGGCCGGCTTGGGTCGGGGTGATGGATGCCATCAGGTCTCCGTGTATCGCCTTTGGTTTCGCGCTCAGCCCGCCCGCGCGGTCCCTTTGACTGCGTTGCTGGTGATCGCGTTCGCCATGGCTCCTACGATAATGGTCCGGGAGCTTCCCCGCGACGTACGTTTTCTGTCATACGGGATCCAGTACACCAGCGGTGCTCGATCCACGCATCAAACACGCGCGAACAAAACTCCGCGACGCAATGCGCCCCAACACGCGCGTACGCACGGCGCACGTTCGCGTCGATGGCGCCAACGGAAATCTCGAGCCTGTGAGCAGCTTCGTCACGGCTGAGACCCTGAACGATCAGCTCCATGGTCTGTCGTTGACGTAACGGCAACGACAGGAGGCGAACCGCTTCCCAGAGGTTCGGCCCGCCGTGGCCACCTGATTGGCGCATGTTCTCCTCCCGCTTCAGCGCTTCAGTGTCTCGCGCTGTCTCTCTCGCTATCGACGCGTTGTAAGACGCCAGTTTTCAATCATGGTATTCGAGAGTCCGCAGCCATCGCCCAGATTTCCAAGCCCGTGTTCGCAAGGTCACCTTCCCAGCGGCAAGCGTGCCAGACAAAAAAACTCTTCACTTTCTTGGCGGACAATCCGGCCAAACGTCGTAAACAAGAAGAAAGGAGGTCTCCATGTTCGCCGCCACGGATCCCAATCTCTTCCGGCTCGACTGGGAGCGGACCATCGAGGTTCTGGCCGCAATCGTGCTGCTCTCCATGCTGCTCGAGCGAGCGTTGTCGCTCGTGTTCGAGAGCCGCCTCTATATCGACCTTTGCAGCAGGAGGCGCCGCAACGACGAAGAAGAAGACGGACCAAGAAGAAAACAGGCACGACTGCTGGAGGCGGCTGTTTCTTGAGTCGTTGGAGGGCTGTTCGTCTAGTCCCGTCAGCACGCCTGTGCGCCTGATGCCGGTCCGCCTACGAAAGCCTGCGACACCAACCAGCGCCGGCAGCGAAAGAACAGCGAGGGGACGTTGTTGCTGGCGATCACCACAGGGTCCAGCGGGCCGCCCCCACGTCACCAGCACGAACACCTCAAGTCCAGCGTAGGCGATGGCGATAGCCGTTCCCGTCGATGAACCGCGCAGAATTCGAACACTCGCGCGACGGCGTTCATCCTACGCCGCGCCACGAGTTCGGCCCCTCACCCCGGTAGCGGGGAAGTTGGGGCTCCGCCTTCGAGTGATCACCAGCTCGCGTACTCGGGGTCGCAAACGGACATGCATCTCGATCCTGATCCATGGTGCGTCGCGACAGCTCATCACCTGGGCGATCTCCTGCCATCGCGGGACGAACAACATGGATCGGGCCAGATGGCAAGCCGGGCCGAAATCGTAGAGTGGGATTCGAGTACGATGTCCTCATGCTGCGCCGCTATCTACCACTCGCGCTGCTCGCCATCGGCGTCGGATTCGTTGGAGGATGCGGCGCAAACGAATCTACGAAACAAGACGCTGCACGAACGGCGTTCGACGGATTGAAGAGCGACAACTTCGAGGTGTTTAGGGGCATCCTGCCAACGGCGGCCGATCTCGAGTGGCTGGCGGAACGCCTTCCGAAAAAGAGAGAACAGTTCAAGCGGGATGGTGGAACGACGAGGGCCGCAGAGAAAGTGACGTCCACGGCCCGTGTCCGCTTCCAGAGCGTTCGGATAGAAACTGCTCGACGATTTGATTGGGCAGCCGCAGAGTTCATGGGACTGGACACATCTCTAATGAAATCGTCGAAACAGGACAGCGTCGAAGTGTGCGACGTTTACTTCATGGTCCGCGCCGGCAAGGAGAAGTACGTCTTTCACCTTAACGACTGCATTCGCACCAAACGCGGTTGGGTCACCGGCAGATTGGGCAGTTGGGGTCGCGTCCTGGACAATCGCAGCGGAGGCCGCTGAGTTGACAACTACCCGCCTCGTCGCTTCTCGCGATCTCCGCAGTGGGCCCAATCGACGTAAAGCGACACCGCGCCGAAAACAACGAGTGCATACCGCCGACCAACATCTCGGACGTAGCGTCATCGTATTGCTTCCCCAAGGCCGTTGTTCCTCACCGCATCTCGATCCGAAGACCATCGGTGAAACGCTCCGCGCGTACCGCCGAACTCTCGGCCTCACCCAACGAGAGCTGGCCGCCCAACTCCGCATGGATGCTCGACGCTCGGCAAGGTCGAGACCGGAAGGGCGCGACCGTCAGAGGCGATGCTCGAGCGAACACGAGAGCTACTCGGGGAGTACGTCACTCGTACTTGCCGGTGAACATCTCCCGGTAGCGCATCGCTAGTGCTTCGTACCGATCGCGGCGCAACACACCTCCCAGATCGCGCAGGGGCTTCACGCCTTTCGGCGGGGACTCGTTGAACGCGGCCAACGTCGAGCGGGACTGCGCGCACGCCTCGTCGTCGGCCTTGCGCGGACTCTTGGGCGCCCACTGTTCGAGTCTGCGAGACCGTTTCCCCGCAGCGCCGATCTCCACGTCCCAGGTGCCCGTCGCCAGATTGAAGAAGGCGATGTGACTTCCCGGCGTCAATCCGAAGGAACCCACACCGACTCCCAAGAAATCGTTCCGCGTCCCGGGTGCATCGCCATCTCGGAAGTACTGCGGGGTCACGAAGTTCGAAACCGTGATGTGGTCGATGTCGTAGACGGTGCGCTCAACCGCGTCACAGACCTCGTAGGCGTGGAGGACCGTTGCGTTCGGGTCATTCGGATGCGGTCCGGGAACCAGAATGTTGACGGTCGGATCGACAATCAGTTCGAGCACCTCGTGCGAGAGCGTGACGGTCCAGTCCCCGAGGCTCGTGAACACGAAGCCGACAGGCACCTCTGCGTTGTTCATGGCGTGGTATCCGAGTGCGCCCGCAAGGTGCGGCTCGTCTACCAGGTAGATGACCGCCTCGGCCGGCACCGGGTCCTCGGAGAGAATGTCGGGATGGTCCGGCGCGAACTGCGACGCGTGGAGCTTCGAGACGTAGCCCGATCCCCAAATGGGCATGAAGTCCTCGATGACCTGGCGATTCACGGCGCGGATCGCTCGTTGGGTTTCGCGATCGGAGACGCCTGAAAAGTTGATGATAGCGATGTCGGGCAATGACATGGTCCTGCTCCTGTTGTAGGCTCACCCTCGACTCCCGTGACCCGGCAAGTTCTGGACCGTTGGAGGTCAGAGTTGGTGTGCCAATAAGTAATCACGACGAATCGGTCGATGGTCCGCCAACAATCCCCACATTTTTCTTAGATGCTCGACCTGACTCGGTCGCGTTTCGTGTCGTGGAGTGTCCCGGCGTGATACGACTGAGACTTGCCGACACACAGTTCATGTGATTTGCTCCTTAGTAGGGAAGCTATGGGGAGCATCGCATGGGGACATGGTTTCGGGCGGACTACAGCGGCATCTTGAGCCGTGCCCCCATCGGCATCTACCGCTCGACGCTGGCCGGCGTCATCGTCCAGGCCAACCAGACCATGGCCGAGATGCTGGGGTATGACTGTCCAGACGACATCGAAGGACGGGACCTGCGCACCATCTACGCTCAGGCTGCCGACCGAAAGCGCCTGGTTCGAGAACTCAAGAACAGCGAGGTATTCGAGGACGTCGAGGTCGAGTGGCTCCACCGCTCCGGCCGCAGAATCACGGTTCGGCTGACCGGACACGTACTGCGAGATCACAACGGGAACGCACGGGGCTTCGAGGCCATTGCCCAAGACGTAACCCCTCGTCGAAGGCTTGAGGAACAGGTGACCCACCTGCGAAAGATGGAGGCCCTCGGGCGCGTGGTAGGCAGCGTCGCTCACGACTTCAACAATGTTCTGACTGCCATCATCGGCTTTGCGTCCATGGCGACGATGCAACGGCTCTCGGTCGAACAGCGCGCTTCGTACATGGCCGACGCGCTCGCGGCCGCCGAGACTGGCCGCAGCCTCACCACGAGTCTGCTCGCCGTCAGTCGCCGCGAGAGATTGCAGCCCGAGGTTCGCAGCGTCGGTGCCGAAGTGCGCACGTTGGCGCGGATTCTGCGAGGAATCGTCGGACCCGACATACGAATCGAATGCTCGTTGACCGGAGCCGAGGACTACGTCTCCATCGACCCCGGACGTTTCGAACGCGCGCTGATGAACCTCGCCTCGAACGCCCGCCACGCCATGCCTAACGGTGGCGCGCTCCGCTTTCGGGTCCGGCGTGTCCGCGTGTTGCCGGACCAGTGCGACCACGCGGGCCTGGCGAAGCCGGGTCGCTACATCCGTCTCGACGTGGTCGACGACGGATGCGGTATGGACGCCGAAACGCGGAGCATGGTTTTCGAACCGTTCTTCACCACCCGGCAAGGAGGGACGGGACTTGGGCTGGCCACCTTGTACGGCTTCATCCGGCAAAGCGGCGGCAACATCACCGTCAACTCGACACCGGGCCGGGGCGCGCACTTCTCGATATTCCTGCCGGTAGTTCACGCGCCCGCGGAGCGAAAGCCTGTCCCGCCCCGCGTCTCCGCTGCCCCAACAGGCAGCCTCCGCGGAGTCTGCCTGTTGGCGGAGGACGACGACGCTGTGCGCCCCGTCGTGAGGGCTGCTCTCGAGATGGAAGGTCTAACGGTTGTCGAGGCGAAGAACGGTCGCGATGCCCTGGCCAGTTACCGTTCTCTGCCTGACGTAGCGCTCATCGTCTCCGACGTGGCGATGCCCGAGATGTCTGGCTACGAGTTCGTCGCGGCCGTGACTCCTGGTCGCCCGACGATACCCGTGCTCTACATCTCGGGGAACACGGCCGGGGTGCCCGAGCCGCCGGGGGCTCATCCCATGCATTCTGACTTCCTCGCCAAGCCGTTTAGCCCCACGGAACTCCGGCGCCGCGTGCGCGCCCTGTACAGTCGGAGCCGGCGCCGGCAGGCGGCTCCCGATGATTCGTCCGGAGTCTCTGGCGGGCCCCCGCCGAAACGTCGAGTTGATGTTGTCCGGGGGCTGCCCCCCGCTTAGCTGGTTGCGTGACCGTCTCCCCGTTGGCCGAGGTGCCTCCGGGCGCCCGCGCGCCTAGCAGGAGCACGGGTTCATGCCTAAATCTCCGTTTCTTTGGCGGGGCGTCGTAGTCCGCATGTCATAGACGGCGTTGCCGGAGGACCTATCGCATCGATTCCCGCTTGCAGAACCGAAGTCCCGATTGCGAATGGCGGGCGTATTCGGACTCAGGAAACCTCGAAATCACATCCTCGAAGTACCGGATGGCTCGAGAGTAGTTGCGCGTGGTTATCGCTAGCTCGCCGAGTCCGTAGATCGCCTCCGGAACGCCCTCGAACTGTGGATACTCCTTGACAACGCGGTCGAGATCCACGACCGCACCTCGGCGCAAAAGAAAGTAGTTCGACCGAAGGCGACCTCTCCGAAGCAAGGCCAGTGCTTCAGTCGTGTTTTTTTTGCCACCCACGTTCTCTATCGGGCGACGGACGGGGACTCACTGATGCGACGATTCGGCACTGCCAATCGATACTTGTGGTGTGGTTCGTCTTCGTCTCCCTTGCGGCCTGAAGACTCTCATTCAACTCGGACTCGATTTCGGAGAGTACGTCACGCGGGGACCATCGTTGATCGTATCAACGCCGACTCCTATGGATAGAGTCCAAACACCGTAACAGGAGCGAGACCCTCGATCTTCCAGTTTCTTTCGATAAGCCGATCCGCGGCCACCGCTGCCCCGAGACCGATGTACTCGAAAATCGACGCCGAGCCGATGATGCGATACTCAGGCTTCGTCTCCGATTGCAAGAAGAATCTTTTCTCATTGCATAACCTAGCTACCTGAACCATGGGAGCACCTACGGCTGTCCCGGCTCCCGAGTACCGACCGAAGTTAACAGGCCCCCACGAGATCGCCGTTCTCGTCTTGGGCCCTTCTAAGCTTGCGTCATGCAGTAGGTCCCTCCACGGCTCCTTCGCAAAGAGACTCTCGATGTCACCGATAACCGTCCTCGCGCACTCGAACGCGCGCCGCGCCGCACTCCTACGACCATCTTCCCCATCATCCTCAACGAAGAACTCCGCCAAAACGCCATCACCCGTGAACTTGTCGAAGTGACCGCCTTGCGATCGAACACGGCTCGAGATCATCGCCACGAATTCCTCGAAGATCTCGCCGCCCTCCTTGATATCGACGTTGCCCAAGAGCCAAGTCGACTTGACGAGGTCCAAAATCACAACGGCGCAATCTCTCCTAGTTGCCTCGCTCGGCACTCCTGCCAGATTCAGAGCATCCTCAGGTGGCAGTCGCCGTTTGACTTCCGTCTCTAGGGAGGCAATCTCCTTCCTGAAGGTTTCCGCCGCTGATAACAAGCCTCGCTCGCGGTTCGTCTCTAGGACAGAGACTTCCCGCCTGGCCCTGGCAAGTTCCGCCTCCACGCCCAGATGCGCAATAACATTCTTCGCTCGCAGTCCCATTAGTTGCTCCGTGAGACTGGGGTCGTCGAACAACGGGAGTGCCGCAGACAGGACTATCTCGTTGACGATGTCGTGAACTGCCCTTCTGGTCTCTGGCTGTTTCTCAAGCCGTTCTGCCAATTTAATTATCACGTCGTTCGAGGCGTTGAGATACAGTGTGAATTTCACCTTCCCCAGACGAATCCACTCAGACTGCGACCGCAGGTATCTCGCTAGGCTACCCGAGAGAATGTTCTCTCCCTTGCTCAAGAACTGATCGATTAAGTCCGCCTCCTGCCGATCAGCTCCCGCAGAAACCAGCAATGCCGGAATGCAACCCGGTTTGAAATGGCCGACCTTCACCTCGCTGATTCCCAATCGAGAGTCCGCCTCTAAGCAGAGTGACCTCAGCCCTTCGAATTCCCTCTGGTCACCCAGGCGAATTGGCGCTACGTGCCACAAGTCGGCAACATCGAAGGCTCGGGCCTTGATCTCCCTAGAGTAGGCAAGCAGCGTGTCTCGTTCAGTGTCGCTAGCTACGTAGATGACAGGATACGACTGGCCGACCGCCATGGCGCGAAGACGCCCTTGATCCTTCTGCGTCATAAGATACAGGTACGGCCCCTCGCCTGAGACGCTCGCGCCGTCCGTATTCGGCAGATGAGCCTCCGGGTATTCCCGAAGGGCATCCTGCTCTTGGAATGCGCACTCGACATACTCCGCGAGCGACATTTCCTTGCCCTTGGCCATCCTTGAGCTCCGCACGTGGAACGGAATAGCCGGAACAAGCACTCTGAAGAGAGCCTTGTCCGGATCACGGTTGTTACTCGCGATCAGGCTCTCCGTAAACCGCCTGATGTTCTCGCGGTAGCAGCTCAGAAAGCCACTCTCAGAAGTCCATTCATCGCACGCGTTCACGATGAACGCAGAGAGCGTAGTCTGAAGGTCGCGGAACGGGTCCAACTGATCAAACACCCTGTCGCGGCTCAAGTTAAGCGTGAGGTCGGGGCACTCGACGATCACGCCGGCGAACCGAAACCACGGCGGCAGGAGCCTCTGCCATCCCGTCGGAACCTGCATGCGACGCACGAATAGTATGCCGGGATACTGTCCGTCGACCATGCGATATCCGGTCTCCGACTTAGCAAAGTACACGATTCCGGCGGCATCGACTCCGTTTGCGGGCGAGGTGAATCTGAACGGCGCAATATGAGCAATGTCGCCGAAGGGTTCCGCACGGGCTTCCAGATACCGTCGCAAACCCACAATACTCACGTCCTCACGATCCCAAGGCGGGACCTGAGCATTCACTAGCACGCCCGTCTCGTCGCTTCTATCCTGGTGAAGATAGATAGGTGCGGGAAGGTTGTCCGCGCACGTACGGATCGCGGTCTCGATCTTTTGAAAATCCAGGAGATTGAACTCGGCTCTACCGGGATTTGAGAATTCCTTTTTTAGTTCCACGCGAATCGTCGTCCCAACCGCAGCGGGCTCCGCTAGTTCCCCGACCAGATACTTGGTGTGACCCACAAAAGACGCTGCGGCCGTCGGTGCCTTTGGTTGTCGAGCGGACTGGCTGACGACGATCACCTTTCGTCCGATGATGAAGGACGACAGAAAGCCGATCCCGAACTGCCCAATCAGGTCTTTTCGTTCCGCGAGCGCCTTGTCCGCAATCGACTTTCCGGTCCTTCCGATCGTCGCGATGTAGTCATGAATCTCTTGCTCCGTCAGGCCGACGCCGTTGTCTTGGATGACCAAAGCGTCCAACTTGGCCGAGCGGTCAATCCACACGTCGATGCGCGGCCTCCACTGCTGCGCCGTGATGGTGCCAACCGACTCCAGATGCTGTCGTTGCGTCAGAGCATCCTGTGCATTCTGGAGTAGTTCACGTAGAGACACGCGCCAGTCGCTGCCATAGAGGTTTTCGGCGAGAGCCGGCAGGATGCTCTCTATTTCGATGGCCATGTCCCGGCTGCGAAGTTCAGGAGCAACGTCGAGGCCTTCAATGTCTGCGATCTTCATCCGCGACCCTTCCTGTGGTTAACACCTTGTGTTGCGACAGCACCAGAACAATCAGATTCAGGCTCTGAGCGGCGTTGTCTCGGAAGTCGGTATGCCACGCAGCCCAGTCTTCGAAGGACTCGTTGCGTGCCAGCGAAAGCACGCCCGCGAGCAGGAACGCCGCCAATCGCTGATCGCCGGCCCGGGGAGAACCCAGGACTCCGAAGAGCGCCGAGATAACAGAGTGTCCGTAGTTTAGGTAGAGCACCTTGTCGCATCCATCTTCGTTGGCTTTTTGGCGAACCTCAGCCTCGAAGGAGGGATGGGACGCGACATAGCGCCCTTCCGCTAGCACAGCCCTTCGGGAATGCGCTTGATTCTCTTCCTCGACCAGTCCCTCTCTGAGCACCGGCACCAGCCATGCCGCTCGTTCGTCCCTTGCATGGTCCACGACTTCCACACGGTGTACCTTGGAACGGGCACTCTGAAGCGCTCCTGTCAATCCGGCGTTGGACAAATCACCCGTCCTCGTCGTGCTATGCAAGAGCCTCAACGCGGCCTGAGCTTGTTGGGCCCGGAAGAATAGCTGCCCTCCGGAGGGCGTCTTATGGACCTCATCGATTCGCTTCCACTGGACTCCAGGGAGGGATCCTTCCCGGAGGCGTTGAAGAAAAGCGTGCTCGGCTGTCGTCTCGAAGAGAAACACAGGTCCCGAGAGCCTGGAATCCGCGGACAATCCCCCGAGCTGCCGAACGTGATGGGCGAAGTAGCCGCAGCCAGCGTCCTCGGCGACGGACATTGCCTGCCATTCTCCCTTGGCTGTTTGAAATTTGAGATGCGACTGAATCCTCGATCTCAGTTCTTCACTCGCCGCGCAGCTCTGTAGAATATGTGACCGGTTCTCTTGAACGAACCGGTCGAACGCGATAGGGGACTCCCTAGCCCACTTCGCCATTCCGTCGCCGAGAACCTTCAGGAACAGTTCGTCCAGCTCTCTCATGGCGGGGTGATCGCTGCGTACTGAGTCCCGGGCGAGTGACACCTCTGCCCGTCGGCTGTTGACGGCTCCCGCCACGAACCTAGCAACATGGGGATCGCACATCGGCGTGTAGAAGCTGCCGACTCGAACCCTCCTTACGAATAGCCGGATGCCCGGTTCACCTTCCGGAATCGGTGCCTTTGTCAAGAGCAGGGCGAAGTCAGCCGTCCCTTCTTGCCTTCGGATGGTGCGAACGATCTCCGCCGATGGCGTGCCTTCTTCGCTACGAGTCGCAAACGGAGACCAAGTCCCACTTCCCCTTGCCTCCAGCCACGGAAGGTCAAAACAAGCGGGCCCCGCTACCACCAGACCATTCATGTAAATGTCAACCGGGGAGAACGGGAAGACAGACCGAATAAGCGAGGCGAGCCGAATCTGATCAGTCACGGTTTTTGGCGCGTCGCTTGATAAAACCACGGTCACTTCCGTTCCAGGACCGAGCCACGTCGATGAATCCAACGTGATTCCGGACTGTTCGAACGTGACCTTGGTCGCCAGGGCCTCGCCATCGCTGCAAGAGCGGACGGTCAGGTCGGTTGCGTAACAGAGGCTGGCGTATAGGCCGCAACCGAATCGACCGATTTTGTCCATGTCCTGGGTCTTTTTCGTTGTCCCGAAAAATACCGGAAGCACGTTCTCCATAGTCTCCTTGGTCATGCCGCAGCCGTGGTCACGAATCGAAATGACGCCGGCCTGACCAATAATCTTCGTCACCGTGATATCGACGCGACGTCGGTCAGTCCGGAGTCCAGGACCAATGGCGTCTATCGCGTTGGATACTAGCTCGACAACGAAGGAGCTGGAATCGGAGAAGAGATTCGTACTCAGGACCGACAACGCATGCTTCGGATCGATGCTGTACTTGACACGATGCACTGGCACTCCCAAACCCGCCGGTCGCTGCCGGCACCTGACCCACGGACGCGGATGCCAATCGCCAGCTGGTGCGCCCCGATACCCTTTGCTGGCCGACGCATCGTAACAGGCAGACTGGTTGACCGCGTTCGCATTCTCTGATTCTTGGCGGACAGTCCGCACAAACGTCGTTAGCATATGGTAAGAGGTGTCCATGTTCGCCGCGACCGACCCCAATCTCCTCCGGCTCGACTGGGACCGGACCATCGAGGTCCTGGTCTACAACGCTGGGATCAACAACGTCCGGAGACGCGAACTTCGAGCAATTCGCCGTTGGACCATGAGTTCGCCGGCTGATGGCGAGAGAAATCTCGTCGCGATCGGAGACTTCAACGCCAACCCGCCCGGGCAGACTGCCCACTTCGCCAACCTAGTCGCGAACCCGTCGGGCTTCCGCGTTCTGATGGCCGAGTCGCGCACCGCCGGCGAGGTTCCGCTCCGGACGACCGTACCGACGAAGGACTCATCGAGTTCATCGAGCTACTTCACGCCCCGGTGTACGACCACATCCGTGTCTCCACCGCGACCGACTCGGCCCTGCCAGCAAACCCGATGACGCGTTCCGGGGGACGGATGGGCGTGTACCAGTTCGACAACGACCCTTGGTAGGCCGCGAACGACTGGACGCGCAAGGCGCGGATCGGCGCGGTTTCGGATCATCGGCCGATCTGGTTCACGCTGTCCTATCGGGCGGCGGACGGGGACTGAGACCAAGCACAGCACAACACGCGGGAGATGATCGTGAATAAGCAGGCTTTGATTCGCGTTGCCATCGGAGGTGCGGTAGGTGGTCTACTGATCTGGCTTTTCGGCCTGACACTGGGGAAAACGCTTTATCATCCGGCACTCGATCCCTTCATCTCGACTCTCCTTGGCGCTGGCGCGAGCGTCGTATTTGTGTTCTTGATCGCGAATTCGCAGCGTGAGGACCATCAACGACTCTTCGCGATCTCCTTGGTTGCCGGTTTTTTTTGGCAGCCAGTCTGGGAGAGCGCCGAAATCCTGATTACGCGACGCATCCAAGAGAGGCGGGAGGACAGTGCCCGCCAGTCAATCGATAAAGTCGTTGGGCTGGTCTCAGACCTGCCGTCGGCAAGTGGCGCCTCTCGTAAGCTCATCGTGGCTGACCTTGGCACGGAGCTGGAGCGCGCCGGACCGCTTGTAGCCCAGGTGAACAACGTGAACGTCCTTGCCGAGTTCCGGACCAAACTAGGAGATATCTATGAAATGGATGTTGATCTTCCCCGCTCTGAGCGGTGGTCACTGGCTGTGCTGAACGACCAAGTCACCTTTGGTGGCGGGCTTGTCAACGCGGCGGATTCCGAAGACGGATGGGTGATTCCAAAACATCCATCGTCAGCCAACCATGCTCTTCATCGCGTCGTTGATCTAGTCGATGCTCGAGACCTTCGCAGGGGGGAACAGGTGACCATCGATAGCTCGACTCGGCAGGTGTGGGTTGGAAAAATCGAGACCGCTGGCAAGGTAGTAGTCGATGTTAACCCCGGCACAGAACCGTTCTCATACTATCTGGTTGTGGGAACCCTATCGGGAGCCCCACTGCCGAACTTCTCCGTTGTCCTCAAGAAGCCAGGCTAGATCGCTCGCGGATCATGTCGGACTGACAGTCACGAGAGCCCACGGTGCCAATCTGTGCCGGAGCAGAGATCGCGCGACAACACGACAACCTAGAGATCCATGCGAGAAATCGTATTCCGAAAACGCGTCACGGTAGGCAACGGGCGCTCACCCTAGTCCGGTCTTCTGAGCCGTTTCAACGCATCCCGCAGCACCTTCGAGATCGCCTTCATCCGCGCCTGCTTCTCCTCGCGCGGAAGGCCTTGGTACTCCACCTTGACCTTGTAGCCCTTTACGTCCGACTCCGAATCCATCGGCACATCTCGCTCCTCGAGGAACACGAACAGCTCTTCGGGCACGAGGAAGCCGATCTTGGCGAATTCGTCTTCGCTCAGCACGTCGGCGGTCTTCTTCCGCACGCGATTCAGGTGCGGTCGCTCCACCGACACCACGACGACATGCTCGTAGCCGGCAGCAAGGCACTTCTGCACGTTGCCAACCTCGTGCTCCGGTCCGGTCGTGACTGAAACCTCGCAAGCGATCGCGATCGCGCCCTTTTCGAGCGCAACGTCCACGCTGCCGTGGCCGTCCAAGATGGCTCTCTCGATCGATGCCTTCCATCCACGGCTCTCCGCCCACCGCTTTATGAGCCCTTGGAGGTACTTGTGCTGTTCGCCGCCCTTGCCCGGGGACGGCTTGATCGTCCGCAGCGGCGTAGGCCCCGTCGCCGCGGGCTTGACCTCGGCGGCAGCCTCGGGCTCGCGCTTCGGCGTCTGCGTGCGCACGGCTGCCCTAGGTTTTTGGTCGCGACTCTCGTTCTCGCGTTGGCCGGTCCGTGTCCTGCCGTGGCGCATCGCGCGCTCCACGTCCTCCCGCGACGTGGCGTACCGCTTGCGGCACAGCTCAACGATCTTCTTCCGACGCTCGGCGGCGACATCACCATCGACGTCGGGCGGCACGTAGGTTCGCAGGTTGAAATCATGCTGGGCCTGCTCAATCCGGCAGATCGCTTCGCCCACTCCGAGACTTTGAAGTTCCGACGCGCCAAAGAACGAGAATCCATCCTGCAGGCGCCGGGCGTCCATGTCGCCGACGCGGAAGCACACGCGCGTGGCCGGATTCGACATCGCCGCCCCCAGAACGCCGGTCTCGCGGCGACCGAGCTGGCTCAAGTCCTGGTGGGCGAGAATCAGACCGAGACCGTACTTGCGCGCCCCCGCCAGAATGGCGGCTGTCGAGGGAGTCAGGAAGTGATGGAACTCGTCTATATATAAATAGAAGCTCACTCGCTCGGATTCCGGGAGTTCCTGCCGGCTCTGCGCGATCTGATGAATCTTGGAGACGAGAAGCGCCCCCAAGAGATAGGCGTTCTCCTCGCCGATCGCGCCCTGCGCGAGCTTCGCCAAGAAAATCTTCCGGCCGTTCATGATGCCCGCGAAGTCGATTCGGTTCTCCCGCTGCACCACCATGTGCCGGATGAGACGGGGACGCAGGAACGCGTCGAGCCGGGTGAGAAGTGGCGCCTGCGGTTTGCCCGAGAGAAGCGGGAACTCCTTCTGCCAGAAGTAGACGACCTCGTCATCCGTGACGCTTCGGAGGAACGCTCTCCGGAACTCGGGCTCGACAAGGAAGCGCCGCAGATCGGCGAGCGTGCCGCCCGTGTCGCTTTCAAGGAACGCCAGGACGGCGTTCCCCAAAACAGAGGTCATCTGGTCACCCCAGCTCGTTGAGAGGCGCCGAAAGACGGCCACCAGGTCTGAGGAGAGCAGCTGCTTTTCGAGGTCCGAATGCGCGGAGAGCAGGTTCAGGCCGACGGCGAACTCGCGGTCCGCCGGGTCGAGAAGCACAACATCGCCGAGGCGCTCGTCGGGAACGTGACCGAGAATCTCGTCGATGAGATCGCCATGTGGATCAAGCACCCCCACGCCCTCACCGTTTCGCATGTCCTGCACGACCATGTTCAAGAGCAGCGTGGACTTGCCGGTTCCCGAGGCACCGACCACGTAGGTGTGTCGCAGACGCTGCGTGCCGCTCAGCCCGACCTCGACGGTCTCGCCGGCGTGCTCGTTCTCGCCCAGGACAAGCGCGTGGCCGTACGCGGCTGCCGGGGCCGCCTTGGTCTTCTTGTTCGCACGGACGAGCTTGGGCGCACGCACTGCGGGCGAGGGGAGATGCGCGATCGAGGCCAACTCGGCTAGGTTGAGAAGCATGCCGCTTCGCCTGCTGCGCCGCAGGAGCAGGTCCTCTTCGTGCCGGGCGTTGTCGTAGCCGTGGTTCGAGAGCGGGAGCAGCTCGTTGCTCATCGGTCGCGCGAACTGGTTCAGCGCGGCACTCAACGCGCCGACGATGCTCCACGGCCGATCCGCGTCCGGACTCTTGGCCGCAGTCCGGACTACAACCGCGCTGAGTGGCCGGCTCATCTTCTCCCTCGCGAGTGTGAGCGTCTCGGGCGCGTCGGCAAAGAACGCGCCCCCCGAGCCGTCCGCAATCGCCCGAAGGGCGCTTTCCGCCCATGGCTGCGTGACGCTCTGGAGCAGCACCTGCATCACCCCCACTTCTTCGGATTCGAGATTGGAAAGCGCCGCGGCGATCCCTGCGAGCGGATCGACATCGAAACGGTGATAGCAGCGCGTGGGCAACATGAACTCGTGCGCGAGACCGTGGTCCGCAACCAGCGCGTTCGTGAGGCCCGGGACTCCCCACGACGCCGCCAGGGCGTCGTCGTCGATTCGGGCCACAACGTCGGGGAAGTATGCCGTCAGAACTTCCTGAACGCGGGTCTGTGTGACTGCGGGGCACACGATCTGCACCACAATCGAGTCGGCGGTACCGACCAGCTCGAACGACATGGGCCCCGGCAAGGAGCCGAGCCCTCGCAGAAGCTGCTCGGTTGCTTCTGCCGTGACAACGAGCGTGCTAGGTATCGTGACCTGCACGACGATGGGCGGTGCGGCCGTTCCGACGGCAGCAGGCTCCGGCTCTGCGATCTCGTCCGCGGCAACGCGAGGCGGTCGTCGACCTCCTCCGCCTACCCAGGCGCGAACGCGGTCGACTACCGCGCTCAGAACAGTCGATCGGCGGCCATCGTCTAATGCGGGTACCGAGGCCTGGACGCCGTGGCCGTAGAACGGAAGAAACGGGGGCTCGAGATCGACGGGCTGGGGCCACACCTGCCAGCCTCGGCCGCGACGCTCCCAATCATAGAACGAGACGGTGAGCCGCTCCGCACGGCTGAGCTGAAGCGGGCGCTCGGGTTCGAACGTCACCGTCGGTTGAGGTCACGAAAGACGGGCTTCCGTTCCAGTTCGGAGAGCTTCCGGATGCCCTTTGCCTCGGTCAGGAGGTCGATGGCTTCAAGCACGGCCGCATGAACTGCGGCCTGAAACATCAGCGCGGCGTCGACTTTGTAGTAGCTGTGCGGCCGAAACAGTATCTCGTACATGTAGCCGAGAACTGGCATGGCGAGCACTCTCTCTTCCGAGCCGCCGAACACAAGTCCAACCAGCCCGCGGGCGAACAGCCAACCGACGATCACGACGGCCACGAACATCGCGAGAAACCACATGCCGCCCTCGAAGTCCCCGGTGACGGCCTTCATCGCGGCGACCAGCACGCCGATCATGAGAATGACGGCGAACAGTGGCAGAGCCGGCACCGCGTTGGTCAATCGCGACGAAAAAAAGAACCCGCGTCCGAACGGCGCACCGCAGACATCGATGGTCAGCTGGCCGCGCGTCACCCGCAGGTACAGGCGTTTCGCCGAGGCGATGCCGCCCTCCTTCCATTCGACACGCGACGTCTTGGTGTCTGGAATCTTCCGCTCCTCGATGGCGGTCTCAACTGAATCGTAGAAGGCTGTGGGCGACGCTTCGAGATTGTCGATCAGCTGGTGCCAGTGAGGGATGGGCTCTTGGCCGGAGTTCTTGCTCATATGAAACCATGAGGCTCAGCGGGCGCGGTTGGTCATGAAGACGTCTCGTGGAACGTAGAGGTCGGCGGAATAGCGCGAGAAGCCCCGGGCCTTGGTCTCGGCTAGGCTACCATGCTCTGTGCAACGCCAATGGACATCGACGTCGTCAGGCGCCCTTTAGACGGGCGGATCGGTGTCTCGGACACACTGAAACACCAGCGGCCCCTTGACGCCGCCCAGGTGAATCGTGCGGCAAATCACGCTGTCCGCCAGCCATCGATCGACAACGGATCGCGAAGAGGGTCCTACCCAAGACCCCTTGACTCGATTTTGCATTTTGACTATATGTTGGGTGTTAGCCAGCAAAGGAGGCACAGATGAGGCGACGGGTTCAATGGCAAATGTGGTTCGTCGTGACGGTGACGGCGTTGCTCTTGGCAGGTCAAGCGGACGCTGATCCTACAATCGAATACGTTGCCGACCCGGGCCCCGCCCAAAACCCGACTGCCTTCGATTCGCGGCCAGGTACATCGGGAAACCAGCATTGGACACTCTTCTCGGTGGACCCGAATCCCCAGGTCGCGGCAGGCCCGGTGAGCATTGGCGGAGTGCCAGCGTGGCAAATAGACACCGCGGGGACACCGGGCGTCCGTGAAGTCCAGTACTTGACGCTTCTCTCTCCCGCCGAACGCGCTCTGGCCAGAACGAGCGCGTGGAGAATAAGCGTCATTGTGCGTCTTCCAGATCAAGCGAACCTCCCGCTCGGCGGCATCTGGGTCGATCTGCTCGTCGGCGATGGTCCTGGAAATCTTGGTACGGACTTTCAGATGCTCTTCGGTACCGATGCTAGCGGCGACCCGGTAGTCGTACTTCCGACTGTCGCCAACACGACGGTGGGTCAGATGTTTACGATCGTCGGAGGTGCCGACGCATTCCACCGGTACGATTTGGTTTTTGATCCGGCCGGCGTCACGGCAGACCTGTTCGTTGATGGCGCTCTCGCGCTCGCCGCCTACGGGGGGTCCGGCGGACAGCCCCTCGCGCGGTTCTTGTTCGGCGACAACTCTGTCGGCCTGGGCGACACCGTCGCTCAGTTCAACCTCGTTCGATGGGAGTCGATCGCGCCGGTTCCCGAACCGTCCCCATTCGCGCTTGTCGCCGTCTGCTGTTCGCTTGCGTGGGCGACACGGCGAAAACGGCTTCGTGATCTCGCAGATCGGCGCGATGTCATGTGACAGCTTCCTGGAATTGAAGGCACTGGCACGACTCCCCAACACCAGCGATCGACAAGGCTACGAGCACAGCCGCACCGTCTCGCCGCTGAACGGCACGCTCACCACCCCGTCCACCATCAGCTTCACGTAGATGTTGTGGTTGGGCAACCGCAGCAGGTCCTCCACAGAGAACTCGGGCTCCAGCTCTTTCTCTAGCAGGTCCGCATCGAGCGCCCCCACACGGAACGCAACCAGCGTACCGACGTTTCCCAGCACCGCATCGCGCACCGCGTCGTCGAGCTGCGACAGGTACTGATGGGCGAGCACCAGCCCCACGCCGTACTTCCGCAACTCCGAGAGCATCGTCGCCAAGGTCAGCGTGCTGAAGCTCTGAAACTCATCCAAGTACGCAAAGAAAGGACGCCGCCCTGAAGGCGCCACATTTGCGCGCCCGAGAGCGGCGAGACCGAGCCGTGCGACCAAGAGCGATCCCAGCAACGACGCACCGTCCTCGCCCAAGCGCCCTTTGGCAAGATTGACGATCAGGATGCGTCCATCGTCCATGATCGCTCTCAAGTCGAACGAGCTGGTGCGCTGCTCTAGGATGCCCGCAAGAACGGGATTCGAGATGAACGCCGAAACCTTGTTTTGAATCGGCGCCACGGCTTCGGCGCGCAAGCGCGCAGGGTACCGCTCGAATTCCTGCAGCCAGAAGCGCCGCACATGTTCGTGCGACACGCGGCCGGCGGCGCGTCGTCGGAAGCTGTCGTCATCGAAGAGCCGCAGAATGTCAGACAACACTGCCTGCGGCTGGTCAAGGAGCGCTAACAGCGCATTTCTCAGGATGTGCTCAAGACGCGGTCCCCAGAACTCGCTCCACATCTTCTTGAAGACCTCGAGCATGTTCGACGCCAGGAGCGGACGAAACGGAGCCGAAACTCGTTGGAGCGGATTGAACCCCAGAGGACGCGCGGCGTTCGGAACGTCGAAGTAGACCAGATCGCGAGGTCGGTACCGCTCGGCAATCGGACGCAGCGCCTCCGCAAGGTCGCCGTGCGGATCGAAGAGCGCGAAGCCGCGACCCGCTCGAACGTCCTGGCGCATGAGCGTGTCGAGAAGCGTCGACTTGCCGACGCCCGTCCGCCCGACGAGATACATGTGCGACAACCGGTCAGCCTGTTTGATCCCGAAGACCCGCCGCTGGTTGCGGAAGGTGGTCCGTGCGAAGTAGCTGCGACTGTGCGCGGCGGCCTTGTCCATAGACTTGATGTTGACGCAACAGGGCCAGCATGTTCAAGGCACCGAGCCGTGCCGTAGCTGCACACGTCACCGCCTAGCACGGCCGGGACACCTCCTTCAGAGTGAAAGCAGACCTTTCACAAACCCATTCCTCAGAAGGAGAAACCACCCCATGAACCACCATGTGGCCGATCCCCAGACGACTGAGCGAGACCCGCTCGTCATCTCCCTCCACGACCACGGGTACCGCGTCTACGCGGCCCACAACCCCAACGAAATCTTCTTCGTCGAGGGCGGAGCTGGCGCAGAAACGTGCACCTGCGCAGACTTCGGCCACAACCGGCCTCACGCCGGATACCGCTGCCGGCACATCCTGGCAGTGCTGCACCGAATCGGCACGCACGCCGACCGTGAAACGGTCGAAGAGCGCCGCGCGATTCAAGACGAAGGCGATGCCGCCCAAGCCGGTGCTGCGCAGATGCTCTTGAAGCGGAGCGTGAGTCCCGACGGACGCATCGACTCGTTGTCGGTGGAGTTCACCTGCCCCGTGGATGGCTTGCCCGCTGCGGACATCGAAGCCAAGGCCCGTCATGCCCTCTCGGTCCAAACCACCATCGTGACGGACTTCCTCGGAAACCGGGGCGGCTCAACCACATCCCGGGCCCGTGGGCCCCGACTCACCGCGCGACCGCCCCAGACTGGCGGCGACCGTCCGGTTCCCGCGACGCTTGTGAACGTCGGCGGGATGGACACCCGTTGGGGCCGGCGGCTCTTCATCAACATCCGCGTCGATGACAAGGTGCTCAAGCTCTTCGGAAGCCCGCATCAGCTCGGCCGGGCGCTGTCAGACGCTGGTCACAACCAGTACGCCGAATACGTCAGCGAGGGTATGCAGATCGACCTGCCGTGCAAGGTGACGACGAAGCCCAGCGACAACGGCCAGTACACAAACATCGACCGGGTCTTTCCCGCCGACCGCAATGAGGGCGGCTGGAACAACCGCCGATGAACCATGCGACGGCGCCCACCCAAGAGAAGGGCGTCGTCGAGACGCCCTTCCTCTCGTACTCCCGCATCAGCAAGTACGAGCTGTGTCCCGAGCAGTATCGCCTCTACTACGTCGAACGCTTGCGCCCAAGATCGCAGTCCGCCAACCTGGCCTTCGGCCAGACCATCCACCAGGCGCTCGCCGCCATGTTTCAAAGCGACGACGATCCGACCGAGAGGTTCGCCGCGGCCTGGCGCACGATGGAAGACATCGACCTCACGTACAGCAGCCGCAGTTCCTGGGCACGCTTTCTCGAGATAGGCACGGCCCTCCTCACGAAGTTCGTCAACGAGGAGTGCGCCAAGCTCACCGACGTCTCGGCCTCCGAGACATCGTTCGAGTTCGACGTCACGAGCCTCGACATCCCGTTCGTCGGCGTGATCGACCTCGTCGCCACGCTCGACGGCAAGAAAACGGTCATCGACTTCAAGACCTCAGCCTCCTCATACCGCAAGCAGGACGTGGTGCTCTCGGACCAGCTCTCGACCTACCAGCTCGCCGTCCCCGACGCCGAGCAGATCGCGCTCTGCGTTTTCGTGAAGACGAAGACGCCCAAGATCGAATGGCATCGCGCCAAGCGATCCGGCCGAGAACTCACGGAGTTCCTCAAGAAAGCTGGGGCCATCGCCCACGACATTCGATCGGGCCGCTTCTTCAAGCGCCCAGGCATGGCCTGCGCTTGGTGCGACTACCTGCCCGTCTGCATGGGCGAGCACGCCAAGGCGAACGAGACGCTCGTTCACGTATCGCCTTCGCGGTAGCGCCGCCCCCTCCACTCTCGCGCCGCTTCTGGCGCACCTCGTCCGGTCGCAGTCCCGGGGACGGTTCCCCCGCACGCCCGTCTCGTCGCCGCGACCCCGAGACGGGCACTTTTTTTGGCCAAAGGAGACCAGCATGGATATCTCTCGCCGCTGCCCCGAGGGTAGCTCGGAGAGTGCGGACGCCGCGCTCTACACAACGATCCGACCGCTCCTCTACAGAATCGCGTTTCGCGTCACCCGAAACCACGCCGACGCGGAGGACGCTGTCCAGGAAACATTCCTCGCCGTCCTTCAACGATCCGACCAACCGACCTGCACGCGAGCGTATCTCGCCATCGTCGTGCGCAACCGCGCAGTCTCGTCGTTTCGCGACAGACGCAAGGACGTTCGCCTCGACGAAACGCTGGTCGTCGCCGCTCCGGTGCCGACGCCCCCGTCTCACCCGACCATCCGGCTTTCTAAGTATGTCAAGGCAGCCGGCGGCAACCGCCGGCTCTCGACCATCTGGCGAGCCATCGCTGCGGGCCGTACCCATCGAGAGATCGCTCGCGATCTCGGCACAACGGTCGATGCGATCAGGTCCCTGATCTACCGCTCGCGAAAACGACTCCTTCGGGTCGCCGAGAACGGAGGTGCGTCATGGAGCTGAGACTCATTCTGGTTCGAGAGCAGAACCCCGCCTTCAAGGTGGGCGAACCGTTCACGAAACCGGAAGACATCGCGCACCGTCTCGGGCCGCTGGTTGCGGACGAGGCCCAAGAGGTCTTCATGGTCGCCGTGCTCGACGCACGCCACCGGTATCGGGGACACCACATCGTGTCCCGCGGATCGTTGACCTCGTCCATCGTGCATCCGCGCGAGGTCTTCAAGGCGGCGTTGCTCCGCAACGCGGCCGCCATCGTGCTCATTCACAACCATCCGAGTGGCGACACCAAGCCTTCCGAAGAGGACATTGCCGTGACCCGGCGCCTGACTCAGGCCGGCGAGATTCTCGGCATTTGTGTCCTCGATCATCTGATCATCGCGAACGGCGGCAGTTACTCCTCCATGAAGGAGGCCGGGATCATATGAACCACCGCAAAAAAGGGGCACACCGCGCCCCCACTTTTTCGCCCAAGCCCCCGCGCCGCGACATCTACCAAGAAGTCACGGATCGGATTGTCTCCGCACTTCAGAAAGGAGTCGCTCCCTGGGTACGCCCCTGGCGAACTGTCGGCGTCTCCGGAGACCTCAGAAACGCGCTCACCGACCGCAGCTACCACGGCATCAACGTGATGCTCTTGACGCTCGCCATGGCCGAGGGTCGCTACGAAGACCCGCGCTGGACCACGTACCGGCAAGCCCGGAAGCTCGGCGGACACGTCCGGAAGGGCGAGGAGGGGACGTTGGTGATCCTCTGGAAGCCAATCAAGATTGAGGCCGAAGATGCCGAATCCGGCCACGAGCCCAAGTCCGTCCCTGTGCTCCGGCACTACACGGTCTTCAACATCGCCCAGTGCGAAGGGCTCGATCTTCCGTCCTCAACCGTCGATCTCCTCCCCGAGATCGAGCGCGACGTCCGCTGCGAGACGTTTCTCGAAGCGACGAAGGCGGACATCCGTTACGGCGGTTCGGTGGCCTGCTACATGCGCCGGCCCCGCGACTACATCCGGCTCCCTCAACCCGAAGCGTTCGACGACCTCGCCACCTACTACGCAACCGCGTTCCACGAACTGATCCACTGGACCGGGGACGAGTCGCGCTCGCCGAGGACGTTCGGCAAACGATTCGGCGACGCGGACTACGCCCGAGAAGAGTTGGTCGCCGAGTTCGGCTCAGCCTTCCTCTGCCAGCAGTTCCAGGTTGACGGGACGCTCCGACATCCCGAGTACATCGGAAGCTGGACGAAGGCGCTCAAGGACGACAAGCGAGCGATCTTCTCCACAGCGAGCATGGCACGCAAGGCGTGCGAGTTCCTCGCGAGGCTCACCGGGGTCGAATCACATCAACCGCCCTCACCGTGACCCATGGGTCCAGAGCAATCGCTCCTTCATGACAGCTCATTCCGCTCTACCGCCCGACGCGTTTCCGCGTCGGGCTTTTCTTAGAACGTCAGTCAGCGACCGCGACGTGTGCTGCAAACCGGTTATCGAAGCAGCCACTCCGGTCGAGGATACGGCTGCTCGAGAAACCGGGACACGGCATCGAGCGTAGCCTCGAACTCACGTTCTCGGGTCTGCTGGTCGTTGTAGTGGCGTCGCCAGACTTCCGTCAGCGCGTCTCGGAGCAAGGTCATGACGATCTTCGCTTCGTGAAAGCAGAGCAGATCGACGAAGTCCAGCTCGTCGCCGTGCGCTCGCCAGACCATGACCGCCTGAGAGCCCTCGATGAATGAGACCAGCAGGCGACCCATCCGGTCGGGCAGGCTCAATCTTAGGTCTTCTCTCGCGTGAGCCTGCCGAAGCAAATGGGTCAAGGCCGTGCCGCTGATGAACTCCATGGAACCGCTGAGGATAGTGGGAGAGTGGGACATCGCTCATGTGCGGCCTCGGTTCACGGCCTCGGCTTGCTCAGGGCTACGGCTCGCGAGAGGCCACCGTCGTTTCAGGGGCCGGCTTGCCCCCGCCGCACATCGCCCTCCCGTGCCGTGCCAGAGCGACTCCAATCCCGAAAACCGCGCAGAAGCACTACAGCCTCACGGTCGATGGGGTTCGTCGGACGCTTACTCTCTGGCCGCGTGGAGCTTGCCGAACAAAGCCGCTCTCGCCGTATGCCGGCTGATCACCACTCCGCCATTCGTGCCTACTATCAAGTGGCTCCACGTTTCTTGTCGGGCTGCCCGCTGTCTTGATTCCACGTCCCATTCCCGCGTTCGCCTCAGGTCTAGGTCTACTTTCGCGCGTTCTCTTCCGCCCTGAGGATCCAATTGATGATCGACTGCTGCACCTCTGCGTGCCACGCCACGGTCCGTTCCGATTCGTGAGCCCCGTCTCCAGGCTCTGCGAGTTCGTGATCCGCGCCGTTCACAAGAACTAGCTGTGCACCTGCCACATCAGACACCCACTTGATCGACGCCGCAGCCGGCACTCTCGTGTCTTCTGTACCGTGGAAGACGATAGTCGGACACGAAATGTCATCGGCGACAAGCGTAGGGTCGATCCATGGCAATTCGTTCAGAAAGCAGCGGCCCAGTTTCAACACGCCCAAGTGATCGATCCAGCCATCCTCGGTCAGCATCGCGGCGCAGGCGGAAGAGATCCGGCTGCCGTCCCAATACGGCTTTTCGAGGAGATATCGTCTCCGATAGTCCAGAACCGGGTATATGAGGCTGAGCGACGCCGCACCCCTTTTTGCTGCGTAGAAGGCCGTGACACCTCCGCTGAAGCTCGCTCCGATCAGATGAACGCTCGAAGGATCATCCGGACACATATGCTCAACCATGATGTTCAAATCGTTCAGCATTCCGGCGAGTGTGAGCTCTTCTAGCTTGCCTTCGCTCTCGCCATGACCCCGCAGGTCGTAGCGTAGTGTCGAGACTCCGGCCCGACGCATGAGCGCTACGGCTCCTGAGTAGAACCCGTCCTCGCGTCGATCTGAACCCGCTCCGTGGGCCATGACAACTCGCGCTCGCTCTTCGTCGGCTCTTTGTTGGCCCCCGCGCAGAGTCACTCCGTCGAAGGATCGAACCTCAACCTCCCTCTCCGCCTCAAGAAACCAGCCCTGCTCACGATCTACCGGCATGCGACTACTCGTGCATCTCGCGAGCAACCCTGAACCCTTGTCGAGCAAGTCTTGCTGAAGGCAAGTCACGGCCTCGATAGGCGCAACGAGCTACGATCGGGATGTTGCCATGATACCCGCCTCTCGTCACCCTTAGCCATCGGTCGTCGGAGTTCGGCTCCTCACGCTCGTCCCGCAAGTACGGGTATGCAAAAACACGGCCGTCTTGCGACTGCATGATCGTGCTGCACCACTCCCAAACGTTTCCGATCATTTCTGCCGGCCTGGCTGTCTTTGCGCGATACGCCATATCAAAGCAACCGACGGGGGCAACCCGACCAAGCCCCGTATCAGCCACATTAGCTTTCGACGCGTCAGGAGCTGAGCCCCAGGGAAACACACCATGTTCCGGGCCGCGCGCGGCAAACTCCCATTCTGGCTCGGTGGGCAAGCGAATCGACTCGCCTGCGCGATGCGATAGCCAATTGCAGAACGCTACCGCTTCATACCATGTGACGCCCGTTTGAGGACAGGTTGACCTAGACTCACGATCGTGAGCAGGCGCAGGCGAGTTGCTCAAGCGCCACTGCAGCCCAGGTCGAGTCCACCAGGAGTCGGTTCCGAATCCGTCCGCGGCGCTCACAAAGGACTGATACTGCAGATTGGTCACGGGGTAGCGGCCAATCTCGAACTCACTTACCACAACAAGCGAGACCGGCCGCTCTCGACCGAAATCCCACGTCTGTCCCTCATGAAGTGCATCCAGGGACCGAGCTTCCTCATCGCTTGTGCCCATCTCGAATTCCCCGCAAGGAACCCGCACCCAGTCAATATCAGGTACACCCGAACGTAATCCAATCCCAGGCCGCGCATCCCCCAAGGATGCCAGCACCTCCGCAGCTTCCACGCGCCGATTCGCAGGGAGCTCGCTCCGAGGAGACAGCACCTTCTGTAGGTTCCGGCGTAGCACCCGCCTGACTCGCTCGAACGCAGCACCGGCAAACTGCTTGCTATCTTGCTCATGCAGGATTCGGCCAGCGAGCCAGACGAGGTGCGCGCGCGCCTTCCCCCAACGTCTTCTAGGCCCTGTTCCTGGCGTCAGGAGTTCGTCGATCAACCCCCAGAGCTCGCCGAACTTCCTTTTGGCAAGAAGCAGGTCGCCGAGCAGCAACGCAGGCTCTTCCCACGCGCGCGCGTTGCCATCTAGGAGTTTGCGAACAAGGCGACTACAGTCGGGCTGCCGCGACAAGTGGGACGCGGCGAGATACTCGCGCAGCAGCCGGTGCGCGAACCGATAGACTCTAGGCGCTGGCGACACGAGGATTCCGCAGCGATTGCTCAGGAAGTCGAGCGCTTTGATGAGATTAATGTGTCCGCCAATCTCGAAGAGTTCTTCCAAAACGGTGCCCAAACTCAAGACTGGCTCTGCTGCATCCGTTAGCGCGGGGCTGACAGACGACTCTCGGTGGACTCTGAACGCTAGCGCCGCTAGCCCGTCGTACAGTTGTTCGGTCTCGCAGTTTAGGTATGCTTGGAGACTGGTCTCCCCGACCCGGGGCAGCGTCCAGGACGTCAGCAGCACGCCGATTGACGCCTCAAGGAGTTCCGCCCTGTTCCGGGGAAGATCCCCTTTTGTGTCAAGGAACAGCATCAGAAGGAGCGTCGTAAAGAGAGGCTGCTCGCGGAGCTCTCGGGGAACGCGGCCAAGCTCATACTTGAGTCGACTTTGCAGCGTCTTGCGAGCCGCCTCTCCGTAACCAAGCGCGTTGAGCAGGCGGCGTGACAATTCGAGGGCCTCATGGTCGTTGAGCGGCAACAGCCGTACAACGTTGTAATCCTCAAGGGTCCAACCCGAGTACCCGGCCGGACGGGACGTCACGATCACTCGACACAAGGGGAATCGGACCCCGAGAGATCTTATCAACGACTGAAGCTGGCGTCGCACCGCGGAGAGCGCATCTGGCACATCGAACGGTATCGCCACTTCATCAAGCCCATCGAGTATGATCAGGGCCTTACCGCGCTGCAGATCAGAGATCAGCTGGGAAAGAAAGCGCCGATCTCCGTCGGCGTATCTCTCCACATAGAAGTCGATCAGGTTCTGCGCGTTTGCATTCGCATCGAGAGGTGGGAACTCTGGCCAGTTTACCAACTCCCGAAGTTCGACGAACACGGGCGTGAGGGGCTCGGCTGCCCACATTCCCAAAGCCTGCGGCGACTCTTCCTTCGGAGGGTCCAAGACTGCGCCGACGTGACATGACGCGACTGCCCTCGCCACCGTGCTCTTGCCGGCTCCTGGCGGCCCAAGGAGCACTGTTCGGCGAAACAGACTCAAGGCGGAGAACGCATCGAGCGCGCCCACGTCGCTCCTCGGTCCATCCGCCCAAAGCGGCGCAGCAATGAGCGGGCGGCTCTTGAGGCAGATTCCTGCTACGCGATGTCCTTGGAGCATCCTGTCAACTGCCGTCGCGAGCAGTGTCCCAAACTCGGGATTAAGTGCCTGGGCATCCGTCCACACACCCTGTTGGTCGATTTCGGCTATCGGTGTTCCGCCAGCATACCGAAGGGCTATTCGCGCCGGTTTTTGGTCGCGCACTTCAAGATCAACGACAATGTCCGTTCGCAGCCGCACATGGGTGTTCCAGACGGACATCGCCGGTGCACGGTCTCTAGTAGCCAGTCTTGCGAGTACGACTGGGTTTTGTAGGTACGCAAGCTCCTCATACATGCTACCGAGGATATGCAAATGTGCTGAACGGTCTTCGTCAGACACTATGTCCCTGCCACTACCTTGAGCTCGCCGGTCGATTCCCTGCGCAACAGCTCTCCATTTGCTGCCATGAACTGAATCACCACACGTTGAGAGTCGGCATCGCGAACTAGTTTTGCCCACGGATCGGTTGGCAACTTATGTCGCGAGTGGCCCGGTATGATCGGCCCGGCTACCGTGGACTCTATTCGAGCATCGGTACCCTGTGCTTCAACCTGCCACTGGTAGACCGGCATTGATGTCTTGTTTTCAACGTGGCAGTCGACTGTCGTGACCCGTCCGACTTTATCTCGAACGGGCTCCAACCAAGCATACACGCGCCCGGCGGCTTCCCGGGCTGCCAACATTTGGGCGTCATGCGCGGCCACCTCCGCGTTCTTCTTCGCCTTCTCCTGGCGCATGACCTCTGAATCGAATCTCGCGCGGTCAGCACGGAGAGCGATTACTCCGGTCATGATCACACCGACAGTCAGCAAGCCCGTAAACCACGACGCGACAGTTCCTGCCCGTTGAGGATCGAAGGCGTCGCCGAAGAGACTGAGCCCCCAGAGCTGGAGCAGCAGCATCAACACCGTCGAGCCAATCAGGAAGAGACGGAAAAACACGGAATCCCACACCGTGCGCAAGCGGCATAAAAGGCATCTATGTCTCATCCCTTGACCCCACGGTACTGAGTATCGCTTCGAGCGCTATTCTTGCACCATCTGCTCGACGTAGCGGTGAACTCGAAGGATACTCGTCGTTCCAATGCCGCTCGGCCCACTCGAGCCCGGCGTGGATGTCAGACGAGCTTCTACCGATGCGCCGATTGACCCCGGCTTCCATCAATTCGACCCATCCTCCGATGTCTCTCCGAACCAAGACCCGTCGACCAAGGTGATGGGCCTCACGAATGAGCCCCCCTGAGTCTGTTACGACATACACACTCTCGCACATTGCGCAAACGACATCGCGGTATGAGAGCGCGGGCTCAACGCGGATGCTCGCCACTCCGCGACAGAGTCGACTCACGAGTCCATGTGTTCGCGGATGAGTCACCCAACGAACGGGCCGCCCCAGGCCCGCCAGCTCCCCGGAAATCGCCCCTAACGTTGAAGTGAGCAGGTTATGCGGTCTGTGAATCGTGACGAGCACTGTTTCCCGCACACAAGGGCGACCACGCAGCGGGGAAGACGCAATCCTCATGAATTGGTCGTACCATAGATCTCCCGTCCACACGTTGTTCTTTGGTAGTCCCTCCCCCTCAAGTACTGCCACAGCTCTTTGGGATACGCACAACCGCAGGGTCGCCAGGGAATCGACAACGCGACGGTTACGCTCTTCTTGCTCTGCGGGGTCCCTCTTTGCTCCGGCCTCGAAGTGAATGACCGGGAGGTCAAGCTTTGAGGCGACAATCGCGCCCACCAAAGTGGGGTTGGCGTCTCCGACAACGATCACACCATCGGGGTCGTCCGCGCGAATACGAATGCCGATCTCGCTGATCGAATCGAGAAAGACCCCGAAGGGGTCCTTGGTTGTGTGCTCGACGCGCTCGCGAAACGCGAGAGCTTCAATGAGAAACGACGGAGAAAGTTCCCGACTATAGTGTTGTCCAGAGTCGATAAACGACAGCTCAATCTTCCGAGCGTCGGTCCGGTTGTGACGAGCTACGATCTGTGTCAAGGCTGCGGCCTTGATGTATTGTGGACGTACGCCTACAATGGCCATCAATCTGAGCGGTGAACGTTGTGTCTGACTCACGCTACTCTCGACGATTTCCCGGAGCTTATGTAGCCGAAGGTGCAGCCATCGGACGGAATAGCTCGATACTCCCCGGCTGTGTTGTGGGAGCCGCCGTTAACATCGGGAGCGAGTGCCGAATCGGACCCAACACCACGATCGATGGGGACGTGACGCTTGGCTCCAATGTCATCATCATGCCGGGAGCGGTGATCGGAATGCCCTGCCGCCAACGTGTGTGGCCCGACGAATCCCCAAAGACGCCGTGCTCTGACCCCATGATAGCGATCGGGAACAACGTGATTGTTCATGAGGGCGTGACGATCCGGCTCCCGATGCGACATAGCACAACCGTAGAAGATCACGTCGCGATAGGCGCAAAGAGCCACGTGGCCCACGACTGCGTAATCAGGCAAGATGTGCTCATTGCGGCCAACTGCTTGCTGGGAGGATACGTTACTCTCGGTAGGAGTGCCAGTCTCGGGTTGGGCGTGGCGATCCACCCACGCACCGTGATAGGCGCCCACTCCATCTGCGGTGTCGGCGCTGCCGTTGTGCGACATGTCGCTCCAGGGGCCACTGTGGCCGGGGTACCAGCCCGATACCTGCACCCCAACCGAAGAGGGCTCCAAAGGCATGGGTTCAGCATCGATGAGATCCGGCTGGTTTGCGATCTCCTCTCCGGGGAAAGGGTGCACCCGCGGGGCCGTATCGGCATGGTTTTCCGGACCTTCGAGGAAGACATCGCTAGATGGGGTAGAAACCTCGGTATGATCCCGAGCAGGGTGTTCGGCAGCTGATCGCCGGACATGCCGACTGTAGCCATTCTCACTCGACACTTGCTCGAACCAGTCAACTATCAGACGGCTTGATCACCAGGCTGACAAGCAGGTCTACCACCAACGTCGTATTCGGTGGCACTCGCCCCCAGGCCCTTGAGCCAAACGCCAAGTGCGGTGGAACGACCACGCGTCGCACTGACCCGCCAGCGCGCATTCCGATCAGCCCCCGAAACACGCCCTCTAGAAGCGCTTCTTTGCTAACAACGATCTCGATCGGGTCTTCCGGATTGTAGTTTGATTCGAGCAGGTTGCCTCGTTCAATGTCCTGCTCCGAGAAAGCCACGCGATAGAGTAGGCGAACAGTATCACCCTCTTCAATTGCCGGGCCACCGCAGACCTTCAAGTCGGTCAGGCCGAGCTTCTCTTCGTGAGGGTTCGAATCGCTGTCCATGACGTAGGCCTAGGCTCCCAGGCCACGGTACTCCTCGACAGTCAATCCGTAGCGTTCGCGGATGCCTTCGGAAAACGTCGAGAATCGCGCTTCGATTGCATCGACAGCTGACGCAGGAAGGGACACCTGCTGGGCGGCGAGGTTGCGCTGAACTTGGGAAACAGAAGTAGCCCCAACTACTCCCAACTGAACTTGTGGCCGTTGAAGAACCCAAGAGATTGCAAGAGCCTCGAGCGATACTCCGAGGTCGTGCGCGATCGGGGCGATGGAGGACATTACCCAGTCGCGCACGGTTCGGTAAGTGTCTCCTGTGTACTCGACTTTCTTTCTACGGATGTCCGCTTCGTCCAGTCCAGTCTCCAGCGATGTACCTTCTGCCAGCTGCCCCCTCTCTATGACTTGGTAGGGATTGCAACGAATGTCGTGACTGGAGCAGTATTCGACTAGGGACGCATAAGAGGCGCGATGTACCAAGCTCAAGCGGTTCTGAACAAGGTCTACGTGGCCTCCTTCAGAAAAGCGCTTAAGCTGATCCAGAGTCACGTTTGAGACGCCGATCCACCTGACGCGGCCTGTCTCTCGAAGAAACTCCAGAGCTCGAATGGTCTCCGACGGTTCGACATCTTCTGGCGTGATATGAGCTTGCAGCACATCCAAGTACTCGACGCCGAGTCGCTCGATCTCACTCTCTGCCTGTGCGACAATCGCATCGTAGGCTCCCGTCCGAATCTTGTTTCCATCCGGACCAACGTGTGTGACACACTTCGACGCGATCACGTAGGATTCGCGCGGGAAGACGCCCAGCACTTTGCGAAGTGGATACGGTCTCGGGTAGACCGGCGCCGTTTCGATATAGCGACCGCCGTTCTCCAGGAAGCAGCGCACGATTTCGATGGCGGTATCCAGCTTCACAGGGGAGAACACGCCTGAGAATGAAAACGTGCCCAATCCGATTCGACCAAGCTTGTTGAGTTCGGACATGACCTCATTGCACCGTAAAAACGAGCAACAGTCAAGGAGGCGCGGCGGTCCAATCCCGGAGAGTTGGCGCTTTCCAGCGGTCGCCGGTTGGGGCGAGGACCCGCCGTTACGGCCTCTTGAGCAAGGAGTTACCCGTGCCCAGCCGCTACGAGCGCGGCCGCATCACGCCAACAAGAGGTTCGAGGAGCTGGGCCGAGGTCTTCCCCAACCCCGTTGTCGCCAGCGCGGTCATCGACCGGCTCGCCCACCACGCCCACATGGTCCCCCGCAGCGGCCAACGCGAGACGCCGATTCGGTTTGGGCGGGGGCGCGGCTGGCATCGCAGCTCGTCGTTTGCCTTCAAGGCACGCGCGGCCGCCTTGCAAGTCCATGCTCGTGCCCGATACATTGAAAGGCTGCTACGCCGCTCTCTTCCTGGAGCAACGCTTACGAATAGCGGAAACTCGCGCGATAAGATCGCCCGTCGTCGCATCGCCCAACTCCACAAGGGTTCGAACTTCTCGGACGCTCCCCCGCAACGTGGAAATATCGTCGCTTTTCTCCCACCGTCGGAACGGTTTGGCCGCGTCAATGCTTAGCTTTCCGTCTCGCAGGGTCGGCTTCGAACCGGCCGTTTCGAAGATCGCACGTTTCGTCTCTGGATCGCCGCGCCGAAACCAGTCGGCCGCATGAACACTGAATGAAACGAAATCTGTGGCGGATTCGAACCAGGCCCCCGCCTCGGCCGCGCGCGCGGCCGTTTCGCCCAGGCGAACTCGCTCGAGTTCCAGTCCTCTTCGTTCGCGGAGGTACTCCTCGTCGCCGACGATGTCGCGTAGCCTGAGCTGAAGCAGGTTCTCGAGCTTCTGATCGACAGCCGCTAGCTGCTGCTCGACCGTTCGACGAACGGTCTCGTGCGAATCGGTGTCCTCTCGGGCCATCTTCTTCATGAGTTTCTTGGCGTTCTCTCGGAACCGGCTGGGCAGCCGAATCCCGTCCAGGAACTCGGCGATCTGCGTCTCGACATCAGCGAGCGGCGCATAGGGTTGTGCGCATCGCCGACCGGTGTTTCGCTTCGTGCAGTGATAGTACAGGTAGCGGGAGCCATGCCGGTTAAACTTCACCTCACCCGTGACCGACAAGCCGCACTCGCCGCACCGGATCATGCCGTTGTACGCAAACCAATGCTTCCGGCGCCGGGGTCGGCCGGGTCGGCCCAGCAGCTCCTGGACACGCTCGAACTCGCTCAAGGAGATCATCGCCTCATGCTTGCCTTGGTACACCTTGCCGCGGTGCTCGAAGATGCCCGCGTAAAAGGGGTTCGTCATCGTGCGGTAGATGCCGCTTAGCGTGATCGGCGCACCGCCGATCCGCTTCCTGGGCACGGTGCACAGTCCCCAGTCCCGAGTGGCGGTTTCCCAGACCTGCCGAAGCGAAGCGCCCGAAAGGACCAGGTCCCACATGCGACGGACCGCGGTATAGCGATCCGGGTCGGAAACAATGGTCTTTTCCTCCTTGTCGTTCAGATACCCCAAGGGCGCCAAGCCGGGACGCCAGCCTTTTTCCATCTTGGTCCTCAAGCCTCGCTGGACGTTCTTGCTGAGCGCATCGACGTAGTACTTCGATTGTCCGAAGATGATCGAGAGCAGGAACTTGCCCTCGGGCGAGTTCTCGAACGTGAACGTAGCGAAGCGGAGGTCTTTGAGCACGCCGGAGTCGAGGAGGTAGATGATCCGTCCGCCGTCGATGGAGTTGCGCGCCAGTCGGTCGGGATGCCAGGCGATGATGCCCTCGGCTTCGCCCGCCTCAATGCGAGCGATCGTCTTGTCGAACACGGGCCGGCCTGGGGCCTTCGCGCTGAACGACTCTTCCAACGTATCGACGACCTCGACGCCTGCCCACGCCAAACGCATCCGCAGCATCTCCTGGCGCTGGGATTCAATGGAGAGGATTTGGCGATCATCGTCCTCGCTCGATTTTCTGCAATAAAGGAAGTAGTTCATTCGTCTTCGTAGCGTGGTGCGTCGTTCTTAGGCTTCCGACGCCCGTTCCGGGCCATCGTTCGGAACAACTCCACAAGGCGGCTTGCGTGGTATTGCGCGTCGTCCGCTGAGATCGTCTCGCCGAACTCGGTCTTCCATATCTCGCGAAACTCGGCGATGTCCTCGGGCGTGAGCTTCATGAGTTGACGATAGCCGTCAAGTCCAAAGCGCACGAGGCAGTGGCCCATGCCGTCACGTTGCGCCCGCCCGTCGTTTGATCGTATCGCGCCGATGCTCGCCGCGTCAACGCGGGCGGTGGATGACTGGTGGGCAAGAGCTGCCAGTTCGAATCCCGTCACGCCGACCAACTGAAAACGGCTGTAGGGCGGGGCAACCCGCCCTACCCTGCCCGAGCAGCAGCGGTGAAACGGATGTTTTGCTGGGCGACCGAGCACGAACTCGTGCCGGGCGTCGTGTACCACGGGCTGCAGGCGGTCGAAGAGCGCGGCCGGACGACAGCGCCGGAGTCGCCGGGTGTCGGTCCCGCGCACGACGAGCGCGTCGAGGCGGTGCTGGTACGCCGTCAGGAGGCGGTTCCGCCGTTTTCACGCGCGCTGTGCGCGCGCAGGTGCGCCCCCGCAATAGTAATACCCCGAGGTCTGCCGAAGCGCGGATCGGATAGCGTTGCCCCGAATTCTCTCTGCAGCATCGCCGGGCGGCCCGAAGCGACCACGGCTCTAACAGCAGAGAAAGGCGTTGACACCCAAGCGCTGTGTGTCTCGACCTCTTGAGGAGAGAGTACGCGGGGCGAGGACTACGAGCCGTCCATGGGGTCGAGCTCTTCATCAATCGTCAGCTTTTGTCTCAGCTGGGCGACGCGATTGAAGAACCCTTCGGCGTCGTCGATGGCATCCGACTGAATGCCGCCGCGGAGTTTCCAGGTCTTGGCGACTGCTTCGATCTCTGTGTCAAACGTGCCAGGCGCGGCGATCCGGTTCCCCAATTCACGCATCTGCTCCAGGAGTTCGCTCGCTCGGCGCTTGGTCACACCCTCGCTGTGCGCCCTCCTAAAGTGCCGGACGAGTGCGCCTATCGTGCGCGAAATCTCTTCGTGGCGCTTCCTTCGAAGGTTGTCGTTGATCCGTTCTCGAAGCTGGCTCGTGAACAGCCCTAGGAGAGCAACGAATTCGTCATGGCCACCTGCCTGCTCAAGTTGGTCAAATACGTCCTCCATGACAGCTCTCTTGTCGAAGGTCAGCTTCGGCTCGCCCGGCGGCGACAACAGCTGGTTGACCGCGTCAATGAGGGGACCGCTGTCCGCGAGGTGTCGTAGTGCATCCAGGGTCAACCTTGCAGTGGCGGTCTCCGGGGAGTCGCGCGCGACAACGCGACGGACCGACTTGAGATAGAGCTCGGGCGGAACCAGGTCTTCGATTTCCGTGTCCTTGTTCAGTCCAGACTCAAGCACCTCGTTCACGTGGAGAATCTGCTTGTTCTCCTCCAACAGCGAATCAGCTTCGGTGATCGCCTTAGCCGCTTCCCGACCTCGATCGTCATTGTCGATAAGCACGGTCATGTATGCACGGTCGCCTGCCAGCCCGCGAGCAGCCAAGACAATGCGAGGCATTCGACTACACCCGTCCGCAACCAAGATGCTGAGATAGCCTAGATCCAGGTGGGGCATTCGACGTTCGGCAAGATACTGGCTCATTCGCACGATGAAG
Organism: Planctomycetota bacterium; assembly: GCA_021776735.1. Taxonomy (GTDB): domain Bacteria; phylum Planctomycetota; class PLA2; order PLA2; family PLA2; genus JAJFFH01. Next base: position 65,607 of record JAJFFH010000014.1, on the reverse strand, counting down.
ATGCGATCGGTCTCTCCTTCGACGAGCAGGTTGGGCCCATCGATGAAAGGAAGCGCTGTGGCTCGAGCCCCAAGCGCAGTGCGCACGGGCTCGAATAGTCGCTGATGAACCTTGGCCACCACGGTGGTGCCCTCGTCATACAGTCCCTTCCGAAGGACGACGATGCGCGCGGGATAGTTCGGGTCGATGAGTTCTGGGGAGTGGGTGGTATAGACAATCTGACATCCCGAGACGTGGAGCTCGACGATTCGACGAAAGAACCGAAGTACGTCGCGTTGGCCGACAGCGGAGAGGGAGAAGTCCGGTTCGTCGAGGAGCGCAAGAAACGGGCCATCGTCACGCTCGTGCTCAAGGAGGATCTGAAGCAAGTAGCCCAGGAAGTGCTGCAGACCAGAACTCCGCTCGTCGAACGAGTACCAGGTCTGAGTTCGGTCCGTCAAGCTAAAGGCCACGCGGTCCTTGTGGAACTCCACCGTGAGGCGTATGTCGATGTCCTGCGCCCACCAATGAGACAGGTTCAACCACTCTTCGACATTCCGCGTCGCCTGTTCAGAGTAGTCGCGCAACATGTGATCGGGCAGCGACAGCAACTTCTCAAGCATCGCGACATCGAGGCTGGCGCAACGTCGAAGAAGGTCGAAGGTGAGTTCGCCCTGGTTCGTGATCTTGATGGCACTCAGAGCCTTCTCGTCAGAAATAATGGCGGAGTGTCGCTCTAGGAATCCCGCGGTAGCGTCTGATTGAAGTTGAAGCGCGAGCTTAATGAGCTGCTTGATGTCGACCGTCGCGGGAAGCGCACATTTCGGGTCTACGGTGAAGCAGCGCGGCAGGAACTCCCTGAGCTTGGCGTACTGAGCGACCTCGATGGAGAGTCGGACGGGCTCGTCGTCGGGTGGGATCGCAAAAACCTGGCTCCTCTCGCCCTCACCCTTGATGACCACGAGCGACTCGAACGGTGCAGCAGAATCACTGTCTTCAGGCGGCGCGTTGTCGTCCCCGGCTTCTTGTTGTTCGCTCTCTGCGGCACCGGCGTGGTGTCCTGGCGCGAACTGCTGCAAGAAACCCTGGAGGCGGTCTGACAAACCCTCCCAGTGAAGTGCTACTCGCGGGACGCCGGCTGTTCTGATGTCGCCCTCGGGGGAGTAGCGGCAGACGTCGGCCGCGGCAAAGGACCTGTCATTCATGACACAACTGATGGCACCGACGAGATGACTCTTCCCGGACTCATTGAGGCCCACGATCGTCGTGATCTCGCGGTGGAACGGCACACGAACCCACGGACGCCATTGGGTATATCGGTCTTCCTCCCAGACGGCGCGATGAGCTAAGAAAGTGGTCTCGTCGAGCTGCAGCTTCTTCTTGTAGTCGAAGTTGAACGATCGGTAGCTTCGAAGAGAGGCTTGTCGCAGATACATATCACGCAAAAGTCTAGCAGATGACCACTACTTGCACGCGAAGACACGTGGTTAGCTCCCCTAATCTTGCTCCACCCGTAGCTGCGCAAGGAGAGTGAGAACATGAAAGACGCGGTGGGAGACCGCGGCATCGAAAGCGTGCGCATCAGCCAAACCGTGGCAGACGGTGTTTCGGATGTTCCAGCCCCGCTGATCGGTGAGGAGCACACGAAGGTAGTGGGCTGCGGACTCGCCGAACAGATCGATAACGTTCGGCTCGCGGAGCAAGTCGTCCAGAGATCGAAAGATGCGGCCACCACCACCACCACGGAGGGGCTTGAAACGGAGGGGCTTGAAGACGGACGCGCCCGTGCGGATGGCGATTTCCCGGATGCCGAGTTCGATTTGCGGGATCAGGACCGAGATTGCCACGATGTGGTCTCCGGCAAAGTAGGCATTGAGGCCAGCAGTGAGGATCAGGTGAGCGTCCTCGGGAAACGCCGGAGACTGTGCGAGATAGTCGAGAATCTCTTCCAGCGTGAAGGTCTCGTTGGCGCGCAGTCGGTCGGCAACACGTATGAGGATCGGGGTTTCCATCGAGATGTGCTGCGCCGTTTCCATGACGAGCCGTCCCGACGGGTCATCATCAACAGACGGGACCTCGGCGATGGGATTTCCGGCACGATCGACAATCGTCTTTGAGATGAGGTATTGCAGGGGAGTGTCCCGCAACTGCTGTTCCAACGATCGCTGAACATGGTCCCGATCGGGCAAGAAGTAAGACCAGAATCGGGCCACCGCGTGGGCGAGGTCCTTTTCGCCCACCCAGGTCACGACAGCGTCGAGTTCCTGGACGGGCAGCTCGATGTCCACGGTAAATGCCTGCATTTCGTCAACAGAGGCCCTACCGAGCTCTCGCATTTTCTGCTCTAGGGCTCGGGCTTCCTCGGCCATTCCATTCTGATGGAACAGCTCGTAGAGCCTCTGGACCTGAGCAGAGGCGACAATCGCACTAGCACGATCCATGGCCGATACGAATGCGGTGCCGAACCGGCTCAACACCCGACGAACGCCTTCCGGCTCGTTGACCTTCCGGTAGAAACGTACGAGCCGCATCGCAATTCGCTCGGCCCCGATCGCGTCGGCGGGGTCCATGTGCCCCGTTCCGATATATCGCTCAAAGCGGTCGAGTTCTGCCTTGAGGAGACGATCTCGGAGGTCCGTAGCAATCGACAGCTTCTTGTGGTCGAACAGAAGGGCCTCGAAGGCGAAACCCGCAGGACGGCGGGAGTCCGGCTTCTCTGCACCAGAGTCATAGTCGGCGATCGCGTCAACCGCCGCGGCGACACGGCCTGCGTCCGATACCGAGAGGCCGAGAACGAGCGCGCGACGAAGTCGGTTGCCGACGAGGCCGTCGAATGCGTCAAGACCGCGCGAGGCAATCTCGAGGTTCGCATCGATGGCAAGGCGCGCAAAGTCGATCGCGGGGTGCCGGTCGGCAACCTTCCGAGACAGGTCCCAAACAAGGTCGGCGTAGCGGGCCCTAAGCACTGGGTGACGAGCTTGCTTGGCCCGATTTTCCCAGTATGAAATCATTGACGGCATGACATCGGACGCATTGGGCCAGGAGCGTACTTGAGCATCGTCGAACGCGACGATACGGCGGGGGCCGTAGTACGTACCCAAGTCCGTGTCCTGGAGGTTGGCTTCGGAGCCATTGAAGCCGAAGGCTAGGATCTCAGCCTGGTCCGGCTCTGAGAGCGATTCGTAATAGGTCCCTTCGGGGATCGCTGTGCGGATTGCGTCCGACATGTGAGCTTCGGACGTCGGATGCTCGCTGCGGTCAACGGCCGCCACAGCATCGAGCACAAGGCTGCGCTTCATCATGAACCAGCTCGTAAGCTTATTGGAACCGACGATCGAGGTCGCGGTTCAGCGCGAGTAGATGCGAACTCACGCGAATGGCATCGTCCGGCGGGCGCGTCGGCCTTCGACGGTCGGACTGGTGGAATTAACGCCGCCAAGCGCTTTGGGCGCGACTCGTGGCTGGTGCTTCCCTGAGGCTCGACAACCAGGGGATCACTCGTCCAAGCCGACGAGCCTCGGGAGCACGATGTCGGCGCCGAATTCGCAGGTAGGGACGATCGGCACCGTTCGGACAGTTTCCGGAAAACCCAGCGCTCGTCCCGGCGCCAGACCTCACGAAACAAGTTCGGCGAGTATCGACTGTACCAGCGCGGTCTGCGCGTCTTCTCTGCCCGTTAGGCGCCATGCGTTAAACCACAAGGTCAGGCACTTCTTGCCGCCTCGCGTTGCGGGAACCGCTTCTTGAAGCATGCGCATCAGACTCGTCTTCCCGCTGCCCCACGAGCCGAAGATGCCGAGAGTTAGTGGAGCGAGTCGCTCATCGACGGTGAGCTGAGCCAGCGTTTCGACGTACGCTCCGAACCCCAGACAGTCGTCCTTGGTGTCCTTATCAGACCACATGCGATTCGGAGTGTAACAAACCGAATGCGACCGTATTGAGTGCGTTGAGGCATGCACCTGCTACCGACGCCTGCCGGTCACTACAGACCACCTTTGAGCTTGGTGGTCCGCCGACGAGTGGCTCGACCGGGCGCGTACCGAATAGTCCCGTTTAGACAGCGAAACAAGCGACTTACGACAACGCCACGCGAACCTCCGAGACCACGGGTGGGGCGCTTACGCGTGTAGGTAGCTGCGCAGGTTCTTCTCTGCTTCAGAAAGCTCCTCGTCTTCAAGGTGCTGGTAGAGATCATTCACGGTCAACCGCTCTCCGAGTGGGTGTCTAGCCATGGTAAGGACGATACCGTTCTCAATCAGGCGAACAAAGGCGGGCGATGTCGCCCCGGCTGCACACCAGACGGCCTTTGGGTGAACCTCGAACGCGCTCTATCGTTGAGGCATGCCAAGAATCGAATCACCCGTGGCGATCCCAGATCGCATCCGCCGCTACCTGAGCGAACGCGGAATCTCCGATGCCACCATCGAGCGTCACTCGCTCGGCTGGAACGGGGAGCGCATCACAATCCCGATCTTTGACGAGCACGGCGAACTCGCGTACCACAAGCTGGCGAAAGCTCCGGACGACCACAGCGACTCACCCAAGATGCTCCTTCCGCCCGGCGCTCACGCCGAGCTGTACGGGTGGGAGAACGTCCAGCCCGACACCGATTCGCTCGTCATCTGCGAGGGCGAGTTCGATCGCCTTCTGCTTGAGAGCCAGGGCTTCGCCGCAGCGACATCGACGACCGGCGCTGGGGTCTTCAAGCCCGAGTGGGCCGCTGCGATTCGACACATCCCCCACATCTACGTCTGCTTCGATCGGGACGACGCCGGCCGCAAGGGCGCTGCGCATGTCGCGACCCTGCTTCCAGCGGCCAGAATCGTAGACCTCCCCGAGGAAGTCGGCGACGGCGGCGACGTGACCGACTACTTCGTGCGACTTCAAAGGTCCGCGTCGGATTTCGCAGGACTTCTGGAGCAAGCCATGGTCTTGCCCGCTGGCCCACGCCCGGCGCCGACGCCGGTGACCCGACGACGCGCTGCCCAAGACGACATCGCGCAGCTGAAGGATCGAGTTCCGATCGAGCGCGTGGTCAGCCGTTACCTAGCCCTCCGCCCCCGTGGCTCAAAATTCTTGGGGCGCTGCCCATTTCATGAAGACCGCACGCCATCCTTCTACGTCTACTCACCAACCCACTACCACTGCTTCGGATGCGAAGCCCACGGCGACGTGATTACGTTCCTGCGGCGGAAGGAAAACCTGACGTATCCCGAGGCTGTCGATCTCCTTCGTCGTTTCGACTCGGGCTCATGAGCGAGAACGCTCCAGACAACCTCGAGAAGATCAAGAAAGACCGCACGCGGCCGCTCGTGGCGACGACTCTCGACGACGGGACGCTCGTCGAGACCATCAACCGGCCCGACACGCACGAGACGATCTTCTGCGTCGGCCGCGCCAACGACTTCCGCTTCGAGCCCGACCTCGTCGTCAACGGACAGCGTTTCGCGCCGTATTCGCCAAGTAACAATCTGCTCACGAACGGCGTCGTGCTCTTCCCATCCGACTCCTCGGACTACGACTCCGAGGAGAACTTGGTCCGTGAGATTCAGGCCTTCATCCACCGCTACGTCGATGTCAGCGAGACGTTCGAGCGTCTGTCCGCGTTCTACGTTCTCTTCACCTGGGTGTACGACTCCTTCAACGAGCTTCCGTACCTTCGGCTGCGGGGGACTCCAGGGAGCGGCAAGACACGATTCCTGCTCACGGTCGGCTCGCTCTGCTACCTGCCCATCTTCGCAAGCGGCGCATCGACGGTCTCGCCGCTCTTCCGCATCCTCGACGCGTTTCGGGGCACCCTCGTCATCGACGAAGGCGACTTCCGCATGAGCGACGAGAAGGCGGACATCATCAAGATTTTGAACAACGGCAACGGTCGAGGCTTTCCCGTCCTGCGCAGCGAAGCCGCCGGAAACAGCAAGGAGTACAACCCGCGCGCGTACTCGGTCTTCGGACCGAAGCTCGTCGCCACGCGCAAACACTTCCAGGATCGGGCACTCGAATCCCGGTGTCTCACGGAAGAGATGGGACACCGCAGCCTGCGAAAGGATGTGCCCATCAACCTGCCGCCGCAGTACGTCGATGAAGCGCGGTTGCTTCGAAACAAGCTCCTGAGGTTCCGGATGCGAAACGCCGGAAGGATCGAAGCCGCCTCAGAGTTCATCGACCACTCGATCGAACCTCGTCTGAACCAGATGTTCGTGCCTCTCTTGAGCATCGTCTCGGACCCCACGACGCGCGCAGACATTCAAACCCTTGCGCGGCAATACAACCGCGAACTTGCGGCAGATCGGGGAATGGAGACCGAGGCCCAGGTCCTTGAGGTCATCCGTGATCTCTTGGGCTCCGGCAAAAACCTGGGGATCAAAGAGATCACCAGCTGGTTCCAGGATCGTTTCAGCGACGGCTACGAGCGCAAGATCACCACGAAGTGGATCGGTTTCGTCGTCCGCAAGCGCCTTCAGCTCCGCACGCGCAAGAGCCACGGCGTCTTTGTCGTGGAGGTCGAGAGGGACCGCCTCGCGCGGCTGTACGACCGCTACGGCGTCGAAACCGAAGAGGCGACACGGCCCGGCGGGGACGTTGGGGACTTGGGGGACTTTGGAGCGGAACCAAGCGCTCCTGGCGGCGCCGAGTAGCGCCTGCGGGCACGCGCGTTCTATAATGAGTACAGGTCGCCATCTAACGTCCCCGAAGTCCCCCAAGTCCCTCCGGACACGGCGCTCGTCCCATCGACGAGCCTTCTTCCTTTTCCAGTCAGTTTCCGCAGCGGCACTCATGGCTTGCGTCGGCCCAAGTCGACCCTCGCTCTCGCCCACGGTTCCCTCGCCATCTTGCTTGATTCAAGCCCACCGTGCTATGCTTGCAACACTTAACACCACACCTACATGACAAGAAAACTCATCGCTGTCCTCGAAGAGGACAGCCAAGTCGGCGGCTACACCGCCACGATTCCCGAGCTGCCTGGTTGCATCTCGGAGGGCGACACGGTTGAGAAGGCGCTCGCGAACGTTCGGGAGGCGGCCGCACTCTATCTCGACGACGGTGAGACCGAGCCGGCAACTCACATCCTTGTGCGGGAGGTGGAAGTCATCGCCTAGAGAATGGCGGTACAACCACCAACGCCAAAGGCTGTCGTCACGACCCTCAAGCGCAAAGGATTCCACTTTGTTCGCCAGCGGGGGAGCCATGCGAGATTCGAGAAAGGACCCCTCAGGGTGACGGTTCCCCTCGGCTCCAAGCCGCTTCGCCACAAGACGTTCCGTGCGATCGTGAAGCAGTCCGGGATTCCTGCCGCCGCGTTCTATCGAAGCGGGACTCGCAGAAGTTCCTCCTGACCAAAACACCGACCTGCTTGATCTCCTAACGTTTGGGTGGACGTTGGGGACTTCGGGGACTTGCCGACCGAAGCGGGCAGCGGCCAAGACGGGGAGTAGCACAACGCCGCTGGTTCGTTCTATACATATTGGGTTGCCATCCAAGGTCCCCCACGTCCCTCCGGACACGGCGCTCGTCCCATCGACGAGCGTTTTTCTTTTTTCTCCGTGCCCCCGGGGCATGCCACCCCGCCTTGGTCCGCGACCGCGCCACGTCGTAGGCTGGAATCACGCTTCCATGGCCTCACCACTTCAGAACTACATCCGCACACACCGCAAACGCGCCGGTCTCACGCAAGGTGAGGTCGCGTTCTTGCTGGGCGCCAGGACCGGATCGCGCGTCTCGCGCCACGAGCGATACGAACGCCGCCCGGCGCTCGAAACCGCCCTCGCATACGAGGCCATCTTCGAGACCCCCGTGGCGGAACTCTTCGCCGGATTGAAGCACGAAGTGAACGAGGCCACGCTGGCCCGCGTCGCGGAGCTTCTCGATGGCATCGATCTGAAGCGGCTGCACCTCCAAGCGGCACGAAAGGTCGAGCATCTCGGGCTGCTCGTCGACGCACCCGCACTGTCCCTTTCGCTCCTCCAATGAGACCACCAGCCGATCATCCACCTCGAATTCTCGCGATCGCGCCACGCAGCCGCGGATTCGGCTACGCCGTCCTTGAAGGACATGACCGGCTCATCGATTGGGGAACGCGTGGCACCCGAACAGACAAGCGCGTCAGGACATGGCGCTCGACGGCCAGCCTGATCGATGCCTTCCGTCCCGATCTGCTCGTCGTCGAGGCAGCTCACGACGATGCGTCTCGCCGGGCTCCGCGCATCCGGCGCTTGATCGCTGATGTGACCAACAGGGCAGGGAAGCGCGGGCTCAAGACGGCCGAAGTGCCGCTGTCCGAAGTCCGTACGTGTTTCCGATCGCTTCACGCCTACAACAAACACGAAATCGCGCACGCCCTGGCCGTCCGTTTCCCCGAACTCACGCCGCGCCTGCCGCCGCACCGCGAGCCCTGGATGAGCGAAGACGAGCGGCTGAGCATTTTCGATGCTGCGGCCCTCGCCGTCACCCACCTTCAGTCGAACACGTAACCGGCGGGCTCATGGCCTGCCATCCCAATTCATGATCCACCGTCGAAAACCACGCCTCCTGGCCATCGATCCAGGAACCCGCCACTTCGGAATCGCCGTCTTCGAACGCGGCGAACTAATCCACTACGGCGTCAAGACCATCAAGAACCGCACGTCCCCGCACGCGAACCTCAAAGAGGGTCGTCGGCTCGTCCTGCAACTTCTGGACGACTTTCGGCCCCGCACCCTCGCCATCGAGCGAGCGTTTTTCTGGAACAACCGCAACGCGGCGCTCCTCAACGTGTTCGTCGATGAGACGGTCGCGCTCGCGGAGCGAAATCGAATGCACGTCGTGCGCCTGGCACCGAGCACGGTCAAGAAGGCCGTGTGCGGAAACGGTCGCGCCAAGAAGCACGAAGTGGCCCGTGTTGTCGTAGCGCGGTTCCCGGAGCTCAAGGTCTTCCTCCGGCAGGACCGGAAGTGGAAAGACCTCTATCACTCGAACATGTTCGATGCGGTGGCGATCGGAATGACTGCTCTGTCTCTTCCGAAGTAGCGCTGAGGATCACTGCGATGGAGCCAGAATCGCATGCCCGGAGGAGGAGCAGGCGTGCCATCGTCTGCGACACGGCACTGCGCCCCGGAAACCGTTCGGGCCTGGGACATCGATAGAGGCTACGACCACTCTCCGACGCTACCTGTGTCGCTTCCGAAACGCGCGAAAACGCCCCTTCGTCGCCTCGCCCTTTTTGAGCCGCAAGGTCCACGATTTACTCGTGAGAACGTACATCTGATCACGCCACTGCTTCTTGGAGAACGAGGGCCGGCTCTTGGCGACTCCCGATTCCAGCCAGTCCATCGCGGCCTTTGGACGCTTTTGCCGCACCTCGCACCGGGCGGCGAGAAGCGTCGTCCAGTAGCCAAGCTGATCTGCGGCGTAGGGCTTGTAGTAGGTGGCGATGATCTTGAGCGCCTCGCCATACCTGCGCTTTCGCGCGTGGGCCTTGGCCTCGTAGTACCGATCGATCGCCACCCACCGCTCGACGGAGCGGCCCGCCTTCCATCGACGCATCCTAAGGAGAACGGCAAACGGGGCGCTCACGCCGTGATCCCCGGACCGCAGGACGACCTTGTACGCCTTCATGTACTTCGGCCTGAGCACCTTCCCCTCCGACGAAAGAGCCCGGAAGGTCAGGCGATCCAGACGAACCGTGCCTTGGACGAGCCCCTTGGCCGTGCCCGTTCGGTCCGAGGCGGTGACCTGGCCGCGAATGCGATCACCGGACTGGGTGAGTTTCATCTGGAATGCCCAAGGACTGTCGGTCTCGCCGAAATAGACGTCCCACATGCCCGACAGATCAATGGTGCCGAATCGGCGCTTGAGGTTCTCATGTCGCCTCAGGAGATTGGCAGTGCCGCGAACCCGCCGCATCGACCATCGGCTCATCAGTCGTCCGACGAAGCCCGACACCACGCCGTTTCTCGCGAACGTGCCCGTCCAGTCGGGGTCGATTGACACCTTGGCCGCGGGCGTGACGGTTCCCGTAAGGGTCGCTTTGGAGAAGACACCGTCCTTCTCGGTGGTCTTCTGGACGGCTAGACGCTGGCCCTCCTGGGTGATCTGCATGACGAACCCCGTCTTCCCATGGCTCCCTTCCCATGTACCCGCGAGCTGTGGCGGCGAGACAGACCCGACATCCGCAGCGCCGAACCTGAACTCTGCGCGGCCCACTTGCCGACGATGATCCGTCGCGAAAATCGCGCGAACAACGAAAGACGCCGCTTTCTTGATCGGCGGAAGCTTGAAGTACAGCACGTCCCGAATCCGTTCGCCAGGCTTGAGCGCCTGGTCGTGCTCGAACGACGGCGGTCGGGACACGGTGACGCCCACAGGAACACTCGCGACGGAGAGAGGCTGCAGCTCCCAGTCGACCGAGTTCCCGAACTCGTCCTCCAGGCGATCGCACTCAAGCAATGGCCCTTGGGCGCTTTTCAGCACAACCGTCTCGGAGACGTTCTCGATTTCAAAGCAGACAAAGATGTACTCACGGTCGGCGTGTCCTCGGATGGGGCCGCGGACGACCGACAGAAACCTCAGCCGCGCGTCGCCTTCGATCAGGCTCTCACCTGGGCGAAGCGGCTTGGACCGCGCTGCCCCGCTCTCGCCCGCATTGGGCGCCGCTGCGTTTCCGTTCGTTATCGTGTCGGCTTCATCGCCGCTGCCGCAGGCGAGCGGGAGAGCGATCAACAGAGTCGTCAAAAAAGATGTTCGGTGCATCAGGATGACCTCCAAGGACAAAGACTATAGGCCATACATACTATAGTCTCTAGACGCCCGCGTGGCTTCCGGGAAGTCTGCGCGCCGTGGCGGACACGGCAAAAACATTGGAGGAGGCCTTTGGCGAGGTTCTACGCGAACTCCGGGGCAAGGCTCAACTCTCGCAGGAAGCGCTCGGTCACGCCGCAGACCTTCACACGACGTACGTCAGCCAGCTCGAACGCGGGCTGAAGTCGCCATCGCTCAGAACCCTTGACGCGCTTGCCAAGGCCCTTGAGACCAAGGCTCATCTCCTCATCAGGTGGGCCGAACAGGCCCTGGAATAGCAGCCCTGTCGCGGCGACGCCCGCGACACCGTTGGCCAGCGGACAGCCAGCCTCCCGTCCGAATTCGAAATCACTATGCGCGTTCGCTGTGCGATGTGCGGCGTCTCTTCGATCATGCAATCATGAGGATGATGGCGAGCGGCAGTGCGCGGCTCAGCGAAAGTCTCCGATCACAGCGGTAGACTGACTCAAGAACCCAGCCGCACCGCCGAGTCGGTGATGCCGTACGATCATGGAAGAAACAAGGAGCGGAACCATGAGCGCATCGGAGCCGACCCACGACCGGCAAGTCGGCGTCTGGATTCGGGTCTCAAGCGAGAACCAGGCCCAAGGGGACAGCCCCAAGCACCACGAGCATCGGGCCCGCGCGTACGCAACCGCCAAGAACTGGGAGGTCTGCGAGGTCTACCACCTCGAGGCCGTCTCGGGACGATCGGTCCGAGAGAATCCTGAGGCCCAGCGCATGCTCGAAGACGTCCGCCGCGGACGCATCACGGCGCTGATCTTCTCGAAGCTCGCCCGACTGGCACGTAACACGCGCGAACTGCTCGACTTCGCCGACTTCTTCAGGGAACACGGCGCCGACCTCATCTCCTTGGACGAAGCCATCGACACGACGTCGCCCGCCGGCCGGCTCTTCTACACCATGATCGCAGCCATGGCCGAATGGGAACGCGAAGAAATCGCCGCCCGCGTCTCAGCCTCGGTCCATGTCCGCGCAAAGCTCGGCATGCCTCTCGGTGGCCAAGCCCCCTTTGGCTACCAGTACGTCGACAAGCAGCTCGTCCCTGATCCCGACGAGGCCCCCATCCGTCGTCTGATCTGCGAACTCTACATCGAGTGCCGTCGCAAGAAGACCGTCGCCGACACCCTCAACAAACGCGGATACCGCACCCGCCGCGGATTCCGCTTCAGCCCCACGACGATTGATCGGCTCTTGCGAGACACGACACCCAAAGGCATCCACCGCCGCAACTACACAAAGACCCTCGAAGAGGGCGGAAAGAAACAGGTCGTCCGCAAGCCCAAGGACGAGTGGATCGAAGTGCCCGTCGAGGCCATCGTTCCCGAAGACGTCTGGAACCAGGCCAACGCCATTCTCGAAGCCCAAACCACGCGCCGACCGCTCGGCAAGCGCCCCCGCCACCTCTTCGCGGGCATGGCCGAGTGCGAATGTGGCCAGAAAATGTACGTGCCCTCCTCCACACTGAAGACCACCCCCAAATACGTCTGCAACGCCTGCTACCGAAAGATTCCGACCGACGACCTTGAGGCCGTCTTCACGGCCCAACTCCAAGCCTTCCTCCTCTCGCCCGATCAGATCATCAAGCTCCTCGAACAGACCGACGAGACCATCCGCGAGAGAGAGCGACTCCTGAAGACCCTGGAGCGGGAGCACCGAAAGTTGGTCCGGGAAATCGACGGCCTGCACGAACTCTACGCCCAGAAAAAAATCTCCTCAGACGGCTTCGGCCGCCGCTACCAACCACTGGAAGAGCGACTCAAGGGTCTCGAGGACGAGGTTCCCGAGCTCAAGGGCGAGATCGACTTCCTGAAGATTCAGTACCTGTCGCGCGACGAGGTTGTCCATGGGGCCAGGGACGTCTGCCTTCGGTTCCCGGACCTCGACCTCAAAGAGAAGCGCCAGATCGTCGAAGCCATCACGGAGCGGATCATCGTGGGCGATCGGGAGGTGACTATTCGGCTCTGTTCACTCCCGATTCCTCCTTCCTCTCAGGACGTACCAGAAAGTGAACGAACCCTAAGTGGTTCATGTAGCGGATTTCGTCGAGGATCGCCTCGCGGCGGGTTTCCGCGCCTCGGCTCGGAACGCCATCCGTGAGTACGTAGACGGCATCGACGGCGTTGTCGCGGAGCGCCATGTCCAGCGCATCAAAGAGGTTGGTCCAGCCGGCCGGCGAGGCCTTGTCGATCCAATCCGTGCACGATCGCTTCATCGCGCGCGTCGCGGGAACCAAGCGTGGACGCCAGGCCTCGACCCCGGTTCGGAACAAGACGACGTTGAAGCGCGCGTCACTGGGCAGGTGTGCGAGGACTTCCTTGAGATCGCGCACGACCAGTTCCCAGCGCGACTTGCCCTGTTTGCCGGGGGCCGGCTTGCTCATCGAACGACTCGCGTCGATGATGAAACAGAGGCGGCGAGACGTGATCGGCAATCGCCGGAACCGGATCGCAGCGGTGCTGTGGCCCTTGCGCTTCGGCTTGACCTTGTGCGGCTTCGGCATCAGAAAGTCCGCCCCCCGCTCGGACCAAAACGTCCTCCATTTTCGAACGTTCTCGCCGAACGGGAGACGGGTCAGGTTCTCGAGCGCCTGGGCCGCGCGTGCCCGCACGCGGCCCGGTTTCCCCGCCAGTACTTCGATGAGCGGCGCAACCAGTTCGCGACGACGCAACGCTTCCACGCGCCGGATCGCCGCGAGCCGAACGCGCCAGGAACGGTCCTTCAGCAGCCGGCCCAGCGCACCAGCGTCGTCACGCACCCGCGCCGCGGCGATGCGCAACACTTCGGACGACGAGCGCACATCGCGCTCCGCCTCCGCCGGGTCGTCGAGAGATTCCAGCGCCAACGCGCGCACGGAAACGTCGCGGCTCTTGCGCAGCAAGCGGCACACCGCGGGGGGAGCGCGTCCGGTGGCCAGGGCGCGGCACTGGACCGGCGGCGAGGGATCGCGGGCAAACGGCGTCGGGTCCTCGCGACGGTCCAGCACGGCGCGCAGGCCCTCGAGACGCGCGTCGGCGTCGCGCAGGCCGAGAATCGCGCGAGCGAGCGCCGGCCCCTCCTGAGGCGGCCGGCGAACAAGCTCGTAGCGAGCGGCCGCTCGCACGGCGGGGTGCTCGTCGCCGAGCAGGGTGAATAGGGCGACCCGCGACTTGTCGCTCTCATGTCCTCGAAGGCTGCGCGCGGCCTGGATCCGCAACTGGGGAGAAGGGGAACGGCACCAGCGTCGGTACAACGCCAGGGGATCCGGCTCGGCAAGAGCATGCGGGGTGTGCGGGAGTGGCAGCCAGAATAGGATGCCGAGAAGTTGCAGCGTTTTCGAGTTCATGTCGATGACGGGCGGGTCGCCCACCATCTAGTCGCAAAACGGGTCGCGCCCCGCGGAGGCGTGTCGTCGCAACTCAAGCATTCACTGAGGGTTGCGACGTTCAAAAAAAATCGCCGTCCGTTCGCTGCCTCGGAAAATGGCGCGCATTGGCGCGATTCGGAACGTCGATCGCCGTGTCGAGATTGGACGGACGGAGTCGCTGCGGCAGCGTACGGACGGCGATGTTTCCAAAACGAGAGAACACCGGACCGAACAACGAGCATCGCCGTCCGTACGCTTCCCGCCGCTTTGTTGGCGTGCGCTCCCGTTTACCGGCGCTAGAAGTTGATCGCGCCGCCGAGGAAGAAGCCGTCGAGTCTGATGTCGACCTCGAAACTGTCGAAGCTGCCGTCGATGGTCACTGTGCGGTAGCCGGCGCGAATCGCAACGACCTTGGCGAGGACGAAGCCCGCGCTGATCTGGATGTCGAGTGCGGTGCCTTCGAGGTCGCTGCCGTACTGAATGGCGAACCCCGAGATGTCGATCTCGACGATCAGCTTCCAGACCTTGACCTGGGCGAGCAGGCCGGCGATCGGGATCGGAAGGTCCCCGTCGTCTTGTCCGCGCACGCCGTTCGTCTCGACCTCCGCATCGAACCGGAAATACGAGACGCCGGCCTGGATCCAGAGCGTGAACGGTGTGGTCTTGACCACCGGGTACATCGTGAGCAGCCGGAAGTTGTCGATCCGCAGGCGCGACGAGACATCGTCGTCCACGGTGAACGTGACGCCGCCGAAGCTGAATTCGCGCGATACGCGCGCCTGCGCCTCGACCTCGAAGAAGAATGCGTCCACACGGACGCCGATACCGCCGGCGGACAGATGGAGCTGCGGCATGACGGCGACCTCATTGTCGTCGAGGCCGAGTTCGCTCACCGCGAGGCGATCGCTGCTGTCCTGGATGTGGCCGTCCAACGAGGGATACCAGGCCATCGCGCGAACATCGACCCAGCCCAGGAGTCCGCCGCTGCTCCGGGATGCCGCCCGGATGCGGTCGAAGCCGGTGACTTCGTCGAGCGCCGTCTCCCCGAGATATTGGCGCACAGCGACGGCGGCAGCGTCACGCGTCTCAGCTGCTGCGCTCCGCCTGCGCCGCGGCCATATCGCGCGGGGCGGCTGCTGCGTCCGAGATCGTGATACGGCCCGGGACGTCGGGGTTGTGGGGAGTACGGTCTCTACCGTGCACGGCGGGGCCGCGGCTGCCGTGGTCGCCAGGGGAACGGCGAGAAGGAACAAGGCGAGTACGGGGAGACCGGGGAGACGGGTGCGCATCAGTTTTTCTCCGCTGTGGCCGATGGTGGGCCCGTGAAGATCCCGTGCGGATACTGCAGGGAGCCCCATGGTCGCGCGCTGCTTCAGCGTTTTGGCAATCGGCTTTTATGCCGCCGCTGCTTGACCGCCCTTCAGTCCGCCCCAAGCGGGCGTTTGGGCGGTGACGGTGTGCTCACAACGGCGGAAGTCCGTTCCCACCAACGGGTTGCGTGGATCGGCGCGCTCTCGGGACTCGTCGCCAAGGCGATTCTCTTCAGTCTGTTTTTTTGGTGGGCGCGGAGTAGCGAGGTCGGCGCGGCCGCCTTGCGCGGCGCGGTCTATGCCGACGCCTTCACGTTTCTGCTGCTCGGCATCTGGGAGTGGCCGTTTCGGCGCGCACAGATCACCCTCGCCGGGGTCTTCGAGACCGCCCTTGTCGTTCTCTACCTGAATCGCACGTCGGTGTTCGGGATCGAACGAAACATCTCGATCCTCGCCACGTCGCTGCTCGTCTTCTTTGTCTTGTCGCTGGCCAAGACCGCCGTGTGGACGGCAGAGCGTGCGCTCGGCGTCACCGGCGCACGGGCACCCGCGTCGCCGTAGCCGCCCAGACCTCGCGTACGCCACGTCGTCGCAACGCACGCGCACACGCGCCGAGCGTCAGACCCGTCGCCATGACGTCGTCGACCAAAAGCACGGCAGTCCCGCGCGCCCGGGTCGCGGCACGAAACACTCCACGCAGTTCCCGCGCCCGGCCGGCGCGCGTCCGAAAGACCTCCGGGGTCGCCGGTCGCACGCGCCGCAACAAGCGCGGGCAAAAACGAGCCCGCAGCGCCTTGGCCACGATCCGTCCAATCTCCCCGGCCTGGTTGAACCCTCGCTTTCGCCGGCGCGACCAGTGCAGCGGGACCGGCGTGACGAGGATGTCGGACGGCAGGTTGAGGCGCCGCGCCGCAACCGCTGCCAGATGCCCCAGGGGCTGAGCTGCGGCGAGACACCGGCCCGCCTTGAGCAAGCGCACGAGATCCCGTGCCGCGCCCACATGAGGCGCCCCGGCGCGAGCGGCGACGAAGACGGCCGACCAGCCGGGACACGCTGCGCACGACGGCGTCGGGATAACCGCGGTGTGGCCGCATCGAAGGCAACACGCGCCTCCGCACAGCGTGAGCCTTGACGCGCACGCGGTGCACAGCCACGGCACTGCACCGGGGGGACCATGACACAGCACGCAAAACGGCGGCGCGACGATATCGAAAAGGGCTTCGAGCAGATTCACCACTTCCTAGACGGAAACGGTGTCACATTTGGGCGGGCGGGCTCGTCGTAACCCCTTTTGCCTCTGCGGGTTAAGAGAGTTTGTTTTGTTACCGGAGGAAGAAACGCTTGAAGTCGGTCGCCCGCCGCAGCCACTCGATATCGAGGAGTTCGCCCAAAGCGCCGGCACAAAAAACAACCGCCCAAAGCGTGAACAGAATCAACGCGACGCGGCGCCAGGTCGCGCCGGCCGCAGGCGAGGTGTCCGCACTCGGTGAGGCCTCCTCGGGCGGCACGGCGTCGTCGGTCATCGGCCTCATCGTAGTGCAAGACAGCTCGAGTCGCGGCAACCTGGGATGTGCATTCCGGGGAAGCACACGGACGGCGATGTCTCAGAATCCGCTGCGCGGATTCCGTAGGCTAGAACTCGACGTCGGCCTTGATGAGGGCTTCGATGATCTCGCTCTCGGGCAGGGCCGCCCGCTCGACGAGGCGATCGACGAGACGGCACAAGACCTCGATCTGCTGCGCCGTGTCGGCCTGCGACGACGACCCGAGCAGGATTTCGGTCAGGCAGAGGCGACTCTGCTTGCGTAGCGTGCTGAGTGTGTCGTCGTCCTCGGAGTCCTCGTCGAGACCGAGTCCAGTTCCAGCGCTCACCTCGGGCATGGCGTCAAAGGCCACGTCGGACGCAGCGCCGGCTCCGGGTGCACGTGCTTCGGCCGCAGCTGCCGCTGTGGCCGGCATCGAATCGGACACGGTCGGCGTCGTCGGCGTAGCGAGCGCTGCCGCGATGGCCGGCGCCAGCGAGTCGGTGACAGCGGGGCTCGTCGCGCCCCGGGTTGCCCCTGTCGCCCCTATTGTCCCTGTCGCCGGCGTCGTGCCGGTGCCCCCGGTCACGTTTTCGGTTTCGGTTTCGGTTTCCGGGTCGGACGGCTTGGTCAGCGGGGCCAGCGGCGGAACATCGGTCGGATCCGACGACTCGGAGCCAAGCAGGCCGGCGGTGCCCCCGCCCCCCGCTGATTCTTGGACCGATGCCCCGGCGGCTGGTGCCGCACGGGTCTGGCCCGGCGCGCCGTCGAATTCGCTCTGCACCTGCTGGAAGAACGACACGAAGTTGTCGCCGCCTTCCGCCTTGTGCGGGGCCGGCGCATCCTCCTCGAAGACATCGTCGAGCGCGCCCTTGATCTCCTCGACCTTGTCCTCTTCGATGGTGGCGACCTCGTTGAAGAACCGGGCGCCCGCGGCGCCGCCGGTCTTGAAGAAGTCGTCCATCTCGTGGTCGAGTTCGCCGTCCTTGCCGGGATCCTCGGGGTTGACGAGCTTGCCGGGGTCGTCCGGCGCCGATTCGGCCACCTGGACCGGGGCGCTGCCGCCCTGCTCGCGCATCTTGCGCTCCAGCAGCTCGACCTTCTTCTTGCGAAGGTACTCCTCGAACGGATCGATGACGTTGCTCATGAGACGAGTCCCCGGGAGTTATCGACATTTTCGGGTCCGTACTGTACGCCGGGGTCCGATCGGCGTAACTCCTTGTGAACGCGGCCTTCCCGGCCGAAACACGCTGAGGCGTGGACAATACGACTTGAAGATGCGCCGCAACCTCACAGTTATCGTCGGCCTCGCCTTTTTCGGCCTCGCCGTCGTGTTGGTCTGGAAGGTGCTTCCGGCGGCCGCCGGGCGCCGGGGAATCAAGCCCTCCACACCGTCTGGCGCGCGTCCGGACCCGGCCGACATCAGCGCGTCGCTCGATGCGATCCGCTCCGCCGGCGCCCTCCTCGCCCCTTCGATCTACCGGCGCGAGCGTTCGAAACACGACGACCGGCGCAATGACAAGGACAGCGTCCTGTCGGACCTGCGGGGCGCCGTCGAGCAGCGAGGCGGACGGGTCTGCCACTCCGTCGCGGCGCAGGTCGAGGATCACCTCGGCGCGGGGCGCTACGCGGACGCGGCTGTTCTGATCGAGCGCCACCGCGTGGCTTGGAAGGCACTGCCGGCGGCGACCGCACTGGCGGCGATGCTCGATGAGTTGCGCACCGAACAAGACCGCCTCCTGGCGGGGCACAAGGAAGACGTGGAGCGGCTTATCGCCGACGCTCGGCTTGACGCTGCCGAAGACGCGCTCGGTTTGTCGGCGCAACTCGAAGACGCATTCGTTCTCAAGCTCCGCGACACCGAGCTCGCACTCCGCCGCCAACTGCGAGTTGCCCAGCACCGCGCGACCGCATCCGGCCGCCCCGTCGGCCCCACCCAACGCCCGGGCGTGAAGCCGACCATCCGGGCGCTGCCGCCGCCGCCTCCGCCGCTGCCCAGCGTGCCGCATCCGGACGTGAAGCGGCTGGCCGAGGCGCGCGCGCTCCTCAAAAAAGCAAAGCGCCTGTTTCAGACCGGCCGTCACGGTCCGGCGTCCAATGCGCTGGACGACTTCACCGGTTTTTTTGGCGATCTTGCGTTCGTGAAACGCGAAGCGGAAACGGTCGCGGCGATGCGGGCGGTGTCGCTCTACCGCGTGCAAGGCGTCAAGGGCCTGTTCCACGCCGCGGACTCCTCGATTCGCGGTCAGCGCATCCGGCTCGTCTACCGCTTCGAGACCGATGCGGAGTGGTCGGACTGGGAAGAGCTGGCGACGCTGCCGCACCGCAGCAAGGGCGAGTTTCGCCCGACGCGCAGCGGCGTGCGCGGCACCGGCGTGATGAGTCTTCTCCATCGCGGCGTGTTCGCCAGCGACGTCGCGATCCGTTGCGTCTCGGTGCCGAACGCCAAGAAAAGCCACGGCCTCCTGTTCGCGCAAGACGGCCTCGAAACGCGCCAACTCATGTGGCTCGTCACGAACCACTGGCTGGTCGAAGGCGAGAACTACCGCAAGGAACGCCCCGGCCACAGCATCCTGATGTTCGGCAAGGGCGTCAACGCCGACGTGCCGGTCGACTCACCCGAGACCGGCTTCATTTTCCGCGGCGCCACGATCCGCCGGCCCCAACCGGCCCCGGGCGGCGACATCACGCTGTCGTTCACCTACAAGAACACGACGATGACCGGCGCGATCACCTACCGCGGCGCCACGGGCGAGCGCGGCGGCTCAACCCTGGGCGACGACGGCCGCGGCATCGACCGCGTCCGCCCGGGAATGTTCGTGCTCGAGAACACCGTCGTGTTCAAGAAGATCGTGATCGAGGGCAAGCTGCACGCGTCGTTCGAGAAGCGGCGGGTGCGGGAGCTGCTCGACCGGATTCGCTAGGGAGCGCACGGACGGCGATGCCCCCTGCGAGAATCGCCTGCGGCGATTCTTGTTAGCCCGGCCGGCCGGGGGCGGCCCTGCCGGCCCGTATGAATCTGAGCGTGAGTTGGCTACGGGCAGTGGACTCCGTTGCGTTCGCAGGCTTTTTTGAATTCGCAGTGTTGGCACGCTTCGCCCGGTTGGGGAGGGAAGTCTCCGGCACCGCGGTGGGCGGTGATAAAGCTGTGGATCAGGTCGTCCACCGGCTCCGCGGGCACTTCGCACGTCTGCTCTGCGTCCACATAGACCAGGTGGGCCCGGTCCGGTGCGGGCAGTCCGAGTTGGCGCAGTGCGGCGACGTAGACCGACACCTGCACGGCGTACTGGGACGGCCGTGGGTTTTTTCCGGTCTTGTAGTCGAGGACCATCGGGACGCCCGGCGCGTACAGATCGATCACGCCGCGCACCGGCAGCCCGGCAATTCTGGTCAAAAACGCCATCTCCCGTTGCGGGTCCGCCTGCTCCAGCCCCGCGGTAAACGGTTGCGCCGTGAGCCATTCGCTCCACCGCGTCATCAGCGCGACTTCGCCTTTGCGATCCGCATCGGCCCGTCCACCGGTAGCGTCCGGTAGATACCGGCGGATCGTCGCCTCGTCGGGGATCGTCCACGGACCGACCTCTTCCATGATCTCGTGAAAGGCCGTGCCCAGCGCGCGCCGCGGATGCTCTTCCGCGTTCGCGGGCTCGTCCGCCTCGAAATCCTCTGCGTTTCGGACCGATGTTGCGAGGCTGGAAGAGTCGGCGGCGGGATCGGGATCCCATTCGATGCCGTACATCCGCTTGAGACGGTAGCGGCGCGGGCAGCGCGTGAACTCGACGAGGTCGGCGACGGCTGCGACGTACGGAGTGTTGTCGGGGACCGGCGGCTCCAGCGCATCGAGGCGCGCGAGCAGCGCGTCCGCGTCTTCGTCCGCGCGCGGCAATTCGGCGGGGAGGTCGGCACGCCGGCGCACCGCCGCGCGGATCGCGGCTCCCTGGCGGCGCCGACTGTCGGGTGACAACAACGGCCCGCAATCGATCTGCGCGACATCGTCCGGGCTCTCGTCCAGCACCGCGTGAACCAGCGTCGTTCCCTTCTTTTTTGCAGGAATCACCGCGCCCGACAAAATGAGATGTTCCTCGGCCCGCGTGAGCGCGACGTAGAGCAGGCGCAGCGCTTCTTCGCGTTCCAGATCCTTGTTCAGGTCGTTGAGCGCCTCGAACCCCGGCGGTTTCACCGACTTCGGCTCGCCGTCCACCTTGAGGCGCACGCCGAACTCGCCGTCGGGCATCAGGATCGGACCACCGATCGACCGCGACCGCGCGGTCAGATCCGCGACGGCCACCAGCGGCCACTCGAGCCCCTTGGCGGCATGCACCGTCATGATCCGGACGGCCTGGTCGGACTCCGACGCAAGAGCGGCCTCGCTCTCGCGAAACTCACGCTCTCTGAAGTCGAGCAGCGAACGCGCGTACGCGACCGGGTCGTCGGGAAACTCCCGCGCGCGCCGCAGCGCTTTTTGCAGGTTCGCATGCCGGCGCCGGCCGTCGCGCTCGATCAGGCACAACTCGGCAAAGCGCGTTTCGTGCAGGATCGTTTCGACGAGGTCGCCGGTCTCGATGCGCCCCAGGAGTGTCTGCCAACGCTGGAACCGGCGCGCAAACAAGACCAGCCGCTCCCACCGCTCGGTAGGGATGGCGTCAGGCCGTTCGGCATGCAGCGCACGCAAAGACCACGGCACGTTGCGCAGCGCCGCGCGGCCCCCGCCCCGCCCATGCGTTGTCTCATCTGCATCCCGCGCCTTGGCCGCGCGCGTGTCGGCGCTCGGTCGTTGTCCGAGGGCGCGAAGATGGACGACGTCGCCGTCCGTCGCGCCACAAAACAGCGACGTCAGCGCGGCCGTCGCCCGAAACTCGTCCAAGGGGTCGCCGAGCAGCAACAGGAGGTGCGCAAGATCGACGACTTCGCGGGCGGCGTAGTAGCCGCGGCCCTTGACGACGACGTACGGCACGCCCGCGTTGGAAAGCGCGCGTTCGTACAGCGACAGGTGCGTCATGGTCCGCAGCAGCAGCGCGCAATGGCGGTACTCGATCATGCCCTCGCGCCCGGCGCGTGTCAGGCGGACTTCCTTTTCCTCCACGATCTGACGGAGCCGGCGCGCGAGCGTGCGGGCCTCCTTGCGGCGACCGTCCGCCAGCGACGAGCCTTCCGGCGCGATCACCTCGACCGGTACGCCGTCCCGCTCGTTCCACGACGCCGTCGCACGCAGGTCCTGCGACTGCACGCGCGTACCGGAGAACAGGTCCGCAAACGTCCGGTTGAGGAACCGCATGATCTCCGGGCGGGTTCGAAACGAACCGCTGAGGGAGAATCGTGTGGCCTTGTCCTGCAACGTGCGAAACACGGCCACGTCGGCGTAGCGAAAACGGTAGATGGACTGTTTCTCATCGCCGACACCGAAGCGTTCGCTTCCGGCGGCAAGCCGCTCCAGAATCGCCTCCTGAATGCGGCTCGTGTCCTGGTACTCGTCCACGAGCAGATGATCGAACGCGCCGGCGATCTCGGCTCCCACGGGAGACTCGAGCAGTCGCATGCCCAGCCGCTCGAGGTCCGCGAAGTCGACCAGTCCTTCCGCACGCTTGGCTCGGGTGTAGTGCGCGTCGAGCCCGCGCAGCACGTCCACCATCGCCGCTCCGACGGCTTCAGCCAGCGGCTCGTGACGCAGCGACAAGTAGAGCTTGGCGATCGCCTTGCCTTCCAGAAAGTGATCGCGAAAAGCGTTCGCCACACGCCCCTTCACGCACTCGTCGAAATCGTCGGCGCGCGCGGGATCGAGATTCCCAAACGCAAACCCCTCGCGCGAGAGCCGGCTCAGGCGCTCCGCCGTCTTGCCCGGTGCTTTCCCGTGGCAGCCGTCCAGGAAACGACGCATGCGAATCCGCAGTTCTTCCTTGTCCTGCCGCACAAAAGACAGGTCGTCGATCCCGAGCGGCGTCGCGCGCAGCGCGAGGTAGATCGAGAACACGTCGTCCTCGCCACCAGACACGCGGGACAGATCCTCGCGCGTTTTCGGGTCGAGGCCATCGACCGCGCGCTCCAGCGATGCCTCGAGATGCAGTTGCGCCGTCATCTCGTCGGCCACAGTGAAACGCGGATCGAGCCCGGCGTCGAGCGCGCGTTCGCGCAGCGTGCGCGCCAGGAACGCGTGAATCGTCGAGATCGGCGCAAACTCGACCTTGCGCGCCTCCGCCAGCCGGCCCCGCTCGCGCAGCGTCTCCCGGATGCGTTCCTTCATCTCGCGGGCGGCCTTCTCGGTAAACGTCAGTGCGAGGACGCGCGGGATCTCCACGTCGCGCTGCAGGACGAGGTCGAGATAGCGCTCCGTGAGGACACGAGTTTTTCCCGTGCCCGCACCGGCTATGACGGCGATGTTTTTGTCGCGCGCAAACGCGGCCGCGGACTGCTCGGTGGTCAGCTTCATCGCCGTCCGTCCGCTTTCCCGCCCGTGGTGTTTCGATCCGGCCGGCTACTCCCGGCCTCGGCGCGCGCGACCCGCTCAAGCCAGCGGCCATGTGCGACGCGACACAGGTCGAACCCGTCGCAGCGGGCGCGCGTGCAGGTGTCGGGGTCGCGCGGATGGACCGCCAGTCGCCCCGCGCGCGCGTCCCCCGCCGTGGCCCGCACGATGTTGCGCGTGTGTTCGCGACGCTGCTCGAGTTCTTCGCGCGTGACGGTCTTCGCCTTGCCGCCGATGCCGGCGTCTGCGAGTTCGGGGAGCACGTACCCCACGGCGTCGTCGCGGCGCAGGCGCTCGTAGACCGCGCCCGCCGGCTCGTCCATGGCCAACAGGTAGATGTCGAGCTGGAGATCCTCGAACGCGTCGATGCGTTTTTGATCGACGATGCCCGTCTTGTAGTCGCGTACGAGCACACCGGCCGGATAGCGGTCGAGACGGTCGATCTTGCCGCGCAAGCGCACGTCGTCGACGTCGATCTCGAACTCGTGTTCGGCCGCCTCGACCGGTTGCGTGCGCAGATCCTCCGCGGCGCGCAGGACCGCGAGGCGCATCCACCGTCGGTCGCCGACCTCGCGCAAACTGAGCCGCAGGCCGTCCGTGCCGGCCAGGAAAACTTCGTCGAACAGCGCACCCGGATCGGCGTCCGGTTCGTTCGCCACCCGCTCCAGCGCGTCGTGGACGATCGTCCCGCGCAGCAGCGGATCAAGGCCCGCCTTGCGCTCCCGGTTCACGTGCAGCACGCCGCTCATCAGGAACAGGTACGGGCAACGGAGAAAACGGTTGATGCGCGAGGCGGACAACGTCGCCGCCGGGTCGGAGGGCAGCGCGATCGGCCGCGCGCGGGCCAGTTCGAGACGGCGGGGCAAAGCGAGCAGAGCCCGCGCCACGGCACCTCGGTCGTGCAGGGACGCCGCGAGCGCGACGCGTTGCGGCTGCGCTTGCGCGAGTCCGTCCGCCACGATCGGCAGGAGATCGCGCCGCGTCACGGCGTCTTCCGGCTGCAGGTGCTGCTCGGACAGCGAAACCCGGCGCACGTTGACATCGAGGGCGGCGAGCGTCTCCTCGAGGTACGGCGACATCGGAACGTCCGCGCCGTCCTCGTCGTACGCGGGCCATGACAAGACGAGTCGCTCGCGCGCCCGGGTCAGTGCCACATAGAAAAGGTAGCGCTCCTCGTCCTCACGCCGCGCGCGCAACGGCAGCGACAGGCCGCGCTGCTCCGCCAGATCACGCCGCTCGTCGTCGCGCAGGAACAAGTCCTGCCGCACCTGACGCGGAAACGCATCCGCGGTCAGGCCGGTGACGATCACGACGGGCTTCTCCCACTGTCGCGCCTCGCTGGCGTCCACGGCGTACACGCAGTCGTGTCGGCGATCGCGAAACGAGTCCTGCAGGTGCGGCACCCGCGCGGCGACATGCTCGGCGGCCTCGCCCAGCGGCCAGTCTGCAACCGCCTCGGCCTCCCGCAAGAGCACCCGGAAGAACCGGGCCGCCCGCGCAATGTCCTCGCTGCCGTCGGGCTCGTCGAGCAGCGCGTCCTGCACACCGAGCCGTCGCGCCAACAGGTCCGGCAAGCGCCCCGTCTCCGGACGCGCCACGGCCGCGACGAAAGCGTCGGCGTCCCCGTTCGCCGGTTTCGCGTCCTTTGGGCCCTCGCGCAGCTGCGCGGCGATCCGATCGACGTATCCCGGATCCGGACGATCGCGCAGATACGGCGAACGCAACAGCGGCACGAGCTCGGACGGTTCCAGCGGCGTCGCCAGATGCCGTAACCAGAGCACGGCCGCGCGCGCCGCGGGAATCCGGCCCAAGGGCTCACTCCCAAAGAACCGGAGCGGAACACCATGCCGCTCGAACGCCGCTCGATAGATGGCGTGCATCCCCGCGAACGAACGCCGCACGACCAAAAAGTCCTTGTAGCGCCGTCCCGACGCCGAGACGAAACGCGCGGTGCGGTCCGCCTCCGTTTCGGCGCCGGGCCACGCGACGACCTCGAGACCGGGCACCTGGACCAGGGAAGACGCGCCTTGATCCTGGGAGGAAGCCGGTTCGTCAGGAACGGCTTGCCCGCCATAGCGCCGCAGGCGCGACGGCTGGGACGGCGATGTAAACAGCGAGAGTTGGCGATGCACAACCCGCGGCCCCCCCGAACCGTCGGGCGGATCAGCGCCGGGGGAACCAGAGGCCGGGAGACCAGAGACCGGGGAAGCCGCGGGAACGGAATGCGCGGGCGCAAACAGGCGCGCTTCCAGCCCGGCGAAACCGCGTCGGTTGCCGCGCAGCTTCTCCGCTGAAAAACCGGAAAAGCGGGCGGCCGTGCGAGCGGCGGAGGCAAAGACCGGATGACTTCGGTCGTCGGCGTCAAGCGGCATCGTGACCATCGTCTCCCCGGCGTGGCCGGCCAGGAGATCGATGATGCTCTTTTGCACGACGGTGAAGTCGTGGAAGCCGTCGATGGCAACCAGGTCGTAGGCCGGCGGCGCGGCGGCGAGTTGCTCGCGCGCGGACAAGAGCAGGTCTTCGTGGTCGAACCGACTCTCGGTACCGAGCCGTTCCGTGTAGGCCGCGAACGCGAGGAACAGGCGCCGGCCACGGCTCTCGTCCAGGAAGTGCTCCTCCGCGTGGAGGCGGGCCGCGTCCGGCGAGAGGCCCTGCTCCTTCAGCTCCTTGACGGACGTGAGGAACTCCCCGCGAAAACCGGGCTGGGCCGCCGCCTCGGGGAACGTCGCGAGCAGCACCTCCTGGGCGAGCCGGTCCTGCACCGCCCGCCCCGCGAGATCGCGCAGCCGGCGGCCGGTCACAGACTCCGCCAGCCGGGTGAACGTCGCTACCGGGCGCCGGGCCAGACTTTGGTGCCGCGCCAGCAGGAGGGACCGGAGGTGCTCCGCCTGCGAATGCGTCGGGACGAGGAACAATGCGCGGCCGCCCGCCTCCAAAACGGCGGCAAACCTCTCCAGGCAGGCGTGGGTCTTGCCCGCACCGGCGCGTCCAAGCAACAGACGACGAGACATGTACTGCCTCTTTTTGATCCTCTTCGGCCCCCCATCAGACGCCGCGACCGCGCCCGCCGAGGGCTCTAAACGGTTATCCTCACGCGGTTTATGCCAAACCGCGATCCGGCCATGGTTCACAGCTCACTGTAAGCAACGGGACGGACAGTAGGTGATTCCATCCGGCTCTGGGGGTATGATTTCCGAATTCCGGAGACCGTGTGCCCCCAAGGGACATCGAGCCCCCAGAGATACATAGCCACCCGAGAACGGCCTACATGAGACCCCCGATCAATCGCTCCGTGATCGTCATGGGCACCGGCTCGTACCTGCCGCCCCAAATCGTCAGCAACGAGGCCCTGCGCGATCTCTGCACCGGCTACGACGAAGAGACCTCGGGCGATTTCAGCACCTGGGTCGATCGCGTGACCCACATCCACGAGCGGCGTTACGCCAACAGCGAAGAGACCGTGGCGCACATGGCGACCGAAGCGGCCAAGCGGGCCCTTGAGGACGCCCACGTTGCGGCGACCGATCTCGACCTGATCATCTTGTGCTCGTTTACCCCGGCCGTCTGCGTCCCCGGCGATCATGTGCTGGTTTCGAAAGGCATCGGTGCCCCCGGGACCCCCTCATTTACGCTGACCGCGGCCTGCGCAGGCTCGGTCCAGGGCATGGCCGTCGCGTACGGCATGATCACGTCGGGCATGATGAAGCGGGTGCTGGTCATCGGCGCCGAAAGCATCACGCCGACGCTGGACCACTCCGATCCGCTCACGTCGATTCTGTTCGGCGACGGCGCGGGTGCGGTAGTCATGGGCAAGGTGGATTCGTCCGAAGGCGGCATGCTCCCTCCGTATCTGGGGCACGTCTTCAACTGGGACAACATCTACATGCCCAACGCGAACCTGCCGTTTCGCACGAAGACGCAGCCTTCCAAGAACGGCGCACCGCCGACGGTCGAAAAGACCTATCTCAAGATGGTGGGCGGACGCAGCGTGCTGCGCAACGCCGTCAACACCATGGCGCGGTGCACGTTTCGGGTTCTCGGTTTCGAAAACGGCAACGCGCAGGGCGAGGACGAGGCCGAGTGGAACGACCTCAAGAAGCGCGTCCGCGTCGTGCCCCACCAGGCGAACGGACGCATCGTGGACGGCCTCGCCAAGAAGCTGGGCATGCCGGGCGCGCGCGTCGTGAAGACGGTCCACCGCTTCGGCAACGTATCTGCCGCGAGCAACCTCATGGCGCTCGACTTCGCCATGCGCCACGGCAACCTGCGCGCAGACCAGGATCCGGAGACCGAGCGCATCCTGCGCGTCGAGCAGATCGACGAACGCATCGAGCCCGGCGACCTCGTCGTGCTCCCCACGATCGGTGCCGGTTACCTCTTCGGCGCGGTCGCCTTCGTCCACGTCTAGGACCGACCAGACATGGCGTGAACGATGCGCGTAGCGCTGTCACCCTTTGCCACGGATCAGGCGGCTGAGATTGCGACTTGGCCGCGTAGCGCCGCGGAGGCGCGGGCTTGGGCAGGCAGCGAGACCCCGTTTCCGATGGGAGCCGACCAGTTTCGTGTCTGGCATGGCGATCCGGACATCTTTCCATTCGTGGGGCGACACGACGGCGCACTGGTCGCGTACGGCGAGCTGTGGGTGGATCGGGCCGAACTGGAAGTCGAACTCGCGCGGATCATCGTGCCGTTTGCGAGGCGGGGACTTGGGCTTGGTCGCGCGTTTGTGGGTGCGCTGGTCGAGCAGGCGGCTACGTTCGGATTGCCCGATCTGTTCATGCGTGTCGTGCCCGACAACCGTGCCGCGATACGCTGCTACGAGTCCGCCGGGTTCGTCCGCGTTTCGGCGGATGATCAGGCGGCGTTCAATCGCGGATCACCCACGGACTATGTGTGGTTGAAACGCGACAGGTGACGCCCGAAAGCCTGCGACGCAGCCTCCCGCTAGGTATTATCCCCGCCATGAATCGGTGCGCTGTTGTCTTGCTCGTTGCCGTCGCCGGGTGCGGGACTCTCGACGCCTTCCTCCAGGGCGACCGGCCGTCGGCGCGCATCACCGGAGTCTCTGTGCGCGGTCTGACGCTACAGGACGCGACGCTGCGGTTTGACGTCGAGGTCTACAACCCCTACGACGCGGCGCTCCCGCTCGTCGATCTCGGCTACTCGCTCGCGAGCGGCGGCGCTCCGTTTCTCGACGGCAAGGCGGCGGCGGCCGGCACGGTGCCCGCTAAGGGCACCCGCACGATCCCCCTGGATGCACGCGTGAATTTCCTGCGCCTCCTCGGGGCGCTGAAGGGCGTCCGCCCCGGCGCAATCGTGCCGTACGAGGCGCGTATCAATCTGTCGGTGGAGCCGGCGGGTTTGGCGAAGATCGAGTTGCCGCTGAAGAAGTCCGGAGAGATACCCGTGCCGACCGTGCCGAGGGTCAGCCTTTCAGGGATCAAGTGGGACAAGCTCAGCCTGCGGGAGGCGCGAGCGGTTCTAAAGATCGAGATCGAAAACACCAATGCGTTCGCGCTCGGGCTCACGACCTTCGCCTATGAGCTGGCCCTCGGCGGCACCGAGGTCGCAGCGGCTCGCGCAGAGCCGTCGGGCCGGATCGCCGGGAAGAAATCGCGGGTCATCGAGATTCCCCTCTCGCTCTCGCCGGTTTCGCTGGGCCTCGGAATGTTGAACGTGCTACGGGGCCAGGGCTCCGACTACAGTCTCAGCGGAACGTTGGCGGTCAAGACCCCGTACGCGCCCCTGAACCTGCCGTACTCGGCGAGCGGTCGGGTGCCGTTTTCGCGCTGACCATGCGGCGCAAGAATCGGCACGTTTTTGTGACAGGTTGCGCACCCGTTTTCCGTTTTGGTTAGCGTAGGGGCGAACACACCGAGCCGAACCCCATGAAGTGCACCTGCGGCGCCGACGTCCCCCGACCCGATGACCCGACCGCCCGCGCGGCGACGTGCCCGGACTGCGGCAGCGAGATCGACCTCCTGGCTGCGGCGCCCGAGGCCACGATCGTCGCCGGGTCCGTGGACGCCGCGTCGGCCGCCTCCGGCGCGGCCCCCGCGCCGCCCCAAACAGACGACCTGCTCGGCCGGATCCTCGGCGACGGGCGCTACCGAATCGATTCGGTGATCGGACGCGGCGGCATGGGCACCGTGTACCTGGGAACGCAGACCAACCTGAACCGCCGGGTCGCGATCAAGGTCCTGGCGGCGGAGCTGACCGCGGACGAGCACTTTGTCGCACGGTTCCAGCGTGAGGCGGGCACGCTGGCGGCGCTCGAGCACCAGCACATCACCTCGGTATTCGACGTCGGCGTCGAGGACGGGCTCCATTACATCGTGATGGCCTACGTCGCCGGGCCGCAGGGCACGCCCGCGAGCCTGCGCGAACTCATGCAGGCCGGCCCGATGGAGGAGGAGGCTGCGCTTCGCCTGATCGGCCAGATTTGTAACGCGCTGCACTACGCACACCAACGCGGCATCGTCCACCGCGACATCAAGCCGGGCAACATCCTCATCGACGAGACCAGCGCCGCACGCATCGCGGACTTCGGCATCGCGCGCGCCGGCCTTGCGCATGAAAAGACCCTCACGCTGCCGGGCACCGTCATGGGCAGTCTGCGCTACATGTCGCCGGAACAAAAGCTCGACGCCGCGAAGGTCGATGCGCGCTCCGACCTCTATTCGCTCGGCGTGATGTTTTACGAGATGCTCGTCGGCCATGTGCCCGAGGGTCGGTTCGCGCTGCCGAGCCAGGAGCGGTCTGAACTCGACCGGCGCATCGACACGATCATCGACCGCGTCCTCCAGATCAAGCCGGAGGCACGTTACCAGACCGCGGCGGACGTGCAGCGCGACCTGTCGTCGATCACAACCGAGCGTCTCATCCAACGGACCAAGACATCGCGGCAACAGACCAAGAAGCAGGCGCGCGCGAAAAAGCCCAAGAAACAGGCGCCGAAGCCGGCTGCGAAACCGGACGCGCCCGAGGGTCCGAAGACAAACCTCGGTGTCGACGCCGTGGCGGCGGCGAAGGAGCGGTTTCGTCGCATACCGAAACCGGTGTGGTGGGCCGTCGGGCTCTCCGTGGTCGTGCTCGCGTGGTTGGCCTCGCGAGACGACGAGTCGAAGTCCGGCGAAACGCCGACCGGCACGGCGAACCGCACTTTCAAGGGGACGCCCGAAAAGGCGCGGGAGCCGGATCGCCCCGGTCCGAAGGGCGGGCAGCAGACCCTTGAAGGCTTCGCGCGGATCGCGTTCAGGGCACTGCGGAATCGAGACGAAGCATTGTTCAAAACCCTCCTCGTAAACGGAGCGGATCGCGCCGAGCTATGGCGTGCCTCGAACCGACGGGTGTCAATCGCCCGGCTGATCGAGGGTCGCAACCAAGAGCTCGAGTTCTTTCGAGACTTCGTCGACGACACGGAGGGTGCGTCGTTGACGTACCGGGGTGTCTCCCGACCTCAGACCCGAACCCTGTTGGGCCTGCCGTACGTGCGGGAGCTCCCCATGGAAGTCCTGATCGACGGCACTTCGCACACGATCACGGGCGAGGGACTGTTCAAACTGTCGCGCGGCTGGGTCATGACGTCCATCGTGCAGTAGACGACGAGAACGTTCCCTTCATGTTCACGGTCGAATTTGTCCTCGTCGGTCCCTCCGGGGAAAAAACGATTCCGGTCGGTTCGGGCAAGGGCTGGACCTTTCTGATCGGGCGCTCGGACGAGGCGGATCTGTTCTTGAACGATCCCGGCGTCAGCCGCCGACACTGCCGCGCGTTTCCGCAAGACCGCACCGTGGCCGTCGAAGATCTCGGCAGCCGCAGCGGAACGTACGTGAACGGAAAACGGATCGAACGTCCGACGGGGCTAACGGACGGCGATGTACTCAAGATCGGCGGCATCACGCTGCGCGCCGCAGTCGTGCATGAACCGACCGACGGCTACGCCGCCGAGGCTGCGGAGACATCCGCCCCCGCCCCCCCCTTTCCCGAGTTGCCCGAGGATCGGACCATCGTGGCAGCCGCGATGCCCGAGTCGCAGGCGCCGGCCGAAACCGAACAGATCGAGATCGCGCTGGCCGGGACGACCGAGGTGACCTTTGGCCGTGATCCGGCCGCAGACGTCACGATCGACTCGCCGGCCGTGTCGCGCCGGCACGCGGTCGTACGCGCCGAGGGCGCCGCGTTCATGCTGCGCGACCTTGGCTCGACCAACGGTACCTACGTCAACGGCGAGCGGGTCGATGCGCCACGCGCGCTCAAACCCGGCGACGTAGTCGGCATCGGGCCCTACCACCTCGGGTTCGATGGCGCGCGCCTCGTGTCACGCAAGCCCGAGAGAGGCATGCGCATCGAGGTGCAGGCCCTGGGCAAGCGCGTCATACACCGCGAGACCGGCAAGCCGCTCCATTTGTTGCGCGACATCGGTCTCACGATCAAGCCCAAGGAATTCGTCGGGCTGCTCGGCTCATCCGGCTGCGGCAAGTCGACGTTCATGGACACGGCCAACGGCCGCCGCCCCGCGACCGAAGGCCGGGTCCTCTACAACGGGGAGAACCTCTACAACCGCTTCGATGCGTTCAAGCAGGGCATCGGCTACGTCCCGCAGGAGCTGATCTTTCACGAGGATCTGCCGCTTTGCGACGTACTCCGCTACGCCAGCCGGCTACGGCTGCCCGACGATACGAGCGACGCGGAAATCGAAAAAAACATCGGGCGCGTGCTCGAGACCGTCGGCCTCGCCGACCGGGGCGGCACGCTCGTGCGCAATCTCTCGGGCGGGCAAAAAAAGCGCGTCTCGATCGCCATCGAGCTGCTCGCCCAGCCGACGGTCCTGTTCTTGGACGAAGCCACGAGCGGCCTCGACCTCGGCACCGAGGCGCAGATGATGAAGCTGTTTCGCGAACTCGCGGACGGCGGCGTCACGACCATGTGCATCACGCATTTCGTTGAGAGCCTCGAGATGTGCGACGTGCTGGCGTACTTCGTGCAGGGACGCCTCGCGTACTACGGCCCGCCGGACAAGCTCAAGAGCCACTTCGGCGTCAAGACAATGCGCGAGGTCTACGTCAAGGAGACGGAAAAAACGGCCGAGGAATGGGAGGCCGAATTCCGCGCCACCGACGAGTACCGCGAATTCGTCGCCGAGCGCGCGACGCCGTCTCAGGACGCGGAGAACACGATCGTGCGTGTCGGCCAGCCGATCTCGAACCCGCCGCCGCGCGATCCAAAAAAGCAGTACCAAATCCTGCGCGGACGCTACGTCCAGACCTTGTTCGGCGACCGCAAAAACGCACTGACGACGTTCGGTATCGCGCCCGTCATCGGGCTGCTCGCAAGCCTCGCCCTGGGCAAGGCGGACGGCATCGAACTCGAGGGCCAGGTCGCGAACATGCTGAGCCTCGTGGTCTTTTTTCTCGGCATCTTCGGCTCGATCCGCGAGATCGTGAAGGAGCTGCCCATCTACCGCCACGAGCGGTTCGTCAACCTGGGCATCATCCCGTACCTCGCCAGCAAGGCCGTCCCGCTGGCCGCCGTCGTGGTCGTACAGACCTTCGCGATCCTGTTCGTGGTGCACTCCCTGCTCGACACCCAGGCCGACTTCACCCAACAGTGCCTGATCCTGTCCGCGACCGGCATCGCCGGCATGCTGCTCGGTCTCATGGTGTCGGCGGCCGTAGACGCCTCGGACAAGGCGGTCATGTTCATGATCGTGGCCGTCATCCCGCAGATTCTCTTCATGAACGCCGCGATCAAGCTGCCGGACCCGGCCAAGCTGCTCGCGAAGGTGTTTGTGGTCTGCTACTGGTCCTACGACGGCATGAAGGGCATCGTGCCCGGCCTCGAGAATACGGAAGGCTCTCATGGATGGTTCCCGGACCTCCTGATGCTGTTGGTGGTCTGCGCGGCCTACGCGTGGCTCGCCCGCTGGTTCCTGCGCAAGAAAGACGTTCCGTACGGTCGCGTCCAAAGTACGTAACAAAGCCGGCCCCCGCCCCCCCCACAATCAACTCCGCCGTCATCCCCGGCTACCATACGGCCTGTGACCTTGCGGACGAGCGCGAACGACCTCCTTCACGCCGATGTGGCCCTGGGCCTCGGCCTGGCCGATGGGGCAACCGTGGCGCGCGCACTCCAGGCGCGATGGGACGGGGTGGCCCCGTCCGTGATGGAGGCCCTCGGACTGGAAGCGGACGGACGGCGATGTGTCGAGGACGAGGTCGCGCGGCTCGTGGCAATGGCGGGAGGCGATGCGGACGCGGCACTCAGCCAACGCGGCGGTCTGGACCGGACGATCCACGAGACCGTCAAGCCGGCGACATCGCAGGCGCTGCAAACGGCCGGTGTCGGAACGCGCGCTCCCCTGCAGGTCATGGATCCGAAGCGCTACCGCGACTTCTCCCTGATCGGCAAAGGCGGCATGGGCGTGGTCTACCTCGCGCTCGACACCGAACTCAACCGGCGCGTGGCGCTCAAGATGGTGCGGCCCGATCCCGGGGGACCGGTCGATGGCGCGACTCCGACGACCCCGCTCGAGGCGACACCGCCGTCGCTGGGCGATGCCGGCGAAGACGTGGCGAAGTCGTTCCAAGAAGCCAAGACGCGCTTTTTGCAGGAGGCGTGGATCACCGGCGCGATGGAGCACCCCGGCGTCCTGCCGGTGTACGAGCTCGGGCAAACCCACGCCGGCATTCCGTACTACACGATGCGCTATGTGCGCGGCGAGCGCACGCTGAAGAACGCGCTGGCCGAAGCCACGGACACCGAGAGCCGCTTGGCGCTGGTCGAACCGTTCCTGCGAATCTGCGACACCCTGCACTATGCACACTCCCGGGGCGTGATCCATCGCGATCTCAAGCCCGAGAACATCGGACTCGGCTCGTTCGGCGACGTGCTCGTGCTCGATTGGGGCCTGTCGAAGTCCCAGGGGCAGCCCGACATCACGCAGAGTTTCTTTTCAGCGCAACTGGCGGAGTACCGCGACGCGACGGATCTTCAGACCGTGGCCGGCGTCCTGGGCACCCCCGGGTACATGGCTCCGGAGGCGGCCATTGGCAAGGCCGAAGCCGTGGACGCGCAGAGCGACGTCTACAGCCTCGGCGCCCTGCTCTTCCAGATCCTCACGGGACAGCTCCCCCACAAGTTCGAGACCTTTGTGGAGTTCGTCGCCCGCGTGACGCGGGACGACCCGCCGCGCGCCACCGAGATCGACCCGACCGTGCCCGACGCGCTGGCCGACGCGTGCCACAAGGCCCTCGCCCGCGAGAAAGAGGACCGCTTCGCGACCGCGGGCGACCTGGCCGACGCGGTCCGGCACTGGCTCACGGAAGGCCGCGTCGATGCCAAGGCCGCGGAACTCGTGGACATGGCGCGCGCCGAGATCCAGCGGGCGACCGAGATCGGCGGCAACGCCGGCGTCTGGCACCTCGACCGTGCCACGGCGGCCTGCACCCGAGCGCTTGCCCTGCGGCCGGGCCACCCCGAGTCGACCGCGCTCGCCGCGCAAACCAAGCGAACGCGCGAGTCGGGGATCCGCGCGCAGATCACGACCGGACGGCGGCGTGTCCTGGCCATCGGCGCGTTCATCGTCGTCGGAGTTGCCGCGGTCGTCGCGCTCAGCATCGCCAAGGCCTTCGCCGACAAGGGCGTGCAGTCCGAGCGGGAGAAGCGTGCCGTGCAACGCGAGGCGGACGAGGCCGGGGTTGCCCAACGGCGCGCCGAAACCGACCGCGACCGGGCACACGCGCGCCTCGCGAACGGTTTTGCGGCCACGACGCGCGCCTTCCTCGAGACCGGACGCGTCGCTGCGGCGCAGGTCGCCGCCGCACGCGGACTCGACATCGCCGCGACCCCCAGGACATGGCGCGCGCTCGCGCACGCCGACGCCCGCTGGTCCCCGGCATTGCTCCATGTCCGGCCCGACGCCGGTGCGCGACACCTCGTGTTTTCACTCGACGGCACCAGGCTGTTCGCAACCCACGGCGACCGGCGCGTCCTGGCCTATCCCATGGACGGAACGGGTGCACCGGCCGAACTGGGACGGCTCACTTCGAAGGCCATGGCGATGGCACTTTCTCCAAGCGGTTCGCACCTCGCGGTCGGCGAGGAGGCCGGACGGATCCGGGTCTGGAATCTCAAATCGGGCGGCGCCGCAGTGGACTTGCCCAGGCGCCTGACGAACGATTCGACGCCCACGGCCACGACAAGCGACGACTTGGAGGGCGTGCGAAAGGGCTCCGTGGCTCTCGCTCTCCTGTTTCAGGACGACAGCACACTCGTCGGCGCATACGCAGACAAGCTCCTCCGCGTCTGGAGCATCAAGAACCAGGCGCTGGCGGGCAACGTCGGCTTCAGCCCGTATCCGGTGTGCACGATGGTGCCGGCCTTCGGAAACGACCGCGGGTTTTGGATCGGGACCACCGCCGGCACGGTGACCTACCAAAAAGGGCGAGCCACGCGGACCCCGCCGAATCAAAGAACTCCCTACGCGCTGAGTGGAGTCATCGCCGCGCTCATCCCTGCGCCCGACGGCTTGTTCGCCGCAAGCTTGGACCACCGCGCGGAATTCTTCGCGTCTGACGACCGCGGTCTCCAGGTGTTTCAAGCGGACGCGCCGCGCGCAACAGCCCTGCTCGTCCGAACCGGGCTCCAACCATCCGGCAAGGGGCCCGCACTCCAACAGATTCTGTCCTCCGCGATCGATGGCCAACTGCGCATCTGGGATCTCCAGGTCACAAAACCGAAGGTGCGCTTCGAACTCGGGTCGCCCGCGTCCGCCATGGCGCTCAACGAGGCGACGGGACTGCTCGCCACCGCCCACACGGACGGCACGCTGCGGATCTGGAGCCTGCGCACCCGGCCGGCCGCGGGTCGCCCCGTCGCGGATGTGCTGCTCGTGTTGCCCGATGAGAAGCAGCTTGTTGTCGCCCTGGACCACGGGGTGCTGGCCGTGCACGACCTTGCGAGCCCATCCGTCAGGCGACACCGCAACGTCGGCCGCGCGTCCTGCCTGACTGCGATTCGCGGAGGACCGCCCGTCACCGGCGCGCTCGACGGAACGATCCGTTATCACGACGAACGTGGCCCGACCCTGCGCGCTCCCGATCCCGTCACGGCCCTCGCCCGCGTCGATGCGGACCCCGACGCCCTGTTCTCGGGCGACTGCACCGGACGCATCCTGGCGTGGCGTAGGCGTCAGCGCCGACACCGCAAGGTCGCGACCGGGGACGGCTTCCCCATCGCAGCCATGGCGGCGTCGCGCGACGGCACGCGACTCGCGGCTGGCGACGTGCGCGGAATCTTCCGAGTCTGGGACGCCGCTCGCGGCGAGTCGCTGGACGAGCGCACGTTCACCGGCCCGATCATGGCAGCCGCCATTTCACCCGACGGCCGCTGGATCGCCGCCCAAACCGGCGACGGAAGAATCCGGGCATGGTCTTTGGGCGACGATGCGACAGAACGTTCCCTCGACGGCAACGACAACGTTCGCCATCTGGCCATCAACGATGACGGCGACGTGAGCTTCTTTGACTCTGGCCTGCGCGAGTTCTCATGGAAACATGGCGTGCCCGCGGCCCGCACGATGGTGGGCAAACTGGGAACAGGGATGCCGGCGGCCTTCGCACGAGCGCCGACGGCGTGGGCCCATCGCGATTCGCGCCGGCGGCTCATCAAGGCGGAAAACCGCTACCGAATGAAAATGGACGGATTCACGATCCAACTGGTCCCGTCGGCGGAATCAACCCCCGACGCCCGGCGGGTCGCACCGTGGTCGAAGTAGGCTACCGACGGCGGCGGCCCGCACGCGAACTGGACCGCGAGCGGCTCTTTGCTCTTTTCGTCCATTGAAGATCGCGATCGCGCCCATGGTCCCCAGCACAAACGAATAGGCGTCGAAGTACCCCTGCCAGAGCCGCAGACAGAACCAGACCACGGCACCGACAATCATCAGTGAACCACCAGCGACGCCAACGTTGGCCGTCCCGCTCGTTCCAGACCACCACGCGCGTTCCCTGGAGCTTCCTCGCGCCGATAGCGGGCCACGAGAAACGACTCGCCGCAACCCTCACACCGGTTGTCGATGGCGGATGATCTCGCGCCACACTCCCGACATGTCCGCTCAAGGTGGATCGGCTCTCCCTTGGACATGGGTTCCACCATAGCAAGCAAATCGCGCACCATCGAACGCGTTGGCGATCAGCGGCGGCCCGAAGCGCCGACCGCTGCAGCGGCCTGTTGGCCGGCGTCCGGGAACTGTTTTCAGCCAGACTCCGAGATCACAGAGAGACTCGCTGAATGCCAACCACCAACACCAATCGCGGACTGCCGAAGTTGATGACCAGGCCGCGCTTCGATCTCCCATCTCTGGTGACCTCTGTGATCTCTGTGGAAGGAACTTCGCATCGTCCGCCCAACGACCGGTTCTGCCACTCTGACGACAATCGAAGCCCGGCCCGAGGAGCGCCTTCGTGACTCATGCCTTCGTGTTCTTCGTGCCCTTCGTGGTTGCCTCCTCTCATCCCTCCGTGGTTCTCCGTGGCCCTCCGTGTTTCCACTTCTGGGTCACCGACCGCGCCGCAATCGCGCGAAGGAATCGCCGTCCGTATGCTTCCCCGGCCTCGTTGCGACCAGATCGGTTGGGAGGAGGACCGCTCGGCTACTTGCCCGCGTTCAGCTCGATCAGGTTTGCTGCGCGGACGACCTTGGCCGTCGTTGTGGCGACCTTGCGGGCGAGCGCGCGGGCCACGTCTTCGAAGCGGCGGATTTCCGTGCCGTTCAGTTCGACGAGAATGTCGTGGCGCTTCAGGCCCAGCCTCGCGGCGCGCGAGTCGGGTTCGACGGTATCAATGACGAGGCCGCGGCCGCGCAGTTGGAGTTGCGCGTCGAGGACCGGTTCGGGCCGCTTTGCACGCACCCCGAGGAGCCGGCCGGTGGCGCGCGCGCGGCGATCGTCGAGACGACCGTTGAGGCCGGGCCGAAAGCCGGGGCGCGAGCGGCGCAACTGCTCCCACATGCGCCGCATTTCCTCCATCTGGCGCTGGGTTTCCTCGTGCCACTTCCGGAACGGATCGTCGCGCTTTCGGAAGTCCTTCCAGAACTTGTCCATGTCGAACGGGTCGCGCCCGAGACGGAAACGGATCCCGCCGAGCCTGCCGCGCAATTCCGGGTGTTTGTTCCGGAGTTCCTCGATTGACGCGCCTTCGTACGTCTTGGTCTGCCGTTTGCCGTCCACGATCTCCGTGACCGTCACGCGGACGCGACCGTCGCGCATTTCGACCGACGTGCTCGAACTTCCGGGAGCCGGCCGGGGCCGATTCGGATTCGGAATGCCGGCGGCCGGCGCATCGTCGACGTCGTTTTTCGACCCGTCCTTCCGCTTCGTGCCGGACTTCTTGGGCCCCTGGTTCACGCCGCGGATCCTGCGCAGCGCACGACCGGCGCGCAGCCGCACCTCAAGGTCGTCCGACTCCAACGCCTTTTCCAGCGCGGGTACCGCCTTCTCGCCCAACTTGACGAGCGCCGCAGTGGCCTGCTCGCGAACCGCAAAGTCCTTGTGTCCAAGCCGATCGACGAGCTGTGCGGCGTTCAAGGGCTGTGCGGGAGTCGCCGGGTCCTCGGCGACGACGAGTGCGGTTGCCGCAATCAACGGGACCAAAAACAGGGTGTTGCGCATCATGTTTCGCATGGATCGTTTGCCTCGCTTCTAGATACGCACCCGCAGCCGCAGAGCGCCAACATCAAGCCGGGACAGCTTCTCAGCCGGGGTCCCGGCGAAGCCATCACGCGCTTCCGAGCTGGCTCAGGCGCTCATAGCGCTGATCGACGAGGGTCTCGACGGAGATGCCACCAAGTTCGTCCAGCAGGGCAACCAGGCGCTCCTGCAACATCGCGATCATCGCCTCCGAATCGCGATGGGCGCCGCCCAGCGGCTCGGGTACGACCTCATCGACGATCTTGAGCCGTTTCAGGTCCGCACTGGTGAGTCGCAGGGCGCCCGCCGCCTCGGGCGCTTTGTCGCCGTCCTTCCACAGGATCGCGGCGCAGCCTTCGGGGCTGATCACGGAGTAGTAGGCGTACTGAAGCATCAGCACGCGATCCCCCACCCCGATGCCGAGGGCGCCGCCACTGCCCCCCTCGCCGATCACGACGCAGATGACGGGCGTCTTGAGGCGCGACATCACCTGGATGTTCTCGGCGATCGCCCAGGCCTGCCCGCGCTCTTCGGCGCCAAGACCGGGATACGCGCCCGGCGTGTTGATGAACGTCACGATCGGCAGCTTGAACCGCTCGGCCAAGCGCATCTTCAGCAGGGCTTTGCGGTATCCCTCCGGATGCGCGCAGCCCCAGTTACAGGCGATGTTTTCCTTCGTCTCCTTGCCCTTGCGGTGGCCGACGAGCAGGAACCGGTGCTTCCTCATGCGGGCGAGACCGGTCGTGATCGCGCGATCGTCGCCGAATCGGCGGTCGCCGTGCAGCTCGATGTACTCGTCGAGCATGCCCGCGATGTAGTCCGAAGTCTGGGGGCGCAGCGGGTGGCGCGCGACCTGGACGACATCGTAGGGCTCCAGCTTCGCGTAGATGTCACGGGTCATCCGCTCGAGCTTCTTCTTGAGCGGCTTGAGCTCGCCGTTCAGGTTCATGCCTGTCGACTCGGAGAGACTCTGCAACTCCCCGATCTTGAGCTCGAGTTCGACGATGGGCCGCTCAAACGGCAGCCCGATCCGAGGTTCTTTTCTGTCCGCCATCTAACCCGAAATATTCATGGCCACATGGAGCATCGGTGCGATGCGTACGCGAGACGCGCAGACTATCTCCCCGTGGCGCGCCCCGCAAGGTTGCACCCGACGGAGGAACCGGTTAGGATTGTCATAAGTCCTTAAATATCAGTTACTTATAGAGGAATAGCCCCCTGTTATGAGTTGGTCGCGCATTGAAATCCGGGTTCGTCCCGAGCACGCCGATCCGGCGGGGGTGGCGGCGCGGGCCGACCTCGACCTCGCGGGTCTTTCAGCCGGCGCGGTGCGAGTTCACCGCGTCTACTGGCTGCAAGGCCTCACCGACGCGCCCGGGTTCGCCCGCGAAGTGCTGATCGATCCCGTGCTCGAAGCGGGCGCGGTCGATGGCCCGTTGCCCGGCTCCGGCGTCGCGGTGTCTGTCTGGAAACGACCCGGCGTCATGGACCCGATCGAGGCGTCGATCCTGCGCGCCGCGCGCGCGCTCGGCGAAAACCCGTCCCGCGCGGTAACCGGTCACACCTACTGGATCGAGGCGGACGCGGGTGCCGATGACATCGAGGCGGCGGTCGGACGGTCGCTGGCCAACGAGGTCATCGAGGAGATCGGGCTCGGGGAAGTACCCGTGCCGCGCGAGCTGCCCAAGGGCGCGCCCAACGTGACGATGCCCTTGATCGACCTCTCCGAACTCGACGACAACGGATTGCTTTCGATCTCTCGGCAGTACGTCCTTGCGCTCGACGAGAAGGAGATGCGCACCGTGCGCGACCACTTCGCCGCACTCGGGCGCGCGCCGCGACTGGGCGAACTCGAGACCATCGCGCAGACCTGGTCGGAGCACTGCAAGCACAAGACGCTGGGCGGCCCGATCGACTATGTCGAGGACGGCGCAAGACAACGCATCGACAATCTCCTGAAGGAGACCGTGTTCGGGGTCACGCACAAGCTGCGCGAGGGTTTTCAAGACGACTGGTGCGTGTCGGTCTTCAAGGACAACGCCGGCATCATCCGCTTCGACGACAAGCACGACGCGTGCTTCAAGGTCGAGACGCACAACCACCCGAGCGCGATTGAGCCCTACGGCGGCGCGGGCACCGGCACCGGGGGCGTCATCCGCGACATCCTGGGCACCGGGCTCGGCGCCCGGCCCGTGGCCAACACCGATGTCTTTTGTTTCGGCGACATCGCCGTCCGTTCCTCTCGACTCCCGAAGGGAGTGCTTCATCCCCTGCGCGTGATGAAGGGCGTCGTGGCGGGGGTGCGGGACTACGGCAACCGCATGGGCATCCCGACGGTCAACGGCGCGGTGTGTTTCGACCATCGTTACGTCGGCAACCCGCTCGTGTATTGCGGCACGGTCGGCATCCTGCCGCGCGGCATGAGCGAGAAGGAGGCGCGGCCGGGCGATGCGATCGTGGCCGCCGGCGGGCGAACCGGGCGCGACGGGATTCACGGCGCGACGTTCTCCAGCGAGCCGCTGCACGACGAATCCGACACGGTCAGCGGCGGCGCCGTGCAGATTGGCAACGCGATCGAGGAGAAGCGGGTGCTCGATGCGCTGCTGCGAGCGCGCGATCGCGGACTGTATCGCGCGGTGACCGACTGCGGCGCCGGCGGCTTCTCGTCCGCGGTCGGCGAGATGGGCGAGGAGGTCGGCGCCGAGGTCTGGCTCGAACGCGCGCCGCTCAAGTACGACGGGCTGAGTCCGGTCGAGATCTGGATCAGCGAAGCGCAGGAGCGGATGGTCTTCGCCGTTCCGCCCGAGCACGTTGACGAGATGCTCGCTGTTTTTGACGCGGAGGATGTCGAGGCAACCGTGATCGGTCGTTTCACCGGGGACGGCCGCCTGCTCGTCAAGCATCGCGACGAGGTCATCGTCGATCTCACCATGGAGTTTCTGCACGACGGCCTGCCTCAGACTCCGCGCCGGGCGACATGGACCACGGCCACGCCCGCCGCCGACCCCGCGCCCGTGGCAGACCTGCGCGGCGCGCTGCTCGCGACGCTGCGCGACGGCAACGTCTGCTCGAAGGAGTGGATCGTGCGCCAGTACGACCACGAGGTGCAGGCGGGCTCCGCCATCAAGCCGCTCGTCGGTCCCGACGGGCGCGGGCCCGGCGACGCGGCGGTTGTCACACCCGTGCTCGGCTCGCGGCGCGGCCTCGTGATTGCCAACGGCATCAACCCGCGCCACGGCGACCTCGATCCGTACCGAATGGCGATGCTCGCCATCGACGAGGCGATTCGCAACGCGGTCGCGGTCGGCGCCGACCCGGATCGCATCGCGCTGCTCGACAACTTTTCGTGGGGCGACTGCAACAACCCCGAAACACTGGGCGCGCTCGTGCGCGCGTGCCGCGGCTGCCACGACGCCGCGCTCCTGTTCGGCGCGCCGTTCATCTCCGGCAAGGACTCGCTCAACAACGAGTTCCGCACCGCTGACGGATCCATTCGCATCCCCCACACGCTGCTCGTGTCCGCGCTCGGCCAGGTCGATGACGTCACGACGTGCGTCACGTCCGATCTCAAGCGGGCCGGCAACAAGCTCGTGCTCGTCGGACTGACCTACAACGAACTCGGTGGCGGCTACCTGGGCGAAGGCGGACGCTGCCCGGAGGTCCGCGAGACCGCACCCGCCACGATGCGCGCGGTGGCCGACGCGATTCGTTCCGGCCATGTTCGCGCGTGCCATGACCTGTCCGAAGGCGGGCTCGCGGTGGCCGCGACCGAGATGGCATTGGCCGGAGGACTCGGAGTACGCCTGCAACGGACGGCGATGCTTTT
This sequence comes from Planctomycetota bacterium, assembly GCA_021776735.1. Classification (GTDB taxonomy): domain Bacteria; phylum Planctomycetota; class PLA2; order PLA2; family PLA2; genus JAJFFH01. Next base: position 22,678 of record JAJFFH010000014.1, on the reverse strand, counting down.
GGGCGAGTCGTTCGGGGAGCGGACCGACCTGCCGCTGTTCTCCGAGACCCCCACGCGCTTCTTGCTCGAGACCGACGGCGACGTCGCGCTCGATGTGCCGCACGCGGTGATCGGCGAGGTCGTCGCCGAACCGGTCGTCGACTTCGGCTCGTTCGAAGTGACCCTTGCGGACGCCCGCGAGGCGTTTTTTCACTGGGAGAATCTCCTTTGAAGCCCTTGAGCCTCGTTCTCCGCGCCGCCGGAACCAACTGCGACCGTGAAACGGTGTTCGCACTCGAGCAGGCCGGCGCCACCGCCGAGTCGCGCCATGTCAACGAGCTGCTGGCCGAGCCCGGACTACTCGACTCGTACCGCATCCTCGTTATCCCCGGCGGATTCTCGTACGGCGACGACATCGCGGCCGGCCGTGTGCTGGCCACGGAGCTGCGCGCGCGCCTGCTCCCCGGGCTGCGCCGGTTCGTTGCGGACGGGGGCCTCGTGCTCGGGATCTGCAACGGTTTCCAGGTGCTTGTGAAAACCGGCCTCTTGCCCGGAAGCGGAGAACAGGAACTCACGCTCACCGACAACTCGTCGCACCGCTACCAGGACGAGTGGGTCGAGGTCGAAGTGCCGACGGACCGTTGCGCGTGGCTGTCGCGCGGGGAGCGGTACCTGTTCCCGATCGCGCACGCGGAGGGCCGGCTTGTGGGAAGCGCCTCCGTTCTCGATCGGCTTGAGGAGCAGGGGCAGATCAGCTTTCGCTACGCGGAGAATCCGAACGGATCGGAACGATCGGTCGCCGGGGTGTGCGACGAGACCGGGCGCATCCTCGGTCTCATGCCGCACCCCGAACGCCATCTCGAACCGTGGCACCACCCGCGCTGGACGCGCGAAGGCTTGGCCGACGAGCCCGATGGCCTGCGGTTCTTCAGGCAGATGGTCGCGGCGGTGTCGTAGGATCGGCGATACGGACCGGCCAGACCCGGTGTGGTCGTGGATAATGCAGGCCAATGTGGCCGTTTCGACGCAAACAGAGTGGTCCGACCGCCCAGGTGCTGTTCGCCAAGTGGTTTCGCGTGCGGGTGCCCGAGGGCCACGCATCGCTTGCGGCGTACGAGGCGGCCATCAGCACGCAGGAAAGGGAGCGGCTGCCCAAGACCCTGGAAAAACTCGCCATGGACGGGGTGGAGCGCATCTATCAGGTGCGGCGGGTCGAGCTCGACCCCGACCGCGCAGCACTGGCCTATCTCGACGAGCTACTGAACGCGGAAATGCACTGGAAGCTGACGCAAGAGCAGGACCCGAGCCACCCGCGCAACCTGTTTTCGGTCGTGGCGACCGAATTGGGCTGCATGGTCGGCGAGATTTGGGTGCGCGCGGACAAGGCGACGTGGCGCCCTCAGCGCCCGCCCAACATCTGGCGCTCGCGCCTTGTGCTGCCAAACGGCGAGGAACTCGATCCGTTTTTCTGGATCGCGAGCCAGTTGAGCACCGACCGTCAACCGAACGCGCTGACCCGCCGTTTCGACGCTACGTGATGCAATCCGCCGCTGCGCCGGCGCCCCTTCGCCCGCCACTCCGCGGCTCGTCGGGAAGCTGTGCGCTTATCGGATCAAGTCGCCGGGCGACACATACGGCGCGCGAAACACCCCGGGTACGAACTCGAACCACCGGCCATCCACGTCGCCGCCCATCCGTTCCCGCAACGCCAGCTCCCAAGCACGGGCACGCCTTTCAATCCCGGCCTGGACAGCAGATCGCCGTACCGCTCGATCGGCCAGCCCCAGCAGGATTGGAGCAAGGCGACGAGTTCGTCACGCCGTCCGCGTCGGCGGCACGCCGCAAGCCGGCTTTCGTAGGACACGGCAATCGCTTCCAACGCGATCGCGACCCGCCCGTGTCTCAGCGCCGCCGGATCCGACAGGTCCTCGACGATCCGACGAAACGCGATCCGACAGAGGTCCACGTCGTGAATATCAGCGGCAAGGACAACGTCGGCGGCGGAGACTCGTTTGCGGGACCGACCGGATGCTGCCGGCTCGAGACGCGCCGCCCGATCGGCTATCACGTTCAGGATGCGCCGATAAAGCACCTTCCCGCGTTCGATGATTGGAATCTTGACCGAATCTCCGAGCGTCATTCCCGTCTCTTGAAGAGCCCGGAGTACTCGGTCCTCGGAATGGGATGGTTCCGTGGAGTTCCCCGACCGATCCCCACACCCGATGCCCAAAAAGGCGATCCCGACGACCACCTTCAGCATCGACATCTAACTCGAAGCTTCCAGGATTCTGGGCAGGCCGGCCAGGTCCCGGTGCACCTTGGCGTGCGCAAACGCCGCGCGGGCCAGGGCCAGCACCGCCTGTTCCTGATCCTCACCGATTTCGGCGAGGAGGGTGCCGCCGGGCGCAAGGAACGCGGGCGCTCCCTCGATCAAGAGCGTAAGGACGGCGAGGCCTTCGGGCCCGGCGAACAAGGCTTGCGCCGGCTCGTGTTTCAGGGCATCGCCGTCCGTTCCTGCCGGCTGCGGTTCATCCGCAACATACGGCGGGTTCGACACGATCACGTCGAAGCGGTCGGTCGGTTCGAGCGGTTGGAACAGATCGCCTTCCAGAAACCGGATGCGATCCGCCACGCCGTGCGTCGCTGCATTCTGGCGGGCGTAGTCGAGGGCCGCCGCCGAGAGATCGGTCGCGACGGCTTCGAGCCGTTCGACGCGCTGAACGCAGGCGACCGCAATGCAACCGGAGCCGGTGCCGAGGTCCAGGAGCCGCCGGGGCGCGGGCTCCAGGGCGCGGGTTCGGTCCACGAGCAACTCGGTCTCGGGGCGTGGCACGAGAACGGCGGGTCCCACCCGGAACGCGAGGCCGTAGAACTCGCGCGCGCCCGTGAGGTAGGCCGCGGGTTCGCCCGCGACCCGGCGACGCAGGAGGCCGCGATAAGCTTCGAGTTCCTCGTCGTCGAGCGGCCGGTCGCTCTGCGTGTAGAGCCCAAGACGGTCGCCCTGAAGAACATGCGCGAGCAAGAGCTCCGCCTCCAGGCGCGGGGACGCAAGTCCCTTGTCGCGCAGCCAGGAGGCGGAGCGTTGGAGAACTTCCTGGACGGTCAACGGCGACGGCGGCGCGACGGCGCGGGCGCGGATTCCTGCTTTTTGGCGAAGAGGATCGCCTTGAGGAACACCAGGACGATGAGCATACCGCCCAGCACGCTCATCCAGGGGCCCGGGCCCCACTGGCCGAGGTACTCGGTGACGTGGATCTTGGTGTTGTAGCCCGTCCCGTCCTTGAGGAACTTCTCCATTTCCGACCAGCCGCGGCACGCCGGCTGGTCCCATGTCTGCATCATCTGCTTGATGCCGAACCACAAGGCGAGAACACCGGTGACGAAGGTGCTGCCCATCGCCTTGAGGCGTCCGGTCGCGATGTTCGCGATGCCGACGGCGAGACCGTAAAAAGCGAGGCCGCGCAGCAACGTGATCTTGATGCTCTGTGCGCCGTTGAGCCCGATGCCTCCGTGGATGCTCGGACGGGCCCAGACGGAAGCCGTCGCGGCCATGACGAAACCGAGACCCATGAGCAGCCAGAAGTGCTCGGAGAAGACACGAGGACCGGCCGCCGCCAAGGCGGGTTCGGGTTCCGCGTCACGGGTTGCCGACACCGAATCGGCCACCGGGATCGCAGGCGCGATCTCGGGCTCCGTCGAGAGATCGTCGTTCGTCTCGTCGGTACCCGTGTCCGGTTCAGTCTCGAACTCGCCGCCGGCGCCGGCGGGCAGATCCTTGTCATTCATTCGTTTCCTCCGGCCCTTGAAGGGCCTTGAAGGGCCTTGAGATCGAGCGCTTCCAGCCGCTTGGCTTTCTCATGCTCGCGAAGCGCCTCGATCAGCGGGTCGAGCTTCCCCAACATGATGTCCGGAAGTCGGGAAAGATTGAAGTCCAATCGGTGGTCGGTGCACCGGTCCTGCGGAAAGTTATAGGTTCTGATGCGCTGGCTGCGGTCGCCGGAGCCGATTTGGCCCTTCCGCTGCTCCGCCCGGGCATTGTCTCTTTCCTGGCGCATCCGGTCGTTGAGCCGACCCTTGAGGATGCGCATCGCCCGCGCGCGGTTCTTGTGCTGGGATTTTTCGTCCTGGCACTTGACCACGATGCCGGTCGGGACGTGGGTGATGCGGATGGCCGACTCGGTCTTGTTGACCTTTTGGCCCCCCGGACCGCTGGCGCGCATGGTGTCGATCTTGAGCTCTTCCTCGTTGATCTCGACCTTGAGCTCCTCCAGTTCGGGGAGAACGGCGACGGTCGCGGCCGAGGTGTGCACACGCCCCTGTGTCTCCGTCGAAGGAACCCGCTGGACACGGTGCCCGCCGGACTCGAACATGAGCTGGCGGTAAACCCCCGGCCCCTTGATCGCAAAACACGCCTCGCGCAGCCCGCCAAGATCGGTCTTCTGGAGCACGATGACCTCGACCTTGTATCTCTTGAGGTCGGCCCAGCGGCGATACATCTCGTAGAGGTCGTGCGCGAACAGCGCGGCCTCGTCGCCGCCCGTGCCAGGCCGAACCTCGATGATGACACTCGTCGCCGATTCGGCCACGTCCGCCCCAAGTTCCTCGGCGAGGTTCTCGATCAGGGTTTTCTCGCGGTCCGCGAGCTGCGCTATCTCGGCCTCGGCCTCCTCGCGCATGTCCTCATCGTCGAGTAGTTCGCGGGTGTCCTTGATCTCGGCGCGCAAATCGAGCAGTTCCTCGTACAGCTTCGCGCGGCGCTCGAGCTGCCCACGCTCCTTTAATACGAGCTGCATGCGCCCCGGGTTCGTTGCGACGTCGGGATCCGCGAGTTTCTCGGTCAATTCACGGTAGCGCGCAAGGATCTCGGAGAGGCTTCCAGGAGCAGATTCGGCCACGGTTCGAGCCCGCCGCCCCGCCGCCTAGGAACCGGACTCGGGAGCAGGCTCGGCCGCCGGGCCGGGCGCGGCCTGGCCCGCAGGAGCGGGAGTCGCCTCGGCCTCAGGAGCGGCTGTGGCGTCCGCCGGGGCGTTCTTGCCCTTGCGGTAGTCGCCGTAGCGCTCGCGGAACCGTTGGACGCGCCCCGCGGAGTCGACGAACTTCTGCTTGCCCGTGTAGTACGGGTGGCAGACGTTGCAGATGTCGAGCTTGAGTTCGGTCACCGTGGCACGGGTCGTGAACTCGTTGCCGCAGGCGCACCGCACCTTGCAGTCGGTGTATTTGGGATGAATGCCCTTTTTCATGGCTAGATGCTCTCGGGCACCGGGCACACATGGTGCCCCGTGGTCCGGCAAGCCCAACAGCATAACCGGGGCTCTTGAGACCCGCAATTTCCGCCGGGACGGAAAGGGGACAAGGGGGGCGGGCCGGTTGGCAGAGGAACCGCTAACCGGTGAAGGGGTGCGAGGCGTTCCCAGTGTCTTTTTGCCTCAACGGCTGACGCCGTTGAGGCCCTGCGGGGGAGCTTCCGGTCCGGTTGGCGGGGGAACCGCCAACCGGATGAGGGGAGGGCGGGCGTCGGCTCCAGAGAACGGGGGGCGGCGGAGGGGCGGCCGGGCCCTACGCCGACTCGTCCTTTTCGACCTTCGCGTGGCGCGTCAGGGTTACGTCGATCGGCTTGGTATGGGCGACGGTGACCCAGCCGATTCGCCCGTGCCAGTCCGGATGATCCAGCACCGTGGCAGCCATCCGAGCGAGATAGAGCTCGATCGTCTTGGGCCGTTTGCGAAGGTCCGGCCGCATGGTGCATGTGATCCGAACGCCGGTCCGGCCGCCCTCCTTGTCGGGGCGAACCAGCCTGATCTCCAGGGGTGCGGCGGCGGCGAGATAGAGCCCGTGCTCGCGGCGCACGTCGTCCTCAAGCCGGTCCAGGTCCGCCTGCGTCGGGATCTGCTGCAGGTAGAACATGGACATCATGGCCATGAAAATCGCCGTGACGATGCCCAGTCCAACAACCGTAGTTGCGCCCTTTTTCTGCACCATTCACTTATCGGAAGACCAAAACGCCCGCTAAAGCGAGGGCGGGGAGCGCAGGGACCGCGGCGCCTGGAACTCGCCTAGAGCGGCCGAACGATGCGCTTGCCGGTCTCGCTGACGCGGTAGTAGCCGCGCTTCGATCCCTCTTGGAACCACGCCTGCTTGCGCTTCATGGTGCCGACGGCATGGTGGAGGTTCTTGGGCGGCGGGCGGCCGACCACGCCGAAACAGCCACCGATCTGCTCGATCGAGAACTCGAACTGGCCCTCGACCTCCTGCAGGAAATAGCCGAACAGGAGCAGCGCTTCCTGGATCGCGCCGCGACCGTGCTTGACGGCGCGCGCACTGAAGAACTCGTTGAGCGACGGACGCGGACGAGCCGCCCCCGCGCCCCCCTTGCCTGAACCCGTGCCCGTCTCGGTACTAACTGTGCTTCGACCCGTCGGCGCGGCCGAACCGGCCCGTGCCGGGCGTGCACCGTCGGGACCACCGTCGAGGTAGTGGCGAAAGTAGCGGATTTGGCGCTCGACGAAGTCCTCGGAACCGGACAGTTCGATGGTCACGTCTCCCGACGTGAATTTCATGATGGTGTCTTCGACGTTGTCCGTCGCGTTCGTTTCGTCACGGCCGTCTTGTTGCATCTGCGTCATAGCCTACCCCGTGAAAAACAGCCCTCGGGAGCCCTCAATACCGACTCCGCGGACAACGCACCATCAGCGCGGGTGAAACTCGATCTTGTCACCCACCTTGACCCCATGGCGCTTGAACCAACCGGCGGGCATTTCCAGAGCGAATTTGACCGCCGAGCTGGAGTTATACCACTTCTGATTCCGGGTCGATATCCCGGGTAGCGGCTTCATCGTGAAAACGTCCTCGATCACGCCCTTCCGAACGAACGCGAGGTCGATCGGAATGAAGCAGTTGCGCATGTAGAACCCGCAGTACTTCCGGAACGGGTACTCGAACACCATGCCACGATTCGGACCGTCAAAACGTCGGCGCAGCATCATGCCCACGGGCCGGGACTGCTCGGTATCACAAAGCTCATACGCGACTGGAAACTTCTTGCCATCGCTCTCTCTGACCACGGTGAGCCGGAAGCGTGCCGGGGGCACGGGCACGACCTCGCGCGCGGCGGCCGCGAGGGTCCGCTCGGCGGCATCGGCCTCGTGCTCGACCGTGTTGGGGATCTCCTGCATCGCAACGACCAGATGCGGATGGATAGGCACCTCGCGCGTGAGGGCGCGGCAGAACTCCCGGACCGCCATCGTCACCGCCGGCGAAAACGGATACGGGGCGCCGGGCTCGACGCAGATCGATACGCCGCACCGCTCCGGCTCCTCGTTGCGACCATCCACCATGCCGGCGGTGTTCCATTTTCGGCGGATGCGCATGGCGCCGTCCGGCAACGTGATCCCGGCTCCAACGAGGACATGAAAGCCGCGTGAACGAAACGACGAGCCGTGCCGGTCACCGGCCCTGATAATGACAAACCGCCTGAAATCACGGCTCTTGCCCTCGGTATCGTCCAGCCCCGTCAGGATGATCTCCTTGAGATCGTCGGCAACGGCTCCGGACGGCACGGAAACTTGAATCTTGTCGTCCGGCGGCAGGTCGCCCACGGCGCGGGGCTTGCCGGCGACGTCGTCCGAGCAACCGGCGATCGCCAGCACGACGCACGCGAGCAGCAGCCGTGCGGCGCGACCGATCCGCGGTTGCGTCCTCGCGGTCGGTGAGATATCGCGGTCGTGGGTGGTGGTCATGCATCGACCTCGGCGAGCAGTTCGCGGACAGCGACGATCGGCAGACCGACGACGTTGTCGTAGGGGCCATCGAGGTCCGTCACGAAACGGTCGGCCGTTTCCTGAATGGCGTAGGCGCCCGCCTTGCCCATCGGTTCGCCCGACGCCACATACGCGTCGAGTTCGGCTGCTGTCCATGTGCGCATCGTCACTCGCGTCTCCACGGATTTCGTTTGTATGCCCCTGGCCGAACGGAGGGCCACGCCCGTGACTACGCTGTGCGTGGTACCCGACAGCGAGCACAAAATCGAACGGGCATGCCCGGCATCACGCGGCTTGCCCAACAATAGGTCCCCCAGCGCCACGACGGTGTCGGCCGCGAGCACGATTCGGTCGCCGGCCGCGGAGTCGTTCGCCACTCGGTCCATCGCCGGGGCTGCGGCCGCCTTGCGTCGGGCGTTTTCCACCGCGACCTCGTGCGGGTCGCCGCGCTCGGGCGCCCACTCCGCGACGTCGCCGGTTGCCACCGTGAACGCGATTCCGGCCTCTTCGAGGAGTGCGCGCCGACGAGGCGAGCCGGATGCCAGCACGAGGCCCGGCCGACTTCTCAAAGAGAGCCTAACGCCGGGACGAACGCCGCGAGGCCGGCGGCCCCTTCTTGCTACGCGTGGTTTTGGGCCGACTGGTGTCGCCGCCGCGCTTGGTTCCCTTGTTCGGCTCCGACTCTTTTTTCGCCTTCTTGGACGGGGCCTTTTTGGTCGGGGCTTTCTTGGTCGACGCTTTCTTGGCCTTCGCCGGCGCTTTTTTCGACACCGCCTTCTTGGTGGCGGTTTTCTTTGTCGTGGTTTTTTTGGCAGCCCCCTTGGAAGCCGCCGTCGTTTTTGCGGCGGGTTTCTGGGCAGGGGCCTTCTTGGCGTCCGGCTTTTTCGCGGCACCCTTGGGCGGATTCGCGGGCGCCGCCACTTTCCCGGGCTTCGGCTTGGGCTTCGGCTGGGCGACGACCGCCGAATACCCCCAAGCCTTCACGAAGTGCCGGTGCGCCGCAGCCGCCTTGGTCTGGCTGGGAACCTTGCCGTAGATCGCAATCGTGCAGAGAAGGCGGAGCCGGTCGATGTGCGCCTGCAGCTCGCGCTCGGTCCGTTTCTTGGGCCGTTCATCGACTCCGTTGGTCGAGGGGCCATCGGTCGCCCCCTCCACGGGCTCAACGACCTCGGCAGCAGCCTGTGCCGCCGTCTCCAGCGCGCAGTAGTGGAAGAAGAGCGCGAGCGCCATCTCCCGGTTGAACTCCTCCGCGTTCTCCAGATACTTCCGTAGCTGAGGCAGCGTCAGGTCTTCCATGACCGCGTAATCCATCGTGTGCTGGTCGCGATGGAATCGCCACAGGAAGCCGCGCACCTCGCAGCCGACGCGGTAGCTATCGTTCTTGACGAACCGCCGCAGCATGGCGCCGAGTTCGGACTTCTTGGTGATCCGGCACTCGTTGAGGTCCACGAAGCAGCGCCGCAGCGCCGCGAGCGCCTTGGTCGCACCTTCCGCGGTGCCGTGCCGGGCGCAGATCGTCCAGATCGCCTGCTCCGCCGATGTGGCGTCGGGCACCCCAAGGCTCGTCCGGAGTCCCAGGAACCGCGCGATCTCGACGCGCCGCTTGTCTTTTTTCGGGCTAGCCACGGCTGACTTTGATCCCGCGCCGCCCGAGAAGCGAGCGGACGGTGTCGGAAGCCTGGGCGCCGTGCTTCAACCAGTGCTGGGCTCGCTCTTCGTTCAGCGAGAAGCCCTTGTCCCGATCCCCGATGAGCGGGTCGTACCACCCGAGATCCTCGATCGGCCGGCCATCGCGGCGGGTCGTGTGATGGAACGCCCCGATGCGGTAGAAGGGCCGCTTGTGGCGGCCGGTCCTTTTCAGACGCAAACGTACGGACATGTTTTCCTCTTTCAAGAGCCCGGTCGGGCCTATTTCTGCTTCTTCTGCTTCTTGCGCTGCTTGAGAATCTTCTTCTTGCGCTTTTCCATCTGCCGCAGACCCGCGCGACCAAGGAATGAATCCTTCATCTTGCGCATCTCCTTGCGCATCTCCTTGAAGGACTTCAATAGTTCATTTACATCGCGGAGCGACGTACCGCTGCCACGCGCGATGCGGTGGCGGCGCTGCGCGTGGATTTCATCCGGGTGATGCCGCTCCCAGCCGGTCATCGACTCGATGATCGCCTTTTGGCGGTGCAAGGCGGAATCATCGAGCCCGTCCATCTCCGCCATCTGGGAAAACTGGCCGGGCAGCTTCTTCATGACGTCGCGGATCGGCCCCATCTTCTGCACCTGGACCAACTGCGCGTGCAGGTCGTCGAGGTTGAAGGACTTGAGGAACATGCGCTCGACGTTGCGTTGCGCAGTGTCCTGGTCGATCTTTTCCTGCGCGTCCTCGACCAGGCTGATGACGTCGCCCATGCCGAGGATGCGACCTGCCATCCGCTCGGGATGGAACAGATCGAGCGCATCCAGCTTCTCGCCGACTCCGACCATGACGATCGGGCGACCGGTGACGTGCCGGATGGAGAGCGCGGCACCGCCGCGCGCGTCGCCGTCGAGCTTGGTCAGGACAACGCCGCTCAGGTCGAACCGCTCATGGAACGCCGCGCTGCTCTTCACGGCGTCCTGGCCGGTCATCGAGTCCGCGACGAGGTAGGTCAAGTGCGGCTTGGCGGCGTCGCGCACGGCGGCGAGCTCGTCCATGAGCTGCTCATCGATGTGCAGGCGCCCCGCGGTGTCGAGAATGACAACATCGTGGCCCTGCTTGCGCGCGTGCTCGACGGCCCGCTTGCAGATCTTGGGCGGGCGTCCGCCGTCCTCGTGGTAGACATCGACATCGAGCTGCTTGCCGAGCGTCTTGAGCTGCTCGACCGCCGCCGGACGCTGGACATCGGCCGCAACCAGCAGCGCGCTTTTCTTGTGCTTGCGCCGCAGCCAAAGGGCCAGCTTGCCGCAGGTCGTCGTCTTGCCCGAGCCCTGCAGGCCGACCATCATGATGACGGTGACCCCGGAGGAGTCGAAGCGGACCCCTTCGGTCTCGCCGCCCATCACGGCCGTCAGCTCGTCGTGGACGATCTTGACGAACTGGTCGGCGTGCGAAACGCCCTCGATCCCGGCCTGTCCGATGGCCCGCTCCTTCACCGACTTGGTGAAGGCACGCACAACCTCGAAGCTGACGTCGGCCTCCAGGAGGGCCCGCTTGACTTCGCGGACCGCATCCTTGACGGAGTCTTCCGTGAGCTTGCCCGAACCTGCCCCGAGCTTCGAGAACAGGCCGGCTAGGCGCTGGGTGAGGGACTCGAACATGGAATCCCGGAGTGTACGGCGAACCGCGGAAATCGCGTAGGAATGCGCGTGCTCCGAGGCCCCCCGAGCAGCTCCGGGAGACTCCGCGGGAAAAGCGGCCCCCGGGCCCCCTCCTGCTCTCTTTACCGTGGCGCCGTCGTCGTCACGTCCCGGGCAAAGTGGACTTGCGCGTTCTTCTCGGGCGCCCGAATCTCGATCCGCGACCAGCCAAAGCCCGGCGTCGGATTCTCCGGGTCATGCACATAAACGATCGCGGAGCCGTTCGTGTGGCCGTAGACCGCTACGAGCCGCAGCGTCGTCCTGCCCTCGGGACCGGTCTCCATCACGGGCCGCAACTCCTCGAACCACTCCGAATCCGTCATCGCCCCCATCTGGGTCAAGATCAGGGCCGAGCGCGGGCTGCGACCGGTGAACAGGGTAAACCCGCCCCCTTCCCAGTCCTCGCGGAGCGTCGGTCGATGCGGAACCCCCGGCGCCCCGTTGACATCCGGCTCCACGACGGGGTCAGAGATGAACCAGCGCGTGGCCTGTCGCATGCCCGTCTGGGGCTGCAGCATGACTCGGGTGCCCTTGGCCACGTCCAGGGTCGGGTTGCGAAACGTCCACGATCCCGGTTTGATCGGACGCAGGCGGCCCAGGCGATCCACCAGCAGGAAGGCGATGCCCACCAGCAACAACAGCTGCACGACAACGATCTTGATCAGCCCGCGCTCGCTCATGCCTTGCTCCGGTCACGCCCGAATTCCGCGATATGGACCTCGAGACGCTGGCCGTCGCGTTCCCACGCCGCGATCCCGAACACCGGCACCTTCCTCGTGAACCAGTACCGCTCGGCCGTCTCGCTCAGGCTGTCGCGGGGCCGGACGGCCTCGATGTAGAACCCGTCTGTCTCCTGTTTGCGATAGGTGAACCGCTCGGTCCGGATCAGCGCCGGTACCGGCAGGGCGCCGGTCGGATAGTCGTCCTCGTGCTCGTACAACGGCGGAAAAAAGCCGACGCGGATCGAACGGGGCCGGACGCGAACCAGGCGCGGCGGCCGGGCCGATCCGCCCCCCACCGCGGTCTCGGTGATCTTGATGATGAACATTCGGCCGAGTTGGGTGTTCCGAATCTCTTGGGCGGACAAGACCTCGTAGTCGACGAACCCGACCACCTCGCCTTTTTCCAGCACCCGATAGCGCACCATGTCGCCGATCGCGGCGTCATAGATCGGCGGCCGAAATCCCGGCGCCTGGGGGGGCTTGACCTTGAGGGACTCGAAGTCCCCCGTGACCAGAAAGCCGCACGCCACCGCGAGGGCGAGCGCTTCCGCGACAATGACACCGACCAAGAACGAACGCATCTGATCTCCTATGCGCCCTCAATACGCCGAATGCGAGCCCCCAGCGAGGAGAATTTGTCCTCGATCCCGTCGTAGCCGCGATCGACGTGATACACGCGGTGCACGGTCGTTTGGCCGCTCGCCGCGAGTCCGCCGACGATCAGGCTGGCCCCGCCGCGCAGGTCACTCGCCATCACCTCGGCGCCGTGCAGGTCGTCAACCCCGTGGATGATCTGGCTCGGACCCTGCTTGCGTATCTGGGCGCCCATCCGGTTGAGTTCCGGCACGTGCATGAACCGCTCGGGGTAAATCTTTTCCGTCACTACGCTGATGCCGCTCGCCAGGGTCAGGGCCGCGCTGAACGGCGCCTGCAAGTCCGTCGGGAACCCCGGATACGGCAGGGTCGTGACATCGACGGGCACGGGCCTCCGCTCGCCGACGACGCGGATTCCCGCCGCGGAGCGTTCCACGCTGCACCCCATCGCGCGGAGGGTCTCGACGACCGCGCCCATGTCCGTCGCCCGCGCCCCCGCCACCGTGACATCGCCTCCCGTGGCGGCCGCCGCGGCGAGAAACGTTCCGGCCTCCATCCGGTCGGGGATGATCCGCCAGCGGCTGCCTGTGAGCCGCGGGACTCCCTCGATCTCTAGGCGGTGACTACCGATTCCGGTGATCTTGGCCCCGCAGGCGACCAGGAATCCTGCAAGGTCGGCGATCTCCGGCTCGCAAGCCGACCCCTCGATCACGGTCCGCCCCTCGGCCAGCGTTGCCGCCATCAAGACGTTCGCGGTCCCGAGCACGGTCGAGCCGAACGCCCCGGACAAAAACACCTCGTCGCCGCGAAGTCGCCCCTCGGCCGAGATGAACCCGCCGCTCAGGTCGAACCGCGCGCCCAGGGCCCGCAGCCCCTTCAAATGCAGATCGACGGGCCGGACCCCCAGGTTGCAGCCCCCGGGCATCGACACGCGGGCCCGCCCCCGGCGCGCCAGCAGAGGCCCGAGAACGCAGAATCCGGCCCGCATCTGCTTCACGATGTCGTAGGGGGCCTCGCTGCGGGTCTCGTCCTCGACGACGACGGAAACCGACCGGTCCGCGTGGCGCTCGACCGCGCATCCCAGCTCCTGGAGAAGCTGGATCATCGTCCGGATATCACGGAGGTCCGGGACCTCCTCCAAGACCACCTCCCCCTCAACGAGCAGGGCGGCGGCCAGAATCGGCAGAGCGGCGTTCTTGGCGCCGGAAACGGAGACGTTCCCCTGGAGGGGAACGCCGCCATCGACCACGATCGCGTCCATGGATTGAGCCTACTGCGACATGGCGACGGTTTGACGGTGCGGGCGTGTCCCCTTATCCTACTGGGTTTGGTTCACCGGTCTATCCGTGAGGTTCTCCTCATGGGGGTTTTCCTATATGTCTACCGACATCGCCATCGACATCGACCGTGCCCTCGACAGCGCCCTCAACGACGCGGGCGAGGCTCTGCAGTTGCGTCAGCGCGCCTTGGGTGACGCCGACCTCCGCGCCGCCCTGCGCGGACTTGTCGATGGTCCGCCGGCCACCGCCGCGGAGTGCGCGCCCGAGGACGCGGCACGGCGCGCGGCCGCGCACTTTATCCTGGGCCACGACAAGGACGTGCCGGCGTACGCGCGGCAGGCGGCCACGCACCGCAGCCTGTACGTCGCCGGTCTCAGCGCGCTGTATCTCAGCTCGCTTGTCGAGGCGGAGGAACTCCTGGCGCGCTGCATCGAAATCGAGCCGCGCGACGAACAAGCACGCCTCGCCCTCGCCGCGCTGCAGGCGATCCTCGGCCGCGGCGACGACGCCAAGACAACGCTCGGGGAAAACACCCGGCAGACCGATCGGCCCCAGGTGCTCTACGTCCTCGGCACGATCGCCGAGTGCGAGGGCGAGTACGCCGAAGCGCACAAGCGTTACCAGGAAGCGCTCGCGCTCGATCCCGACCACGTCGACTCGCTGTTCCGCATGGCGTACCAGCACGACCTGTCGGGCGACGACGACGCGGCCATCGCGCTGTACGAGCGTGCGCGGCGCACCAAGCCGACGCGGGTCAACGTGCTCGTGAACCTCGGGGTGCTCTACGAGGATCGGGGCGACTACCGAAAAGCGGTGGACGCGTACCGCAGCGTGCTTGACGTGTACCCCAACCATCCGCGCGCGCGGCGGTTCGTGCGCGACGCCGAGTCGTCGCAGTCGATGGTCCTCGACGAGGACACCGAGCGCAACGAGGACCGGCGCAACCAGCTCCTGGTCACGCCGATCTCGGACTTCGAACTGTCGGTCCGCTCGCGCAACTGTCTGGCGAAGATGAGCATCCGGACGCTGGGCGACCTGATCCAGCGCACCGAGGCCGAGCTGCTCTCGTACAAGAACTTCGGCGAGACCAGCCTCCAGGAAATCAAGGACATCCTCGACGCGAAGAACCTCCGGCTCGGCATGCGCCGCGACGAGGTCCTGAGCGCCGCCGAGGAAATGCCGACCCTTCCCGAAATCCCCAACGACAGCGAGCGCTCCGAGGCGCTGGCCACGCCGGTCGCCGACCTCGACCTGTCGGTCCGTTCGAGCAAGTGCATGACCGGACTCGGCCTCAACACGCTCGGGGACATCGTCCAGCACTCCGAACAGGAGCTGCTGCGGATGAAGAACTTCGGCATCACGAGCCTGCAGGAAATCAAGACCAAGATCGCCAAGCACGGCCTCAACTTGCGCAAGCAATAGGGCCGGGCGCGACAGGAAAAAAGCAGACACAGGGGGGCGGGGGCAGCGCCGATGTACGAATTCCTGCGCGGCGACATCGTCCGACGCGGCGAAGGCCAAGCCGTGCTCGAGGTCGGCGGCGTCGGTTACGTCCTCGCCATCTCGGCGTCGACGCTGGCCCAAATGCCCCCGTCGGGCTCGTTTATCCTGCTCACACACCTGGTCGTCCGCGAAGACCGCCAGGATTTGTACGGCTTCGCCAAGGAACCCGAGCGCCACCTCTTTCGTCAGCTCCTGTTGGTCTCGGGTGTCGGTCCCGCCGTGGCGCTCGGCCTGCTCAGCACGTTCGAACCGGCCGCCCTCGCCAGCCACATCGTCGCGGGCGACACCGGACCGCTCACGCGCGCCAAGGGCATCGGCAAGCGCACCGCGGAACGCATCGTGGTCGAGCTGCGCGACCGCCTCAAGAAACACGGCATCAAGGGCGCCGCGGGCCCCGGCGCCACGGGCGTGCGCGCCGACGCCGTGCTCGCCCTCTGCTCGCTGGGCCTGGCCCGCACCGAAGCCGAAAGCCGCATCGCCGCCGTCAAGGGCGAAGACCTGGACCTGGAAACCCTGGTCAAGGAAGCGCTCCAGTAGGCTCTGTCTGAAGAGTCGGCGTAAGGCCCGAGGTCGAGCGAGGACAAGTCCAGCAAGGCACCGCCGCGCCGAAGGGCGCTATGGCGCCCCGAAGGCGGGAGCGGCGACGCGAAGGCGTGCCAACGGAGAGGCACGTGGAGGAGCCGCGACGCAGGGCGACTGGGCGCAGCCGCAGCCGGCCGAAGCCAGGCGACTCTTCTGACAGCGCTGGTCTGGCGCGAGCAAGAATCGCCGTCCGTACGCTTCCCGCGCGGTTCGTTTCCCCGCCAAGTAACCGCCGGGAAGCCGCGCAGCGTCCGGCCATCCACTATCCACGGGCGCGTCCGGCCCGGCCCGCCGGCGCACGCTCACGGAGGGGTCGTCCGCCCCGCTAGAGAATACGCGCAAAGCACGTATTCTCAGGGGATGAGCGCGCCGTTCGTCTCCATCCGCAATCTCCAGAATCACGAGGGCAAGACCGTCGCCGTGCGGGGTTGGCTCTACAACCGGCGCGGGTCCAAGAAGCTGCACTTTCTTCAGGTGCGCGACGGCACCGGCATCGTGCAGGCGGTCGCCGTCAAGGGCGACGACGAGGAGCTGTTCGAACGCGCCGGGCAGAGCGGACAGGAGGCGTCGGTCGTGGTCACCGGCTCGGTCAAGCTCGACGAGCGGGCGCCGGGGGGCGTCGAACTCAAGCTCACCGACTTTGCGGAGGTCGGCGCGGCTCACGACTACCCGCTCGGCAAGAAAGACCACGGGCCCGATTTCCTGCTGTCGCATCGCCACCTCTGGCTGCGTTCGCGACGGCCGACGGCGACGCTGCGCATCCGCGACACGATTATCCGCGCGATCCGCAATCACCTGTACCAGGAGGGGTTTGCGAACGTCGATGCGCCCATGTTCACGCCGAACGCGTGCGAGGGCACGACGACGCTGTTTGAGGTCGACTACTTCGACGACACCAAGGCGTACCTCACGCAGTCCGGCCAGCTCTACATGGAGGCCGCGGCGCTGGCGCTCGGCAAGGTCTACTGCTTCGGCCCGGCGTTTCGCGCGGAAAAGAGCAAGACGCGCAAGCACCTCACCGAGTTCTGGATGCTCGAACCGGAGATGGCCTACGCCAGCCTCGAGGACGCGATGACGCTCGCGGAGTCGCTGCTCGCCGCGGTCGTCGGCCGTGTCCTGGAGGAAAACCGCACCGACCTCGAGACGCTCGAACGCGACGTGTCCAAGCTCGAAGCGATTGTGCCGCCGTTCCCGCGCATCCGGTACGAGGAGGCCGCGGCGATCCTCAAGGACAAGACCGGATTCAAGTTCGGCGACGACTTCGGCGCCCCCGACGAGGCCGCGATCACCGAGGGCCTCGACAAGCCGCTGCTGATCACGCACTGGCCGCACGAGGTCAAGGCGTTCTACATGAAGCGCGACCCCGAGGACGATCGCTGGGCGCTCGGCGTCGATGTCATCGCCCCGGAAGGCTTCGGCGAGATCGTGGGTGGCGGCGAACGCGCGACGGATCTTGCGTTTCTCGACTCCCAGCTCAAGGCGCACGACCTGCCGGAGGAGGACTTCCGGTGGTACCTCGATCTTCGTCGCTACGGCTCGGTCCCCCACGCCGGTTTCGGACTTGGTCTAGAGCGCACGGTCGCCTGGATTTGCGGACTGCAACACATCCGCGAGGCGATCCCGTTTCCCAGACTACTCCACCGGATCTATCCGTAGGCGCCGATCAAAACTCGCGGGTCCCCGAAAGTCATCGAACCGGAGCGCAGAGGTCGATTACTACGGGGGCGTTGACGGACAGGCCCGCGTCGTCCCATGACGTCACGGCCATGCCGATCCGCAGCTGCGCTACGGCACCGTCCGGGGTTCGGCCTCCGATTCCATCCCACGAGAGCCAGACCTCGCCCGCGGTCATGGGCTGGCCGTCTTGCAGCAGGCGAACGTGGCGTTCGGCGCCGTCGGCCAGAGGTGCTGAGAAACGCACCGCGAACCAGCCGTCCTCGATCTCGATGTCCTCGATGGTGAACCGAGTGGTTGGCGGCAGCGGTTCGTGGACTGTCTCCGGCAAGAACAGCGAGGCGGCGTGCGGCAATAACGAAAGTCCGATCCGAAACGGAAAGACACGCCGCCTCCAGCGAATCCGCACGGCCATCAGTGCGATCCCGATCAAGAGCACAACCCACCCGGAGCCGGCAGGAGGTCCGCCTCATCGCATCTGCATGGGCAAAAGCACGGGCATCAGGATGATGAAAGCGAACATCGCCCAGCCGGACTCCTGCAGGATGCGACGAATCATGCCTTGCTCGTTGCAAACGAGAGACCGCAGACGTCAGCAAACGGACGGCGATGTCCGTCCGATGGGCCGCGCAGCGACCAGTCACACGCCGGAACAAGCGCCGTCCGACGGGCGGGAGGGTCGCCCGCCCCGCTAACGAATACCCGCGCAGCGGAGATTCGCCGTCCGTTTGCTCCCTCCGGATGACGCTACGAAAAAAGGGGCGGCCGCAATGGCCGCCCCTTTGGCTTGAAACGTTCTCCGCTCGATTAGCGGCTCCACCAGGAAGCCACGAACAGGACGCCCGGAACCGGGATTTCGGATCCGATGACTCCACCTTGGTACGAGGCGGTGCGCACGGTGCCTTCACCCGCGTTCGCCACGTAGTAGATGCTGAAGCTCGGCGTGCAGGCAATGCTGAACACACCTGTGATCGATGCCGGCTCACCCGTGATATCGACCGGGCCGAGGCCCGCCGACAGGTTGCCGTTGACCGACTCGAAGAGGTTCGAGGGAACCTCAGCCGTCAGGCTGATCTGATGCAGACGGTTTTCGCCCGTCTCCGCGACCAGTACCGCAGCCGTATAGCCCTGGTTGACGCCGGCGCCGTTGCCGCGCGGAATCCACTGGATGGCCGAAGGCTGCCGGAGACCACCAAAGTTGTTGATGATCTTGTTCGGCGCGAAGTTCGAACTCGAGTTCGAACGGACGGAGGGCTGGTTCGTAACGAAGCCCGAAGCGAACAGCTCGACCGAGCCGCCGATGCTCGAGATGTAGAAGTAGTACGAGCCCGTGCCGAAGCTGAACGGCGACCAGGCGATGTCGGACGGCTGCGAGGCGAGGTTGACGCCATCGAGGTCAGGCTCGATCGCGGCGCTCTGAGTGAGGTTGACCAGCTCGCTGAAGTCGGCCGTGTTCTCACCCGCGTTGAGCGAAGCGACGATCGTGTTTGTGGACAGGACCGGGCTGAAGCAGAACGGCGGGGCGAAAAGACCCAGCGAGTTCGGCAGACCGGTGATCTTGACCTTGGTCGGACCCACGCCGACGTTGATCGTGCCCAGCAGCGGTGGGCCCGGGGGCGAACCGCTGACGTTGGAGCGCTGCAACGGGAAGGCGCGGGCGAAGTCGGACTCGGACAGCAGGAGCTGCGCGGAACCGTTCGCGACCAGGCCACCGAGCTGTCCGGTCGTCTGCGCGAGGGTCTGGCCCGTAAACCAGTTGACCTCGGCGACATCGAACACTGTGACCGTGTTGGCGCTGAAGTTGGACACCGCGAGGCGACCGCTCTGCCCAACCGCCGTGATCGCGACGCCACCGGGCGAGGGTGTGCCGAAGCGGCCCAGCGGCACCATGTTGAACGTGTCCAGCACAACGATCTCGCCACCGCCGGTCGAAGCCGACGCGGCGTACAGGTTGCCCGTGAAGAACCGGACCGCACCCGCGGCGCTGCAAACCATGTTGTAGAAGGACGTGTAGGGGCGCGTGTCCGTCGTCATGTCGACGAGGTCGGGGACGGGGAAGCGCGCGACCGCACCGTTGTTCGCGGTCACGACCGAGTTCGGCGACCGAACCGGGTTCGGACCGCCGAAGTACGGCGTACGTGTCGGCTGGACGTCGATGACACCGACACCGAACGTGTCGCCGTAGTAGACCGCCGCACTGGCGTTCGGCGCGAAGACCGGATCGGGCTGCGCGCGAGTCTGGAAGGTGAACGTGGTGTTCGGGCTGCCCTGCGGCACGCCGTTGCTGGCCGTGTCCGTGATACCCGTGCCCTGGAACACGAAGGTGACCGTGATCGCCTGGCCCAGCGGCATGCCCTTGTTGCCCTTGCGGGGCGGGTCGGAAATCAGGGTGCAGAACGGGTCAAACGGGTCTTCCGCGGTCATGTTGACCGGGAAGGCGTCCAGGTTCGGCTGGAACACGAGGTCCACGCCGTTGCGCGGACTGGTCCCAGAGAACCCGGCGTTGCCGTTCACGTCGAGCTGCACGTTCGGGAAGTTGTTTCCCGGGCCGTTGCCGCCATCGGTGAACCAGGTGCCCGGAATCGCGATCGCGGAGGCCGCACCCGCCGGCTGGTACGAGACCAGCAAGGTGCTCGTGCTGACGGTGCTCGCCAGGATCGTCTCGGACATCGTGACGCGGATTTCCGAACTCGGATCGACATCGGTCTGGCCGGGGGCCGGAACGCTGTTGACCACGACCGGGCCCAGATTGTCCTGCCCGACGCGGAAGAAGAAGAAGAACTCCTGCCCCTTCAGTCCGTCGCCGTCGGAACCGCGCACGCCCAACTCGACGATGACCGAATACTGGCCGTCGGCAAGCGGATTGGTCGCGGAGACCCCGGTCGGCCGGATGATCAGCGTGTCGTTCGGCAGGTTCGAGCTTGTCAGAACCGTGGAAGCCGATACGAGCACGTTTGCGCCCGGCGGGTTCGCCCCCGGTACCCGAGGCTGATTCGGGTCGAACGGTCCCTGATTGATGTCAAAGAAAAACAGCCTGACGTTCCGGGTGCCCTGCGGGTCACCCGGCGTCGCGTTGAGCACGGACGTCGGATCCAACGAATTCGTGAATACGATCGTCACAGCGCCCGGGTTCGTGAGCGTCGGGTTGTTGAGCCCGTTGAACCCGTCGTTGCTATCTTCGGTGTTGACCTGATCGCCGTTGCCCGGCGAGTGGGTCAGCACGAAGATGTCGCCAATGTCGTCCTCGGGGTCACCGCCTGCACCGCCGGTGCACCCAGTAACAATTAGACCTAGGACCGCGACTCCCATGATGAGGAGGTGTCGCATCAAATCCTCCCAGTTATGCCGAAATAGAACCGGTTTGCAGAAGGCGCGCACCGTACGAAAACGATCTTTGTGCTGCAACCGGTACTCCAAGAAATCACTGTATCTAGTGCCAGCGTGAACGCCACGCCGCGGTGATCCTAGAGGCAAACGAGGTGCCCAACAAGCGGGAGAGCCCGAAACGAAAGAAAACCCCTATACACAGCGGGGTTTCTACGGTTTCGGATTTGACCGGAAACGGAGTTGAGCACTCCCGCACGCGGCGGGCGGCGCCGGTGAGCGCCTCCGCTCAGTCCGAGGATGGGTCGGAACGGGACCCAGAATCGGGTCCGGACGAGTCCAGATCGCCGTCATTTCCGTATTTTTCGCGGAAGTACGTCGAGAGACGATCGAGATTGGCGCGGTCCTCGTCGGAAATCCAGAGAAACTGGACGCCGGATCCGTCTTCTTCGCAGCGAACGACCCGTCCCAAGGCCAAGACCGGAGCGGTCTCGTTCTCGATGTGGATTTCGAGCGCCAGGTGGGCCCCCAGCAGCAGGCCTTCCTCGGGCGAAACCCCGATGCCGCCGAGACTCAGATCACGCGATTGGGCCCAACGGGCCGGGTCATTGCCCTCGATATCCCGGTAGCGCACTCGTACTTCCTCAAGAAAGCGCCGGTGCTTGCGCCGCTCCGCCACAGCCTGCTCGCGCTGCGAACGCGCGGAATCGTCGATAGGTTGACCCTTTTTCACCGTCTCGGACCTCCGGCATGAACCTATCCCAGTCCAGAGACGAGTCAAACGAACCCGGAAAACCGTCCCCAACCGGCCGGGAACCAAGACTTGCGAAAGCACACGGACGGCGATGTCGCCGACGCATCCTCTTCCTCGTCGTCCTGGAGGTAATCCGGCAGCGGATACCATTCCACATCGAGTTCGCCGTCATCGTCGATATCGTCGTTCTGGTCGGGATCGAGGAGGTCTTCGGGATCGATGGGCATTTGTTCCCCATTATCGCAGATCACGGCCGAACCGGGAACCAAGAACACCACCCACCAGTTGCCCTAACCCCCTGTCCCCCCTACAATTACGCTCGCCACGGGGGAGTGGCGGAACTGGCATACGCAGGGGACTTAAAATCCCCCGCCCTTCGGGCTTTCCGGGTTCGAATCCCGGCTCCCCTACCAGCGGGAATTCCGCCCCGGCTTCGGGCTTTCCGGGGCGGTCGTGCCCGCCGCACGGCGCGATATTCCCGGACTGCCCATGACGGAAACGGCGGGACTTCGCGCGCTCTCGCCCGACGCGCCCTCCTCGGGGATCTCTCTTGTGTTGCGGTACTCAAGCACGGTAACGCGAGATGCGATCGGCCAGCGCAATGTCCTCAGCGGACTCAGAATCGAGACCTCCCAGATCGACCCGTCGCCCAGCGTCACGAAATGACCAGCGTCACGTCGCGACTTCAGCGAGTGGCTGGCGCCGACATCCGCCTACCCGCTTCTCGCTGTCGTTCCAGGCTTTCAGGATTCTGAACGTGTACTTGGTGAGCCACTTATCGAGTGCAGCCCGCTCCTTTGGGCCTGAGTCGGTGAACTCCAACGCCTTTTGTTCCGCCTCAGACATCGCCGTGGCGACGGTGAATACCGACCTGTCTTGTGCGAACACATATGCGCCGGCCAAGAGCATCAAGAGACCAGTTCGCATCTTGCTCCGTCGGTGAGCCGACCTCACTTCACGAACATCATGTACGCGCAGGCCATGAGACCGAACACGCCAAACGCCCAAGTTGGGAAGACCCATAGCCACGTCGAACTACGAAGTGAGCTTCCCCCGAATCGGTGGACACCTCGCTAAGCTGCTCCTGCAGCCTGGTTGTTGTTGTTTCGTTCGAACTCCGCGGGGCTCACCTGTCCCAGCGTAGAGTGTCTGCGTTGACGATTGTAGAAGACCTCGATGTAT
>JAJFFH010000013.1 GCA_021776735.1 Planctomycetota bacterium | reverse complement strand
ATGCGCCTACGCGGCTTGGCCAGTGTGGCCGCCGCGACCAGCCGCGCCCGGCGTGGACGCGCCAACACCGTCAGGTGTTGGGCCAATATGATCACGAAGCCGCCTAGGCGCCATGCGCCTACGCGGCTTGGCCAGTGTGGCCGCCGCGACCAGCCGCGCCCGGCGTGGACGCGCCAACACCGTCAGGTGTTGGGCCAATATGATCACGAAGCCGCCTAGGCGCCATGCGCCTACGCGGCTTCGTGCGCCGCCAGCTCACGAAGCGCGCGCCACTGCGCAAAGGTCACGGGCGGTTCGGCCCAGTCGCCGACGGGTTCGGCGCCGTACTCGGTGACGAGCCATTCGAGCCATTCGACACGCAGGGCGGTCAGCGGCTCCGGATTCTTTTTCTTGCGGCGTCGGCGGCGGCCGTTGGGCCGGTCGCCAATGCGGGGGGCGGTCTGAATCGTGATCCTCATGGTTTGCAACGGGTCGGGCAGCGGGGGACCGTTCTCACATATCCATACGCATGTAGGACGTATTCGGGTCCGTAAAAATTCCGTATCTGCCGTAGCAGACAGGAGTTGAGGCCACTACCTCAGATGCCGACCGCCGTCGATCGTGACCGTTTCGCCGGTGACGAAATCGTTACCGATTAGAAACAAAAGGGCGCTGACAACCGATTCGGTGCCGCCGAACCTGTTCATGGGCGTCACCGATCTGACACGTTGCTCCAAATCGGGCGCCGCTTCGTCCGGGGGAAGAATCGGTCCCGGGGCGATTGCATTCACTCGGATTTTTGGGGCAAACTCCCGCGCGAGGCCGGCGGTGGCGGCAGCCAGGCCCGCCTTGGCCACGTAGTACGGCAGGTATTCGGGGCGGGGCCTCGCGATGGCCCAGTCTGTCAAATTGACGATCACGCCGCCGCCCGTGGCCTGCATGCGCAGCGCCCCGTCACGCGCCAGGAAGAATGGTGCCGTGAGGTTGAGCGCGAGATCTTCTTCCCATCCCAAGAGATCGACTGTCGCTGCGGGCCGGCGTACCCAACTGGCCGCGTTGTTGACGAGAATGTCGAGGCCGCCGAGCTGGTCCCACGTGGTCTCAAGGATTCGCTCGCGTGCGTCGGGCTCACGAAGGTCGCCCTGCACGGCCACGCTGCCGGGGCAAGCCGCGACCAGTTCTCGGGCCTCGGTTTCGGAACGCCGGTAGTGCACGGCCACACGGACGCCCCGTTCCGCGAGAGCGAGGCAGAGGGCGCGACCGATCCGGCGCGCTCCGCCTGTGACCAATGCCCGCCGTCCGTCCAGCTCCATGGCCCGTGTCCTATTTCTTCTTGGGCCGAAAGGCCTCGACCACTTGCGGATCGGTATCGAGGCGGGGGCCCTCAAGCAGGTCGATGCAGTACGGAATCGCGGGGAACACCGCGAGGAGGCACTCGCGGATGGCGCGCGGACGGCCGGGAAGATTCACGATGAGCGTGCGGCCGCGGAGGCCGGCGATCTGGCGCGAGAGGATCGCGGTGGGAACCTTGGCCAGCGAGATCGCGCGCATCTGCTCTCCAAAGCCATCGAGAATCTTGTCGCAGACCTCATGCGTTGCCTCCGGCGTCACGTCGCGAACCGCCGGACCGGTGCCTCCGGTGGTTACGACCAGGCAGCAGCCGTCGTCGTCTGCCATGCGCCGCAGCGCCCCGGCGATCTCCCCTTGTTCATCCGGAACGACACGGGCGACCGGTGCCCAGGGCGAGACGAGAACCTCATCGAGCAACGTCCGGATCGCGGGGCCGCTCTCGTCCTCGTACTCGCCGCGGCTGGCGCGGTCCGACACCGTGAGGATGCCGATCCGCGCACCGCTCATGACACCTCGATCGTCGTGCGCACCATCGCGACCGGCTCGCGTGTCGCGCCACTGCGCGAACCGAGCCCCTCGATCGCCTGCAACGCCTCCATGCCCTCGACGACCTCGCCGAAGATCGTGTGCATGTCGTCGAGATGGGGCGTGGGCACAAAGGTCAAGAAGAACTGGCTGCCGTCGGTCCCGGGGCCGGCGTTCGCCATGCTGAGCAGGCCGGGACGGTCGTGGCGCACGCTCTTGTCGAACTCGCCGGCGTACTGATAGCCGGGACCACCGGTGCCGGTGCCGAGGGGACAGCCGCCCTGGGCCATGAAGCCGTCGATGACCCGGTGAAACGCGAGTCCGTCGTAGTAGCCGAGCTTGGCCAAAAACATCGTGCTCGAAGCGTGCTGCGGCGCCACTTCGGGCATCAGCCGGACGCGCAACGGGCCCTGGCTCGTCTCGATGTTCCAGTGGTAGGTCTTGTCCTTCTCGAACGGGAACGCCGGAGGCTGTTTCAGCGACGTGCGCCAATTCGCGTTGGAGGTATCGACACCGCAACCGGTGATGTGTTCTTCGCAGGCTCGGACCGCAGGATCACTCATGCCCCGATTATGCATGGAGGGGAAGCGGCCCGAAGGGCCTCGGAGGTTCGCAATCTGGGGGGGCGGGGGCGTGCGGCGGTGCTAGGCTACGGTGTCCAGCGCGGCTTGCGTTTTTCCAGGAAGGCGGCGATGCCCTCTTTGCATTCGTCCGTGCCGCGTGCTTCCGCGTTTTCCTCTGCGGCGGCGCGCAGTCCCTCTGTCAGCGGGAGCGGCCGAAGTTTCAAGAACAGCGCCTTGGTGCGCGCGATGGCTTCCGGGCTTGCTGAGGCGATTTCGTCCCCGATCGACTGCACCGCGGTTTCGAGCGCGTCGCGTGCGACGACCATCTGCACGAGGCCGAGGCGACGGGCGTCGGCCATCGGCTCCAGCCGGCCGGTGATGCACAGGGCGCGCGCCACGTTTTCGCCGACCGCGCGCAGCAGGAAGTTCATCACGACCGCGGGAACGAATCCCACCTTGACCTCGCTGAACCCGAGCTTGGCGTCATCGACGCCCACGGCGAAGTCGCACGCGATGGCGAGTCCGGCGCCCCCCGCGACGGCATGGCCGTTGACGGCGGCGATCACCGGTAGCGGGTGATTGGAGATGCGCTCGAACAGGTCCGCCAGCGCCAGTGAGTCGGTGAGATTCTCCTCCCAGCTCGCCGTGCGCATGCTCTGCAGGGCGGCGAGATCCGCTCCCGCGCTGAACGCCGTACCCGCGCCGGTGATGGCGACACAGCGAGCGGACGAGTCCTTCGCGTCCTCCAGCGCCAGCTTGAGGGCTTCCACGAGCGATCCGTTGATCGCGTTGCGTTTCTCGGGGCGGTTGAGCGTGAGCCAGCGAACGGGGCCTTCGTCGCGAACGAGTACCAGAGACATTTGGTTAGGGTACTTCTTTGACGGATGCGCACGGCGAAAATCGCTGTTGGCGATTCTCGTTAATCCACGAACCCGGGGCTGCTTCGCAGCCGGACGTCGCCCCATGAGCATGACGGACTAGCCGTATCGCCGTCCGTTTGCCTACGTTTGGAGTACGCCGGTCTTGAAGGGGGGGAGGTCTGTCTTGTTTGCAGCGGCTTCCAGAGCCAACGACAGGAAGCGGCGGGTTTCGCGGGGGTCGATGATCGCGTCGATCCAGAGTCTTGACGCGCCGTAGAGCGGGTCCGTTTCGTGGAGATACTTGTCGCGGATGCCCTCGTAGAACTCCTGAAGCTCCTTTTCGTCGATCGCGTTGCCCTTGCGCTTCGCGGCTGCCGCGCGGACGTCGCGGATGGTTCCGGCGGCTTGTTCGGCACCCATGACGGCGTAGCGCGCCTGCGGCCACGCGGCCAAAAAGCGCGGGTCAAACGCCTTGCCGCACATGGCGTAGTGGCCCGCTCCGAACGATCCGCCCAGGATGACCGTGATCTTGGGGACGACGGAGTTGGCCACCGCGTTGACCATCTTGGCGCCCGCGCGGATGATGCCGGCGCGCTCGCTGTCGGGGCCGACCATGAAGCCGTTCACGTCGTGCAGGAAAACGAGGGGCAGCTTGTTCTGGTTGCAGTCGAGGATGAATCGCGCGGCCTTGTCGGCGCTCGTCGAATAGATCACGCCGCCCATTTCCCACGGACGGCCCGGGTCGCGCTGGTGTGTTTTCTGGTTCGCGACGATGCCGACCGACCAGCCGTCGAGGCGCGCGAAGGCGCAAACCAGTGTCTTGCCATACTCCGCGCGGTACTCGGTGAACGCGCTCTTGTCCACGAGGCGCGCGATGACATCGCGTACGTCGTATTCCTGGAGCGGATCGCTCGGCACGATCGCGGTCAGGTCCTCGACGGGCAGCACGGGATCCTCGGGCGGATCGCGGCGAAAGGGAGGGGGGGGCGGGGGCGCAAGCGTGCCGGCGATTGTCCGCAGGCGCTCCAGGCAACTCTCGTCGTCCGGTTCGCGAAAGTCGATCGTGCCGGAAATGGCCGCGTGCAACTCGGCGCCGCCGATCTCCTCGGCGTCGAACTTCTTGCCGACCGCTTTCGCCACGAGATCGGGTCCCGCGAGAAACAGGCCGCTGCCTTCGGTCATCAGGACGGTGTCGCACATGATCGGCAGATACGCGCCGCCGGCGACGCACATGCCCATGATCGCCGCGATCTGCGGTACCCCCTGTGCGCTCAGCACGGCGTTGTTGCGAAACACGCGGCCGAAGTCGTCCTGGTCGGGGAACACCTCGTCCTGCAGGGGCAGGTTGACGCCCGCGGAATCGACCAGGTAGATCGTCGGCAGGCTCGAATCGAGGGCGATGTTCTGGTTGCGGATGACCTTCTTCGCGGTCATCGGGTAGAACGCGCCGCTCGCGACCGTGGCATCGTTCGCGATGACCATGAACAGGCGGCCCGCGACCCGCGCCAGACCGGTGATCACGCCCGCGGCGGGCGCCCGACCGTCGTAGAGATCCGAGGCCGCATGAATGCCCAACTCGAAAAACGACGTGCCCTCGTCGATCAGCGCCGCGATCCGTTCGCGCGCGGTCAGGCGGCCCTTCTTGTGCTGCGCCGCGATCCGCCTCTCGCCGCCTCCCTCGCGCAGCGCCGACTCCCGCTTGCGGACCTCGACGAGCCGTCCGAGCACCATCTCCCGGTTGGCCTTGTAGGTCTTGCTTTCCGGATCGACCCCTGTCTCGAACGCGGGATGAGGCGGCACGCTGGTCATGGCCGCGCACGGTAACACGCGGCACCGGCGCACCAGCTACTCTATGGGCATGCCGACCGGACTCCGTCTCCCGTTCTTTGCCGCCGCCCTCGCGCTTCTCGCGGCGCTCGCCGCAGGCGACATCGCCGTCTCTCCCGACGGCAAGGTCGTTCGTGGCCGGATCGCCCGCGTGGTGTTCGCCGACGGCCGTACCGTCGCGAATCCGGCCGCGGTGCACCTCGACCACGACCGTGTACTGCTCGACCTGCGCTCGCTCGTGGCGAACTACCGCTTCACGCACGCGCGCGGCCCGGCCAAGAAGAACGCGCGGGTCGCGGTCTACATGGGCACAGGCGCATTCGCTCCGTCGGCCCAAGCGGTGGTCAAGCGACTCGACGAGGCGGGACACCGGCCGCGGCTTCTGTTCGACGGCGATGTCGATGCGGCGACGTTGAAGGGGTTGCGCGCCATCGTGTTTCCGGGCGGCTGGGCGCCGTCGATGCTGGTCGGCCTGCGCGAGGACGGGCAAAAAGCACTCGCGGCATACGTGCGCGGCGGCGGCCGCTATCTGGGAATCTGCGCGGGCGGCTACCTGCCGTGCAAGAACGTGCGGTGGGAGGGGCGCGATCACCCGTACCCCGTGGCACTCGTCGACGGCGTGGCGGACGGACCGGTTCCGGGGCTGGCCCCTTGGCCGAAGAGCGAGGTCGTCGCGCTGCGGCCGGGCAAGACAGGCCGCAACAACAAGAAGCTACGCGCGATCTACGCGGGCGGTGCCGCGTTCTCCGTGAACGGTGCGCGCGTACTCGCCCGCTACGAGGCGGGCAGCGCCGCGGCAATCGAAGTCAATGCCGGCAAGGGCCGCCTAGTCCTGATCGGAGTGCACCCTGAATTCGATGCTACAGACGGCGATATCCTGACCTGGGCCGGAGGCCCCAAAGTGAACGCCGACTGGTTCCGAGAGCTGTTCAAGAACCTGCTCCGCTGACGTGACAAGGATCTGAGACCTCCTGGCCGGAGACATCGGAGGTGCCAGGGACGACGTTCGCAGTGTTGCTGATCCCGGCGTAGGGCATCGCCGTCCGTACGCTGTGCCCGGCTTTTGCCGTGGGGCCGAGCTAATCCTTGATGGCGACCCAGAGGCCGTCGCCCAACGGGACGATGACTTTCTGGAAGCCCTTGAGGCGGCCCATCTCTTCGTTGAACACCTGGACCGCCGGGGCTTCGGGGTCGGTCGGTTGTTCTTCAAAGAGCTGTCCGAAGGCGAACGCGTTATCGACCATGAGCAGGCCGCCCGACCGTAGGAGCCGTTGTCCGGCATCGACGTAGACGCCGTAGGACGCCTTGTCGGCATCGAAGAACGCGGCGTCGAGCGAGCCCGCTTCAAACGACGGGAGGACTTCACGGCCATCGCCGCGGTGCAGCGTGATCGTGTCCGCAACCTCGGACCTTGAAATCCACTCGGCTGCAAAGTCGGCGTACCGCGGCTCGATCTCGATCGTGTGCAACTCGCTGCCGGCGGGCAGGGCGCGGGCCATGGTGATCGCGCTGTAGCCGGCAAGCGTGCCGACCTCGACCACGCGGCGGGCGCCGTGCAGCCTCAAAAGGATCTGTTGGAACGACGCCTGTGCGCTACAGATGCTGATCGACGGGATACCGGCCGCTTGCGCCGCTTCCTTCATCGCCAACAGGAAGGCGTCGTCTTGGACCGTGCGCTCCGCGATGTAGTCGAAGTGGCGCGCGTCGATATGGGTGGACGTTTCAGCCAAGGGAACCGTTCCTCGGCGGACTCATGGTGGCTCTGGTGTTCATCCTAACCGAGCAGCACGTTACGATGAAACCCGCATGCGGTCGACATCGATTTTCCCGGGCTGCTTTTTGGTCTTGGCGTCCCTGAGTCTTGGTTGTGGGGGGGGCGGGGGCGCAGTCGTGGCCGTCGTCGTGCCGCTCCAGGGACCGCCGTCGGTTTTTGCCAACTGGGAAAACCTCGGCGTCCATCCCGTGGCGCTGACCCCGGACGGAAAGACGCTCGTGGTCTGCAACGTTCCAGCGGCCCGACTCGAGGTCTTCGACGTTTCCGGGGCGTCGCCCGTCCGGCTCGGCGTGGTGCCGGTCGGGCTCGATCCCGTGTCCGTGCGGGTCCGGACCGACACCGAGGCCTGGGTCGTCAACCACATCTCCGATTCGGTCAGTGTCGTGGACATCGCGGCGCTGCGGATCGTTGCGACCTTGCAGACCGAGGATGAACCGGCAGACGTTGTGTTTGCGCGCGGTCGTGCGTTTGTGTCGTGCTCGCAGGCCAACCAAGTCCTCGTGTTCGATCCCGCGGACTTGGCGGCAGCGCCGGAGGTCATTGCGATCGAGGCCGAGGATCCGCGCGCCCTGGCGGTGTCGGCCGATGGGGCGACGGTCTACGTTGCAATTTTCGAGTCGGGCAACGGGACGACGGTGCTCGGCGGCGGGATCGACGAGTCGTTGGGCGGAGCCAGGATCGCGTTTCCGCCGAACGCCGTGAACGATCCCGCCGGACCGCACGGCGGCGTGAATCCGCCACCGAACGCGGGGGCGGCGTTCGATCCTCCGCTGCGTCCTGGGAATCCCGTGGCGCCGAAGGTCGGCCTCATCGTGCGCCAGGATGCCGGCGGCTCGTGGCGCGACGACGTCGGCGCGGACTGGACGGCGTTGACCAGCGGCGCGCTCGCGGCGCGAAGCGGGCGTCCGGTCGGCTGGACGCTGCACGACCGCGACGTGGCGATGATCGATGTCGCCACCGGAACGGTTTCGTATTCCGGCCGGTGCATGAACGTGTGCACGGCGCTGGCGGTCCATCCGGTCACGGGCGCGGTCACGATCGTAGGCACCGACGCGACGAACGAGACGCGCTACGAGCCGGTGCTGAGCGGCCGTTTTCTGCGCGTGCTCGCCGCTTCGGTCCCTGCGGGCGGCGGTGCTGCCGACATCGTGGATCTCAATCCGCATCTCGATTATCAGGCTCCGCGCATTCCCGCCGCCGATCGCGCACGTTCCCTGGGCGATCCACGCGGCATCGCGTGGCACCCGGGCGGTGCGCGCGCCTACGTCACGGGCATGGGCTCGAACAACATCGCCGTCCTTGATTCCGACCTGGTTAGGACCGGTCGCATCGAGGTGGGCGGGGGCCCGGTCGGCATTGTCCTCGCGCTGGACGGCGCCACGGCCTACGTTCTAAACCGCTTCGAGAACAGCGTGTCGATCGTTGATACGGCGGCGCAGATCGAGACCGGGCGCGTCGCGCTGTTCGACCCGAGCCCCCGGGCCGTGCGCCGCGGACGGCGTCATCTCTACGACACCCACGAAACGTCGGGGCTCGGCCATGTCGCGTGCGCGTCGTGCCACGTCGATGCGCGCACGGATCGGCTGGCGTGGGACCTGGGTGATCCCGGTGGCGAGGTCAAGCGTAACGACCAGACGTGTCTCACCGGCCCCGTCGTACCTTGCGAGGACTTTCATCCGATGAAGGGGCCGATGCTGACGCAGACGCTGCAAGACATCATCGGCAAGGAGCCGCACCACTGGCGCGGGGACCGCGACGGCCTGGAGGAATTCACCGGGGCGTTTGTGTCGCTGCTGGGCGACGACAGCATACGGACGGCGATTCAGATGCAGGAGTTCGAGGATTTTCTCGCGACCGTGCGCTTTCCGCCCAACCCGTTTCGCGAGCTCGACAACACGCTGCCCGCGCGCCTGGCCCTGCCCGGCCATTTCACACCCGGTCGCTTCGGGCCCGCCGGGCAGCCGCTGCAGGACGGCGACGCGCAGCGCGGGCTGGCGATCTATCGCACCGATTCGCTCGACGGGATACCCGGGTTTCAGTGCGCGACGTGTCACACGATGCCGACCGGCATCGGGCCCGACATCGATGCAGGCGCCGGACTCCTGCGCCCGCGCCCTCTCGGACCGAACGGCGAGCGTCATCACAGCCTCGTGTCCGTCGATGGTGGCACGAACGTCTCGATGAAGATCCCGCAGCTTCGCAACCTCTACGAGCGCGTGGGTTTCGAGACCACGCAGGGTTCTTCGACAGCGGGTTTCGGGTTCCTGCACGACGGGTCCATCGACTCGATCGCGCGGTTCATCGCGGAGCCTGCGTTCGAGGTGCGATCCACGCGTGACATCGCCGACCTCGTCGCGTTCATGCTCTGTTTTTCCGGTTCCGACCTGCCGGAAGGCTCGCCGGCGACACCGACGCTGCCCCCGGGCCCCCTCAGCCTGGACACGCACGCGGCCGTCGGACAACAGGTGCAGATGCCCGGCAACGAAGCGCGGTTGGCGACGCTACTCGCTCTGGCCGACGCCGGTGCCATCGATCTTGTCGCGCACGGCGGCGGTTTCGGCTGGACCTACGAACGGGACACCGGTCGGTTTCGACGCTCCAACGACGTGACCCAGACGCTTGTTGAGGTGCGCGCGGCGGCGCCCGTGGTCGTGTTCGGCTGTGTCGTCGCCGGCAGCGGACGCAGGCTCGGGATCGACACGGACGACGACGGCTTTGCCGACGAGACCGAACGCGAGATGGGCACCGATCCGGAGGATCCCGCCGATCATCCGTAACCGATAGTCCGCGACGGCTACGTTCGGTCGGCGAAGGCGCGCAGCGCGCTTGTCTGTTTCGGCGACAGCGGCGCGACCTCGGTCCGCTGGCGGCGACGCGGCAGTGTTGATCCCGTGCGGATCGACCATGCCGCCGTGTCGGGTTCGCCGACGCCCCAGTGGCGGTCGAGCCAGTACCACGCGGTGCGTTCGCCCGCGCCGTAGTCTTCGAAGTGTGCGATCTCGCGGTGGTCCGCGCGCGGGTCGTTCACGAAGGTGGCCAGGGGCTGGCGCGCTTTCCCTCGTGCGACACCGAGGTGCGCTTCCACGCTGGCCTCGACGAGCTGTGGTGTGTCGCCGGCAAACTGAACCGTCTTGCGGATCTCGAACAGCAGTCCGTCCTTTTGTCCGTGGTATCGCCCGCCGATGTAGGGGTCGGGCACCGTATAGAAAGACGCGATCACCGTCACGCAATGCCCCGGTAGCTGCTTGCGCTCGTAGCGCTTGATGAGCACCCGCAGCGGTCCCTTCTCGTCGATCAGACGCGCCCATGCGTCTTCAAACTCGCGCGGTACCTCGCCGAGCGCGCGGTGGTAGTCGGCGATCGCTGCTTGCGCGCCGGTTCTGAGTACGAAGCCGGGCGGCGTGTGGCGTGGCACCCATTCGCGCTCGAGCGGCGTCAACATCAGGCACGAGAGTCGGTGCACGTCGAACGCCGTTTGGTGCAGGTGCGCGGCGTAGTGCCCGCGGTCTTGCACGGCGGTGCCCCTTGCGTCCAGGAACGAACGCACGCCGAATCCCGTTCCGGCGAGAAGAACAGCGACAAGAGCCGCGACACGCATGCAACGACATAGACGCCGTTGCGTGGCGGTTCGTTGGGCGTGATCCGGTTACCGCCTACGAAGCTCCCGAGTCGGGCGCTGTCCGTCGCAGGGCGGTAACGCTCTTGGCGGTACCGGGGTTTCCTGGTGCGGTTGTGGCGGCGACTTTCCACGCGCCCGCGGGTAGCGAGAACGAGACCTCGTGGCCCGAGAAGTTCACCAGAATCACGACATCGTCAAACGCCACGCCGAAGGCCTGCGCGGTCTCCCAGTCCGGAGCCTCCTCCGTCGCGTCCACGTCCGCGCGCTGCGGCGCAAACCACGTCGCATCGCCCTCGTCCAGGTAGGTGGTCCGCCTCAGGGCGGCCGTTTCGCGGCGCACGCCCAAAAGCTGTTTCACGAAGTCGCGGAACTCGGGATCGTCGGCGGCCCAGTCGATGTGCGAGATCGCGTTGTCCTGGCAGTAGGCGTTGTTGTTGCCCTGCTGGGTCCGCCCGCGCTCGTCGCCGGCGAGCAGCATGGGCACTCCCGGAACGAGCAGCAACGTCGCGACGAGGTTCTTGCGTGCCTGATCGCGGGCAGCCGTGACCGCGGCGCCGTCCGCCTGCCCCTCGACGCCGAAGTTCGCGGAGACCTCGTGCGCGTGTCCGTCGCGGTTGTCCTCGCCGTTCGCCTCGTTGTGCCGCCGCTCGTAGGAGACACTGTCGAGCAGCGTGAACCCGTCGTGGCTGGTGATGAAGTTGACGCTCCGCAGAGGCCCCGCGCCGTGCAGGTCGGAACTGCCCGTGAGCCGCCGGGCGAGCGCGCGCGGGTCGCTGTGGCCCAGCCAGGTGCGCCGCACGTCGTCACGGAACCGATCGTTCCAGACCATCCAGCGGTCGCCGCCCGGCCAGCGATGGACCAGATAGCCGCCGCCCGCGTCCCACGGCTCGGCGATCAGGACGGCGTCGCGTAGCCACGGATCGGTCTCGATCTCGCGAATCAGCACGCCATCGCCCGCCGCAAGCACGGACGCAAGATCGAAACGAAACCCATCGACACCGAGGTACCGGTGCCACCAGCGCAACGATTCCAGAATGCGCTCGCGCACGACCGGGTGGCCTGCCCGTACCGTGTTGCCGCAGCCCGTCTTGTCGACGGTGTCATAAAGCACATCGCGGTCGAGTGCCTTGTGATGCCAGGTCGGACCGTCCGTGCCGAGCTCCCCCGTGTGGTTGTAGACCACGTCGGCAAACACCTGGAGACCGGCCTCGTGACAGGCCGCGACCATCTCGCGGAACTCCGCGATCGGATCGGCGCCGGCCGCGTAGCGCGCGTTGGGTGCAAACCAGCTCAGCGGCGAATAGCCCCAGAAGTTCACCAGCCCCTCGCCGCGCGCCTCGGTCTCGTCGCACTCCATGGTCGGCAGGAGTTCAAGCGCGGTCACGCCGAGATCGCGCAGGTACGGCAGTCGCCGAACGAGGCCGGCGTACGTCCCGGCAAAGCCGCGCACGTGCAGCTCGTAGATCACCGTGTCGGCGCGGGCGGTGTAGGGTCGGGGGCGGTCGTAGGGCGGAGGCGCACGGACGGCGATGCTCTTGAAGCGGGCGCCGCGGTTGGCGTCGTGCAGCGGCGGCAGGTTCGACTTGTCGCCGTACCGCGTCGGTCCGGCGAGCGCCAACGCGCAGGGATCGATCAGCGGCCGGGCGGGATCAAGCGCCCAGTTGTAGAGCTGGCCGGCCCCCGCCCCTCCCACAAAGGCCTCGTAGATCGCTCCGTGGCGCTGCCCGGCACTCCTCGGTGCGATGCGCGACGGAACGGTGTCCGCCGCGCCGTCATAAAGCAGCAGTAGGGGGTCAGCGTCCGGGCTTCGAATCCGGAAGCGGACGCCGCTCTCCTCCACGAGGGGAGCCAATTGCGGGAGCGGAACGGCGTCTTGCATCGGAGCGGTCCAGGGTTGGGGCGAGTATCCCAGCGATCTGTTTCAGAGTGGCATCGTTGATCGCGCCACTCATGTAGACCACCAGATATTCGCGTCCCAGAGGGACGACAATGGACGCGGAACGGTTGCGGCGTCGCATCGCGCAGGGCACGCCGCCGAACGATCCGACTTTGCCGCCACGTCCGGCGAGGAGGGTCACATCGCGGCGGCCCTGGTCGGGTTGAACTCTCAAGGTAACCCGCAGGTCCGTCCGCGAGAGGACGCAGCCGCCAGCGCCGTAGTTCGCGCTCCAGCCCTTGGGCAGCGGATCGATCAGCCGGATGCCGGTCATCGTTGCCGGGTCGTACTTCCGGCCGATGTCGATCGCGCCGTCCTCGTACTCCGCGCGCAGGATGCGCAGTCGCGTGCGCTCGGCCGTGATGCGGCCCGCCTTGACGTGGGGCTCGTCGGGCCGTCCCAACATGATGTAGCGGGCTCGGGTGCCGATTTCGTTCGTCGTAGCATCGGCGCCGATCCATTTGCCGACGTAGATTTCACACCACGCGTGCGAGCCCCACATTCCGATGCAGACGTAGCCGCTGCAGCGCCGCGCCGGAATGCCCGCGGCACGGCAGAGGGTCACGAACATGAGGTTGTGTTCGGAACAGTCCCCGGTCGGGTTGTCGAGGATCTGCAGGGCCGTCGGCTCGCCCAGCGGCGGAGACTCCCAGCCCAGCGAGCGAAAGACCCAGTCCGCGAGTTTTCGCGCCGCCTCGCGGGCGTCCTTTTCATCGCCGACGATCCGGCGCGCGAGGCGTTGGATGCGCGGATCGTCCACTTCCATCGTGCGCTCCGGCTTCAGGAATTCCTCGAACCCCTCGGACGCGATCGGCAGGGTGGTCGTAGCGTTGTCATCGTCGTGTGCCAGCAGCTCGACGGTGATCGTCCCGTCCGACTTCTTGAGCACCCGGGTGAAGCTGTTCTCGGGAATACGGGGTGGCTGTGTCGTCTCGTCGGTCTCGACCTCGATTTCGACCACCATGCGGCGGCCGGTGAACAGGCGCGGGAGACGGACGTTGCTCGACAGGGTGATCTGGAACGCGGCGGGGCGGTGCGGCAGGTCGGCTGCCGTGACGTCGGCTCGCCGGATGACGGAAATCCCGGCGCGCTGCCGCACGACCGACCCGTCGTTTGCGAACCACCACAGGCCCTTGTTGTTTTCAAACGTCTCCACGACCTTGAGTCCCGGGCCCTCCTCGTCTTGGCCGATGACCTCGAGTTTCACGTCCTGGACCTTCTCGCGCGATGCGTGCAGCGCCGGATACGTCCATGTCGTGCCCGCCTTCGCCTCGCCGGACCGGATGCGCGCGGCCAGAGCCGATTCGGCATCGACGATCGCCATCCGCTTGGACGGCGCGAACAAGACCTTGTGGTTGGTGCCGGTCCAAGTCTCCACGCGGTAGCCCTTGCCCGTCCATTTCGTGTGGCTCTTGTCGGTCCGCGCGCCGCGAGCGAGTCGTGTTTCCGAGCGCATCTCAAGCAGCTCGCCGGTTTCGCGCCGCCACAACACGCTGGTCGTTTCGCTTTCGAACACCGTCTTGACGCTGCCCATCATTCGCGCCGTGCGCGAGTGAAACGTCGTGGTGTCCTTTACGACGCGCTCACCATTCCAGGTGGCCCATTCCCAACGCACCTCGTACACGCCGGCGCGCCGCTCGTTGGTGAGCTGTTCGTACCGGCGGACGGCGATGAGTTCGCCGTCCGTATGCTCTTGCCCGGTGGGTTTTTCACGCTCGACATGTGCGGGAGGCGTCTCGGGCTGGTCAGCGAGCCCGGTCGCAGTGTCAGGGGGGGGCAGGGACCGGACTTCCGCGCCTTTCTCTGCGGTCGCGTCACCAGGACCGGGAGCCTGCGCCTTTTCACAGCCGAGGACGGTGATGAGGCCGAGGAGGCCACAGCGGAGAACGAGGAGATACCAACGCATTGCGATCCATCGTAAGTCGCGGTGGCCGGTCGCGCCGGGGCAAGTCGGGGCCCCGGGCCCCCCAGGTTCATCGCTTGGCGGTTCCACCGCCAAGCGAACGGCGCTCCCACAAGCGAGGCTCTCAACGGCGTCAGCCGTTGAAGCCAAAAGACACTGCAAGCGAGGCTCTCAACGGCGTCAGCCGTTGAAGCCAAAAGACACTGTGCCCCGCCCGCACCCCAGTTCATCGCT
The DNA here is from genome assembly GCA_021776735.1 of Planctomycetota bacterium. Lineage (GTDB taxonomy): Bacteria > Planctomycetota > PLA2 > PLA2 > PLA2 > JAJFFH01. Next base: position 1,644 of record JAJFFH010000013.1, on the reverse strand, counting down.
TAGCGGTTCCAGCGCCCACCGTCCCGCGTACCAAGCATCGCCGTCCGTCAGCTACGTCACGCGCTTGATCCATGCCTCGTAGTCGTCGTACTTCACGCGCTCCTGGAGCTCTTGTATGCGCTGTCGGAGCCTTTGGACCTGATCCGGCGGCAGCGGGTCCTTTGCCGCGAGGTGTTCCTTCACGGCTTCGGCGCTGGCGGCGCCGAGGGCGCCCCGGAAGTAGCTGTCCTTGAGGTGTGCGGCGACTTTTTGCGCGTGCAACAGGGACTTGCGGATGTTGCCCTGGCCGGTGACGACGTTGCCGACGCCGAAGATGCCCTTTTCCGCGTCGTAGACCCCCAGATCCCAGTCCTTGAACGCGAATACCTCGCCGTTCATTTCGACGCCGGGAATCTTCTCAGGGATCGATCCGATCGAGGAGATGACCAGGGCGGTTTCAAGGTTGTGTTCGGAGTCGGGAATCGGCGTTGCCTTGCGGCCCTCGACCTTGGTGCGCACCAGTTTGAGGCCCGCAACGCGGCCGTCGCGGGTGATGAAAGCGGTGGGGAGGGTTTGATCCTGGATGTGGAACAGGAGTTTCTTCTGCGCGATTTCGAGCAGCTTCCGCCGCGCCGCGAAGGTCTTCTCCATCTGTTCCGGCGTGGCGTTTTCGGCAGGTTGCGCAAGCGGCATGTCCTGAATGCGGCGCCGGTAGACAAGCGTGCAGCCCTTCACGCCGAGTTCGGCCGGGTCCGCGATGCCGTGTGCCTCGCAGAGTTTGGCGACACCCTTTTTTTCGATCTCAACGGGATCGACTTCGATGCCCCGCTCCTGGAACGCGCGCTGGTAGTTGACGATCTGGCAGACCTTCACGCAGTCGATGGATGCGAGCCCGCCGCCGAGGATCACGGCGCCGTCCGGAACCTCGATTTGGCGGTCCGAAAAGCCCGTCTCGTGCTGGTGGTTGAACCAGTAGATGAACGGGTTTTGATACTCGAAGCCTCGACCGAGCAGGTCCTCGGCGCCCTCGAGCCGCTGCGGGCGATCGCGCCACGCGCCGTTTGCGAGCAGTACCGCGGACGCGCCCCAGTTCTCGGTCAGGTCCTTGAAGTTGATATCGCGGCCCAGTTTGGTGCGCGGGACGAACGAGATCCCCGTGCCCTTGAGCCGTCCGTTGATCTTTTCGTATTCCTTTTGGCGCTGGTGGACGTGCCAGCGGGGAAGACCGTCTTCGATCTTGCCGTAGGGCCGGTCGTTTTGCTCGATGACCGCGATTTCCATCCCGGCCTCGGCCAGGATCTCGGCGGCGACGGAGCCCGACACGGCCCCTCCAATGATGACGACAAAATGGCGGGATTCCGGCATGAAGGGGAGTGTAGGTAACCCTGCCAAGGAACCGAGTGGCGAGCGGCGTGGGGAAGCGGAGCGGAGCCCGAAGGACTCAAAAAAAAAGGCCCCCGAAATCGGGGACCCTAGGTCTCAAACATGGACTCCTCAACGGCGTTAGCCGTTGAGCCAATGAGCTAGTTGAAGTCGAAGCTGACGATGATCTGGTCCATGGCGGCGAACGGCCCGAGGGCTGCCTCGACACCGTTGCCGTAGTTGAAGACCGACCGAACGCGAATGAACGCATCGCGAGCCGGCGCACCGCCGGGGTTGAGTCCG
>JAJFFH010000012.1 GCA_021776735.1 Planctomycetota bacterium | reverse complement strand
GGGTATGCCGGCCTCGGTGTGGGGCTCGACGAGCCGGATGAACTCGCCCACCAATCCGTGCAGTGCCGGCCCGTCGAGCCGTTCCGGCCACGGCGGCGGTGCGGAACCCCGTGACGGGCCAGCCTGAGATGTGAGTTCCCCATGCGTGCGCTGAAATGCTCGATCGACGGTCCGACGCAGGTAGTCCTCGCGGTTCGCCTTGGAGCGGTCTTCCGCATTCGGGAGACACGCTCGTCGTGCGACCAAAGCGTCATAAGCGACAAAAGGCGGCTGGCGGGCCTTGAGCAGGGCACAGGCGACCGCGAAGTCGTGGGCCGACTGATCCCCGTTAGGCATCGGCCACACCCTCCGCATGCGCTCGGGGAGCATTTCCACGGCGAAGGATGCGCCTCTTGCCTTTGTCGGCTTGTGGCCTCCAGCTGTTGTCTCCTCCACGTAGGGCAACAGGAAGTCGATGTTTGCCGGCACGAGGTTGCGGACCCGCTCCATGGGAGTGACCAGGCGGACTTTCCGCCACATGCTGCGGTCCGCTGTGAGGACCTTCGAGTCGGGACCGGCCTTGCAGTTCCGGCCTCCAGGTACGCGCCAGACACGTTCCACTCCGTGGGTCGAGTCCAGTTTCGTCTCGTGGCCGAACTGCGCGAGGATTTCAGCCTCGAGGTAGCGGCGAAGCGCGACTCCGAGTGCCTCGAACCGAGCAACAGCCTCGTCGTCGCTGCCCGGGTGGACCCGGTACTTCTCGGGGAGCAGGAGGTGAACGTGCGCCCCGTTTCCGGAGTCGAGCACGACCTTCGGGGTGGGGACGGCCGTCGCGATCTCGAGCGTCCGTGCGTGCCGCTCCTCCCACGAATCGTCCGGCATGCATTTGTCGTCGAGGTCGACGCCCAGGCAGGTCCGGCTGACGACGTTGCCTTTCGTGCGCCTGCGGCCGCGGAAGGACGCGAGAGCGACGTAGGTGGCTCCTTTGTCCCGTCGGGCTTCGAGGAAATCGGCGAGTGGATCGAGCCCGTCGAACCAGTGCTGCCGAAACGTGCCGTCCGCCTCGCCGGTCGCAGGAGGCGAGTGAGTGCCCGCAACCAGCGCAATGTCCTGGGGCTGGCGGGGCAGTAGAGCCTTGAGAAACGTGGCCAGCGGGCTCACCGGGCGCCCCCCTCCTGTACGAAGCGGATGAGGACGCCGAGCTCGGCGAGCTTGGTCGTGGCCCGCTGGATCAGACGGAAGTCACGAACCCGGTAGGCGTGTTCGAGCAGGGCAAACCAGACGATCCGGTTGTCCTGGAGATCGGACGACGAGGAGTGTTCCATCGTCTGTCCCGCGCGAGTGACCGAATTCTTGTCGGGTTGGCGTAACCCCGGTCTGGCTCATCAGTTGGGTCGAATCACAGGGTGGTTCGACCTCGAGTCACACCCGGCCGAAGGTGCGCCACTCATCGTCCCCGAGCTCTTTGGCACGAAGTGTTTCCCGGCCCTTGTATCGAGCGAATGTCGCGCGAGAAATCCGCAGTGACTCCTTGTAGGGAGGTCGAGACAAGGTTTCTCGCCCAATGCGCAGCTTCCGGGCGAGCTCGGTGTTCGTGAGATCGGGCTGTTCGACCAGGAGTCCCCTCGCCTGGGCCATCACAGCGCCCATGTCGCGGTGCCGGCCGCGAGCCGGAGGCGCACCTTCCGAAGGTTGGAGAGCGGCGTCGGCTTGTTGTTCATTCTGCGCGGTTCCGATCAGGCTCGTCGGTCGCGTCCTATCGACGATCGCGTCGGCGATCTGCTGGACGATGCCCTCGCGTACTCCGTCCATGGACTTGCCGATGCGCTGGCTCCAGTCGGTGGACCATGCCTGGAGAGCATGGCCCGGGTGACCAGTCGGGTCAGCGACTGATCGCATCAAGCCGGCGGCGGTATCGAGTTTCACCGTGCCCGCGAGTTTGCTCCTGGGAACTCTCAGTTCTGCAAAGTCCGTCTCGAGCTTCGCTATTGCTGTGAAGGCGCTAGGCACGACGAGGTTTCGTGCGAGTGCGGGCGTATCGAGTCTCCGCATTCGTTTGTTGAAGCGTTCCGCGTCCGCCGCGATGTTCTCCGCTCGTCCCGCGAGTTTCGACACGGCGGTGATCTGCTGGGACCGTCCATCCTCGAATTGCAGGAACGCCGGACTTCGTTTGATCTTGGCAAGGAGCCGGGACGGGTCGTGAGCGGAAAGGCTGCGACGGTGTGAGTTGTTTGTCTCGCTCATGGCGCCTTGATTGTCAGGCCGGGCGCCGACACCCGTCTCAGCGTGCTCGATCGCGCAGGGCCTTGCGAATTCTCCGCTTTCCCGACTCGGTGCGGGGACCGGTCGATAAACCGCCGTGCAATCGACATCGGCCGTTCCTGGGCCGGGCGAGGTCTTGGTCCCAGACCGCCGGCGCCTGACAGGGTCTTCCCTGTCTTGTGCGGGCACCGCACCGAGGGCGTAGTCGGCGCGGTGTTCGCGTGTGCATCGCGGCCTCCAGTCCGGACCCCGGAAGCAGGCCGCGGAACGGTTCGTGTTTCATCGCTTCCCCGGACCCCACTCCCGCCAGCCCTTGACGGCGAGGGCGGCGTAGACGGTCATGAGGAAGCCCTGCGCCGGGAGGTTGTGTGTGAAGTCGTAGAAGGCCCACGCGATGTTGGTGACGATCCAGATGACGAAGCACGCGCGGCGCCGGTGGACGTTGAGCCATGTCGCGTACAGCGAAGCGGTGGCGACGAGCCAGGTCATGTTAGGAGTCCTCGATCCGTCGAACTCCCGCAAGCCCGATCTCGAACCCACATGAAAGGTAGAACGCTTCGTTGGCACGGTCGAAGTCGGCGTGAACGATCGTCACCCCTTTGGCTCGCTCTTCCTCGGTCGCTCGGCGCACGAGTTCCGTCCCGACTCCTCGTCGCTGGTGGGTAGGCGCGACCATCAGGTCCACCAGGAATGCATGTCGAACGTCATCGCCGACGACAGCGCACCAGCCGACAAGTTGATCACCGTCCTGCGCCGAGACCGTTGCGGAATAGCGTTCGAAGGCGCGTGGATAGTCTTCTGCGAACGGCTCGTAGCCCACGGACTCGCGAAGGTCGCAGAGCTGTCCCACGTCCGGACGCCTGTTCACCTCGTACTTCATGATCCACGAGTCCGTTCGCGCATCGCCGTCTTCCCGGTGAACGCCTCCCATCGCGTCACCGCGACATCGACGTACACCGGATCGATCTCCATCGCGAAGCACCGGCGCTTGAGCTGCTCGGCCGCGATGATCGTCGTCCCGCTTCCGACGAACGGATCGAAAACGTCGTCTCTCGCGCCGCCGTGGTTGGCGAGGGGACGGCGCATGCACTCGACCGGCTTTTGAGTGCCGTGACCTGTCTCGTTCGCGACGTGGACGATGTCCCAGATCGTGCTCTGGGTCCGGTCGCCGCGCCACTTGGCCGTGCGTCCGCTGCGGACCGAGTACCAACAAGGTTCGTGATGCCAGTGATAGTGGCCGCGCGAGATCGCGAAACGGGACTTGCGCCAGATGATCTGGCTGCGTACCTCGAAGCCGACGGCTTCGATGCTTGTCTGCACCTCGCTGGCGCGCCGACCCGCGTGCCAGACGTAGCACACGTCGCCCGGAAACAGCTTCCACGCCTCGGTCCAGTCGGCCCGGTCGTCGTTGGACACCGCACCGTCCGCGCCGCCCGTGCGCAGCCCGGCCCTCTTGCGCCACAGCGGATCGTAGTTCACGCCAAACGGCGGATCAGAGACCATGAGAAACGGGCGCCGGCCGTCAAGAAGGCGCCCGACATCCTCAGCGCTTGTGGCGTCACCGCACAGCAACCGGTGCTCTCCCAGAAGCCAGAGGTCGCCGAGCTGCGTGACCGGAATCTTCGGCGGCTCCGGCACGTCGTCGGGATCGACTAGGCCGTCCGCTGCCGCGCCCGGCAAGAGCCCGTCGAACAGATCCTTCAGGGCCTCGGAGTCCGTCTTGATGTCGGCCAGCAACGCCTCGAGCTTCTCGTTGTCGCGACCGGCGAGTGCCGCCAGCGGGTCCAGGGTCAGGAGCAGCTTGTCGGCTTCGGCCTCGTTCACATCGAGAACGAGCACCGGGATCTCCTGGTCCGGCAGTGTCTCGGCTCGAAGGTGTCCGTCGATGATCTGGAGGCCGTGATCTGTTTCGCGTGCGATCAGCGCTGCCGCAACACCGACCTCGGCGAGGATGCCGCGCAACGCATCCTGTTGTGCCCGAGGGTGGGTACGCCAGTTCTTCGGGTTGGGCAAAAGGTCTGCCGCCCGGACCCGGCGCAGCTCGACGACACGGTCACGTACCTGCATATACACATGTTATGCTGGGGGACCGACCATATAGGAGGACTATGTCTCCTCGCGCGATGGCCGGTTCAGGAATTGATCCAGACGGCCCGGAGTGCGCGGCATGGGAATCGTCTGGACCCGTGTCCGGGCCGACGGGGAGAGTCCGAACTCGCGGCCCAGCCGGGTCAGCTGCTCGGCCAGCTGACCGGCGAGCTTCACCTGTGGGTAGAGCTTGACCCCACGGACCTCGCCGCGGTTGTCGCGCACGATGTAGCTGTCCCCGTGCCGAGCGAGGAACTCCTCGGCCTGCCGCCAGCGGGACCAGAGCTGGCAATACAAGGCGAGGGCGTGCCAGTCGATCGTGCCGAGAACACCCATTGCTTGTAGCCGGGCCGAGAGATCGTTCCAGGCGCCGCGGGCCTCATCGTCCAGCCATTCCGGCGGGTCGTCGATACCGGGCTCGGGGACCGGTGTCCGCTCGTCGCGGGCGAGGCTGGCGCGCCACGAGCCGCGAGCGGCCAGGACGGCGTGGGGGAGGGGCGTGGGGCCTCGGGTACCCATAATGGTTGATTATAGATCAAGACGCTCTATCGTCTTGTCCCTTGCAGGGGAAAGCACGTCTGGCGGCGCCTAGCGGAGGGAACGCTCTCCAGGTGGCAGGAGCCCCTCGAACACACCCCGGTTGGCGAAGCAAGCGGCAAAAACGGTATCGACCTCCTTATGGCGGATGAGGCGGAACTCCCGAAGGATCACGAGTAGCAACCCTCCGTACACCAGCACCGCCGCGGACGCTGCAAGTAGCGCCGCGGTGTTCGAGTGGGCGCCTGCCAGCATTGCGGCCCCGACGGCCAGCGGCGTTGAGATCAGGAGTGCGTAAAACGTCCCGGCGATGAAGCGGGTGAGAGCTTCTGCTGCGTAGGCATCGCGAGCAGAGTTCGCGTCGCACTGGGCTATCACCGACTTGCAGAAGTTAAAAAACACGGTGTTGTGCGGGCTAGCGTGCTTGTCCGCCCAGAACTCCTCGAAGAAATCCACTGCCTTGACGGGCAGAGTCTGCGTGTATTTTTTTTGCATCCAGGGACCGTAGAAGAAGCGGTCGCCGACCCAGCTGAGGTCATCGTGGTGCCGACACCGCCACTTGATGTAGGCCCCGGACCAGCGATCGACGTGTTGGGGACGAAGCAGCCTGAGGACGACACCCATGGTGTAGCCCAAGCTGAGGGACCCCGCGGTGACGGTCGCAGGGTTCGCTAGGAAGACTAGGAGAATCCGGTCGCCCGAGCCCGGCGCGAGTTCTGCAAGCGCAAGGACCAAGACGCCCACGATGTTGAGCAAGAGGAACACGCCCGGCATCAGAGTCTCAAAGAACCCGCGTGCGGACGAGGCAAAGGTCATCGAATACTCCTCTTCTTCACGGCCGATCATAACCGCGCGCGCGTCATGGGGTCTTCCGCGCGTCATGGGGTCTTGGAAAAACCCCGAAAACCCGTGAGAAAAAAGAGCGCGCCGGGGGCCGGTCTTCAGGTGCCACCTTGTAGAGATGAGACCCTCCCCCCCTCGGTAGCGATTCGTGGGGCCGCACCGAAGACGTCCGTCGGCGGCACGGGAAGTCACTTTCTACATCTTGATGCCGTGACAGCCAAGAGTGACCCCGTCATGAAGCGGTACCCCATTTCCCTTGCGCCCCACGCACTATCGGAAGAGGAGGCGGACGAGCCTAGTCCTCTTGCAGCACGTACGTCGTCTCGCCCAGGCTTGCTCCGACAAACGACGGCGCGCTTTGGTCGTAGTCGAAGTACTCCATACGCACGCGACCCAGTCCTCCGTCACCACCGAACCTCACTGTGCCGAACGCGACGGGGACTCCGGCATCCGTGATGAGGTACATGCCGAGGGTAGCGTTCCAGGCGAACGCGAGATCGGGATAGAGAGTCGTAGCGCCGTTCCCGCCCGAGCCGCCGCCTGCGCCGCCGACGAGCGGGCCGAGATCACACGTACCAGCGCCGAGCACGGCGTCGTCGATCAAGTATGTGCCGTCGGGAGCCGGCTGGCCGGGGACGGGGAGAGCGATGGCGGCTGCACAGAACAAAGTGAGAGCAAGCAGAGCCAAGTTTCGCATCGAGAAGACCTCCTGCCGCCCGTGAGCAGCGACGGTAGCTGGGATGGCAGCATCCTATTTGCTTGAGTGCCGTCAGATTTGTCGACCGGAGAACGGCCCCGCTTCGCGAGGCCAAGTCTTGCTACTCTTCAGCTTGTTCCTCGGTGGCAGCATCAACCCGGCTCCGCTTTTCAGCAGCTACTTCATCCCAAGAATCTCGGCGGCATGTCGGTCTGGGGGAGTAGTGGAGTCGTACAGACAGTATGTTGGGAAGGAACGCGGAGAAGCAGTGGTTGCCGGCGGTCGTGTCGTCGCCCATGCTCATGGAGGCGACGATCGGGTCCGCAAGCCGCACGTTTGGACGAGTTACGGGTCATGCGCCAGCGCCGTCCCTTTGAGGAGACGGCGGCGCTAGTCGCCTTCGAGAGTATCGATGATGACGATCAGACCTTCGGTTTCGGCCAACGTTGTGTCCACCGTGACCGTGGCGCCCGAGTCCAGCGTGACTTGCCGCACCACGCCGAACGGTACGAAGGTCCCATCGAAAGCGAACCCGGCGACCGGGCCTTCGACCGCTTCATGGGTGACGGTGCTCGGCGCGACGGGGAAGACGTAGAGTTCTTCCTGTTCGACGTACACGAGTTCTTGCGTCTGATTCTCGAAGGCGTAGGTCGTGGTTCCCGCCGGCGCAATCGCGGCCAACAGGAGAGTCGAAAAGAGAGAGCGCTTCACGAGTCGGTCCTCCTTGTGAGAGCGGAAACGTACCGCTGGTCGTACCAAGGAGTGCTCGAATCGAGCAAGGGAATGCAAAAAAACACAAACGATCGAGAGCCGGTGTTTACTGATAAACTTGACATCGTTGCGGCCGGCTCGGGCATACGCGCGGCCGACGTCGATCGCGAGGCACTCGCGTGTGTGTACTCGTCCACAATCGTCAGCATCCGCGGCGTAGCAGGGCGTTTAGTCCTCCTCCTGGAGCACGTACGTCGCTTCGCCCAAACTCGACCCGACGAACGACTGCGCGCTCTCGTCGTACTCGAAGTACTCAACGCGGACGTGACCTAGCCCTCCGTCTCCGCCGAATCCCGTTAGGAGGAACACGGCGGGAACGCCTGCATCTGTGATGAGGTACATGCCGAGGGAGGCGTTCCATGCGAACGCGAGATCGGGGTAGAGGGTCGTCGCGCCGTTCCCGCCCGAGCCGCCGCCTGCGCCGCCGACGAGCGGGCCGAGATCACACGTACCAGCGCCGAGCACGGCGTCGTCGATCAAGTATGTGCCGTCGGGAGCCGGCTGACTGGGGACGGGGAGAGCGATAGCGGCTGCACCGAGCATAGTGAGAGCAAGCAGAGCCAAGTTTCGCATCGAGAAGACCTCCTGTCGTTCGTTGCCGCCCGTTGAGCAGTGACGTGGGGATGGCAGCATCCTATGTGCTTGAGTGCCGTCAGATTCGTCGATCGGAGATCGGCCCCGTTTCGCGAGGCCAAGTCTTGCCACGCGCTGTTGGGATGGGCTCGATGTGCTATCCGAACCGAATCGTCGCCATCGACAGCTGCCGTACGGGCACGTCGTCCCGGATCGCACGACCAAGCGTCTGCTCTAGCTCCAACCGAACCTGCTTGCCGATCTGATCAAGTTCCGGTTTCGCCGGCATCGACCCGTCACCGCCGAGGGCGTCGCCCACGGCAGCAAGCGTTGCCTGACGGTAGAGCCGCATTGCGTCGCAGGCTGCGATCAGCTGTGCCTACGGGAGTGTTGCGGCCCGGTCGGCGGGTATCACGGCCACGGCTGCTGGGCAGCCTATCACTCACGCCGTGCGCACAGTGCGCGCGCTGGGACATCCGGTTCGCAACGAAGGCAGATCGACCCCAGCGAGGGACGGCAACGATCACCGGGAGTCTTGGTTCGATGGCTACGGAAGCCCATCCGCCCACGAGTGATGGCGACGGTCTTGTGCTCGCCGCCGATGCGAGGACGAACTCCAAGTGGAGCGCTGGAGAATCCCTGTTGCGACCGTGACCTCTGTTGTCCAATCGACGTTGTATCGCCTGCTCATGCGGTTCGAATTCGATGCGGCGTATGCCCGACGGCGCTGCAACGGTGTCAACTGTTCCGCGGAAACAAAATCTTCCGATCGGTTGCACGTCATCGCGCGTACCCGCACTCTCGAAAGCAGATAAGTCCTTGAGGTTCTTACTGGAGGTAGCGAACCATGCGAATCGTCGGATCGACTTTGATCGCGTTGGGAGTGGCAGCATGCGGCGGAGGAGGACCGGATGGTGAGATCGTCGGGGGGCCGGGCGTCGCGCCCGCAACGCTGTCGGCGGCGTTGCAGGTGACGTTCCCGCCGGGCGGGAGCGCGACGGACGGCGCCGCGACGATGGTTTGCGGACGCGTCACCGGCGGTTCCGCTGACGCGGTCTACGTGAACGGTCACTTGGCCACGACCGTCGATGGCTTCGCGACCTGGGTGTGCAAGGTTCCGCTCATACCCGGGCCGAACGACGTCACGATCGAGGCTATCGAGAGCGATGGAGGTCGGTCTGTAGAGGTCGGCCCCGTTGTGCATCGGCAGGACTTGGTCGTCCGTGCACCGATCGATATCGCCGGCCACGCCGGTGGCATCGTGATGCTGGATCGCGTGTCCAAGACGATCGTTGCTCACGACCTGGACGCCGCCGTGGCAGAGGTTGTCTCCGGCCAGGGCGTGGGCAGGGGCGTCGGTTTCGTCGAGCCGCTGTTCATGGCGGTCACGTCCGACCAGAAGGATGCGTTCGTGTTCGACGCCTCCGAATGCCGCGTCATTCGAGTCGACATGGCGACAGGCGATCGGACGCTCGTTAGCGATCGGACGTTTGCCGGCTTGGACATCTACTCGAGCGACGCCATTCTTGCCGACGAGTCCGCCACTTTTATTTTGGTAGGATCCGCCATCATCAGGGTCGATTCCTGGACCGGTGGCCGCGATGTCTTCGCGATGGGAAGCGTTGCCAACGTGACCGGCACGGCCTTCGATGCCGTGGAGTCGCGGCTTCTGGTTGTCGATAGTGGCCTGAACAAGTTGAGCGCGATTCGGGTTCCATCGGGCCGCGTCGAGATCATCTCGGGCCCTGATGCCAACGTACCGATCGCAACGAGTCGGGGTCTTGCCCTGACACCGCGTCGCACGGCGCTCGTTTTTGGCGCGCAGCCCAACACGATTGTAGAGATCGATCTGGGCAACGGCGCTCGCCGCACGTGGACGATTCCCCTCGGTGCCATCAGGAATCCGGGGTCGCTTGCGTATGTCGATGGCCGTCTGTTCGTGACGGAGCTGGCGCGCGGCCTCATTCATCGCGTCGATCTTGCGGCCGGGACCGTCGAAACACTCCATGGCCGTGTCGGCCACGGCGTCGAGCTCGGCGAACTTGGAGTCGCGATCGGCATCAGCGATGGACAGGCGCTGATTCTGGACTCAGTGAACGCCACGGTCGTGGGCGTGGACCTCGACACCGGCGCGCGAGGTGTAGTTTCGAAACACCCCGCTCCGCTCACGAGGGCCGACTCCGCGCCTGTGTTCGACATCATGGACGGGGCACACGAGGCGATCGTGCTCGACCGTGGCAGCGGTCTGCTCGTGCGTCTCGACCTGGAGAGCGGCGAAGCGACGACCGTGGCCAGCGAGCCCGTCTACTGGGGCAGCGCGATACGCATCGATGAAGTACACAATCGCGGCGTTGTTCTCGACTCGTTGGCATCGACCGGTGCAATCGTCACCATCGATCTCGACACGGGAGTGAGCGAGGTTGTTGCCGACGCAAAGCCGGGATTCCGGGTCTTCGAGTTCGGGGACACTGGCGGCTTGGCCCTGCACCCCGATGGCGAGACGGCGTATCTCGCGCGTCCGGACGCGGTCGTCGAGAAGATCGACCTCGAAACTGGCGAACGGATTCAGGTGCTTGTGACCGGCACGCCGCTGGCCGTGCCGACGGACGCCGTCTACGACCCGGCAGGCGAACAGATCCTCGTCCTGGACAAGGAGCGCCGCGAGGTCGTTGCGATCGATCCGGAGACCGGGATAAGCCAGACGATTTCTGGCGGTGGGCACGGGGCCGGGCCGGCACTGCGCGCGCCGGAGAGCTTTGTCCTCGATGTTGCGCGTAACGTTCTCCATATGATCGACGACAATCGTGTGCTCGCGATCGAACTCACGACGGGCGCGCGCGTCGTGACGACGCAATAGTCGGAGCCGTTGCAGCTATCGAGTGCAGCGCCTACACCGTTGCGGAGCGCGCCGGGGTCCAACACGCCGCGAGGCTGGCGTGCTATCGGTGCGTAGAACCGTGCTTTTGCCCACGAGGAAGATCTCAAGGACCTGCGCGATGGTCAAATAGTCGCCGCGGGCCTGCGGTGGCGCTGCGCCGCCAGAGAAACGCCGTGTTCGGCCTGGTCGGCCGTGCTGACCCGGGCATATCCGAGGACGTGGGGCATGGCGCCCATGGACGCTCGGGTGGGGCGGAATGGCAAGCGAGTAAACTCGGCCCATTCAAGAGGTCGTGCCTGGTGCTGTGCTCGCATTCGAGCACGACGATGGAGAGGGGGGCACCTGGGGGACGTGCAAGGTGCTCGCTGTCGACGACGGGATCGTCGTGCCGCGGTGGGCGCGGGTCAGATTCCGAACGCGACCCCAAGCGATCGGAGTCCACCTTCGACGCCGGCGTCGTCGCCGTGGCGAAACACCCCGCCGGAATCGTACGGTTGGAGGATGAGGACTAAATCGAAGCCGCCCGGGATGCCCGTCAACGAGCCCAAGAAGCCCTCCCCGCTCGCGAACCTCGGCTGCGTAGCCGTGTGCGTGCTCTTCGCGGCCGCGATCAGTCTTCCTCCGCTGCTGATGTGGTGGGGTTTCCCAGACGGTCTCTACCTCGGCTTGTTCGGGCGCCGCAGCCTTCCGGAAGACGTGTCGGGTCTGGAGTGGCAGGGCGGCACGGTGTATTCCTTTGACGCCTCGTCCCACCCGGGATACCTCTCAACCGAGGTCCGGTGGCGGGGGCCCGATGGCCTTGACGTGATGCTTGTCCAGGTCGGTGACGTGTCGAGTCCCGAGGTGCTGGTCCGGGATGGCGCCCTCAGAGTTCGCTGGCGTGCGGACCGCGAAGACCGGACGCAGGTTGTGTCCCCGGGTGCGTTTCGCGGCCTGCGCTCGCAGGCGCGGTCCTACGAGGACTCCGACTGAGTGGCGGGCGGCGGCTCCGACCGCGGCGACTCATGCCGCAGTCCATTCCAGTCCGGTCGCCGCCGGGCGTCAGGAGCCGTCACCCAGTTGCCTGTTTTGCCTCAAAAGTTGCCTGTTTCACCCCCGGAATTGCCTGAACAGGCAACTCGAATTGCCTGTTTGGGGTCCAAAATCGCCTCAACAGGCAACTTTTGGCAACCGATTGCCTAGAACCCTAGCGGCGTAATCCCGCCTGGCGTCGGAGTTTTCGGGGAATCGCTGGATGCGATCCGAGCGGTTCCCACCCGGCTCGCTTGGTGGCTCTCGGCGTCGGGCAAGTCCGTTCTGACGCGAAGCGTGTTCTCGTCCTCTTGACTTTATTTCTTGCGTAGGCCTTGTTTCTGGACTGCGAGCGCGTTAGCGTCTTGTGCGTAGCGAAACACTGACACATAAAGGAAGGAAAATCGAGTGCGGTGCTCAAGGCAAAACCTGCTGCTGCTGGCGACGTTGACCTGCCTGGTGATCACCCGGCCGGGGGCAGCCAACGACAAGAAACCGAAAGGTGGATCGGGCGAAGTCCTCAAGCAGACGATTGCCGCTCTCAGCGGCATCGATCCCAAAAAGGACTGGGGCGCGAAGGCGGCCAACGACTGGAAGAACGGCAAGGAGAACATCGCCGTCTGCGCGGCCAATCTCAAGGCCCCGCCGGGCAAGATTGTCGGCGGTGCCTACGAATACAAAACGAAGACCGAGCCTGCTCGAATCAAGATCGACATCGATGCTCATGTGCGAATCGCCTTGGACAATGGCGCGATCACGACGCCTGTAACCGCGGCTGACATTCCCAAGATCCTCGCCGACCCGGTTGCGGGCTTCCGGCTAAAGCAGAGTGTCTACGAAGAATTCGTGCACAGCTGTCAGGAGTGGAAGATCCACGAGCACCTGTACGGTCAGGGTTGGGGCTGCATTCACCACGGAGGAGCGCCGGCCAACGGCGACCCGCACGGAGCCGGCTCCACCTTCGCTACGGAGACTGACGAGGCGAAGAAGCAAAAGGCGAAAGACGCCTACGATCTCGCCCAGGCTGCGCTCGCCGCCGAGGCCGCGTTCAACGAGGCCGAGGCGACTTACAAGCAGATCTGTAACTTCCTGGCTCTTTGCGGAGAGCCGACGGAGGCCAACAAGGACGAGTGGAACAAGAAGCTGAAGTCGCTGTGCGACGAATTCGAGGGGTACTGCAACGCGTTTGACGGCAGTGCGGATTCGGACGCCTCGACCACCGGCGCGAAGGGCGAGTTCAACGACGGGTATGCGGACTTCCCCGAGGATTGCCGCGATTCGTACACGGCGACGTACACGGGGATGAAGAAGAAAGATCCGGGCCAGTTTACGGCGAGCGGCACGGTCACGATTACGTTCACGTTCACCGACTACAAGAAAACGCTGGACAAGATGTGCGCCAAGAAGGACGCGATGACGATGCCGGCCGAAGGCGAAACGAAGTCGCCGCTCCAAAAGAAGAAGGATGCTCTGCGGGCCTTGTGCCCCGAGTAGCGAAGCAGGGAATCAACGATGAAACACTCCCATTTTCTCCTCATCGCGGCCCTCGCCATTGGCTGCTCCGAGTCTTCGGAGCAGGCCACGGTCCGCAGCGTGGCGCTCACAGTGGCGTTGCCCGATGCGCCGTGGTATGCGCTCGACCGATGTGACTCGCACGGTGGCGGGTTCTCAGCCGACGCCACGTACGCAGACACGGTCGTGACCCTGTTCAAGCCGGCGCCTTGGAATGCGCCGGGGAATCTGCCGATCCATGCCGTTGTGACTCCATCACTGGCCAACCCGCAGGGGCTTGTCGCCGGAGCAACCGCTACAGGCGGTGCCTTCGTGCTGGTCGTGTCGGTTGACTACATGCTTCACCAGTCCCGCCTGGAATTGTTCACCGACATTTCGGGTAACGGCGTGCCCGACCAGCTTTCCGCCATCGTGTTGGCAACCTACACCGGTCGCCACCTCGTCCGGCCTGCCTACGACCCGGTTTCGGGAACGATGTACCTGTACGACGGATACACGGACTCGATTCTCCAGTTCCGGGACGCCAACGCGGACCTGATTCCGGACACGACCGCGATGAGTACGTTCCTGGCCGCGGGGGGAGTCGGCGGAGCTCCGCTGGACACGCATTCGATCGGGGCACCGACCGCGACGTCGTTCAAGCTGTATCGCCGCAACGACCTCGCGCTGTCGAACCCGTACAGCTACACCGTGATCACGGACACCGATGCGAACAATGTTGCCGACCAGGCCGTTCCCGCGGGCCCGGTCGGGTTTCATACCACCACCGAGTGGGGCGATTTCATCGGACCGTGTTTCGCGGGCAGCCTGACCGCCACCGTGCACGTCCACGGCACCGGGACGTACGCGATCAAGTCTGAAACCCCGGCCGGTATCGTGACCACGCTCGCAACGTTTACGGGGGCAACGGCCGGACAGCAGGTTGTGACCTACATCACGACGCCCACGAGTGGCGACGAGTTGTTTCTGTTCGACAACGCGGCCAGTGTCGAGCTGGCAAGGGAGTTCGTGTACGCGGCCGGCACGACGCTGGTTTTAAAGCGTACGGCACCCACGATCCTGGATCCCCACGTGAACGGAACGCTCACCTGGTCCGGCGTGAACATCTCGGCCACCGACACCGTGGACGCCCGGGAGTTCGGGACCACGGGCGCGTGGACTGTCTGCACGATCTCTGCGCAGACATCGACTGCCATCTCCATCACCGTCCCGAATCTCGTTCCGTCCGGGTACAAGGCCTTCGAGTTCCGGATCACAACGGCGAACGGAACATTCGAGTTCCTGCACGATGTGCAGGCGTCACCGCAATAGCTGACGGTACCCCTGACCGCAGTCCGGGGCGCGCCTTGGTTCGGACGAGGGCGCGCTCGCAGGACCATGGCAGGGCTCACCGTCGTTCCTTGTTCGGGGAAAGGCAATCCAGATGGCAAAGAAGATCTTCCTCAGCTTTCGATACAAGGACGCGACTTTGCGCGGCGACTTGCAGGGCCTCTTCAAAGCCAACGGCGGGACCATCGAAGCGACTCCCGTCTACTGCAAGCGTGACGAGTCCGCGACGACCGAGGCCGCGATCAAGAGCGCCATCAAACAGAGTCTCCAAGGTTGCCGTGGACTTCTTATGGTTCCCGGCGACGATGGCCACAGCGCTCCGTGGATCAAGTACGAAGTGAGCGTTGCGCTTTCCGACGGCTTGCCGTGCGCGGTCGTCGATCATCCTCTCGCGAGAGGAGGGCCGCCTGCGGAGCACCATCATCTGCCGCGGCTGCGATGGGACAAGAAGGAGATCGCGGAACACGTCCGCTCGTGGTGAGCTCGGCGAAGAGGACGTGCCGCGGCACTTGCGCGCCGCTTCGGCTACGTCTCGAGTTCCGGTGTCTTCCGGGTCCAGTCCTTCGCCGCACCAGCCCACACCCGCCCGTTGGGCGAGACGTGCGCGATGACTTCGCCCGTGGCGCTCTCGATCTCGACCGAGAGATGAAAGCCGTACTCGATGCGGCGATGAAGCTTGCGGGCCACGTCCACGCACCCGGCGAGCGTCTGGCACTGGATGCGAACGACCTGAGCGGGTGTCCGGGCCGCAGCGTCGGCCATCTCGAGCGGGAACGCGTCGGGGTTCAAGGAGCGGCGGCCAACCGCCACAAACGTTGTGCGCGAAGGTGTTCGGGCGAAGTGTCGGGCGAGCTTCATCAGGGGCTCCGGCGTTCCGCGGCCGACCCGGCCGGGGCTCGCTGAGCGAGCGTTCCGATGAACGCTCGAATGTCCTGAAACATCAAGGAACTTGCCATTCGCGCCCACGTGGACAGGAATGGGGACATGCGGTACACCGCCGACTACGCCTTCTGGGTCGTTCTTGACCCCACGCCCACGAGCGAGATGGCCGACATCTGCTTTGCGGCAACCTTGCGTGACGTTGAACAGCAGTTTCGGGGCGGCCTTTCGTGCGATCGGAATTCTGGCGCTGTTTACGGACCGCCGGGAGGCGCACTCTCGTACGGAATGTAGGGCTTCAATGGGGCCACCGCTTCAACGCGGTGGAAGGGCTGCGTAGGGTCGTCGGCGTTGATCTGGATATCGTAGCTTCAATGGGGCCACCGCTTCAACGCGGTGGAAGGCTTACCGACGTGGTGCTTCGAGTTGGACCGAAAAGGTGCTTCAATGGGGCCACCGCTTCAACGCGGTGGAAGGCGCCGAGTTCCGCCACATCGAGGTCACGCGCGTCGAGCTTCAATGGGGCCACCGCTTCAACGCGGTGGAAGGGAACCACGATCATCGCCCTCGTGCTCTGCGCCGGGTGGCTTCAATGGGGCCACCGCTTCAACGCGGTGGAAGGTCGCCCGGCCGGGGCCACACCTTCTCGATGACGGCGTGGTGCTTCAATGGGGCCACCGCTTCAACGCGGTGGAAGGGATTGACCAATCGAACGTCTACCGGGACTTCCAAGGTGCTTCAATGGGGCCACCGCTTCAACGCGGTGGAAGGGAGGGGGGCGTGTGGGTTCCGCGCACCGTATGGCGGGCTTCAATGGGGCCACCGCTTCAACGCGGTGGAAGGTTCTCCGAATCAGGCCACACGCGCCTAACTCCGACCGCTTCAATGGGGCCACCGCTTCAACGCGGTGGAAGGCCGAACCACTGCGGACACCGCTTGCGCAGCGCGCGGCTTCAATGGGGCCACCGCTTCAACGCGGTGGAAGGCGCGGTCATCGCGGCGGCGCTCTACAACTTGACGAGGCTTCAATGGGGCCACCGCTTCAACGCGGTGGAAGGAAGGGTGGCCGGCTGGTACGCGTCGGCGACGCCGGACACGCTTCAATGGGGCCACCGCTTCAACGCGGTGGAAGGAACGCACTGGCGGCACTAGGGGGCGAGTGATGGACTGGGCTTCAATGGGGCCACCGCTTCAACGCGGTGGAAGGCCCGTCGAGGGGCTACCTAGAGACGACCGCAAAAAGCTTCAATGGGGCCACCGCTTCAACGCGGTGGAAGGTGGGTAAATGCGTCCCACGTCACCGCCGCGGGCCTCGCTTCAATGGGGCCACCGCTTCAACGCGGTGGAAGGTTTGTCCGGGGGGGTGGGGTAAATTGCCCCACCTACCTGCTTCAATGGGGCCACCGCTTCAACGCGGTGGAAGGGCCAGTGCCTCGTCGCACGTCTTGTGGATGGCGTCGAGGTAGCTTCAATGGGGCCACCGCTTCAACGCGGTGGAAGGGCCCGCAGGAGGCACGAGAGGAGTGACCATGGAGCGGCTTCAATGGGGCCACCGCTTCAACGCGGTGGAAGGCACGGCGGGGCAACGCTCCCCGGCCAGCGTGCAGATATCGCTTCAATGGGGCCACCGCTTCAACGCGGTGGAAGGAGCACCCACCCTAACCTGTGCGGCCGACGTGGGTTGTGATCGCGGTTGCGAGTGGTCCGGGCACACTGGTTCGCACGCCGTAGCGCTCGACAGAGCGGCGCCGCAAAGCGTGGTGTCATGCAGACTTGCGACCGCGAGCGGTCCCTGGGGGTTGTGGGCGCACCGGTGTGCTCGCAATAGCGGTGCGTGCAAAAAAATGTACAGGCAGGGCATGTTCGTCGCCGGTACGACTCTACACGATGACGGCCTCGCCGTCCGTCGGCGGTAGGTCCGGTGCCCGGCCGATGAATTCGATGCGGCGATCCGCGCTCGTTCCCAAGCGGCCGAGATCGACGATCATCACGCGGTCCTCGGCGTGGTTCAGCGTGCGGCCGACATCGTGCTTCATCATCAGGTACTCCGAGCGGCTCAGGTCGCACACGAACACGGAGTATTGAAGCGGCTCGCCGTAGCCCTTCATGGTCTTAAACATCTTGCGCAACCGCTTTGCGTCGCACACGTCGTACGTCAACAGATACCGGCGTCGCATGACCGCGTCCCCCGCCCCCCTCTGCTTGCTTCGCCCGACTTCATCACGCCGTCCCCGTCACCTTGTCCGAAACGGCCGATACGTCTCCAGTTCGCCCAGCAGGTGCCGCGACAAGAGCCGCGTCTGAACTTCCATGATCCGGCGATAACTGGCCGAGTAGCCCAGCACCGGATGCTTGATGAGCGTGTCGATGCGTCGCTCGTACGCCGCGAGGAACTTCTTGCGACCGCGCGGGTTGAGCGCCACCGCGTTGCCGCGCTTGACGAAATCGCTCGGGCGTACTTCGCCGTTGTTGATCGCCGAGATGACCGTCGAGTCGCCGAGGATGGCGCGAAACTCCTCGGCGAGGTCGAGCGCGAGGGCGGGCCGGCCGTACCGCGGCCGGTGAAAAAACCCGAGCAGCGGATCGAGCCCGACGCGCAGCGCCTGCACGTTCAGGTCCTTGGTCAGGAGCGAGTACGCAAACGACAAGAGCGCGTTGACGGGATCGCGCGGCGGGCGGCGGTTGCGGTGGTGAAAGTCGAACTCGCCGAACGTCGCGGCGCCGCGCACCATCCCGGAGAAGTTCGCGAAGTACACGCGCGCCGCTGCGCCCTCCACGCCCATCAGCGTCCCCGCATCCGCCGCGCGCCGCACCGAGCGCGCGAGCCGCTCCATCTCGTCGAGTGCCTCCTTCGGCGGCGAGTCGTGGTTGCGCCGCAACAGTGTTCGCTGGTTGCGGATCTTGCCGGCCACGATCGCACGCGCGATGTCCAGCGACCGGGCGGCGTCTCCGGCGACGCGATACTGCGCGATCCGCAGCTCCACGTTCTTGTGGTTCATGCCCGTCGCGATCGCCTCGAACCAGCCGCCGTAGGTGAAGTAGCTCACGGTCGCGCCACGCCCGACCACCGCCCGCAACGCAGGCGAGGTAACCTGCACGCCGCCAAACACGCACAATTCCGACACGTCGAGAAGCCGCACCTCGCGCGTCTCCTTCGATCCGTCCGGAGCACTCCGCGACCGAACGATCAGCCGGTCGCCCTTCTTGCCGACCGTTGAGCCCTGGTCCTGCACGAGCAGCGGCCGGGCGTTGTCGCGCGCCGGAAAAAGCCGCCGCACCGGCTCGCTGGAGCGCCGGTCGCGCACGAGCGCGTTCACCTCGTCGGGCAAACAAATCCCCGCGAGCGAACAGCGCGGACACTTCGGACTGTCCACGAGCGGCGGCGGCAACACGCCGTTCGCAGCCGCGGACCGGGCCGCGGCAACCATCTCGCGCGTACGCGCCACGAGCTCCTCGTCAATCGCCACGCGAACGCGCTTGCGCGACGACGCAAAGTACAAGACCCCCTCGTCGCACGAGTACCCCTCGTCGCGAAGCAGAAGCGCCTGCACGCAAATCTGAACTCGCTCCGGCTCCCACGGCCCGCCGTCCGGAACCGCGCCCCGCTTGTAGTCGACCGGCACCGCCCGACCGCCGTCGAACTCGACGAGGTCAACCCGCGCGATCAAGCCGAGCGCGTCGGACCCGAGCGTGAGCGACCGTACAACCTGCGGCTCCCCGTCCGGATCGGCATCCGGCGGAGGCGGCGTCGTCCGGCTCTCGGCATCCACGTTGGAGTGCCGCATCCGCCCCTCGACGGTGTCCGCGGAGTCGCGAAACTCGCCCTGCACCCACTCGAGATAAAACAACCGCGGGCAGTACGAGTACTCGTTCAGCATGCGGGCGGGGAGGAGGCCGGGAACGTCTCGCTCCGTCCTCCCCCCGTCCGTCATGTCACGTTTTCAAAGAGCCGGGCTGAAATGTTCCCAGCCCGAAGTGCGCGCCGTAGCCCATCGCGACCGGCCCCCGTACCGGCTGGGCGAACTGGACAGAAAACCCGACCGGAGTCCCGGCGCGCCGGCCGCCGCCTTGCGAACGCTCCGTGTGAAACTCGAGCCAGCGCACGTTCTTCCCGGGAAGGCCACAGGAAGAAAGCGGACGGACGGCGACGTCTTCGGAAAACCCAGCCTCCGACAGGAGGCGCCGAAGATCATGCTCGGGCGACCCGATTTGTAATCCGTCGCCGTCGATCTTGGGCCGGCCGTTCTTGAACGTCTTGGCGTGGCGCGTCGAGACAAACGGCGTGCGCGACACCCAAGCGCGTGCCTCGGCCAACAGCGGCGACTGCCCGGCGCGCGTGTCAAGCCCGCCGAGATCCTCCGGCTGCCCGACGCCCGCCAGCACAAGCTGAACTTCATGGCCCCCGCGCCCCCAAACGCTGCGGACCGCATCGAGCGCCCGCTGCGCACGCGCGTCGAATCCCATCGCCGCGCACACGACCACATGCGTAATCCGTCCGTCGCGCCCGCAAGCCTCCGGCAGAATCATCGCGTGGCGATGGCCTTGGAGAATCCCGCCGTCCTCCGACCGCCCCAAAAACACGGCCGCGCCGTCCGAGCACTTGATCAGCGTACGATGCACCCGGTCCGCGACGGAGACGCAATCGGTCAGGTGCGGCCGCACCGAGCTCGCGACGACAAACCGCGCCGCGGTGGGCAGGACATGCGGGCGGCGCCGCCGGATGCGAGCCGTCGTGCGCCGTCCCGGCACGGCAGAGAACGGCAAGCGGTAGTCCACCCACCGCGTGCCGGGCAGCCGGCTCCACCGCTTCTTGCCACCGCTCGTTTCCTGGTGCAGGGCTTCGAACAGGTCCGCCGGGATCGCGGCCACTTCGTTCTTCTTCATACCCCTGACGTATTCTTCGCGCCACGCCGCGTAGGTGTCAGGCGACACCGGCGCGAGAACCCGCACGAGTTCGCCGTCCGCTGTGCTTCCGTTCGTCGGCGCCACGTCCGCGTCCGGAACCTCGTCGAGCAGCCGCGCCTCGGTCCACGACTCGGCCCGGCCGAGATACCCGCACCGGTCCAGCAGCGTCGCCAGCGCGCTGCGCTCGTCTCCGGCCAGATCGACCGGCCACGCAACGTGCACGTCTCCATCCACATGCAGGAACGCGTCGAGCACGAGCGTCGTCTTGTCCTTGTACAGCGGCATGTAGTGGCGAAGGTGAGCCGCGGTCGCGGGCGGCAGTCGATACGACGGCAGCACGCCCGCGAGCTTCTCCACGAGAGTGCGCACGATCGCGTCGTTGAGATCGGGCGCCTTGCGGTGCCACGTCGCGACGAGCGCGCGCAGGATCCGCCACGGCGACGGCGGCCACTCGACGGCGCCCTCGTTGACGTGCCGCCCCCACGGCGTCGCGTGGTAGCGCTTGGCGGAGAAACGAAACCCGAGTCCGATCACGGCTTGAACGTCACCTCGGTCGCCGGCGGATCGGCAAAGCCGTCGGTCGCGGCCTTGATCAGCGCCGGCAGCGCCTCTTCGAGTTCGGCCAGCGACGGGACCAAAAAACCGTCCGGCTGGCGAACGGAGAACTCGCCCGCGGGCTCGAGATCGCACGCGGTCCGGAACCGCAACCCGCGCTCGAGCACGGCGCGAACCTTGAAGAGCGACAGCCCGATCAGCAGGTTCTCAGCGGCTTCGCCGAGCCGGTATCCACGAATCTGTGCAAGGTCGATGTTGAAGTACGCCGTGATAGTCCCGGTGTACTCGTCGCGGTGAAACGGAACGTGGCCGAAGCCCTGGTTGGTGTTGCCGCTCGGATCGACGTCGTCGCGCTTGACGCCGCCCGACGCCGCGACCGCGACGCCTTGCGCCTCCACGAACGAGGACAGCGCGCGTGGCAGACGCAGCCGTCCGCCCGCGAGACTGCTCTTCGCGAGAAACACGCCATGCAGAAGGGCATTCGCGTCGTACTTCAGCAAGACGCGCGCGAGCGCACCGAGATCGACGCGCCCCTTCTCGAGCCCGCCGAGTTCGTCCTTCAACCGGTTGAAGAACGCCTTGTCCTTGCTCTCGAGGATGTACGGGCTGTTGAGTCGGTGCGACTCGAGCACGGTGTTCGTCAGCGGCTTCCCGTCGGTGTCCATGACCTTGACGACCGGCAGCCCGCGCAGCGGCCCGACCCAGTCGTCGGCCAACTCGTCCCAGCAGATCGCCTCCATGCGATTCGCCATGCTCTGCGCCGATTCCACGAGGAGCATCGCGGTCCCGTCGGCCGCCTGGTACTCCGCGGCACCGAGGTCGGGGAATCCGGTGGGTTGAAAACGCGCGCCCTGCAGGGGCCGCAGCTCGACATCGGCCAAGAGCCGCGGCGAGCCAGAGAGTCCGTTGAAAGTCATAAGGGTTCTCCTTCCGTGTGAGGACGCAGGACGCGCGCGGCAAGGCGTTCGACCTGCATGGGAGTCAGGGGAAACAGGAGCGCCGCCGCCGTACGGCGCGTGTGCGCCAGCGACGCGCGCACGCTGTCGATGGCGGCTAGGAGTCCGCTACCGCGCAGCCTGCGCGCAGCAAGACGACTCGCCGCATCAGCGCGACCGGCTGCCGCGAGCCGAACAATGCCCGGAACCGTCGGAACATCGGCGTCGAGCACGGGCGCGGCCGCGAAACAGGGCTTGAGCAGCGCGTAGAGCGGCGGAATCGGGACGGGATCGGTCAAGGCGGGCGCGGGGGCGGGTCCGGGACTCCGCACGAGCACGCATGCGCGCAGCCAGCGCAGGAAAAGACCATCCTCCATGTCGCCCTCGATGAACCGCGCGATGTCATCGAGGCGGGCGGGTGCGGTCGCCCGGTCCGCATAGTTGTCTTCCGCGAGCAGGCGCCGCTGAAACAGCGCCGTCAGGCAGCCGGCGGCGTCGCCCGCAGCCCACACCGCGCCGGGTCCCGATTTCTCGTTCCATCGCGGGAACCGGTCCCCGACGACCGGTTCAAGCTGCGTGCGCACGCGGCCCGCCTTCCCGTCCAGGGAGGCGAGCGAAACGGCGAGTCGAAACTCGGCGGATCCATCGCCCGCCTCGGCCAGCCAGCGTGACGAAAGCCCTGGCATCGGCCGCAAATACGCGTCTTCGGTCCAGCGCAACGAGCGAACGAGCGCCACCTCGGCATCGCCGAGGGCAAGAAACATCGCCGTCCGTTCCTGTCGCCCTCCCCGATCTGCGTAGCGAAAAATCGCGTCGTCCAGCGCGCGCGCGACCCGCGAGACCGAAGCCGGTGCGAGCTTGCCTCGGGCGGCGGAGCGGAACCGCTCGAGCCACGAATCGATCTCGTCGAGCAGGCGCATCGCCGTCAAGTCGCGGTTGCGGATGCGCTGGAGCGGGACGGCGAGGTACGCCAGACCGTTGCGCCGCTGGAAGCCATACCGGATGAATTCGGTCAGTCCGCGATCGACGCCGAGGGTTCCGAGGGCGCGGGCGACATCCGTGGCGCTGCGCGCCGGACGGCGTCCGACGGTCGCGCGTCCCTCCGCGAACACCGCGCGCAACTCGCCCGCCGTGGCAAACCGGTCCCAGACGGGCAGCCACATCTCGTCGCGGCCGGTGGACTCGTCCGCCTGCGCCGCCGAGCGATGCCCGGCACCAACCGGGCGCACCGTGAACGGATACGACAACGCGGAGGTCCCGGCGTCGAGGCGGCGAGCGACCGCTGCGGCAAACAACGCGGCGCCCTCGAACGCGAGCACGAAGTCCCACGGGTTGACCTGCGCGTCGCCATCGAAACCGGCAGTCGCGTTCGCGCCACCCGCGGTGCCGGGCAGGAACTGACCCACCGGTGCCTTTTCCAGCGCGCTGGTCGGCACCGCGAACAGGGCATGGTCGAGGAGCGCCAGCGCGTTCGCATTGGGCTCGCCCGTGTCCGCGTCGAAAAGCCCCACGAGCCGCTTCATGAAGTTGTTGCCGAAGTCGAGGCGCCCATCGTTGCCCCCGGTGCCAAGAAGCGGGGGAAACCGAGGCCCGGACTCGGACAAGACGAGCGACGCGTCGAGCCATGACAATGACTCGTCGGGCAGGCGCGCACGACATGCCTCCAAGAGCCGGGGCTTGTCCTTCTTGTCGGGTTTGTCCGTGAGTTCAAGTTCCTCGAGCACCGTCCGGCAAGCGTGCAGGCCGGTGCGCAACGTCCCGAATCGTCGCGCGGCGCCGGCCGAGATGGCATTCGGCCCCTCCTTGTTGTCCTTCGGGAAGAATCCGCTGCCCCCGTTCCACGGGGACACGATCGGGGTCGGCTCGTAGTCGTGCAGGAAGAAACGAACGAGCGCCTCGCGGTCGAGTGTCGAGCGCAGGACGAAGCGGTCGTTTTGCCATGCGCCGTGCGCGGCCGGATCCGCCTGTTCGGCGACCAGACGCAGCACGGCCAGCGCTTTCAGGTAGTGCGCCAGCGGCTCCGGACGGCAGCCCTCCAGGACGATGTCGTGCGTGACGATCTGGTCAGGAGACATCGCCGTCCGTTCCTGTCTTGTCCGTGTTCTCCGCGGCGCTTGCGCGCCAGTCCGCCGCGCGCAGGATCGTCTCCAGGTACGCGAGACGAAACGGCCCCCAACCCTCGCGCAGTTTGAGCGTGCGCTCCAGCCAGCTTCCCTCGCCGAGCTGCATCAGCGAGAGATCCAGCGTGAACGGCCCAACGCGTCCCTCGCCCGGAACATCGACCGCCGGCAACTCGTCGCCGTGCCAGATGCCGCGCGCGAACGGAACATCGCGTCCGGGCGGCGGCTCTTCGCCGGGCACAGAGCGGATCGACAGGCGCACTTTGCCGTGATGCGCCGCGACGAGATACGCCGCCAGGTCGCCGCCGCCGTGCGCGAGCAGTGCCAGCGCGGACGCGAGTTCGTGGCGGAAGTACCGGCGTTCGATCGTGTTGCCGCCGCACCCGTCCGACTTCGCCCAGGGACCGCCGTCGGGTCCGTCGAGCATCGCCTGAAACACCTCGTGCGCCTTCCCGACGTCGTGCCACGCGGCAGACAGCTCCAGAGCGGCGATGCTTTTTGCGGGAAGGTTCACGGCGCGCGCGAGGCCGCCAACCGCAGTACCAACATCTTCGACGTGAGTCGTCAGCTTCACCCAGCGCCCGCCCTGCGTGGATCGGTTCCCACCAAACCCCATCTCACGGGCCGGAGGGGAGTCCGAGGCCAACGGCACGGGCTCGGGCCGATGCTTGCGATTCCCCGTCCAGCCGAGTTCGTTCGTGTACCCGCCCGCCTTGACATCGAGCAGGTACACACGGCCCGGGTGCGGCCGGTCCACTCGTTTCCACTCCGAATCGAGCGCGTCCCATTCCCACGAGAGCCCCTTATCTAGCTTCTTGAGGAACTTCGCGGCGGTTCCGATTGGTACGGAACACAACTCGTCGCGCTGCGGGCGCGGCGCTTTCTCGTCAGGCTTGCCGCTCAGCTCACGCCACGCGAAGCGGACATCGGTGTCCTGTTCGTCCCGCACGAAGCGGGAAATGTCGAGGTCGAAACCCAAGAGATCCGGTGTGGTATCGAACAAGTCGACCAGATCGCGGCGGCGCAGCACGGGTCGGACAACGGGCGGCTCGGTGTGCTCGATGCCCGCGAGCGTCCCCGGACCGACATCATCGACTTCGGCAAGCAATGCGCGCGACCGCTGGAGCGCCTTGACCGTATACGGCAGCGCGTCCTTGTCGTCATCGGCGACATCGATCCACTTCACGACCGCTTTTTCATCCCATTCCCCGTACCGGTTGCAACGGCCAAAGCGCTGGACCAGCGAGGACCACGGCGCGAGCTCCGTGAAGAGAACACGGGCCGAAATGTCCACGCCCGCCTCGATCGCCTGGGTGGCCACCACGATGCGATCCTCCTGCGCGTTGAGCCATCCTTCGTGCGCGGCTCGGTCCAGCGGCCTAAACCGCGAATGGACCAGCGCCACCGGACAATCCGCGGCCTTGTTGAGCCGCGAGTACAACTCCTGCGCGCGCGGCACGCGGTTCAAGACCACGAGCGTCAGACCGCCGCGGTGCGTGTCCGGTAGTTCTCCGAGACTGCCGCGGGCGATCGGCTTGCGGGCGCCCAAGCGCTTCGCGACGGTCGAATGGTCGTGATCGTCCGCTTCCAGTTTCTCCGGGCGCCGACCACCCTCGGGCTCCGGATGATCGACGGTGTTCAGCGCGCCCGCGTTCAACGTTGCGCTCATCCACATCGTGTGCGCCGGGGCGAAGGTTTCGAACTGCGCCCGCAGTCCCTCGAGCTGCGCCGAGGTCTCGATGCCGACCCCCATAAGCTGGGTCTCGTCGAGAACCCACAGGCAATCGTTGTGCAGCAGCGAAAACGCCATGGGCCAGCGATAGCGGCTCATCGCGTAGCCGCGGTTGAGCGCGCGCGACAAGAGCATGTCCTGCGTGCCCACGAGGATCGCGTCCTTGTCGGGATCCGCATCCCAACCGGTCGCCTCCTCGCCGCCGAGAAGCAAATGGACGCGGGCGCTGGACTTCGACGCCGTGGCCCACTTTGCCGCGACATCCGCGGTTTGCTTCACGAGAACGCGTGTGGGAAGGCAATACACCAGCCGCCGTCCGGTGTTGAGGTCGCCCTGGCTGCGCTTCCAGAGCCACGCGACGCAGACCGCTGCGGTCTTGCCGAGGCCGGTCGGGATGTCGAGCAGCTCGGGCCACGCGGCTTCGCCCAAGCGCCGCTGGTACGGAAACGGCGGCGACCCGGTGGCTCTCTTGAAGAAGTCCGGGTAGTCCACAATGCCCTCTATTTTGAAATTGTGGCTAGCCCGTACTCTTGATGCAAGAGAAAAACAGCGGACCGTCCGAGCCGTCTCCCGCCGCCGGCATCGCCCTTGTTAGCCCTGCCCACGATACACGTCGCGACGGTGCGCAATACGCACGATTCGTTACGAAGAGGCGATCGTCTTCGATGGAGTACACGATTCGGTATGAGCCCTGTCGGACGCGATACTTCGCCAGGCCCGACAACTTTCTGGCTCCCGTGTGGGCGTGGATCGTCATCTGGCCATCGAGATCGATCCGCGCTTTTGCGACGTGACGGTCGAGCGA
The DNA here is from genome assembly GCA_021776735.1 of Planctomycetota bacterium. GTDB lineage: Bacteria > Planctomycetota > PLA2 > PLA2 > PLA2 > JAJFFH01. The sequence goes on along the minus strand of JAJFFH010000012.1, from coordinate 1,245 downwards.
TGGGAGAAGTTCACGGGCAAAAAAGCCCGGCGGCATCGGAGACGAGGAGCCACGCTCCCAGGAGCGGATCACAGAGCTGGTTCAAGAACACGCCGCCAAGGACCTCGCCGAGATTGCGACGCAGGGTCTGCGCGAGATCATGGAGGCGCACGAACCGGCCCCAGTCCCAGCCCTCCGCCAGTGGTGTCAGGACGCGGTGAATCCAGTCCGGGAACCTGGCCAGCTCATGGCGCAGGAGCGGGTCCCTGCGATCCGTCGGGTCGTTCTTGGCGGCGGGCGGGATCTCGAGCCCCCATCCGGCGTCCTCCGACCCGACCGGTCGCAACCGCACGGCGCCTCCCGCCGCGCCGGACACGGGAACCGGCAGCTTCCACGCGTGGGGCGGCATATGGCTTTCCAGATCCATCGACACGGTCTCGTCCGGCGGGCACAGAACGAGACCGGTGTCGGCTGCGCTGTCGTCGACCAAGCGCACGCGAACGTCCGGGCCGACGGACCGGTCCGCTTCGACCGGACGGACCGTGAGGTCGACTCCTACGGCACGCAGGTCGGACACCTTCCCAGCGGAGAGGGCGCGCCGCCGATCGACCGGCACCTGTGCCGTCGCGCCGGCTGCGAGATCCATGACGCGGCGCCACGCGCGCAGAGCGTCCAAGCACTCGATGCCGATGCGGAGGGCGTGACTGCCGGCGTTGTGCAAGTCCAGCCAACCGAAGGCCGGCGCGGACACACCCGCCGGAGCCGGACGCCAGGGCCCGTCGCCGCGGATCGGCTCGCCCAACGCCAACGGAGACGGAAAGCGATCCGAGGCCGGCCATCGCAGGCGAGCCGTTAGGCCGTAGGCATTCTCCGCGATCACGACTTCGCCCGCGGCGCGCCCTCGCCCTTGGGCGGATTGACGACGGCCGCCTTCCACTGTTTCGTGCCCGTGCTCTGGTTCGACCAGAGAAGGTCGTAGACCTGCACGCCGGGCTTGGCGTCCGCGTCCTATCCGAAAACTCAGCCGTTCGAACTCGTTGACCGGTCGGGCGCTACGGGCGCAAGGGCGCGGACCAACGCGAGCAGGTGCCGGACGAAGCTCATCGCCGGACGATGACGGCACGGTCCGATTGACGCAAGCGGCGAGGCGGCGTAGAGTCGAAACTCGCGTGTTGGGCGGAGAATCGGGGCGTGGATCTGGTTTTCGGGGACATGCTCGGGTCGGCCGAATTCTTGGACAGAACGGGAGCGTGCTACTGGGCGCCG
>JAJFFH010000011.1 GCA_021776735.1 Planctomycetota bacterium | reverse complement strand
AGGCAATCGAAGACGCTCGGCAGGGGGCGCCGACGTTTCTGATGCGTTTTCGGGTCACGAAGAAGACCCGCGACGGTTTTCGACGGGTTGGACTGCTGATGGCCAAGGGCCAGCGGGTCATGCCGACCGCTGGCGAGATCCGCCGAACGGATTTCGAGGGTCTACGACCGCAAGCTCAGGCCGCTGCCGAAGAGGCGGAACGGCGCTGGGCAGGAGCGTGCCGCCGGGCGACTGCGTGCGGTTTCCAAGCAGGTCCAGGCGCTCGTGAAACGACGCTCCAACGGCATGCGCGAACTCTGTCACGCGCGGCGCGGGGTGGAGTTCGTTCACCTGAAGCCGTTTGCGGACGGCGGGAACAACGAAGCGGACAATATCGCCGACTCGTGCCGCGACTGCCATGTGTTGCTCGACGCGGCTGTATTTTGCTTCTCGCACTTCGACGAGGCCGGCTGCCCGGTGTTTGTGTTTGACCACACCCGGTTCGAGTGCTCGGGGGCCGATTGCGCGGGGGCCGAGCCGCCGCAGCCACCCGGGGTTGACAGGGGCTCACGGGATGACAGGGGCGCTGGCGGCGCATCCGAGGTGCGCGAGCGCGCGCCTCCCTATCGCCATCGTGCCGCGCGAGCTCGCGGGAGCGGTCGTGATCGGACAATCACAGCGATGGCAACCGGGCCGCCGTGAAATGAGGCTCATGGGCGATGCCTGTGAGTCGGTAGCATGTTGGAGGACAAACGACACGACGCTGACACCGGGGGAAGCGAATCCGATTGGGCAGCCGATCTATGCGCCCATTGAAGATCTCAGGCGCCCGAGCGAAGTTTCGTGATCGCGTGGAGCCGTTCGATCAATCCGTTCCGGCTGGTCGGTCTGGTCGGCAAGACCGGCCGATCGGCCCTGTCGGTCCGGTCAATTGTCCTGAAACGGGTTGCGCCTCTCCTTGGCGACACGCCACCAGTCTCGAAACATGGCCACCGAATTCAGCCGCCGGCCCGACAGGACTTGGAGGGCGCGCAGCGTCGGAGCGCGAAGACGACGCCAGCGCGCGCGGCCACGCATCAACGCCGGGCACAAGTTGAGCACCTGTTCGAAGACCTTGCGGCGCATCGTCGGGTCGGAGCGACCGAACTCGCCCAGGGCGAAGAGGGCCTGGTCCGCGACGGTCTTGTCGCCCGCGGACTTTGCCAGGCGAAGTAGAGGCGGGTAGAGCGAGCTTTGGCGAAGGCGGCCGGCGGCTTGGACCGCAGCGACGAGCGCCGGTACGCCGGCCGGGATTTGACTGGGCGCCTTCAGGAACGCGCTGATGTGTGCCGCTGCTGCCGCGGAGCGCGTGCGACCCAGGGCGCGCAGTGCGGCCACGGCAATCCGTGGCCGTGGGGAGCGGGCGGCTTTCGCGGCGGCGTCGAGGAGTCGCTTCGCTTCTGCGGGCGAGGCCGGATAGCGGTAGAGATCGCCGATCTCGCGGAGGCGTGCGATGGCCGTGGTCTGGTCGTCTTTCGCGAGTGCCTTCGTTAGATCCTTCAAGACCGCCTCGCCCGGCGTGAGAAGCTCACCTCTCGCCGGCGCGATGATCGCGAGCAACAGGAGCCAGACAGCCCGAGAGAGTCCAGATCCGGGTTTTTTCACATTCACTTCCGTTCGCACGAAAACGTGTCGCCGTAGTTTGCCGTTTTCTGACCGCGACCGGAGAACCCTGCGGCGCGTCTGCGGTCCACCAGCCGATAGTCCGCGCGATCGACCCCATCGGCCGCGATGCGGATCGGCTTGGCCGGTTTCCATACCCGCACGAACGCTTCGACCCGGATACTGTCTCCTGCGACGAACCCCGACGACTTGCCCACGTGGAAGTGACATGCCCCGGGCGGGGGATCGTCGCCGCTGTCGTCGCCCAGATACACGACGATGTCGTCCCAGCGGGCGACCGGTCCCTTGAATCCGTCAGGCGCCGTGCCGAAAAAGCGGTAGCCGTGCCGCCGCGGGGCGGGGAGCTTCACTGTGCGACCGAAAAAGTTTCCCACGGAGCGCTCCGGACCCACCGTGCCCTCCGCCACCTCCGCGGCGAACGACACCGACAAGACATCGCCGTCCGTTTGCTCAGGCCGGATTCGCACCAGCGCCCCCGACAACACCTCGTCCTTGACCCGGGCCAGTCGCTTCGGTCGGCGCTTTCCCAGCCGTCCCCAGGCCTCGCGGGTTACGAACGGCGTGGCGGTCCACTGGTCGAGGGTCGTCCACACGCCGACGCGACAGTGCCCGTCCCAGCGCAGCACCGCCCGGTCGCCAACCCGCACGGCGACGCGGACGTGGCGCACGCGATCCGAATCGTTGGGCCCTGCGCGCGGCGGCTCGGGGAGCGGCGGCGGGGTCTCGGCGAAGCGTACGGAGGGCGCGGGAACCGTCAGGCCTGCGGACGCGCAGCCTCCGAGGACTACGCACGTGACAAGAAGAGAGCGGCGACCCCGCACACGGCGGATGCTAGCACGAGCGTGAATACGGCTCGCGGCACGGAAAAGCCCAGGCGCACCAAACGGTGGGACAGGTGATCGATACCGCCACGGAACACGGGCCGGCCGCGCCGTAGCCGTGAGATCGTGACGGTCAGGGTGTCCGCGAGGGGGACGGCGAAAACGACCACCAGCGGCAGCACGTTACCGGGGTGATATCCGCCGGTGCCGACCAGAAGGCGGAGCGCGTCCACGCCGAAGATCGCGCCGATCAGGTGGCTGCCCGAATCGCCGAGATAGATTCTCGCGGGCGGCAGCGTAAAGAACACGAGCACGGGCAGTATCAGTACGAGGCTGACCGCGAGCGCGCCACCCTCGGGGCGTAGCAGGGCGAGTGACACCGCTTCGACCAGCGCGACGCCGGCGAGTAGGGCGTCCATGTTGTCCAGGTAGTTGTGAGCGTTGACGAAAAGCAGGAGGAGCAGCGCGCCGAGGCCGATCGCGGCCGGCGTCGGGGCGAGGTAGTACGCGGCGGCCAGCGCGATTACGGCTTGGGCGGCGAGCTTGCGCGGCACCCGCAGCGCTCGGCGGTCGTCGGCCAGTCCCAGGAAAAAAAAGCCGAGGACGGCGATGCTTGTGCCCCGTGCGGGCACGGCGCGCAGCGAGAGAAGAACAGCGGCGAGCCCGACCAGCAGCGCGGGCCCCCCGACCAGCGGCACGCGGCCGCGGCCGAACCGGTCCCGGCGGCTTCGTGACACAAGGCCCCAGCGCTCGGCCACCCGTTCAATCAGGTACACAAACACGCCCGTCACCACCGAGCCGCCGACGGCCAAGAGCGTGAATCCCCAAGGGTTCAGTTCGGCGGACAGAAACTCCATGCGTTGACGCCTGCCCAAGCATAGGTTACGACACGGCCTTCACCGCGAGGGCCGGCGTGGTGGATCCGCTTTTCAACCGTATTCACCGTGGAGTCCCGAGCGCAGCGCGATCCTTTCATCCACCACAACGATCTCCAGCCGGAGGCGAGAAAGGTGGTGGGGCGGCTTACCGGCCAAGGCCACAAGGCCTATCTCGTCGGCGGCTGTGTGCGTGATCTCCTGCTCGGGCGTACGCCCAAGGACTTCGATGTCGCGACGAGCGCGCGGCCCCGGCAGGTGAAGCGGTGTTTTCGCAACAGCCGCATCATCGGACGACGCTTCAAGCTCGTGCACGTGCATTTCGGGGCGACCGTCGTCGAGGTCGCGACGTTCCGGCGAGCTCCGCCCGCTGCCCAAGACGACGCCGATGACGTTTACCTGGAGCGCGACAACGTGTTCGGCACGGAAGAGGAAGACGCGTTTCGCCGCGACTTCACGATCAACGCGCTGTTTTATGATGTCAACGAAAAGCGCGTCATCGACCACGTCGGCGGGCTTGACGACCTGGCCGCCCGTCGGCTCAGCGCGATCGGCGATCCCGACGTGCGCATGCGGGAGGATCCGGTTCGCATCCTCCGGGCCGCTCGTTTCGCAGGACGGCTCGGCCTAGAGGTTGCCGACGATCTTCGCGCCGCCTCCCTGCGCGCCGCGCCGGACCTGGAGCGCGCCGCGCCGCCGCGGATCCTCGAGGATTTCTACCGGCTTATCAGCAGCGAAAACGCGGACCATTGTTTTCGTCACCTGGAGGAACTGGGAGCGCTCGAGGTGCTGTTGCCCGAACTGCACCCGTTGCCGGACTGGACGTACGACATGCTGCAGAGGGTTGCCGAAGCCACCGGCGGAGACCGCCGCGGTCTACCTCAGCCGCTGTTGTTTGCCCTGCTTGTCGCGCCGCTAGCCCGCCCGATCCTGCTCGACGAGCCTCTTGGCACCCTGGACGCCGCGCTTTCGGATCGTCTCGCGCCGCTGGCCCAGCGGCTCTCCGTTTCCCGACGTGATTCCATGCTGGCCCGGCATTGCCTCGCCGGCCAGGCCCGGCTCCTCCTTGAGCCTCGGGGACGCCGGGCAAGCCGATATGCACATCGCGAGCACTTTGGCCCGACCCTGACGCTGCGCCGGCTCATGGGACCGCTCAAGGAGGGCCACGAAGACGAGTGGGAGGCTTGGCTGGGGTTGGCGCCGGCGGAGGCCGATTTTCCTGCGCCGCCCCGGCGGGACCAAGGTCAACGGCGAGGCGGTGGGCGTGGACGACGCCGGGGGCGCAGGCGCGGCAGGCGTGGGCCGTCGCAAGACGGTCGTGCGGCCGGTCCGGACGAAAACGTGGGCCAGAACGCGGGGAGCGAGACCAAAAAGCCGCCGCGCAGCGAAACCAAGAACCGGCCCGATAATCAACGCGGCGAGGCGCCCGGCGATCGGGACAAGGCGCGATGAGCGCGGGCCGTGCTTTCGGGCGAGTCGAGTCGGTCCGGGCTTCCTGCGCGTTTCGGGCCGCTCACGCTTGCCGACCCGCGATCCCAACAGGGATGGGCCTTGACGTGCGCGTACAACGATGAGGGGGCCGGCGATATCGGTGCTTTTGTGCACCTGCCCCCCCGACCGAGCCGAGGCGCTGGCGTCCGATCTGGTGAAACGGCGGCTTGCGGCCTGCGTCAACGTGATATCGGGCGTGGCCAGCATCTACCGCTGGGAGGGCAAGGTTGAGCGCGAAGAAGAAGCCCTACTTGTGATCAAGACATCATCGGAGCGGATCGATGCCTTGATGCGGGCGCTCCCGGACCTACACCCATACGATACTCCCGAGCTGCTCGCGCTGCCCGTCGGCGCCGGCTTGTCCAGTTACGTCGAATGGGTCAGGGCATCGACGAACGACGAGAGCGTGTCCTGAAGGCTGAACCGGGGCTTGTAGCCGGTTATTTCCAACAGGCGCGTGGAATCGGGGCGGCGGTGCAGAATCGGTACAAATCCTGTCCCGTAGTCGGGCGCGCCGTGCTCGATGCGGACGGTCGGATCGACCCGGTCGCGAATGCGCCGGGCGAGGTCGAGAACGGTGACGGGGTTGTCGCGACCGATGTTGGCGAGGATGCCCCCGGGGCGTGCGGCCTCCAAGAGGCGCCACACGTATTCGGCCGCGTCGCGTGCGTCGAGAAAGCTGCGTGTCTGCGAGCCGTCACCGTGCACCGTGATGGGACCACCCGCGCGCGCCTGTCCAAAAAACGTCGGCGCTACCGCGCCGTACTCGTCGCGCTGCGCCGGTCCGGTCACGTTGAAGAATCGCCCGACGGCGACGGGCAGACGGTATTCATGGGCGTAGGCGAAGGCGAGCGCCTCACCGGCCACCTTGCCCGCTGCGTACGAAAAGCGCAGTCGGTCGGGCGACCCGAATCCGACGTTGCGATCCTCTCGGAGCGGTTCCCCGGCGCTGTCGCCGTAGACCTCGGATGTTGAGGCAAAAAACACCGGCTTGCGTGCCGCCGCAGCGTGTCGAAACAACACTTCGGAGCCAAGCAGCGCCTGCCGCAATGCGCCGGTCGGCCGCGACAACACGAGCCCGACCCCGACGCCGGCGGCGAGGTGGGCGACGCGATCGCATCGCCGGACGAGATCGGCGACGAGGTCGTCGTCCGCCACGTCGCCGACCACGAGTTCCACGCGCCGATCGCGCGGCAGATTCTTCCGCCTCCCGGTGGAGAGGTTGTCGAGCACCGTAATCCGGCATCCCGCACGCAGGGCGCGCGCGGCCAAGGCGGAGCCGATGAGTCCGCAGCCACCGGTCAAAAGCAGGTGCATGGGGGGGAAGGTACGGGTGCGTGACGAGTTGCGCAAGGTGAGACGACCCGCATGGCGCGGTCCTTTCGGTGGCCACAGCTGTGAGTCGGTTTTCCCACCCGGTCCGGTTTGGGGGGGGCGCGCTACTCGGGCAAGAGCACGACCCGTAGCCGGGCGTTCTTTTGGACCCGGGCGATCGTTGTCGGCGCGAACCCCCTTGCGATCACCCGTACGCGCGCGAAGTGGCCCCCGAGACCGCGTACCAGGAAGCGGCCCTGGGCGTCGGCCCGGTCGCGCAGCAGGGGCCGGTGGCCGTCCCCGGCGGGCAGGCCCTCGGCCAGGATGAGTGCATGCGGGACCGGCGCGCCAGCGGGATCGACGGCACGGCCGCGGACCGTGTAGCCCGCATCGAGGGTGAACGAGAGTCCGGTCTTGGGCGTCACGTCTTCGAACACGCGGGTGGCACAGTCGCGGCCGGAAACCGAGACCCGACAGCGGACCGCCGGAAAGCGGGCGTGTTGGAAGACGCCGTTTTCGTCGGCCTCGATCCGTAGCGGCGGCATCGGGATCGGGCGATCGTCCGGGCCGACCGGAGCGAAGTCGAGGGTGGCGAGATGGACCGCCGAACCGAGGGCCGTTTGGACACGACCGCCGACTTCGGCGAGCCGCGGGAGGCGTTGGGCCGATCCGTCCAAGGCAAACGGACGGCCATCGGCGGTTACGCCGAACGCACGTGCGCCGGCCGGCAGTTTCCCGCGAAACCGTCCTTGGGCGTCGGCGTTGAGCCGCATCCGAAACGGCAGGCGGATGTCGCCGTTCGCGCCCTCCATCTCGCCGAACACCTCGAATTCTCCGTAGAGACCGGCGACGATGCCCGTGATTTTGGTCTCGGCGACGTCGGGAACATCGCCGTCCGTAAGCGACCTCGGTGCCGTTCCCGCGCACTGGATGCAGACCGCCGCGGCATCCGGATCGTCGGGCAGCGTGTAGCGGCCGTCCTTGATGTTGGTTCGGGCGATTTCGCGACCCTGCCGATCGAGCAGGAGCGCGCGCGCCCCGTCCGGGGCCCGACCCGTACGAACCGGAGAAGCCGTCACTTCGAGCCGCACCGTATCGGTCAGGCGGGCATCGACCCACGCCCGCACTGTTGTGCCGCCCGAAGTCGCTTCCAGGAGTACCGGCCCGTCTTGCAGCTTGGTCAGCGCGGTTTCGCCCCGATCGTCGCTGGCCGCCGCGTTGATGCCGTTCACCGTGATGCGGGCGCCGGGAACGGGTTCTTGGTCCCGCGGTCGCACGACGAGAACCCTGAGGGTGCCCGGCTCACGGCTCGGAGCCGCGTCAGGCTCGTTTGCGAGGCGTCCGCCATCCGGAAGGATGCCGGCCAAGAAGCCACTCAACGGCAGTAGCAGCAAGAGAAGCAGCAAAAGCAGGGCAAGGCCCAACAGGCCCGACTTCGAGCGTCTGCCGCGTTTTTTACTCATGGATCCGTGGCTCCCCGTCACCGCTATAATCGGAACGGAGGAGTACTGCCATGAAGTTTGCCCAAAACGCCACCTTCACCTTATCGACCGCCCGGTCCACCGTGTTTCCGTTCGCCTTGGCCCTGCTGATGGCGATACCCATGGCCGTTTCGGCCGAGGACGACGAGAACGACGGGGCTGCGCTCGATGCGGGCAAGCTTCTGGCCGACTTGGCCATGGCCAACAAGGAAAAGGACTCGAGTTCGATCGATGCGCTCTTGAAGCCGATCGGAGAGCTCGCGGTCAGCTCCAAGAATCAAAAGGAGCTCGACCCGATCGCCAAGGAGCTGAGTTCCTCGTTCAAGGTCTGCAAGGGCAACTGGGGCACGCTCAAGAAGATCGCGGCAACACTCGGCGACCTTCGCTCCAAGAGCGGGATCAAGAGGCTCAAGAAGCTCGCGTTCTCCGAGAAGGAAGTTAGCGACGACGAGTTGGGCGTTCAGGTGGCGGCAATCGATGCCGTGGGGAAATACCGCGGCAAACGGGAGATTGGCGGGCTTTCGGATCTCACAAAGCACAAGAACGTCGAGGTCGCGAAGGCCGCCTATGCAGCCTTCAAGTACTACGGCGCCGAAAAGGGAACGGTCCGGATCAAGATCGTGGCGTTCCTGATGAAGCGGATCAGCCTGGAGTATCCGGCGTCGGGGGGGCAGGGGGGCAAGACGGTCAGCCCCGAAAAGCAGGCGCGGTGGAGAGACATCCAGGCCGCGCTTGTCGAGACTCTGCAGGGGCTGTGTCGCCAAGACACGATCACCACGATCGACGACTGGCAGGAATGGTGGAAAGAAAACGACTCGCGCCGGTCCAAGGCGTGGAAAGACCCGAAGAAAAAGACCTAGCCTCTTCGCGGGCCGGCCCCCGGCCCCCCCTTTTTTCCTTCGCCCTCGCTCTCGCGGACCGTGGGCCAGACTGACAGGCTGGCAGGATCCCCGGCCGGACTTGTCAGAATGACAGCCGATCCCGAGCCCCGGCTTTCTCCGTAACCTGTTGAAGAAAAACAAGTTATGTCATCCGCTGTCCGTTGGCACCCGGTTCGCTTTTGCGCCCGTCCGAACCAGTTTTCCTGGAGGAAGTTTGGATGCCGAAGCAACTCGCGTTCGAGCATGAGGCGCGTGATCACCTACGGACCGGAGTCGAGAAGATGGCGCGTGCCGTCCGCTCGACCTACGGTCCCCGCGGACGGACCGCGGTGATCGACAAAGGTTGGGGCAACCCGACCGTAACTAAGGATGGCGTGAGCGTGGCCGAAGAGGTCGAGCTCAGCAATCCCTACGAGAACTTGGGGGCGCAGCTCCTCAAGGAGGCGGCGACCAAGACGTCCGACGTGGCCGGTGACGGCACGACGACCGCCACGGTCCTCGCCGAGGCGATCTTCAAGCAGAGCCTGCGGCTCGTGAGCGCCGGTGCCAGCGTCGCTGCGGTTGGACGAGGAATCCAGACCGCCGTGGACCGGGTCATCTCGTTCTTCGACGGTTTCTCGCGCAAGATCGACACCAAGGAAGAGATCACCCAGGTCGGCACGATCGCCGCCAACGGTGATGTCGAGGTCGGCGGCATGATCGCCGAGGCCATGGAGAAGGTCGGCCGCGATGGCGTGATCACGGTCGAGGAGGGCAAGACCCTCGATACCGAGGTCGATGTCGTCGAGGGCATGCAGTTCGATCGCGGCTTTCAGAGCCCGCACTTCGCGACGAACGCGGAGAGCATGGAATGCGTGCTCGAGAATCCGCTCATCCTGATCCACGAGGACAAGATCGGCACCGCCCAAAAGCTCGTGCCGCTCCTCGAGGCACTTTCCAAGGAAAAGCAGCCGCTGCTGATCATCTCGGAGTCGGTCGAGGGCGACGCCCACGCGACCCATGTCGTGAACAAGATGCGCGGCGTGCTCCACGTCTGTGCCGTCAAGGCGCCCGGATACGGCGACCGTCGCAAGGCCATGCTGGGCGACATTGCCGTTCTCACCGGCGCCGAGGCCATCATGAAGGACACCGGCGGTGATCTCGAGTCGGTCGAGCCCAGCCAACTGGGCACGGCGAAGCGGGTCATTATCGATTCCGACAACACGACGATCATTCAGGGCGTGGGCGCTGCGGCCGACATCAGCGGCCGGTGCGCACAGATTCGCCGGGAGATCGAGAGTTCGGATTCCGACTACGACCGCGAGAAGCTTCAGGAGCGTCTCGCGCGCCTTTCCGGCGGCGTGGCGGAGATTCGCGTCGGTGCGGCGACCGAGAGCGAGATGAAAGAGAAGAAGGCCCGCGTCGAGGACGCCCTGCACGCGACCCGCGCGGCCATCGAGGAAGGCGTTCTGCCTGGCGGCGGCGTGGCGTACGTTCGCGCGGTGTCCGTCCTCGACGATCTCGACCTTGACGGAGACGAAGGCCAGGGCGTCGCGATCATTCGCAAGGCGCTGACCGTTCCGGCCGAGCGCATCGCCGACAACGCCGGCTACGAAGGTGCGCTTGCGGTCCGCAAGATTCGGTCGGGCGAAGGCTCGTTCGGATTTGACGCGGCCACCGGCGAGACCGGCGACATGTACGAACTCGGGATCATCGACCCCACCAAGGTGAGTCGGAGTGCGCTGCAGAACGCGGCGTCGGTTGCGACGATGCTCCTCTCGACCGATGCGCTCGTGACCGACATCCCGGAAGACGACGAAGAGGATCCCCACGGACACGGCCCGGACGGCGAGTTCGGCGGCGAGTGGTAAGGAGAACAATCATGGCGATCAACATCCGACCGCTCAAGGACCGCGTGGTGGTCCGGCCCATCGAGGGCGAGAGCAAGACCGCGGGCGGGATTTACCTGCCCGATGCAGCCAAGGAGAAGCCGCTCGAGGGCGAGGTCGTCGCGATCGGCCCCGGCCGCTTCGACGAGGAAAAGGGCGACCGCGTGCCGGTGCCGCTCGACAACGGTGACCGCATCATCTTCGGCAAGTACGCCGGAACCGAGATCACGATCGACGGCGAGGACTTCAAGATCCTCGAGGTCAAGGACGTTCTCGCGAAGTTCGTCTAGGAGAAACCGTGGCCAAACAACTGCTTTTCGACAACGAAGCGCGTCAGCGGGTCCTGAAGGGTGTACGGCAGATTGCCGGCGTCGTGAAGGCGACCCTCGGGCCCGGCGGCCGCAACGTGATTTTGGAGAAGTCCTTCGGCAGCCCCGTCGTCACTCGAGACGGCGTGACCGTCGCCAAGGACATCGAACTGGAAGAACCCTTCGAGAACATGGGCGCGAAGATGGTCAAGGAAGTTGCCAGCCGCACGAACGACGCGGCCGGTGACGGCACGACCACTTCGACCGTGCTCGTCGAGGCGATCTATTCGGAAGGGCTCAAGGCTCTCGCCACGGGCGTGGCGCCGGTGCTCTTGCAGCGTGGTATCGAGAAGGCGGCGACTGCGGTCGTCAGCCGGCTCGAAACCGCCGCGACCAAGGTGTCCGGGGCGCAGATCGCCCAGGTTGCCACGATCTCCGCCAACCAGGACGCCTCGATCGGCGAGATGCTGGCCAAGGCCATCAATAAGGCCGGTGCGGACGGCGTGATCACGGTGGAAGAGGGCAAGGGCGTCGAGACCCAACTCGAGACCGTTGATGGACTCCAGTTCGACAAGGGCTTTATCTCGCCGTACTTCGTGACCGAGGCGGAGCGGATGCGTTGCATCCTCGAGGACGTCACGATCCTGTTCTACGAGAAGAAGCTGTCGTCCCTGCGCGATCTCGTGCCCGTGCTCGAGCCCGTCGCGCAAAGCGGCAAGCCGATCCTGGTCATCGCGGAGGACATCGAGGGTGAAGCGCTCGCCGGCCTGGTCCTGAACAAGCTCCGCGGTGTGCTGAACGCCTGTGCGGTCAAGGCACCCGGCTTCGGCGATCGCCGTAAGGCGATGATGGAGGACATGGCCATCCTGACCGGCGGCCAGTTCATCTCCGAGGATCAGGGCATCAAGCTCGAGAGTGTCACCGCCGCGCACCTTGGTCGCGCCGCGAAGGTGATCATCGAGAAGGACAAGACGACGATCGTCGATGGCGCCGGCGAGACCGACGCAATCGAGAAGAGAATCGCGCAGATCAAGGCGCAGGTCGAGAAGGCGTCTTCGGACTACGACCGTGAGAAGCTCGAAGAGCGACTCGCGAAATTGTCCGGGGGCGTGGCGGTCATCCAGGTTGGCGCGAAGACCGAGACCGAGATGAAGGAACGCAAGTTCCGGGTCGAGGACGCACTCAACGCAACCCGCGCGGCGGTCGAAGAGGGCATCGTGCCCGGCGGCGGCGTGGCGCTCCTGAACGCGCGCAAGGCGATCAAGGACATGGATCTTTCGGGCGACGAGCTCATCGGCGCGCGCATCCTGTTCAACGCCCTGGATATTCCGCTCAAGACCATCGCCGGAAACGCCGGCGAAAACGGCCCGCTCGTGGCCGCGGAAATCTCCGAAAACGAGTCGGACAACTACGGCTTCGACGCGCTGTCGAAGGAGTATGGCGACCTTATCGAGATGGGCGTCATCGACCCGGTGAAAGTGGTGCGCATCGCGCTCCAGAACGCGGCCAGCCGCGCGGGGCTGATGCTCACGACCGAGACGGTCATCACCGAACTCAAGGACAAAAAGGACGCGGCGGTCGGCGCGACCTCCTGACGTTCTCGCCCCTGACACAAGAGACGGAGGCGCCGGCGACCCTGCGCGTCGGCGCTTCCCTTTGATTCGGCTGCTTCCGGATTCCGACGCGGACAACCGATCCTTTCTGACACATGGCTGCAGCATCCGGCAAACGGGACTACTACGAGGTCTTGGGCGTGCCCAAGAACACCGACGCTGCCGCGATCAAGGCGTCGTACCGCAAGATCGCGCTCAAGCACCACCCGGACAAGAACCCGGGCAACAAGGACGCTGAAGAGCGCTTCAAGGAAGCCGCCGAGGCCTACGAGGTCTTGTCCGACGAGAAGAAACGCCAGGCGTACGACCAGTTCGGCCACGCGGGCGTGGGCGGAGCCGGCGGGCCGCAGTTCAGCTCTGTCGAGGACATCTTCAGCGCGTTCGGCGACATTTTCGGCGGTCGCGGCGGGGTATTCGAGGATCTCTTCGGCGCTTTCGGCGGCGGCGGCGGGCGATCGCGTGGCGCGGCCCGTGGGCGCGGCGCACACCTGAAGGTCGATCTCGAGATCACGCTGGAAGACGTCCTGAAGGGCGTCAAAAAGACCATTGAGATCCAGCGCAACGAGCGCTGTACCGATTGTGCCGGAAGCGGCGCTGCCGCGGGCACGCGCCCCGCGGGCTGTTCGCAGTGCGGCGGCCGCGGCTTCGTCGTCCAAAAGCAGGGCTTCTTCGCGATGCGCACGACCTGCGGCCGATGCCGTGGCACGGGCGAAATCATCGAGAAGCCGTGCTCGAAGTGCCGCGGAGTGGGCAGCGTGCCGCAGGCGCGCGAGGTCACGGTCACGATCCCCGCCGGCGTCGAGTCCGGCATGCAGCTCCGTCTGTCGGGGGAGGGCGAGGCCGGCCCCCGCGGCGGCGCGCGTGGCGATCTCTACGTCGAAATCCATGTACGCAAGCACGACCTGTTTCGACGCGCCGGCGACGACATCCTGCTCGATGTTCCGATCGGCTACGCGCAGGCAGCCCTCGGTACGGAGATCGAAGTTCCGTCGCTCAAGGGCAAGAACGAACTCAAGATTCCGCGCGGCACACAGCCGGGCACAACCTTGCGCATGCGGGGCCTGGGCCTGCCGCGTCTCGACGGCTACGGCGTCGGCAATCAGCTCGTGCACATCGTCGTCGAAGTACCCACGCGTGTCGACGACGAGCACGAGGAACTGTTGCGCCGTCTCGCGGAGATCGAAGAACAGAGCGTCGGAGGCCGGCGGCGGAGCTTTTGGGACAAGGTCAAGGAGATCTTCGACTAGCCATGTTCGGCAAGAAGCAGAAACCCAAGAAAGGTGTCGATCCCGACACGACCACCGATATCGATGAGGCGAGCGCGGCCGAGACGGCTACCGGTTCGGACGCCGGCCCGATAGAGAGTGGTTCGACAGCCGGGGGGCCGACACCCGGGACAGCAGGAACGGACGGCGATGTTTCCGAAACCGGTTCGGGAGCCGGCGGTGCCACCGGCGGCGAGGACTGGCATGGCCGCTATTTGCGATCGCTTGCCGAGTTCGACAACTTTCGGAAGCGGATGGACCGGGAGCGCGAGCAGTCGCGGCGGTACGCGCTTGAGGGCGTGATGACCGATCTCCTGGGCGTGCTCGACGCGCTCCAGGCAGCGTCGGACACCCAAGGCGACCTCGAGTCGATTCGCCAGGGCATTCAGCTCGCGGGCCAGGAGCTCCTCCGCGTCCTGAAGGACAAGGGGCTCGACCCGATCGAAACCGAGGAAGGCATGCCCTTCGATCCGCGGCTGCACGAGGCGATGGCGATGATCCCGACCAACGAAACCGGTCCCGGGATGATTCTTCGCGAGGTCACCCGCGGCTATCGGCTGCACGAGCGGGTTCTGCGCGCGAGTCGAGTGCACGTTGCCGCCGCGCCGCCCGCGGCTGTGTCCGAAGACGATGCCGCCGACTCCGCCGATGGCGCCGGCTCCACGGAACGCGGGAACTGATAGGCCCGACGACATGCCGACCTACGACTACGTCTGCGATGGCTGTGGCCATGAACTGGTCGAGTTCCAGTCGATCACCGCCGACCGGCTGACCCGATGCCCGGAGTGCGGCGAAGAACAGCTGCGCCGCCGCATCGGTGCGGGCGCCGGCATCATTTTCAAGGGGTCCGGCTTTTACGAGACCGACTACAAGCGGACCCGCTCCGGAGACGGCTCCGGCAACAAGGGTGAAGACAAGTCATCCGGAGACAAGTCATCCGAGGGCGGTGGCTCCGATTCGTCGTCGGATTCGTCATCGAGTTCGAAGAACGGCTCGAAGTCGGACTCGGCCTCGGGGTCCGGATCGGACTCGGGTTCGGGCTCGAAGTCTGGTTCGAGCTCGTAAGCGCCGGACGCGCCGACGGACATCGCCGTCCGTCGGCTTTTCTTGCGGCTCACTCGCCGGATCAAGCCGTTCACTGTGCGACGTTCACTGTGCGACGTTCATCGGCCGACGCTTACGGTCTGTGCGAGCGGGCTGCTGTCATAGCGGACGCTGAGCGCGCGGCGCAGCGGCCCCGGCTTGACGGCGATCGCGGTGATCTTCAGCGTCTTGGATCCCTTCGGCGGAATCGTGCCGAGGTTCCAGGTCGCCGCACCGCCGAGTTCGGCTCGCACGCCCTTCTTGTAGTCGAGGGTGCCGTCTCCGCTTTCGCGCAGGACGATGTCGGTGACCGGCTGGTCGCGCAGGTTCGTGACGCGGATCGTGTACTGAAACGCCACGCCGACGCGGATGTTGTTCGGCAGTTCGCGCTCAAGAAGCAGCACGCTGGTCCGCCGCCGTCCGGTCGGGACAAAGCGCGTGACCCGAACGAGATCGTCCACGACGCGCTTGCGGTAGTCGGGCGCCGGACCGGAGAGGATTTCGGTGACACCGGTCAGCGTCGCGGCACTCATGTTCTTGCGATGCTCACGCGTGACGCCGCGAATGCGAATGCGGAAGCGACCGGCCTCGGCGAACCGGAGCCGGATCGGTCGTTTGAGCGGGGAGCGCGTCTTGGCCCACGTGTACCAGTAGCCGGCCTGCGGGTTCGGATGCGGGAACTTGGCGTCCACGAACTCCTTCCAGTCCACGTTCCACTTGCGCTGGACCGGAAGCGGGCAAAACGGATTGCGGACCGGGTGGGTCGCACCGTCGGCGTCGTTGACCTCGATGTAGACCCCCGCCGTCGTGCCCCGGGCGTGCTTGTGCTTGGACAGGCGGTGCAGTCCACGCTTGTACTCGAGATGCAGGATGACCTCGCGGGACTTCGACTTCATCTCGTAGACGTACTCCGTGGCCGGCTGTTCCCCGAGGGCGCCGTTGAGCTTCTTGTCGAGGAGCTTCTCGATCTTCTTCGGTTGGCCACCCTGGGCGAACACGGGAGCGGCGAGGGCAAGGAGGGTGAGAACGAAACACGTGCGCATGACACCGATCCTCGCAAGGCGCGTTCCGAGAGGCAAGGGACGACGCAAGACTCCGCGAAACCAGCCCATGGATTGGGGGAACGAGCAAAAAAAGAAAAAGGGGGGGGCGGGGGCCAAGCAGCCAGCTCCGGCAACGTGCCTCCCGTCGAGGCCACCATGTCCTCAGTCGTCGACAGTCTTGGGGATCTCGGAAGTAAGCACCTCATGACCGTTGTCGGTGATGAGCACGTCGTCTTCGATACGGACCCCGCCCACCCCGATCCGTTGATCCACCTGGTCCCAGTCCACGGCGTCGCCGAACGATTCGCGCCGGGCGCGGTCGTTCAGAATGGCCGGTACGAAGTAGAGCCCGGGCTCAATCGTGACGACATAGCCGGACTGGAGCGGCAGGTCGGTACGCAGGAACTTCAGGCCGAAATCGTCGCTGCGCGGGCGCCCTTCGAGGTAGCCGCCGACGTCGTGTACGCACAAGCCAAGCAGATGGCCGAGGCCGTGGGGGAAAAACAGCGCGTGGACGTTGCGCGCAACCAAGTCTTCGGGACGGCCGCGCAGGATCCCGAGATCGACCAGACCGCGAGCGAGATCCACGGCGCACTCGAGATGGATGTTGCGAAACTCCCGTCCCGGTGCGCACTTCGCGACGGCCGCGACTTGCGCCGCAAGGACCGCCTCGTACAGATCGCGGGCGAATCCGGTCCGCTTGCCGGCGCAAAACGTGCGTGTGACATCCGACGCGTAACCGTCGTATGAAGCACCGGCGTCGACGAGCACGAGCTCGCCCTCCTCGATGGGGCGCCGCGTCGGCGTGAAATGGAGCACCGCCGAATGCGAGCCGGCCGCGACGGTGGTGTCGAACGCCGGTCGGTCGCCTCCGGCGCGCACAAACGCCCGCTCAAGATCGGCCTGGACGTCGCGTTCGGTGGCCCCCGGGGCGATAGCGGCGCGCGCGGATTGAAACCCCGCCGCGGTTGCCGCGGCGGCGATTCGCATGCGTCGGATTTCGGCGGGATCCTTGGCGCGGCGCAGTCCGTCGAGCTTCGCCCGCAACTCGCGCGTGAGATCCGCATCGGACGCCGTGGCCTGCAGGGCATCGCCGTCCGTCGGCTGTTTGCCCGCGTCGCTTCCGCCCGTGGAGTCCCCAACCGTGGAGTCCCCCAGGACAGCGATGCGCCTTCCGCAGCGTGCCGCAAGCCAGCTGACGAGGTCCTTGGTTGTGGGGCCGGTGGGTTGCGCGGCGCCTTCCCAGACCTCGTCGTCCTCGGTGACCGGCTTGTCGAAGAACGTCCAGCCCTCGGCGGGGTCGAAGGCGAGTACGGCACCAGGTCGGGCGGTGCCGGCGAGGTAGCGGTGTTCGGGGTGGCAGTGGAACGGAAAAAACCAGTCCGTGCCGGCGATCGGGACGGGGCCTCCGGCGGGGAGCAGCACGATGGCGTTGTCGAGATTCCAGGCGGAGGCCGCCCGCTCGCGGCGCCGACCGAGATCGGCTTTCCATTCGGCCGTTGAGTCTGTCGTCGTGTCGCTCATGTCGTTGCTCCTCTGTGTCGCTCTTCCTTGGCGTCGCTGCTCCTTGGGTCACTGTTCCTTGGCGCCACTGCTCCTTGGGGTGAACCCGCGGTTCGGCGTCCGGTTCGGCCTATCGTTCTGGGGCCGTTTCGGCGGTCCGGATTCTACCTGCGGTGCGGTACCGTAGGCTCGATGGACCATGTGGCGCTGTTGTCGCGACTCGTCTCGTTCGACACGACCAGCCACCGGAGCAACCTGCCGCTGCTGGACTTCGTCGCGGAGTACGTCGAGTCGCACGGGGGGCGCGTGGAGCGGTATCCGTCGCCGTGCGGCGAAAAAGCCAACCTCGTCGCCCGCTTTGGTCCCGAGGCCGCGCTCGATGGGAAGGGGTCCACCCGGAGCGGACTCACCCTGTCCGGGCATGTCGATGTCGTCCCTGCCGATGTCGGGGAGTGGCGTTCCGATCCGTTTTGTCTGACGGACGGGGGCGATCGGCTGTTCGCGCGTGGGGCGTGCGACATGAAGGGGTTCGACGCGCTGGCGCTCCACGTTGCAGGCGAGGCGGGCAAAGCGCAAGACCTCAAGGCGCCGCTCGTCCTGGTGTTGACCTACGACGAGGAGATCGGGACGGTCGGTGCGCGCGACTTCGTGACGAACCACCGGGCCGTAGCCGAGGGGCTCCCGCGCGCGGCGATCATCGGCGAGCCGACCGAGTTGCAGGTCGTGTCGATGCACAAGGGGCACGGCAAGTGCCGGATCACCGCGCACGGCGTCGCCGCGCACTCCGGCTATCCGCACCTCGGCCGCAGCGCGATCGATGCAATGGCGCGTGTGCTTGTCTCGCTGCGCGGCCTGCGCCACCAGTGGGAGCAGGCAGGCGGTCCGTATGCCGAGTACTTTCCCAAGGTGCCGTTCGTACCGCTCAACGTCGGGACGATTCACGGCGGCGCCGCGATCAACATCATCGCGGACGAGTGCATCGCCGAGGTCGGCGTGCGCGCTCTCCCCGGCATGGAGTTCGCGGACTTGCTCACGCAGGTGCGCGAAGCTGTGGCGAACGCGGCCGGCGGCGACCACATCGTCGTCGAGGAACTCGGGAACAGTCCGCCGCTGCTGCTCGACGAGGAGGCGCCGATCCACCGGTACCTTCTCGGGTTGGTCGGTCAGACCGGGCGCGGCTCCGCGTCGTATTCGACCGACGGGGGATGGCTGGCGCAGGCGGGCCTGGACTGTGCCGTGTTCGGGCCCGGTTCGATTTCGGTTGCGCACAAGCCCAACGAGTTCATTCCGAAGGCCGACCTCGAACAGGCGCGCGGCTATCTTACGCAGGCGGTGGAGCACTTCTGCCGATGACCGTGCTGCAGGCCGACCTCACATGGACGGGCCGGCGCTTCGCGCGCAACCAGCAGGTCAGAATCGAGGACGGGCGCATTCAGGCCATGGGCAAGCTCGGCCTGGAAGTTGATGTTCGACTGGAGCGCCGCGCGCTCTTGCCCGGATTCGTGAACGCGCATTCGCACGCGTTTCAGCGCGCGCTGCGGGGGCGTGGCGAGACGTTTCCGAACGGACGCGGCAGTTTTTGGACCTGGCGCGAGGCGATGTACCAACTCGTGGAGTCGCTTACGTGGAAGGAGTTCAAGAGCGTCTGCACGCATGCGTTTACGGAGATGCGTGCCGCCGGCATCACGACGGTCGGCGAGTTCCACTACCTGCACCACCTGCGCGATGACGACTACGCGCTCGACGCGCTGGTGATCGAGGCGGCCCGTGAGGCCGGCATTCGGATCGTGTTGCTGAACGCGTACTACAACACGGGCGGCATAGGCGCCGGCGGCGCAGGCGTCGGTAGCATTGGCCAGCCGCTCACGGGCGCGCAGCTTCGATTTCGATCCAAGAGTGTCGATGCGTACTGGAAGCAGATGGACCGGCTCGACGATGCCGTGGACGGTGATCTCGTGCGGCTGGGCACGGTTGTGCATAGCGTGCGCGCCGCGTCGAAGGGCGACATCACGGTGCTGCATCGCGAAGCCAAGAAGCGCGGTCTGGTCTTTCACATGCACATCGAGGAGCAGAAACTCGAAATCGAGCAGTGCGAGCGCGCGTACGGGTTGCGGCCGATGCAGCTCCTGCTCGACATCGGCGAGCTGGATTTCGGCACCACGCTGGTTCACTGCACGCACACCGATCCGGGTGACATGGCCGTCGTGCGCGGATGCAAGGCGCGCGCGTGTCTTTGTCCGCTCACCGAAGCCAATCTGGGCGACGGCCTCGCGGATCTCGCCTCGGTGGGGCCCTCGTGTCTCGGCACGGACTCGAACGCGCGCATCTCGATGCTCGAGGAGATGCGCTGGCTCGAGTATGGACAGAGGCTGCGCCGCATGGAGCGCGGTGCGCTGCGAGACGAGGCGGGTGAGGTCGCGCCGAGCCTGCTTCGCGCGGCGACCGAAACCGGTGCTGACGCGCTGGGAATCAAGGCGGGCCGCATCGAGGAGGGCTGTCTGGCCGACTTCGTAGCGATCGACCTGGACGCGCCGACGCTTTCCGGCTGGACGGACGAGACCCTTGCCGCCACACTCGTGTGCGGTGCGGCCGAAGAAGCGATTGCCGATACCTGCGTAGGCGGCCAATGGAGCGCCTAGACAGACTGCCTGGCATGGCGCGAACAGCGAAACAGCGAAACAGCGAGGGTACGGAGTAACAGATGCGCAAGGTTGTGATCGCGAACTGCGGCGGTTTTTGGGGCGATGATCCGACGGCCGCGCGACGACAGGTGCTCGGGGGGCCGATCGACTATCTCGTCATGGACTACCTCGCCGAGGTCACCATGGCGATCCTGCAAAAACAAAAGACCAAGCGGCCGGAGCTCGGCTACGCGGGTGACTTTCTCACGCAGCTCCGCGACGTCTTGCCCGCTTGCGTCGAGCGCGGCGTCAAGGTGATCTCGAATGCCGGCGGCGTGAATCCGCTGGCCTGCCGGAACGCCGTGGAAGCCCTGGCCCAAGAACTCGGCATCGCCGACAATGTCAAGGTGGGCGTCGTCTTGGGCGACGATATTTTCGCCGGGCTCGACGAGCTGGCCGCAAGCGGCGAACCGCTCGCGCACATGGACGAGGGGCAGCCGTTGAGCGACGTGCGCGAGCATGTTCTGTCCGCGAACGTCTATCTCGGCGCGGCGCCGGTGGTTGAGGCGCTCGCGCGCGGATGCAATATCGTCGTGTCGGGCCGCGTCTCCGATACGGCCGTGACGTTGGCGCCGATGATCCACGAGTTCGGGTGGGCCGCCGACGATTGGGACCGCTTGGCCGCCGGGATCGTCGCGGGCCACATCATCGAGTGCGGCACGCAGTGCACCGGCGGCAACTTCACGGACTGGCGGCGCGTGCCCTCCTACATCGACATGGGCTACCCGCTCGTGGAGGCGCATGAAGACGGCACGTTCGTCGTCACCAAGCACCCGGGCACGGGCGGTCTCGTCGACGTGCACACGGTTTCGGAACAGCTTGTCTACGAGATGGGCGCGCCGGAGTATCTGTCGCCGGACTGCACAGCGCGGTTCGACTCGATCCAACTGGCGGAGGACGGTCCGGACCGGGTCGCGGTCTCGGGCGTCCGCGGCGGCCCGGCCCCGGAAAAGCTCAAGGTCTCGATCAGCTTCGCGCAGGGCTACCGCGCTTTCGGTCGGCTGATGATTTCGGGCCCGGACGCCCTGGAAAAGGCCCGCGTCGCTGCGGAGGCATTCTGGGACAGCGCCGGAGGCCGCGAACTCTACGAGGACACCAACACGCAGCTCGTGGGGTTCGATTCGTGCCATCCGCCGCTCGGCGCCGAGCCCGGCGAGGTGTTGTTGCAAGTGGCGGCGCGTGACAAGGAGCGCTCCAAGCTTGCAGACCGTTTCGCGCCGCAGCTTGTTCCGAAGGTTCTCTCGACCGTGCCGGGCATTACGTATCTGGCCGATCAGGGTCGTCCGCGCCCGTCCGACGTCGTCGGCTACTGGCCCGCGTTGATTTCACGCGACAAGGTTCCCGTCGAGGCCGTCGTCGATGGCGAACATATCGCCGTCCGTTCCGGACCGAGCGGCGGGACACCCCTGGACTTCCAGCCGGCGGCGGTCGATGCGTCGTGGCAGCCGTCCGGCGAAACCCGCCGCGTGCCGCTCTCGACGATCTGTCTCGCCCGCTCCGGCGACAAGGGCGACACCTGCAACATCGGCCTGATCGCGCGTTCCCCGGCGATCTACACATGGGTGCGCGCACATCTGACCGAGACGCTGGTGAAGGAACGGTTTGCCGGTGTATGCCGAGGCGCAGTGGAACGGTTCGAGGTGCCCAATCTCCTCGCGTTCAACTTCTTGCTGCATGGGTCTTTGGGAGGCGGCGGAACCCTTTCTCTACTCCTCGACGCGCAGGGCAAGACGTACTCGTCGTACCTGCTCGCAGCCGAGATGGACGTGGACGTGGCGCTGCTCCCCGCATGAGTTCGAACCTGCTCGACAAGATCCGCGCGCGCGCGGCAGCCCATCCGCGGCGTATCGTCCTGCCCGAAGCCGGCGACCAGCGCGTACGCGAGGCGGCCCGGATGCTGTCCGCGCAGGGGTTGGTCGAGCCGGTGTCGGTGCCCGACGACCGCGAGAAGTACGCCGCGTTGTTTTTCGAGCGGCGGCGGCACAAGGGCGTGACCGAGGATGACGCGGCGACGGCGGTGCGCGATCCGCTTCTTGCGGCGGCACTCATGGTGCGCGCTGGCGACGCCGACGGGTTCGTCGGAGGCGCCGTCGCGAGCACGGCGGCGACCGTGCGCGCGGCGATTCTCGGCATCGGATCCCTGGGAACCGTCTCCAGCTTTTTTTTGATGGTCTTTCCGGATGGGCGTGCGTTTGTGTTTGCCGACTGCGGCGTTGTTCCGCAGCCGACCGCCGAACAGCTCGCAGACATCGCCGTCCGTTCCTGCCGCAGCGCTCGGGTCTTTCTCGACGACGAACCGCGGGTGGCCCTGCTCTCGTTCTCGACCAAGGGCAGTGCGGCCCACCCAGACGTGGACAAGGTGGCTCGGGCGACCGAGCTGGCGCGGGCGGCGGCGCCGGAATTGTTGTTCGACGGCGAGTTACAGGGCGATGCGGCGCTGGTGCCCGCGATTGCGGCCCAAAAGGCGCCCGGGAGCGGGGTTGCCGGGGCGGCCAATGTCCTGGTCTTTCCGGACCTGGACGCCGGCAATATCGCCTACAAGCTGTGCCAGCGGTTGGGTGGGGCGACCGCCCTGGGGCCGATACTGCAGGGGCTTTTTCGGCCGGCGAACGACCTGAGCCGGGGGTGTACGGCGCAAGACATTGTCGATGTCGCCTGTATCACCGCGGTTCAGGCGTCCGTTTGAAGAACCGGGAATCGAAAACTGTAGACTCTGAATCCGTGTCTCTGCGCCGCGCCTGCTGCCCTACCTGCAAGAAACCCGTCTCCACGATCGCGGAGACGCGGCCGCGCGATTTCCCGTTCTGCTCGGAGCGCTGCCGGCTGGCCGACCTGTACAAGTGGCTCAACGAGGAATACTCGATCCCGGTCGCGCCCTCGCCTGACTATTCCCCGTCCGCTGGGCCTCCGTCCGCTGGGCCCCTGTCCGACGGGCCCTCGCCCTACAACAACGGGGACGATGGGGAGGGATCTTGAGTAGGACCACGAACGGTGCCTCCGCCGGCTCGGGCGACGCCCGTGACTCCGGTGGATCGCGGGTGCGTTTGAGCGGAAGCCTGAGCGCGCCGCGCGTCGATGTGCTCGACCTGCTGCGCGCGGTCCGCCGATCGGCGTGCGATTCGCGCAAGATCCTGCTCTGCCTCTGGGGGCTGCTCTGGTTCGTGCTCGTCGGTCTCGTCGTGATCGCTGCTGCCCGCACGTTCTTGCTGGGCGGCTGGGGCGAGCAGTTCGTGGCGACGGTTCTCCGTCCGGCCGTGGCCGTGACCGGACTCTGGCGGGCGGTGATCGCCGAGGGCGCGTTCGGCACTCTCGCGCTGACGGCCGTGTCGCTGTGGCTCGTCGGCACACTCGTCGGATCCGTTTTCGGGCTCGCCGTGACGCGCATGGCCGCGGTTGAATTGACCTGCGACCGCCGGGCGGACTACGGCGAGGCGATGCGATTCGCGCGACGGCACTGGCACTGGGCGGTCCTGACGCCCGGCGCGCTCCTTGCCGGGGCGCTGTTGCTGGCCGGCCTGGCCGCGGCCCTCTTCGCGATCGGGCGGTGGACACCCTGGCTCGTTGTCCTGGCGGCTCCGGCGGCCCTGATCGTGAGCGTCGCCGCGATTGTCTTGGTGTTCGGCCTCGTTGTCGGCGGCACCATCGGCCGTTCGACGATCGCGACCGAGTGGAGCGACGCATTCGACGCGATCACGCGGGTGTACGGCTACAGCTTCACGCATGCGTATCGGCTGATCGCGTATCGTCTCGGTGCCGGCGTCGCGCTCTTGGGCGCTGCGCTCGCACGAGGACTGCGGGCCGCCCTCGTTCTTGTCGCGTTTTTGTTGGCGCTCGTCCTCGGCCTGGGCCGCGTGCGCGCCGAGGAGCTGCTCGAATCGGCGCTCCTCGAGCCGGTGGGGGCTCTGCCCGTCCCGGCGACGGCCGCCGGCTGGACGATCGTCGTCTGCGCGTCGCTGCTGCTCACATGGACCGTGGCGCGACTCCTGGTCATGCGCATTGTGCTGGGGCAGGCGGTCTATCTGCTCTTGCGCCTGCGCGTCGATCGCGTGCCCATCGACAACATCGACGGATACCGACCGGACGATTCCGCCTACGACCCGACCGCGCAGGGATTCACCCTGGTCGAGGTTGAGGAAGAAATCCGGGCCGAGCCGCGCTCGTAGGCCTCGTCATGGCAAACGCTCTGTGATGGCGGATACGGCGCCGCTCTTCGAGGTGTTTTCTTCGGTGCAGGGCGAGGCCACGCGCCTAGGCGAACGCCACCTGTTCGTGCGCCTCGCCGGCTGCGACCTGGAGTGCGTGTTTTGCGACACGCCGGCGTCCAAGCGCATCCCGGACCGCGCGCGCGTGTTCTTTCCCGCCGGCGCCGCGGAGGTTGAAAACCCGGTGGGCCGCGACGACCTCGACGCGTTGCTCGTACGGCTCGACGCCGCGACCGGACCGCACCACGCCGTGGCGGTCACGGGCGGGGAGCCGCTCTTGTTCGCCGAGTACCTAAAGCCGCTGTTGGCACGCTGGGCCGAACGTGGCTGGCCGGTGCTCCTCGAAACCGCCGGCCATCGGCCCGAGGATCTCGCCCGCGTGATCGACGACGTCGCGATCGTGATGGCGGACGTCAAGATCGCCTCGTCCGCCGGTTTCGCCGCCGATCCGGACGTGACCGCCGCCTTCCTGCGCGTTGCCGCCCGTCGTGAGTGCGCGGTGAAAGTCGTCGTGTCGACGGCCACAACCGAGGAGGAGTGCATCGCTGTCGCCCGCCTTGTCGCGGCCTCGGCGCCGGACGCGCCGCTCATCCTGCAGCCGGTCACGGGACATCGCTACGGTCCACCGCGCGGCGACCATTTGCTCGCACTCCAGCGCGCCGCGATGGGGGAGCACCGGGCGACGCGCGTCATCCCGCAGGCCCACAAGACGCTCCATGTGCGGTGACGCGGACACGGCGTTGAAGCGGATGGGGCGGTGACGCGGATGGATTCCAGTGAATCTGCGGGGTCTCGGCCCACCGATATTGCCGAGGCCGTGAATCGCGGCGGCGTGCTCTTATCCGGCCCGTTGCGCCGTGCGCTGCTCCATGTGGCGTTGCCCGCCGCCGCGTTCCAGGTGCTCGTGTTCCTGAACAACGTCGTGGACTTCTTGTGGGTGCGGATGCTCGGCGACGAGGCGGCGGCAGGCCAGACGCAGGGGTGGACCTTGTTCTGGATGCTCGCCTCGGTCGCCCAGATCTTTTCGACCGGCACCGTCGCGATCGTCGCGCGCCGCGTCGGCGAAGGCCGCTACGGCGAGGCAAACCACGCGTCCCGCAACGCCGCGCGCGGCGCCGTGCTGGCGGGGCTGGTGATCGGTGCCGCCGGCTGGTTCCTGATTCCGTGGGTTGCGGGCCTCAACGACTCGTCGCCCAAGGCGACGGGCTACACGATTGATTACTTGCGCATGGTGTTCGCCGGCGCGCCGGTCATGTTCGTGTTCTACGCGATCGAAGGCACCTTCAAGGGCCACGGCGACATGCGTCGGCCCCTGCGCGCGCTCGGCATCGCGCTCGCGATCAACGCGGTTCTCGACCCGATCCTGATTCACGTCGCGGGCCTCGAAGTCCTCGGCGCGGGGCTGGCCACCGTCGCGGCGTTCACGATCACCGGACTCCTGCTCGGCGTGTCCGCGTCCCGCCGCGGCTGGCTCAAGGGCCGGCCCGGCCTTGACCTGCGGCTTGTCGCCCGCGTCCTGCGCATCGGCACGCCGTTGTCGATCCACGGCATCGTGTTCAGCGGGGTCTACGTCGTCGTCATCACCGAAGTCACGAAAGTCGGCGGCGACGCGGCGACGTCCGCGCTCGGCCTCGGCCTGCGCGTCGAAGGACTTGCGTACATGCTGGGCGTGGGCTTCGCCACCGCCGCCGCCGCGGTGGTCGGCCAAAACCTCGGTGCTGGGCAAATCAACCGCGCGCACAAGGGCGCGTGGACCGCGGTCCGCCTGGCGGTGTGGGGCACGGGCGCCTGGGGCCTGCTCATGCTGCTCGCCCCGCCGAGCCTGGTCGAGTGGATGAGTTCGGGCCCGCTCGCCGGCGTGTACGCCACGGACTACCTGCGCATCGTCGCGATCTCGCTGTCGTTCACCGCCGTCGAGATCGTTCTCGAAGGCGCATTCTCCGGAGCCGGCGATACGGTGCCCCCGATGCTGCTCGGCATCCCGTTGACCCTGGCCCGCATCCCGGCCGCGATGTTTGCGAGTGCGATGGACTGGGGCTTTGGCGGCATCATCTGGGCCCTGACCGTCACAAGCGTGATCCGCGGACTGTTGTTCGCGTTTTGGTTCGCCCGCGGCCAATGGATAAACGCCAAAGCCTGAGAACACCCAGGGGAAAAAGCAAACGGACGGCGATGTCAGATCACTGGGAGTCAGACTGACGCTGACTCTGGATGAGCCGCGTCAACATCGCGCCGACGCGGTCAGCGTACGACAGCAGCTCTTCGCACTCTTCCTGCTCAATCACGCCAACCACAACGGTCAACTCCAGGGCGGCGGAACACTCCAAGCACTCTCCTTGCGCGATCGCGTATCGGTACGCCTTGTCGGTGGGCTTCCAGCGTCCCGCACCCTCGGCAATGTTGAGCACCGTTCCCGCCGCCGCTCGGCGTAGTTGATCTCGGATGTGGGCGTAGCCGCGCGGAAAGTTCGCTGCAAGACGCTCGACTCCAGCAGCCAGCCGGAGTGCAACACGACAGACATCGAGCCGCGGATGCGGTGCCAGAGAAGAGCCCCGGGAGCAGCGGAGAAGTTTCGGTTGTCGGTCATAGAAGACTCCTTTCGACGGGGAGCGCCTATCGCCCCACGCAAGTGGATAGGGGCGATAGGCGCTCTCCCGAGAGGGGGTCCCCCGACAACCGACCCCGACTCGACTCCCGACCCCGACCCCGACGCCGCCGCCGCCGCCGCCGCCGACCCCCGCCGCCGACCCCGGGTCGCACCTCGCGCGATGCCCGCCGCCGCTCATCTCATGGCGGGGCCGCCCCGCCGCGAAGCGCCGCGACGGCCGGACCAACGAAATCGCCGAAGGCGATTTTCGCAGGGGCATCGCCGTCCGTACGCTTCCGTCCGCTCTGCTTCCTCTGTTCTGCTTCCTCTGGGACCGCGCGGGTCCACGGTACAGTAGGTAGGTGCTACCCGTAGTCGCGATCGTTGGACGGCCCAACGTCGGTAAATCCTCGCTGCTCAACGCTCTTCTGGGGCGGCGTTACGCCATTGTCGATGACATGGCCGGGGTGACCCGCGATCGCGTGGCGGCGCCGGTGCAGATGGGCGATCGCTGGATCGAGCTCGTGGACACGGGCGGGATCGGCATCGTCGATACGCAGTCGCTCGAGGAGCATGTCGAGGCGCAGATTCAGCAGGCGCTCGAGATCGCCGACGCGCTCGTGTTCGTCACCGACGGGCGCGAGGGTTGCACGGCCATGGATCAGGAGATTGCGCTCGCGCTGCGCGGTCGCAACGTGCCGGTCATCCTGGCCGTGAACAAGACCGAGTCGAAGGCCGGCGAGGCGGCGGTCGGCGAGTTCGGCAAACTGGGTTTCGAGCCGTGGGCCGTTTCGGCGTTGGAAAGACTCGGGATGGATGACCTGCAGACGGCCGTGCTGGAGGCCGTCGAGGATGTGGCCGAAGCCGAGGACGGCGATGTTCCCGGCGAGCCGGTGCTCAAGGTCGCGCTCGTGGGGCGGGTCAACGTCGGCAAGTCGACGTTTCTGAACCACCTCGCCGGCGCGCAGCGGACGATCGTCAGCGAAGTGCCCGGCACGACGCGCGACAGCGTCGACGTCATGATCGAGAAGGACGGGCGCAAGATGCTCGTGACCGACACGGCGGGGCTGAAGCGCGAGAAGCAGGTCGATGGTTCGGTCGAGTTCTATGCGCAGCGGCGCGCGGAACATTCGATCCGGCGCGCCGAGGTGTCCCTGCTCATGCTGGACTGCACGAGCGAGATCACCCGGGGCGACAAGAGGATCGCGTCGTTCATTGAAACCGAGTGCCGACCGGTCGTGATCGTCGCCAACAAGTGGGACCTCGTGAAGGGCGGCATGGAGCTTGCCGACTACGCCGACTACGTCGCCAAGCGGCTCCCCGGCCTGCACTACGCGCCGATCGTGTTCGTGACCGCCAAGGAGGGGCGCAACGTTCTCGCCGCGCTCGAGACGGCCGAGAGCCTCGCCAAGCAGTCGAAGGAGCGCGTCGGCACGCCGGCGATCAACAAGGCGCTCGAGCGCGCGCGGAGCGAGTTCCTCCCGCCCGTGCGCGTGCGCCGAACGCCGAAGATCTACTACGGCACCCAGACCGACGTGAACCCGCCGACGATCATGTTGTTCGTGAACGACCCGCGGCTGTTTCGCTCGGGCTACCGGCGCTTTTTGGAGAACCGGCTGCGTGAGGTCTTGCCTTTCAAGGAGATTCCGCTGCGGCTTGTCTATCGCCGGCGGCGCTCGATCTTCTCTGGGAACAGAGGCGGTACGCGGGGCGGGGGCACACGAGGCGGCGGCAGCCAGGACAAGGGCCCCAGGCGCAAGGACACTCGGAACAAGGACACCCGGAGCAAGCGATGAGTTTCGTGTTCTTCCCTTCCGTGCCGGGCCAGCCGTTCAAGCTGGCGCTCGCGCTGGTGTTGTGCGTTTGCCTGGGTTGCCGGCGCAAGGAGGAGCCCACGGTCGATGCGGGCCGGTTGCTCGGCAGCACTCCGGGGGCGTCCGACGTCAAGGACGGCGGCACGTTCATCTGGGGCCGCTCCGAGGATGCGGTCAAGCTCGATCCGGCGCAGGTGACGGACGGCGAATCCGTCCAGGTCATTACGAACATCTTCGACACCCTCGTCTCTTTCAAACCGGGAACAACTGAGATCGTGCCGTGGCTCGCCAAGAGCTGGACCACTTCGGCAGACAAGCTGGAGTGGACCTTCAAGCTGCGCGACGACGTGAAGTTCCACGATGGGTCGCCGCTTACGGCCGATGCCGTGGTCTTCTCGTTTCTCCGTCAAAAAGACGAGAACCATCCGGGTCGCAAGAAGACCGACGTGTTCGCGTACTACAGCGACAACTTCAAGAAGCTCGAGAGCGTCGAGAAGGTCGATGACCACACCGTCCGGTTTCGCCTCAGCAATCCGTACGCACCTTTCCTGGCCGCTCTGGCGCTGTTTTCGACCAGTATCGTCTGCCCGAATGCGTTTGAAAAGAGCGGCAAGGACGGCGACGGGCGCTACAAGTACGATGTCTCGCAGGATCCGATCGGGACCGGGCCGTTTCGCTTTTCAGTGTGGGAGCGCGGCTCGCGCATCGTCCTGCTGCGGAACCCGGACCACTTCGCGGGCGCGCCGCACATCGAGAAGCTGGTGTTCAAGCCGATCAAGGACAGTCAGGCGCGCCTGAAGGAACTCGAGGCCGGCGGAATCCACGGCATGACGAGTCCCGGGCTCGGCGACCTTGCGGGGATCCTGGCCAACAAGCGCCTGCGGCTGTTGTCGCGACCCGGAGTCAATGTGTGCTACCTCGCGATGCACACCCAAAAGCGTCCGTTCGACGATCCGCGCGTGCGCCGCGCCGTCGCGTTCGCGGTCGACAAGCGCAACCTGATCGAGGCCGCATACGAGGGCCAAGCCGAAGCTGCGGTCACGATGGTTCCGGCGAGCATGAAGGGGTGCGCCAAGATCCCGGACCGCCGTGTCGATCTTCGCCGCGCCAAAAAACTCCTGGCCGACGCGGGCCTTGAGAGCGGCTTTCAGACCACGCTCTGGTATCCGAACAACGTTCGCGCCTACCTCCCGGAGCCCGAGACGACGGCGATCCAGATCCAGCAGGATCTAAAACAGATCGGCATCGAGGCGAAACTCGTCAAGAAGGAGTGGAGTGCCTACTTGCAGGCGGTCCAAAACGGCAAGCACGACATGTGCATCCTGGGCTGGATGGCGGACATCGGCGACCCGGACAATTTCCTCTACGTCCTGCTGGACAAGGAAAACGCGATTCCGGGCCAGAGCAACAACCTCTCGTTCTACATGGGCGAGAGAGTGCACAAGCTCCTGATCGAGGCCCAGAGCACCTACGTCTGGGACCACCGCGAACGCGCGTACCACGACGCGCAGCGCATCCTGTTCGAGGAGGTGCCGGTGCTGCCCCTCGCGACAGTGAACGACTTCAGGGTGCTCGCCGAAGACATCCGTGGCTACACGATCTTCCCCGCCGGCGGCGAGTATTTTCGCGACGTGGGTTTCGCGAAGTAGAGCAAGGTCGGAAGACTTTGGTGAGCCGTTTTGCGGTTGAACCGCAAGACGGTGAAGTGGTGCGAAGCGTTCCCAGTGTTTTTTCCACAACGGCTGACGCCGTTGTGGCCGGTGCTGTCGGGTGGCCTACCCGTTTCGCGGAGGAACCGCGAAGCGGTGAAGAACGGTGCGGTCGGGAGCCGAAGAGGCACTGCTCGCCCCCTTCATCTTCACCGGTTAGCGGTTCCTCCGCCAACCGGACGGCGCCCCCGCAAGCGAGGGCCTCGACGGCGTCAGCCGTTGAGCCGGAAGACATGGCTTAGGGTTCCTCCGCCAAGCGCCAGACAACCCTGCCCCTTCCAGTAGACTCCGCGCGTGGTTTTCGTCCTTCGGCGTCTGCTGTTCACCATTCCGCTCTTGCTGGCGGTGTCTTTGGTCGTGTTCGCGCTGGCCGACGTGTTGCCCGGGGATGCGGCGGACCAGCGATTCCAGAAGAACCCGTCGCTGAAACAGGAGTGGCGCGAAAAACGCGGGCTCACGCGCCCTTTCTTGGTTCGCTGGGGGGAATACGTTGCGCGCGCGGTGCGGCTCGATCTGGGGGAGAGCTACTGGGACGACAGCCCCGTTTCGACCGACCTGTGGCGGCGGCTGGCGGGCACCTTCGAGCTGACCGTCTGCGCCATGGTCCTGGCCGTCCTGATCGGCGGCGCCCTGGGCATCCTGTCGGCCATGTATCCGCGCACGCCGATCGACTATGCGGGCCAGATCGTTGCGCTGTTCGGAATTTCCATCCCGGTTTTTTGGCTGGGGATGCTGCTGCTGACGTTCACCATCAACGTCCTCGGTTTTCCTTTCGAGAGCAACCGGCTGCCGCACTGGCTGGAGGCGGATTCGTTTGGGTCGCACCTCTACCTGTTCGAGTCCCTGTTCACGTTGCGGCTGGCCGACTTTTTGGGTTGCGCCAAAAACATCCTGCTGCCCTGTGTGACGC
Organism: Planctomycetota bacterium; assembly: GCA_021776735.1. Classification (GTDB taxonomy): domain Bacteria; phylum Planctomycetota; class PLA2; order PLA2; family PLA2; genus JAJFFH01. The sequence continues at coordinate 165,937 of JAJFFH010000011.1, read as the reverse complement.
TATCGACGATTCCAATGGCCGTGATCACGCGCATGACGCGCTCGGCGATGCTCGAGGAGATGGGGCGGGACTACGCGCGGACGGCGCGCGCCAAGGGGCTGCGATCGCGCAAGGTCGTCTTAAAACACGTGCTGCGCAACGCGCTGATTCCCGTCACGACAATCACCGGGCTGCAGTTCGGCCAGTTGATGGGCGGCGCGGTCTTGACCGAGCGCATCTTTGGCTGGCCCGGCCTCGGCAGCTACGTGGTCGAGCAGGCGGTGGACCGGCGGGACACGCCGATTCTGGTCGGCGGCATTCTGCTCATCGCGGCGACGTTCGTGCTGGTTAACCTGACCGTCGATCTCCTCTATGCGCTGATCGATCCGCGTGTGCGGAGGCAGGCGTGAGGGGAGGCCGGCGCTGGCGGACCTTTTGCCGCAACAAGACCGCGCTGATCGGGGCGGGACTTGTGGCCCTCGTGATCGTGGCTGCACTCGGTGCCGGCGTGATGGCGACGCACGATCCGGAGACTCGCGTGGAAGCGAGCCCGGTCGCAGAGGGGGCGGAGCGCGCGGGCAGCGTCGTGCGCCAGCCGCCGTCGGCCGACCACTGGCTCGGCACCGACGAGAACGGCTTCGATGTCTGGAGCCGGCTCGTACACGGTGCGCGCGCGTCGCTGCTCACCGCCCTCGCCGCGGTCGGCTTCGCCCTGCTGATCGGAGTGCCCATCGGACTCTGGTCGGGTTGGAAGGGCGGCCTGTTCGACGCGGCGATCATGCGTGCGGTTGATGTGATGCTGGCCTTCCCGTCGATTCTGCTCGCCGTGGCCATCGCGGCTGTCCTCGGTTCGGGTTCGCTGACGACCATCGTGCTGGCCGTCGGCATCGTGATGGTGCCGACATTCGTCCGCCAGGTTCGCGCGGCCGTGCTTCAGGTCCGCAGCCGCGAATTCGTGGTCGCCGCGCGCGCCATCGGCGCCCGGGACACCCGGATCCTGTTTCGCACGGTGTTGCCGAACTGCATCGCGCCGATCCTGGTATTGGCGACCCTGAGCACCGGCATCGCCGTCCTGGACGCCGCCGGACTCAGCTTTTTGGGCCTCGGCCCGCCCGCCACAACCCCTGAATGGGGCGTGATGCTCACCAAGGGGTTCAAATATGTGCAGAGAAACCTGACATGGCTGTACCTCCCGCCCGGCCTCGCCATTTCGCTGACCGTCCTCGGGTTCAACCTGCTCGGCGACGGACTCCGCGACGCCTTCGATCCGCGCTCCTCGCGCTGATCACCGTTGTCGTCGGAGCGTGCGGCGACGCGCCCCGGGAAACCCCGAGCCAGCCGGACGCGCCGCAAGCCAAAGAGCCGACGCAGCCCAAGGAAGACTGCCTGCGAAGATTCGTACAAAAAGATTGGGGGGGGGCGGGGGCCGAAGCGATAACGACCAAGGATCTTGTCGCCGGCCTGAAGCGCTACATCAAGGACGACACGCAGCCCATCTTCCCGGTCGGACCCGGGGAGCGAAGCCCGCATGTTCGCGCGCTGGCGCGCTTTCTCTTTCGCCGCAAGCCCGACCCGGCGCAGCTCGCCGCGCTGTTTCAGCATGGCGAGGATCCACCGGAGGTGTCCGACGAACTCTTGCGCCGCGACGTCGTCGGCACCGCCGTGGCGCATACGTTGACCCGCCGTGCGTACCAAAACCCCGACGCGTCGGTGCGGACCGCGTGTTACGACGCGATCGGCCTGCTCTCCACGGCGTTCGCGTTCGACCGCGCGTACGGCAACGCGCACACCAACACCAGCGTCATCGTCACGGATTTCTTGTCGAAGCCCGAGTTCCAGCCATGCGCGGAGTCCGGGGCGGCGCTCAAGAAACACTACGGTGCGATCATCAAGGAGTGGCGACGGCGGGTGACGGACAAGGGCTCGTCGACTTTTTTTGGAATCGTGATGCGTCACCTGGGTAGCGGCGGGACGGCGATGCTTTTTGAGGAGTGGAGGGGCATGCGTCCCGCGGAACGGGAGGATCTTTTGCTCCGCGTCGCGTACCAGGACGAAACCACACCGGTGGTGCGAAAAGGGCTTGTGGGGGCGCTTCTCGACAACTCGTTCGACGTTCGCGCCGCCGCTCACAAGGCGCTGACGGCCCACGAGGCGCCGCTGGACGAACTCGACGACTCCGCAGCGGACGACGCGATCGAGAAGGCGCTACCGCGCCTGCACAAGTGGGCGCAAGAGACGTAATCGTGACAGAATCCTGCGATGGAGGGTCTATGAGGGCATTGATTGCATCACTCGCGCTGGTCGTCTTTTTGGCGGGTTGCGAGACCACGGAGCGCCGGCTCAAGGAAGTGAGCTGGGGCGAAGAGTTCGACGGGGACTACATTGAGACCCTGGAGCGCGCGAAGTTCATCATGCGTCGCGTGTTTCCGCGGGGCTTTGATCCCGACAAGACCGACGAGTCCGCCGGCGAACTCTGGACGATCTGGCACATGAAAAAGAGCGTCCTGTACCGAGGGTCGGTTCGCGAGCGCGCTCGCTGCCGGGTCGAGGATCTGGGCGACGGGAAGGTCCGCGTCGGCGTCTCGATCGTGGTCCAAAAAAACGACAACATCGAGAACCCCGCCATCATGTCCGAAGCTCGGTGGGTCAAGCCCGCGCGCGACCCCGAGCGCGAGCAGCGGATCGAGGAGAGAATCGCCAAGCGGTACTCGAAGCTCAAGGCCAGCGAGTACTGGGAGGAGCGCCACCGCACGAAGCGGCGCGGCACGCTGCGCAAGGATCTGATCGACCGCTACAAGGACGTCGATCTCGGCGAATCGGAAGCGAGCGAGTCGAAGACCCCCGACTCGATCACCTCGCGCGATCCGTTCTGGGACGGCCACAAGGCCATCGACTCGCTGAAGAAGGACAAAGACAAGAAGAAGGACAAGCCGGAAGAGAAGGACAAGAAGTAGCCGCGCTGCACTTTCCTGCCGAGGGTCGTGGATAATGCGGGAGCCCATGCGCTGCCTCGGCCCCCGCGCCCCCCTATTGCTGACGGGATCGTTCGTCACGCTGTTCGCCTGCGTTGCTCCTCTCGCGTCTGTGCGGGCGGAGCCCGGGCGGGACATCCGGTTTGCGGAGTCGTCCGATCGCCGCGTGCTCGCTTTCATCTTCGGCCACAAGGACACGTGCCGCGTGATCCGCCGGCGTTCCGCGCCGCCGTTCTCGCGCGACGACATGCGCAACCGCGGGCGCTACGGAGCGTCGTATCGCGGCGAGCCGGGCGACAAGGTGATCACCGAGTTCGACTTTGGGCGCGGGCGTCCGGTACACATCGTGCCGTCAAACGGCGGCCGGTTCCTGCTCGCGTTCTCGAACCGATCACCCGACGGGGCACCGCCGACGCAGGACCGCTTGTTCAATCTTGCGGATGACGATGTCTCGCCGCGGCTCGACTACCGTGCACTCCCGCGCGCCAAGCAATTGAGCTGGCCTGCGCTGAAACGCGCTTTGCCGCGAAAAAAAAAGACCGGACCCGCGCCCGCGCCGGGCAGCTATGCCTTTGTTTCGCGCCAGGACGGAGCCGGACCGGTTCTCGTCGCGCGGCGGACGGAATGGGAGGACGGACACGGCGAAATCGTCTGTTTTTCCGTGAGCATGCCGTCCGGCAAGGTTGCACTGCCGTCCCCGGCCGTGGCCCGGCGCCTGCTCGACGACAAGGAACCACTGATGCGCGCCGGCTCCGCCTGGGTCCTGGGACACGCGGGCAAGGCGACGGCGGTCGTTGCGTTGCGCGGCGCCCTCTCGCAGGCACGGGACGCGGGCGAACGCGCTGCGGTCGCGTGGGCACTGGTTCGCTGCGGCGAGGAAGCCGGACGGCGCACGCTGCACGCGCTGCTCGCCGACCCCGACGATTCGGGCGGTGTCCGGGCGGCTGCGTTTGCGTTGACACAGCTCGGACCACAGCCTACGGACGGCGATGCTCTTGCGGAAGCGCTGGTGGGGGCCAAGGGCGAAGCGTTCGAGCTGGTCGGGAAGGCACTCTGCCGTCTCGGTCCCGCCGGGTCGCGCGCGCTGCTCAAGGCGTCGCGCGCGACGGATCCCAATTCGCGCGGCGCGGTCGCCACGGTTTTGGGCAAACTCGACGACCTCGCCGCCGAACGACGCCTGCTCGCGCTGGTGCGTGATCGAAACGAGAGTGTTGCCACCGCGGCCGTGCGCGCGCTGATCAATCCGCCGCGCAGGATCCTGGCGGAGCACCACGGTGACTTCGCGCGGTGCCTGGACCACGTGCGCCGCCTGAAGTTCGCCAAACCGTCGGTTTGGCTGTGCGTGCTGGCGGCGCAATCCGAGATCAAGCACGACAAGGTCCTGAAGGCGCTCGTGGGTCTGGCGCCCCAGCAAGACCGTGCGATCTGGGCGCTGCGCAAGCTGACCGGCAACAACGCCCTAGAGACCCCGAAGGACTGCCGCACCTGGTGGCGCGACCGGTAGCGCCGAGTTGGGCGGACGATGAGAAGTTCTTGCCGCAGAGATCACAGAGGTCACGGAGACGAGAGATCCGCTCACCGAGCAGATCATCGCCGCGGCGATCGAGGTGCATCGCCACATGGGCCCGGTCTCTTGGAGTCGTTTTACGAGGAGGCCCTCGCCAGTCCGCGATTGGTGGATGGCATTCAGCGAGTCTCTCTGTGATCTCGGTGTCCTCTGTGGCTGAAAACCAGTTCACCGCAGAACCGCAGAAATGCAGAACCGGAGAAGAGCAGCGCCTCGGGGTCGGAAGCGACAGATTGCGCGCACGATCTACTGGGGGTCAATACCGAGCCCGGCACAAAAGAGCGGATTTGACAATGCGCGCCCGATTTGGGGCGCCGGTTGTGCCCCCGGGCCCCCTGATCTGACTCCGATTCCTACGGGATGGTTCGCTTGGCGTGGACCGGGACTTCCGTCTGCTCCACGTCCATGGCCTCCACGGCGCGCTGGCCGGGAACGAGGATGCTCAACAGCGCTTCGCTGATGTTTTGCTCGACGTCCTCGGTGACGATTATGTCGAGGTTGCCGCGCACCTCCGCGGGAAGGTCCTCGAGGTCCTTTTCGTTGTCGCGCGGGATCAAGACCTTGCGGGTGCCGGCGGCGTGGGCGGCCAGCAGCTTTTCCTTGATGCCGCCGACCTCGAGCACCTTGCCCTTGAGCGTGATCTCACCGGTCATGGCGAGGTCGTGGCGTACCGGACGGCCCGTGAAGAGGCTGGCGAGACAGGTCGCGATGGCGACCCCGGCCGACGGTCCGTCCTTGGGTGTCGCGCCCTCCGGAAAGTGGAGGTGGACGTCGTTCGCCCGAAACACGGCGGGATCGATGTCGTACTCCTCGCAGTGCGCGCGCACGTAGCTCATCGCGGCGGACGCGCTCTCCTTCATGACGTCGCCGAGATGTCCGGTCACCGTGATCTTGCCCTTGCCGGGCATGCGGGTGGCCTCGATGAAGAGAATCGCACCGCCGAACTGTGTCCAGGCGAGACCGGTCGCGACGCCTACCTCGGCGCGGCGGCCGGCGAGCGGCGGCGAGTAGCGCGCCGGGCCGAGCAGTTCGGTCACGGTTTGGCGGCCGACGCGAACGGGATCGCCGTGGCCGTCGACAACGCGCGTGGCGATCTTGCGGCAGACACGCTGGAGCGAGCGCTCGAGTTCGCGCAGGCCGGCTTCGCGGGTGTGGCCGTCGATGATGCGCTCGATACCGGCGGGGGTGAAGCGCGCCTGGCCGTTCTTGAGCCCGGTCTTTTCGACGGCGCGGGCCACGAGATGATCCTGTGCGATCCGCAGTTTTTCAAGGCGCGTGTAGCCGCCGATGCGGATGATCTCGAGCCGGTCGCGCAACGCGTGCGGGATCTGGTCGGCGACATTCGCCGTCGCCAGAAAGAACACGTCACTGAGGTCGTAGCCGACATCGAGGTAGTGGTCCCTGAACTCGGCGTTGACTTCGGGATCAAGCACCTCAAGGACCGCCGAGGCGGGATCGCCGCGGTGATCCGAGCCCATCTTGTCGATCTCGTCGATCTGCAGGATGGGATTCCGCACGCCCGCGCGCTTCATGAGCTGCAGAATCTTGCCGGGCATCGCGCCGACGTACGTGCGGCGGTGGCCCTTGATCTCGGCCTCGTCGCGCAGTCCGCCGACGCTCATGCGCACGAACTTGCGCCCGAGAGTCTTGGCCACGGCGCGACCGAGCGTCGTCTTGCCTACGCCGGGCGGTCCGACGAGGCACAACACGGAGCCGCGGGCGCTCTTGCCCTTTAGCTTGCGGACGGCGAGGTGCTCGACGATGCGCTCCTTGACATCCTCGAGGCCCGTGTGTTCTTCGTTGAGGATCCGGCGGGCGCGTTCGATGTCGAGCCGGTCGCGCGTGCGCTTCTTGAACGGCAGGTCGAGGAACCAGCCGACGTAGGTCCGGATGACGTGGTACTCGGCGCTGCTCGGCGACACCGAACGCAACCGTCGCACCTCACGCATCGCCGTTTCGTACGCTTCCTCGGACAGGCCCGCCGCGTCGATGCGATGGTGCAGGTCGTCGGCGTCCGCGTCGGGCGAGGCTTCGTCGCCGAGTTCGTGCCGGATGGCCTTCATTTGCTGCCGGAGGTACTGCTCGCGCTGCCGCTCTTCCAACTGGCTGCGAACGCGGCGATGCACGTCGCCCTCGACCGACAGCCGCCCGAGTTCGTCCTCCACGGCGCGCACGATAATGTCCAGCCGCTTGCAGACGTCGAGGGTCGTTGCGACGCGGCGCTTCACCGGCAGCGGCAGGTGCAGGTACGCCGCGACGAGATCCGCGAACCGGCCGGACCCGCGCACGTTCGTCCGCAGGATGGTCTCGAGGTCCTCGGGGTACGAACCGTCGCGCGGCAGGTATTCGGACAGGAGGTCGAGGAGTTCCAGCACCCGCTGGTCGGCCTCGAGTGTTGTCGTCTCGGAGAGGTCGGACTCGTCTTCGTCAAGGCGGGTGACGGTGGCCCAGGGCCGGCCGTTTTCGACCCCGCGTTCAACGACGCGCGCCCGCGCGATTCCCTGGAAAACAACCTGGGCGCCGCCGCCCGGCATCGCCATGCGCTGCACGACGCGGCACAGGACAGCGACGGTCGTGGAGCTATCGCCCGCGCCTCCGAGAATCGTCGCCAGCAAGGCGTTGTCGTCGAGCGACATGACCGGTGCGGCGGTCTCGCCATCCGGAAGCTGGATCGAAACGACGTCTTCCGGGAAGACGACACTCGACAATAGTTCCAGCGCCGGATAGCGCTCCGGCTCCGTGTTGTACTCGTCGTTGCTGTCTCGGTCGTCGCTCCGGCCCATGTTTCCTCCCCCAGACTCGCGCTAACGCATGTCCTTTCGGCACCCCGGCCCCTGTGACTAAAACCCGTGTCGGACAGGTAGACTTGGCCGGAGCGGAGCGGACCCTCGTATTGGGGTTCGGGCCCTCGCATTCCGGGTGAGACCAAATGACACGTAGCACAAAAATCCGGTGGGCCTTGCCGGCCCTTCTGGTCCCCGCCCTCGCCCTTGGCTTGTTCTCGCTGTTCGGCTGTGGCGGGGACGACCAGAACGACACCCCTTCGGGCCCCCCGCCCCGGGCCGCGCCGACCGGTGCGCTCTCGTTTGCAGTGATCGACGTCGCCGGCTCGATGGGCTACACGATGCGCAACCGCAGCGGCACGTCGCGGGCCAAGAACTTCATTGTGGAGGCCATGCCCCCGGGCATCGCCGTCGGCGATTTCAATGGCGACGGCTGGATGGATCTCTATTGTCCGAACGGCAACCAGCTCGGCAAATGGGATCCGCGCGCACGCCTGATCGGATTTGCCCGTCCGGAAGAGGCGCCGCGCAACGAGCTGTACTGGAACCGCGGCGGGAAACGGTTCGAGCCGGGCGGCAAGGCGGCCGGCGTCGACGGTTCGGGGTGGTCGTTCGGCGCGGTCGCGGGCGATCTGGACAACGACGGCGACACCGACCTGTTCGTCTGCAACTGGGGGCTCAACCGCCTGTACCTCAACAACGGCGACGGCACGTTCAAGGAGGTGGCGGTCCAGCTCGGGGCGGCCGGAGACGCGCGCGGCTGGTCGACCGGAGCCTGTCTGGTCGATTACGACCGCGATGGCGACCTCGATATCTTCATCGCGCAGTACTCGGACATGCACGCACTGTTCTCCGACAAGTCGTCGGTACGCCAGAACGCGGACGGCACGCTGGACGGCCGGACCTGCGTGTGGCGTGGCATCAAGACGTATTGCGGCCCCCTCGGCCTGCGTCCGCAAAACGACGTGTTGCTCGAAAACCGTCTGCAGGAAGAGGGCGGGCTGCGCTTCAAGGATGTCACCCGCGCGCGGGGTCTCTACATTCCGCACAACGACCGTTCGGGCAAGGAGAACTCGACCGGGCCGTTTTACGGATTTCAGCCGGTGGCCTGGGACATCGACGGAGACGGGTGGCAGGACGTGTTTGTGGCCAATGACAGCGTTCTGAACCAGTGCTGGATCAACAGGGGGGGCAAACAGGGCTTTGTGGATGACGCCGCGCGTATGGGCCTCGCCATGTCTTCGACGGACCACACGGCGCAGGCGTCCATGGGCGTCGGTGTGGGGGACCTGAACGGGGACGGGCTGCTGGACCTGGTCGTGACCGAGTTCTCCCACGATCAGTTCAACGTCCTGCTGGCCGAACGCCTCGAAAACGGCATCGTCATCTTCAACGAGAAGGCGGCGCACACCGGCATGCGCGACGTGACCTTCATGAAACTCGGGTGGGGCGCCAACGTGTTCGACGCGGACCTCGACGGCGACAACGACATCTTTTTCGCGTGCGGCCACGTCTACCCGGAGGTCGATGACTTCCCGAGTCTCCAGACCCCGTACCGCCAGACCAACCTGCTGATCCTCAATGACGGCTCGCGCCGGCTGAGACTCCGCGACGTGAGCCGCGACGCTGGCCCGGGCCTGGCCGTGCGCAAGCCCTCCCGCGCGTCGGCCACGATCGACTTCGATAACGACGGGGACCTCGACATCGCAACGACCGAGCTCAACGAAAGCCCGTGCCTGCTGCGCTTCGACCTCGATCCAAAACACAAGCATCATTGGGTCGCCATCCGGCTCAAGGGCGATCCCAAGGCCCAGATCCCGCTCGATCCGGCCGGCGCGATCGTCCGCGTCACCGCAGGAGGGAAGACCTTGACCCGCGTTCGCCTGATCGGCTCGACCTTCCAGAGTAGCGAGGATCCCCGGCTCCATTTCGGCCTGGGCACGGCAACGAAGGTTGAAAAGGTCGAAATCCAGTGGCCGAATGGAAAAACGACCTTTCTATCGGAACTACCGATAGACAAGGTCTCTGTCATCGTTTTTCCCGGTCCGTCCTGAGGCCGATTGGGGGGGCGCGGGGGCCATGACTCCCCGCACGGCCGCGACTCTTCCGAAAGCCGGAGGCCGCTCCTGCCGATAGATGGGCGTTCCCATGCTGTCCAGGATGATTGTTGGCACCGCGGCCCTTGCGTTCTTGGCGTATTCCGTAGGGCTCGCGGCTGTGTCCGCGGTCTTTCCGGATCCCGGCAAGGCGGCCGCGTCAGACCATGTGATCTTGTTTGTCGTGGCGACCGTTGCCGCGGCCATGCTCCACGTCGGGGCCTGCCTCGTGGCGCATAAGCAGCCGCCGCGGCTGTTCCTGGTGCTCGCCGTGGCGATCGGGGCGCGGTTGGTGCTCCTCTTCGGCGGCCCCGGGCCGATTCTGGAAGGGGATCTTGAGCGGCAGCGGTTCGACGCTCGGCTCGTGAACCAGGCGATCAGTCCGTACGAGTTCAGGCCGACCCATCTTGCCGGCGACAGCTCCGAGACCCTCGCGTGGCCGCAAGCCAAACAGGAGCGTTTGAGCCAGGCCCGGGCGCGAATGAGCTCAAGCGAGGACGCGCCCATCGCGGGCGAACTGCGCCGGCCCGACCTCAGGACCGCCGCCCTGCCGCTTCAGCTATGGATTTCGTCCGTCGCGGACCGCTTCAAGCCGGCGTCGTCACGCGGCCTGGCGTTCTTGGCCCTCGTAGCCGACGTGATCGCGATCTTCTTCCTGATTCTGGCGCTGCGGGCGTTGGGCAAACCCGCGGGCTGGGTCATGGTCTACGCGTGGTCGCCCGTCTTGTTGCACGGAATCTACTGCACCCTGCCGGTCGATGCTTTTCTGATGCCGGTCCTGGCTGCGCTGGTTTATTGCCTCGCGTCCGGACGGCGGCTCTTGACGGCCGTGCCCGTGGCCCTCGGGGCTGGGCTCCAACTCCCGTTGCTGCTGCTGGTGCCCGTCTTGGGGCGCCGGCTTGGCGTCTTGGGCGTTCTGCTGGTGGCCATCCTGTTCGTCGGGCCATTCCTTCCGTTTTGGGCCGACTCCACTCCGACGGGCGCGTTCTTTGAGACCCAGGTCCATGTCTGGCGGCACTTCGAGTACAACTCGATCCTCGAAAACCCGCTGCGGAAGGCGTTTTCTTTCCTGCCGGGCGCCGCGGAGAACACGTTGTCCGTTGCGGGCGTCGAATTGGCTCGACCCGGCGAGAAGCTCTACGTGCTCCTCGTGAAGGTGCTTCTCGGTGTCTGCCTGCTCGGACTCGCGACCTATCTCGCGATTCGCGCTGGCGACGGCGAAGAGGCCATGTCGTTTCGGCGGGACGGCCGCGCGACCTTCGCAATCCTGGCGGCCCTGCTCTTGGTGTCGCCGGTCCTGCACCCGATGACGGCGGTCTGGATCCTGCCGTTCATCGCCGTCCGTCCCTGCGGTCTTTCTTGGCTCGCCCTGCCAGCCATCGTGTGTCTGTCCTACCTGACGCACCTGGCGGGCCCCGACGCGGCCGACTTGACGTTCGCGGGCGGGCTCTTGTCCTACCGCGTGTTCGGGTACAGCCTGTTCGGCGTGCTCCTGTTTCTGGACTGGCGCCTGCGCGATCGGCTCTTCCCGGACGGGAACGCTTCGGCGGAGTCGCACAATCGGCAACAGTCGTCCGATGACGCGTGGGGCTACGAACTCCCCGAAGCCGAGCCACTCGCCTACTGATCGGCACGCACGCGTCTGCCATGCGTGCGCTTTCGGCGAGCCCGTTGCCGCCGGCAGGAGGATGATCCTCGCGCGGGATCTTTGACCTGCGGTCGGGGCGCTCCTATATTCTCGGCTCCGTATCCTGTGGCCGGATAGGTGTTTACGTCGCCGATGCTTCCCTTCTTGCTGGCAGAAGCCAATCAACCGCGGGATTGGCTGCCCGTTCTCGTCCTGCTGCTGCTTGCGGTCGGGCTTGCCGCTGTCCAACTCCTGATTTCGTGGCTGCTCGGCAAGCGCGGCGAGACCAACGAATTCAAGGACTCGCCGTACGAGTGCGGCATCGAGCCGGTCGGCGACGCGCACACGCGTTTCTCCGTGAAGTTCTATCTCGTCGCCGTGCTCTTCATCCTGTTCGACATCGAGGTGGTCTTTCTCTATCCCTGGGCCGTGCACTTCGGCGGGGGAGAGCCTGACGGCGTGATCTTTCAGGAGCGCCCCGACCTCTTGGGCTTCTTGTTTTTCGAGATGCTTGTGTTCCTCGCCGTCCTGTTCCTCGGCTGGTACTGGGTCGTGAAGAAAAAGGCGTTGGACTGGGAGCGAGTATGAGCGGCAAGGACGGTGATGCTCGGAGTGATGCTCGGTCGGACATCAGCGCCATCTTGGCCCTCGTGGGCGAGTTTGGCGACAAGATCGAGGTGCTCGACGACCTGCGGGGCGACCCTTCGTTTCGAGCGGACGGGTCGATTGCGAAGGACTTCATCCGTCGGCTGCGCGACGAGTTCGGCTTCGGTGTTCTCTCGTTTCTTACCGCGGTCGACAACTACCTCGATGAACCTCGTTTCGAGGTTTCGTACCGCCTGCGATCGATGGAGCAAAACCTGGATCTGCGCATCAATGTGCCCGCAGGAGGCGAGGATCCCGCCGTTGACTCGGTGACCGACCTGTTCCACGCGGCGAACTGGCTTGAGCGCGAGGTCTGGGACATGTTCGGCGTCCGATTCCGCGATCACCCGAATCTGGAACGGATTCTCATGTGGGAGGGCTTTGAGGGCCACCCGCTACGCAAGGACTATCCGCTGCTCGGCAATACGCCGGGAACCCCGGGCCACGCCGGTAAGGGCGCGAAAGCCTAACGGGACGCAGGAAACACGATGAGCACGCGAGTCGATATCGTTCTCGATCGTCCGGACGAGCAGGCGAGCGAGCATCAGGTCCTCAACATGGGGCCGCAGCATCCGAGCACCCACGGCGTCTTGCGCCTCGTGCTCGAACTGGACGGCGAGATCGTGGTTAAGTGCACGCCCGTCGTCGGCTACCTCCATCGCGGCATGGAGAAGCTGGCCGAGTCGATGACGTTTCACATGTTCTGCCCGTACACGGACCGGCTCGACTACCTCGCGCCGCTGGCCAACAACGTTGCGCTCTCGACGGCCCAGGAACACCTGATCGGCATCGAGATACCGCCGCGCGCCCAGGCCATCCGCGTGATGTGCACGGAAATGTCGCGCATCAGCGCCCACCTGCTTGGGCTTGGCGCGTTCGCGATGGACCTGGGTGCGATGACCGTGTTCTTGTGGTGCTTTCGCGAGCGCGAGAAAATCTACGACCTGATCGAACACCTGTCCGGGGCGCGCTTCACCACGTCGTTTACGCGCGTCGGTGGCGTCGCCAACGATATTCCGGACGGCTTTCTCAGCGAACTCAAGGCGTTCATCGACCAGTTCCCCGAGCAGGTCGCCTCGTTCGAGAAGATGCTGTCACGCAACCGCATCTGGGTTGATCGGACCAAAGACATCGCCGTCATTACCCGTGAGGACGCGATGTCGTACGCCCTGAGCGGTCCGAACCTGCGCGCGACCGGCATCGAATGGGATCTGCGGGTCAACCGTCCGTACCTCGGCTACGAGAACTACGACTTCGACATTCCGGTCGGCACGGTGGGCGATTGCTACGACCGGTACCTGTGCCGCATCGAGGAGCTAAAGGAGAGCACGAAGATCCTGCAGCAGGTCATTCAGAAGATGCCCGCGGGACCGGTGAACGCGCTGGATTCAAAGATCAGCCTTCCCGAGAAGAGCAGCGTGCTCAAGGGCATGGATGAGCTGATCCACCAGTTCATCCTGGTGACCGAGGGGCAGGACGCGCCGGTCGGCGAGTCGTACTTCGCGGCCGAGAACCCGAAGGGCGAACTCGGCTTTTACTTTCGCAGTCGGGGCGGCGGCTATCCGGACCGGATGTTTATTCGCGCGCCGAGCTTCGTGAACCTGCAGATTCTGGAAAAGATCGCGCCGGGCAACTACATCTCGGACGTCGTGGCCATCCTGGGTTCGATCGACTTCGTGATGGGGGAGTGCGACCGGTGAGTTTTTCTCCCGAACTCGTGGGCCAGGTCGAGAACCTGTGGACGCGCTATCCCGAAAAAAAGGCGGCGCTGATTCCGGCGATGCACCTGATCCAGAAGGAACGCGACGGCTGGTTCAGCAACGAGACGATCGTCGATACCGCCGAGCTCTTCGGCGTGCCCGACATGCACGTCCGCGGCATCGTCGGTTTCTACGACATGTTCCACGCGACTCCGGTCGGCCGGCACGTCGTGCGCCTCTGCAAGACGCTCACGTGCAAGCTGTGCGGCGCCGGCGAGCTGATCAAGCACGTCAGCACGAAATACGGCGTCAAGAACGGCGAGACGACCGCGGATGGACGTTTCACGTTCAAGCTGTTCGAGTGCCTCGGGCACTGTACGACCGCGCCGATGATGCTCGTCGATGAGGAGAAGCACGAAAGCCTCGACATCGAAGCGCTGGACGGCGTCTTGGAGGGGTTGAAATGACCCGCGAGACGCGCGTCATGCTCGAGTACGCCGATGATCCGGCGCAAAAGACGCTTGAGGGCTACCGCGAAAACGGCGGTTACCAGGCGCTTGAAAAGGCGCTGCGCGAGATGTCGCCCGACCAGGTCACGGCCGAGGTCGAAACATCCGGTTTGCGCGGCCGCGGCGGTGCCGGCTTCCCGACCGGACGCAAGTGGCGGTTCGTTCCGAAGACGGACAAGCCGAAGTATCTCGCGGTCAACGCCGACGAGAGCGAGCCGGGGACCTGCAAGGACCGGCAGATCATGGAGCGCGACCCGCACCAGCTGATCGAGGGGTCGCTGCTCTCGTGCTATGCGTTCGGGGCCAAGACCGCGTACATCTACGTGCGCGGCGAGTACCCGCACTCGATCAAGGCGCTCGAGGATGCCATCGACGAGGCGCGCGCGGCCAACCTCCTCGGCGACAAGATCCTCGGCACCGACTTTTGCTGCGATGTCTGGGTTCACCCCGGCGCGGGCGCCTACATCTGCGGCGAGGAGACGGCACTGCTCACCTCGCTTGAGGGCAACCGCGGCTACCCGCGTATCCGCCCGCCGTTTCCGGCCGTGGAAGGACTGTGGCACTGCCCGACGATCGTGAACAACGTCGAGACGATCGCGTGTGTTACCCACATCATCAAGCGCGGCGGCGAGTGGTTCTCGAAACTCGGCTGCGAAGGCTCGACCGGCACCCGCCTGTTCTGCGTCAGCGGCCACGTGAAGCGGCCCGGGGTGTACGAGTTCGAGTGCGGCAAGTTCACCCTGCGCGAGCTGATCGAGGGCTTCTGTGGCGGCACGCTGTCGGGCCGGCCCCTGAAGGGCGTCATGCCCGGCGGGTCGAGCATGCCCGTGCTGCGCGCGGACGAACTCGACGTGACGTTCGACATCGAGTCGGTCCAAAAAGCCGGCTCGAGTCTGGGTAGTGGGGCGATCATGGTGTTCGACGATTCGGTCGGCGCCGTCGGTGCCGCCGTCAACATCGCGGAGTTCTACTCGCACGAGTCGTGCGGCCAATGCACGCCGTGCCGCGAGGGCAGCGACTGGGTGCGGCGGATGCTGCTGCAGTTCGCCGCGCAAGACGCCCGCGACGGCGACCTCGATCTCCTGATGGACGTCACGGACAAGATGGACGGCACAACGATCTGCGCGCTCGCCGAAGCGCTCGTCTGGCCCGTCCAGAGCTTTGTCCGGAAGTTCCGTTCCGAATTCGAGGCCGCGGTACGGGAATCCGCAGTGGGGACGGCGACCCAATGAGCACCAACGGCAAGACGGTCAACGTCACGATCGACGGCAAGCAGGTCACCGTTCCGGCGGGCACAAACATCATCGAGGCGGCACGGCATGTCAACACGGAGGTGCCGCACTACTGCTACCACCCGCGGCTCAGCGTGGTGGGCAACTGCCGCATCTGCCTCGTCGAGATCGAGGGCTGGCCGAAGCTGCAGATCGGCTGCAACACGAACGTGAGCGACGGCATGACCGTGTTCACGGCCAGCGACAAGGTTCGCGAGGCGCGCGAGGGGGTGATGGAGCTGCTGCTCATCAACCATCCGCTCGACTGCACGATCTGCGATCAGGCGGGCGAGTGCAAGCTGCAGGACTACGCCGTCGATCACGGCACCGGCCTCACGCGCTTTGCGTTCGACAAGCAAAAAAAGCCCAAGAACGTTTCCTGGGGCGACAAGGTCGTGTTCGACGCCGAGCGCTGCATCCTGTGCACGCGTTGCGTTCGATTCCTCGACGAGCTGTGTGGCACGGACGAGATCGGCATCGACTTTCGCGGCGAGAAGGTTTCGCTGATCGTGAGGGACGACGGCCAGCTCACGTCGCCGTACCAGATGAACATCATCGATCTTTGTCCGGTCGGCGCGCTGACGAGCCGCGACTTCCGGTTCAAGTCGCGCGTGTGGTTCATGCAGTTCGCGAACACCCTGTGCACCGGCTGCGCGCGAGGCTGCAACGTCGTGGCCGGTGCGCGCGAGGAGCGCCTGCTGCGCATGGTGCCGCGCTTCAACGCGCAGGTGAACGACCACTGGATGTGCGACGAGGGCCGGCTGAACTACACGTTCGTGAACGACGAGGATCGACTGGTCGCGCCGCGCGTGAACGGCAAGGATGTCCCGTACGACGACGCGCTTGCCCGGGCGGCGGCCATTCTCCAGAAAGCGAAAGAGGGGGGCGGGGGCGCCGCAGACATCGCCGTCCTTGGCTGTGCCTCGCCGTTCATGACCAACGAGGAGCTGTTCTCGTTTGCCGGTCTGCTCGATGCCCTCGGCGTGACCGAACGCCGGTTCGCCATTCCGATGGGCGAGGGCGACGACATGCTCCTGCATCCCGAGAAGGCCCCGAACGCGCGCGGCGCGCGGCTGTTCGGCTTTCAGGATGCGCCCGTGGACGCGGAACGCGATTGGGATGTCGTCGTGCACTTCGCGGCGCGCGACGGGGGCGGCTTGCCCGACGATCTGAACGCCAAATCGCGCATCGTGTTCAGCCTGCAGGTGGACAAGAACGCGGACGTGAACTTCCCGCTCACGACCTCGTTTGAAAAGGACGGCACCGTGATCAGCGCGGGCGACCGCTTGCAGCGGGTCTCCAAGGCGCTCACCTTCGCGCCGTCGCACTTGACGGAGCGGGTGGTTCTCGACCGCCTGCGCGGCTTGATCGAAGACGGGTATCAGGGGACGGACACCGCCGCCCTCGCGCTGGCCCGCATCGCGCAGGAACATGCCGCGTTTGAAGGCCTCACGTGGACCGGGATCGGGCTGCAGGGCGTGTCCCTCCAGCTTGCCGAGGCGGAGGTCGGCGCGTGAAGTTGCTTTGGACGGTCGTCGAAGTTTCGGTCGTGGCTACGGTTGTGTTGCCGACGACGGCGGCGCTGCTGGTCTGGGCGGAGCGCCGAGTGAGCGCGTTCATGCAGGACCGCCTCGGTCCGAACCGGGTCGGGCCCGCCGGGTTGCTGCAACCGATCGCCGACCTGTTGAAGTTCATGTTCAAGGAGGACGTCGTCCCCGGGCACGTGAACAAGGTGATGTACGTTCTCGCGCCCGCGCTGAGCCTCGTGCCGGCGCTGGTTGCGTTCGCCGTCGTGCCGTACGCCCGCGGGATGGCGATCGCCGACCTGAACGTCGGCATCCTGCTGGTTTTTGCCGTCTCGTCGATGGCGGTCTACGGTGTCACGATCGGCGGTTGGGCGTCCAATTCGAAGTACAGCCTGCTCGGCGGCGTCCGCGCGAGCGCGCAGATGATTTCGTACGAGCTCGCGCTCGGTCTGAGCGTCGTTCCGGTGCTTCTGGTCGTCGGCGACCTGAACATGCAGGCGATCGTGCAGTGGCAGGCAGATCACGTTTGGCTGGTCGTGCCGCTCTTCCCCGTCTGGGTCATCTTCCTCGTCTCAAGCTACGCCGAGACGAACCGCCTGCCGTTCGACTGCCCCGAGGCCGAGACCGAGTTGGTCGCCGGCTACCACACCGAGTACTCGTCGATGAAGTTCGCGCTGTTCTTCCTCGCCGAGTACATCCACATGATCACGGCATCCGCGTTGTCGGTGGCGCTGTTCTTCGGCGGCTGGTCGTTGCCCGGCGTGACTTTCCCGGACGGGTCGATGGGGACACTGCTTTCCGGCCTTGTGTTCGCCGGCAAGACGGGTGCTTTCCTGTTCCTGTTCATCTGGGTGCGATGGACGCTGCCGCGCTTTCGCTACGACCAGCTCATGGATCTCGGATGGAAGCGGCTGTTGCCCGCGAGCCTCGTGCTGATCCTGGCCACGGCGGGTGGCGTCGCGCTTTTGGGCGGTACCAACTGATGAAGAACCGAGTTCGCGTCGTCAAGCGTCCGCAGCTCTCGTTTTTGGAGCGCTGGTACCTCGGCCCCGTCGTCAAGGGTCTTGGGATGACCATCAAGCGGTTCTTCGGCGTGCTCACCGACGTCTTGTTCCGCTGGGAGAACAAGAAGACGGCGATCACGATGCAGTACCCGGAGGAGCGCTGGGACTTCAAGGACAACTTCCGCGGTGCCCCTGCTCTGGTCATGGATCAGGAGGGCCGGAGCAAATGTGTCGCGTGCCAGATTTGCGAGTTCGTCTGTCCGCCGAAGGCCATCACGATGTGGCCGGCGGAACTCGAGGACGAAGACAAGGTCGAGAAGTACCCCGAGCGCTTCGAGATCGACATGCTGCGCTGCATCTACTGCGGCTACTGCGAAGAGGCGTGTCCGGAGGAGGCCATCTTCCTCGTGAAGGAGGCCGAGATCGTCTACGCGGACCGCGAGTCGTTCGTCTACGACAAGGACAAGCTGCATGCGATGGGCGGGATCCGCGAGGACCGGATCATGAAGTGGAAAGACAAGTGATCGGGATCTTCTTTTGGCTCTTCGCCGCGCTGCTGACCGTGTCCGGCCTGCTCGCCATCACCCGCCGCAACGCGGTCTCGGCAGCACTCTGGGCCGCGGTCTCGTTTATCGCTATTGCCGGCATCTTCGTCTTGCTCCAGGCGTACTTCCTCGCGGTGGTCGAGGTGCTCGTCTACGCGGGCGCGATCATGGTCCTGTTCTTGTTCGTCATCATGCTGCTCAACCTGCGCGAGGAGGATCTTCAGGTTCTGGAGGGCCCCCGTCTCCACATCCTGGGTGTCCTGCTGGCGGCCGGATTTTTGGGCGGCCTCGTGTGGACCTGCCGCCGGGCGGGTCTGTACGACGCCAAGAACGGCGCGATCAAGATGACCGCCGAGAGCGTCGGTGAAACGAAGTCGCTCGCGGCACCGCTCTTTATGGAATACGTGCTCCCGTTCGAAATCGCGTCCTTCCTGCTGCTGGCCGCGATCGTCGGGGCCGTCCTGATCACGAAGAAGAGGCTGACGTGACGGTCGGCCACCTGATCACTCTCTCCGGCGTGCTTTTTACGATCGGCATGGTCGGCGTAATGTCGCGCCGCAACATCCTGATCGTGCTCTTGTCGGTCGAGCTCATGCTCAACGCGGTCGCGCTCGCTTTCGTTGGCTTTGGCGCCTGGCGAGGCAATCTCGACGGGCAGATCATGGTCTTTTTCGCGATCACGGTTGCGGCGGCCGAGGTGGCCGTCGGCTTGGCCATGGTGATCGCGCTGTTTAGGCTGCGGCTTACGGTCGATACCGACCGGGTCAGCTTGCTCAAGGATTAGGGGGCGCGGGGGCATGGCTTTTCTCGCCTGGGTCACCTTGCTGGCGCCGCTCATTGCAGCGATCACGCTGTTGGTCCGGCCTCGTCTGCGCGGCTCGTCCGGTGGCCCGAAGCTGGCGATCTTCTCGGTCTTCATCTGCGCGGCCACGTCGCTCGTGTTTTGGCTGTTCCGCTCGGAAACGGTGACGACCTCGTTCGAGTGGATGACCGTCGGGGACCTCACGATCTCGATCGGCCTGCTCGTCGACAACCTGTCGACGCTCATGCTGCTCGTCGTCGGCCTGGTCGGCTCCGCGATCTTTGTTTTCGCCCGCGGCTACATGAAGGGCGATCCGTCGATCGGCCGGTTCTACGCCAAGTTCGCGCTGTTCGTCTTCTCGATGCTCGGCATCGTGCTCGCCGACAACTTCCTGATGATGTTCATCTTCTGGGAGCTGGTCGGCGCGAGTTCGTACCTCCTGATCGGGTACTACTTTGAAAAGCCGAGCGCGTGCGACGCCGCCAAAAAGGCGTTTTTGACCAACCGTGTGGCGGACTTCGGGTTCCTGCTCGGGATCCTGATGATCTGGAGCCTGACCGGCTCGTTTGAGTTCGCCAAAATCGCCGACGCAGTCAAGGACGGCGATGTTTCCGGGCCGCAGTGGCAGCTCACGCTCGCGGGGATTCTCATTTTCGTCGGCGCGATGGGCAAGAGCGCGCAGGTGCCGTTCCACGTCTGGCTGCCCGATGCGATGGAAGGCCCGACACCGGTTTCGGCGCTCATGCACGCGGCGACGATGGTCGCGGCGGGCGTGTTCATGATCATCCGCGCGTTCTCGTGCTTCGATCTCGGCGTCGGCGCGACGGCACTCGGCGGCGCGTCGATGTTCATCGCGACGACAGGCGGGGTCACCGCGTTCCTGGCGGCGACGATCGCGCTCGTGCAGCGCGACATCAAAAAGGTGCTCGCGTACTCGACCTTGAGCCAGCTCGGCTACATGGTCATGGCGCTCGGCGCCGGCGCGTACTCCATCGCGATGTTTCATCTCACGACGCACGCGTTTTTCAAGGGCCTCCTGTTCCTGTGCGCGGGCAGCGTGATTCACGGGTGCCACCACGAGCAGGACATGTTCAAGATGGGCGGCCTGCGCAAGAAGATGCCGGCGACGTTTTGGTGCTTCACGATCGGCATGTTCGCCCTCATGGGTCTGGCGCCGCTGGCGGGCTTCTTCAGCAAGGACCTGATCATCGACTCGCTGCATCAAAAGCACCTCGTGGGTCTCCAGATCGGTGCCACGGTTACGGCGGCTCTCACGGCGCTTTACATGACGCGCGCGTGGCTGCTCACGTTCTTCGGGGAGTACCGCGGCCACGCGACACCGCACGAATCGCCGCCGGTGATGACACGACCGCTGAAGTTCCTGGCCTTCGTCTCGGCGGTGATCGGTCTCGTGTTTTATTACGGCCACGGTCAGGACTACCTCTCGGCGTGGCACGGCAAGTTCGCCGGGCCGCTGCACATGGACCCGACCATCGCCGTTGTTTCCACGGTGGCCGGCGTCGTCGGCTTCCTCATCGCGCTGGCGCTCTACAAGAAGAGCCACCGGGGGGGCGAGAAGATCGTGGCACGGTTCCCGCGCCTCCATTCACTCCTGGTCGAGAAGTACTACATCGATGACTCGTACCACTGGTTGGTCCAAAACGTCCAGCAGGTGATTGCCCGGGGCTGCCGCTGGTTCGAGGAGGCGATCGTCGTCGGCGTCCTTGTCGGTTGGCCGGTCGGTGTCACGCGATGGACCGGGGACCGGCTTCGCCGCATGCAGAGCGGACGATTGGCCTTCTATGCGTCGTGCTTCGTGGGCGGAGTGACCATTCTGATTCTCTTCTTGTACACGGTGGCGCACTGATGGGTTGGCTCGGACTGGTCGTGTTGCTCTCCCCGCTTGTCGCGTGTGTCCGGCTGTTTTTCAGGCCCGAGAAAAACGACAACGACAAGGAAGCGATTCGCCGCCTGGCGATCGGGCATGTGACGGTGAGTCTCGTCGCCGCCGTGCTCATGTGGTTTTTCTACAAGCCTGACAGCGACGAACGCTGGCAGTTCTTGATCGATGTCTCCTGGGTCGAGACGATGAACCTCAGCTTCCGGCTGGGGGTCGATGGCATCGGCGTCGCCATGGTCTTGCTGACCTCTCTCGTCATCTGGGCCGGCTGCTACGTCTCGTGCTCGATCAAGGACCGCGTCAAGGAGCACTATATTCTGCTGATGGCGCTGGTCGTCGGCGTCTTCGGCGTCTTCTTGTCGCTCGACCTGTTCTTTTTCTACTTCTTCTACGAGATGGCCGTCATCCCGATGTTTCTGCTCATCGGGATCTGGGGCAGTCGCGCCGCGAAGTACTCCAAGGAGTACGCGACGATGAAGCTGACCCTGTACCTCACGGCGGGAGCGGTGCTCGCGCTCGTCGGGGTCTTGGCCATCTATTCCGAGACCGGCACGTTCGATATTCGCGCGCTGAAGGCGCACGAATTCTCGGAGAGTTTCCAGATCGCCTGGTTCCCGGTGATCTTTTTGGGCTTCGCGTCCATCATTCCGATGTGGCCGTTCCACTCGTGGTCGCCGATCGGTCACGCCGCCGCGCCTTCGTCGGTGTCGATGTTGCATGCCGGCGTGCTGATGAAGCTCGGCGCCTTCGCGGTGCTGCGGATCGCCTACGAGGCACTTCCGGATGGCGCGTCATACTGGATGGGCTGGGTCGGCGTTCTCTGCTGCATGAACATCATCTACGGCGGTCTCGTCGCGATGGCGCAGCGGGACCTGAAGTTCATCATCGGGTTTTCGTCTTCGAGCCACATGGGCTACGTGCTGCTAGGCCTGGCGACGATGAACACGACCGGACTCGCCGGGGCCGTGTTCTTGATGTTCGCGCACGGCATCATGACGGCGCTTGCGTTCGGCCTGATCGGCTGGTTCTACGAGCAGACCCACACGCGCGTGGTCGATGATCTCGGCGGGATGCTGAAGAAGCTGCCGTTTATCGGCACTTGTTTCATCATCATGGCCATGGCTTCGGCGGGCCTGCCCGGGTTCGCCAACTTCGCCTCCGAACTGCTCGTGATCCTCGGGGCGTGGAGTTCCGGCGGCTTTGCGCTGGCCGGTACCGATCTCGTCCTTCCCTACTGGATCCCCGTGATCGCGGCCATCTGGGGCATCGTGATCTCCGCTACCTACCTGCTGCGTGCAGTGAAGGACACTTGGCTCGGCCCGGAAAACCCGCGCTGGGCGGAACTCAAGGACGCGCAGACCAAGCGACAAAAAGCCCCGTTCGTGGCGCTGATCGTCGTTCTGGCTCTGACGGGCTGCTTCCCGCGGCTGATCGTGGACACGATCAAGGGCGGTGTACGGCATCTGCCGGCGCTTTCGAAGAGCGTTGGCGACGCTGAGCCCGTGAAGGGAGCCGAGCGGTGAGGGAGTTCAACGTTGCACTCGCCGCGCCGGAGTGGATCCTGTCGGCCACGATCCTCGTCGTCCTGTTCCAGGACGCGCGGACACGCTGGGACAACAAGGGCGGCCTCGGTCGCACGACTTGGCTGGGCCTGCTCTTGGCGACTGGTTGCGCGATGCTGCAAGGGTGGTTTGTCGATACGCCTGCCACGGCGTTCTTGGGCCACTACGGGGTCGATGGCTTTTCGATCGTCTGCAAGGCGATCTTCGGAGCAACCGCGCTCTTTGTCATGGCGATGGCGGACACGTGGCTCAAGCGCGTGGACCGCGGCCATGGCGAGTTCCGGTTGCTCGCGCTCATGGCGACCTTGGGGATGTTTTTTGTCTGCTCCGTGCGCGACTTCGCCGGGCTGTTTGTTTCGCTCGAACTCATCACGGTCAGTTTCTACTGCCTGACCGCCTTCAAGCGCAACGACGAGCGGGCCATTGAAGCCGGCATCAAGTATGTCGTCTTGGGGGCCCTCGCGACCGCCTTCCTGCTCCTCGGGATCGCGTTCATCTACGGCGCCACCGAGAGCCTCTGGTTTCACAAGATTGCGCTGACGGAAGCGAGTGACGGGGTCGGCGGCAACGCCGCGCTTCTGGAGTTCGGGCTGCTCCTCACCGTGCTCGGCCTCTGTTTCAAGATAGCTGCCGTGCCTTTCCAGGTCTGGACGCCGGACGTTTACGAGGGCGCGGCATCACCCGTCACCGCGTTCTTGTCGATGGGCTCGAAGGCCGCCGGATTCGTGCTTCTGCTCAAGGTAGTCCGGGCGTGCCTCGGGCCGGACGGCGATGCCGGCATCATCCTGGCGACCGGCGCCTGGGCCGGCCTGTTTGCCCTGATCGCTGCGGCGACCATGCTCTATGGCAACCTCGGCGCCCTGTGGCAGGGCAACATGAAGCGTCTCTTGGGGTACAGCTCCATCGGCCACGCGGGTTATGTCCTGATGGGCGTACTGGCGTTCAACGAGGCTGGCTTCGCGGCGGTCGTCTACTACCTGATGGCGTATCTGTTCACCGTGCTGGGCGTCTTCGCCGTCGTGATCATCGTCAACGGTGCGCTACGATCCCACGCGATCACCGACTACGCCGGGCTGGGCCGGAAATCACCATTCCTCGCTCTTGTCCTGACCTGCGGCCTCCTGTCCCTCGCCGGGGTGCCGCCCATGGCTGGCTTCTTCGGCAAGTTTTTGGTGTTTCAGGCGGTCGTTCAACTCGGCACGCCGGTGGCCTACACCGTGGCGTTCGTCGGGGCCGCTGGAGTGGTGGTGTCGATGTACTACTACCTCTGCGTCGTCAAGCAGCTTTACATGGTCGAGGCGCCGGAAGGGGACACCCGTCTGGACGGGCTGGTCGTCGCCAAGCCGCTCAAGGCGGTACTTTGGGTCTGCCTGATCGGGATTTTCGTCCTCGGATTCCTGGTCCAGCCTTTTGTGGCCATGGCCCAGGACGCGGCCGAAGCCCTCATGGCCGCCCGATAAGGGGGGGGCTGCCCGATAACGGGCAGTGCTGGCGCAGGATCTCTGCGCGTAGGGGGCCGGTCTGAACCGGCCCGGGACACCCGAGAGCAATAATTTCCACCTACGGTCTGGAAATCTGTCGGCCGAGCACTCATACTATTGGTGAACCGCGGATTCCGGATCCGCGGCCACGAATCGAACACAAGGTTGGGCCCTCGGTGTTCGGGTGCGACGAATCTACGAAACGAGAGAGTTCGGAGGAATCATGATGAAGACCGATCGTGGGGCTTTTGCCCTGTTGATCCTGGTCGCGTTGATTGTCGGCTGTGGAAGCGGTTCCCCAGTCGACACCACCGTGGCTTCGATCGAGTTCGCGACGCAGACACTCCCGGCGGCAGGCGCCGGTGAGCTGTATAACAGCGTCGTTTTCTTCAACACCGATGGCGGCGCGGCTCTTCCGGACCGCTTCGCCATCCGTTCGGGCGTCCTGCCGACAGGAGTGCGGCTGCTCAACGACCGCGCCGACGACAACGGCGACGGGCTTCCGGATCCCAACGGTGCCCTCACCGGCCACGCGCGCCTGATCGGCTTCCCGCGTGAGACCGGCTCGTTCGCGTTCACCGTCCAAGCGGTTTCGACCGGTGCCCTGGGGGGCTTGGCGCAGAACACGGACCAGCCGGATCTTCTGGTGACCCAGGACTTCGTGATCAACGTCGGTGAGGGATCTGTAAAGGTTCTGACGCCGACCGCGGCCGAAGGCACGATCGACCCCGCGCTGCCCGCTTTCCCGGACACGATCACGTTCGTGAACCCGGCCAACGCGCAGGCGTTTTTCTCGTCCAGCTTTTTCGTGGCTGGCGGTACCTCAAGCCGTCTCCTCAACATCTATATCCCGCGCGAGATCGAACTTTCGCAGTTCGATGCTCCCGTGGCCGACGGCACGATCGACGCCTCGTTCGACTTGGACGAGGGGCCGACAAGCGGCGACAAGTTCGAGAACGATTTCTCGGACGGCGGTTGGTTCGTCCTTCAGGCGGGCAACGAAAAGGTCCAGTTCGGTGGCTTCCAGTCACCACGCGGTCCGGTCGGCGCCATCGACAACCACGCCGGCGGCGCGGGCCTGGACCCGGAGTGGTTCCAGCGCGCATCCATCGACGGCGGGCCGGCGCAGAACTCGCGCCGTACGTCCGGCGGACTCGCGGGCAACGTGCCCGGTCTCGCGGGCGACAACACCCTCGGAACGGATCTTCCGATCCTGTTCTCCGACTACTTCGACGACCTGTTCGAGGGCACGCATCCCTCGTTCACGCCGCCTGTGGACTCGGGCCTGCAGCGACGCAAGTACCCGTTCACGATGGACCAGTACCAAAATGCGTTCTTCCTGCCGTTCGACAACACTATCCATGTGACCCCGCTGCGGTATCGCGCGATCGTGCAAGCGATCGACACCCGGGGCACGCCGGACAAGGGCGATGACGTCATCGACCGCAAGGCGTACATCGTTCAGGTGACGATTCCGGACATCGTGATCGACACCGTGGTGCTCCTCCCCGGCAAGGCGGGGGTGGACTTCAACGAGTTCATTAACGCCAGCGGCGGCGTACCGCCCCTGAGCTTCGAACTCGAGTTCATCGACAACACGTCCGACCTGGCTATCACCGACGGTGACCCCCTGGACAAGCAGTTGTTCGGCTTGGAGATCGATCCGCGGACGGGTCAGTTCTTCGGCGTTCCGCGTTCCTCGGACACGGCGGGCAACATTGAGGTCAGTGTTCGCGTGTTTGCCTCGGTCATGAACCCGCTGACGCAGGACACGACCGCTTTCATCCCGTTCCCGGGGGGCGAGTCGAACGGCCAGCACCCGGTGACCGGGCTGCGTGGTGCGCACAAGACGATCGCGGTTGTCTTTGATGCTCCGGACGCGCCCTTCATCGTGAACGGTGCCTTGGCGCCGGGCGTCGATGGTTTGCCCTATCCGGGCGACACCATCGTGGGCGGCGGCGGCGTACCGCTGCTGGTTCCCTACCCGGTCGGGTTCACCGCCAACACCTATCCGAGCGCTTTGGCCGCACGTAACTACACCTTGAGCACGTCGTTCCCGCTCGACACGAGCCACGCGACACCGGGCTTGGTCGTGGCCGGTCTTCCGAACGGTATGACCTTGGATGGCGTTGCGACGTCGGCAACCAACGGATCATTCACGGGCACCCCGACCGACCGCGGTTTTCAGGCGATCACGTTCCAGGGCCTGGACTTTTTTGCAGGCCCCGCGCCGATCGCCCACCCGACCAACAACCAGACACCGTTCACCAAGGTAGTCACCCTGAGCGTTTCGCCGGACACCGCGATCTACATGCGCGGCAAGGCGATAGCCGAAGGACCGGGCACCCCGAGCGGGATTCTCGACTTGACGGCAGCTTTGGCAGAGCCCCGCATGACGCCTCTGTTCCAACAGGCCGCGATCTTCCGCACGGATACGGGGTCGCCTGCGGGACTCATCAACTCGGCAATTCCGGGCATGCTGGACGTGATTCCCGTGCTGATCCCGAACGGGGGCAGCAAGTCACACGTCGATAAGAGCATCCCCTCGATCACGGGTTTCTGGCCGGCCGAATCAGGCTCGGATGACCAATGGGACGGCAGGGCGGACAGTGCGTTGCGTCACCTCCAGCAGGAGTTCGTCTGGCTCCAGGCCAACAACAAGTCGCATGCCCGCGTCTTCCTGCTTGGCGAAACCCGCATCAAGAACTTCGCGGGCTCGATTACCGCGAGGAGCCCAGACGCCAAACGCTATCAGCAGTACGTTGCCAATGGCAAACGCGTGGTCATGGTGGCAGATCCGTTGACCGGCAGCGCATGGTTCCCGGCAATTCTTGAAAACGACAACGCGAACCACGGCGTCAGCTTTGGTTGCGAATATGTACAGACCCGTGGCAACGAGAACTTCACCGAGGGCCAGAACGGTACCGGTTATTTTGCATACGTTGAGCACGGCCAGCTCCACACCAGGGGCGCGCGCGAGATGCACACGCAGGGTCTCGGTTCGTTCATCGAACCGCGGGAGCAGGCGTCCACGTTCGTGGTCAAGACCTCGCAAGGGCGTAGCGGCTCCACCGTGGCCATGTCGCAGGACGGGATGTGGTGTGCCACCGGCCTGTTCGGTGGCGATCAGGCGAAGATCCTGATTTGGCGTACGGACGGCCAGCCGATTCCCGCTGGCCTGTTGGGCTCGCCCAATCTGGAAGGCTTGGACGGTCAGGACCTGGACGGGAACGTCCTTCCTGACTCGTCTGCGATCATTCAGCTCGGCGGCACGAACAGAGATCTCGCCGGCGACTCGATCATGTTCGTCCCGAACGGAATTCTGTTCTTGAAGACGAACTCACTGAGCACCGTTTTTGGCGTCAGTATGACGGATGGCCACATCTCGGCAAAGAGCGCCAACACCCGCCTCACCCTGAACGGGGCTGGCACCGGACCCTTGGCCAACAGCGTGGATGGCATGTTCATCCCGGACCGGGATCACCTGAAGGGCGTCGTTCAAAAGCCCTCCTATTCGGTCCAGTTTGCGTGGGCGAGCAACGAAGCCGCGGACGGTGCCATGGGTCCAGACAAGATCGCCTTCCTGGCGGGCGACAACGGCTACAAGCGTGAGTTCACCGACCTTGCCGGCAGCCGCGATGGCTGGCAGATGTCTGCCAACCGGAGAAAGGCCGTCCTGTTCATGGAACTGTCCGACGGCCCAACCGGCTTTGATGCGGCTGCTTCGACCATCACGGACCTGACCGGCAGCGACCCCGAGATTCAAGGCGACTTCATGAGCCCGGGCGCACCCGGGGACGGACAAGATTGGCTGGTCCTTTCGAAGAGCGGCGACTATGCCGCGGTCGGGCGCGAAGGCCGCAACGATCGGGAGGAAGCGAGCACGTTCGTCCATCGCGCGCCGACCTTCGCCTCGCCGCAAAATAGTTCCAACCCCAGCTTCAGCGGCTGGGTCGCCAACCACGACATTCTGATCATCAGCACCGGGGGCGATGACCTCGACACCGGCAAGGGTGGTTCGCAGCATGTGCTCTACCTCGGCACAGGCGATACGGTCGCTGCGAATCCGCCGAATCCGCCGAGCATGCCGGCCTATGCTTCGGGCAGCAACTACTTCAACGCCAACCTCAAGCGGATGCAGGGCCTTCACTTCTCGGCGGACGAGCAGGTGCTCTACCTGCAGTATGCCGGCGACATCCGGCCGCCCACGTACTTTGGGGATGACGAAGGCTGGGGTGTCAATGCCGACTCGGGTCTGGGAAGCACGACATTCAACTCGATTGGCGCGGAGATCATTGCTCAGGTCCGGTTCCTGGACGAGGACGGCGATGCCGTGAACTTCACGAGTACCGGGACTTTTAGCAACAACATCACGAACGGGCTCGACGACCTCAACGGTGTCACCGGCGTGGGCGACACCAGCGCCGATTTCGGCAGCACCGGATCGCAGAACATCATGTGGTCGCGATTCAGTTCGGAAAACGGCGACTTCCTCTACTACATCGTTGACGGCGTGCAGGACCGCAACTTCATCGTCGGTTTCAACACCTCGGGCAACGTCATCAACGGGCATGATCCCCACGCGCCGTTTAGTCCCCATGCTCCGGAGGTTGCGTTCGAGCAGATCGACTACGGCCACTACAATTTTGAGAACCGCTTTGCGGCGGCGCCGGGTGGCGTGGCCCTGAATGGCCGCGATGCTTCCGGTGTTGTGTGCGTGATCGGCAACGATGCCAGCTCGCCGAACAGCCCGACAGACCTCGAAGTCTACGCGTTTGACGCGAACCGCGGCACCGACTTGGTGGCCGTGACCTCCGCGGTGACCGATGGCAACGCGAACGCGATCAACCATCTGTACGTATCCGCGGACGGGAACACGCTGGTCGGCCAACGGTCCGAAACGACCGCTCCCAGCCGCAGCGGCCGCACGACGCTGAACGGCGAGAACGATCTGTTCTGCGTAAACAATCTGCACGCTGTCGTCTTCGGCGGCGCGGCTCCCAACGCGTTCATGGTGAGTGAGGACCGGTCGCACGGCGCGTCGGTTGCATTCATTGGCGAGGGCACCATCAGCGGCCCGCAGGTCGTGGTGTTCAGCGCCGCCGACCAGACGGGTGGCAACGAGACTTGGGACGACCGCACGTTGCGGGCGGGCCAGCTCTCACCGGGTGGCGGGGACACCGCCGCCGTGATGGATAGCATCCGGTCGCACTACGCCGTTATCGTGGCGGGCCGCAAGCTCGACGATAATCCGGACACCGAAGACTAACTCCAAAACCCTGACGGACCCCCCAGTCCGTCACTCTCTCGGTTCGGGCGCCCTGCAAAGGGCGCCCTTTTTTCGTGTCGCGAGTTTCAGCGCCCGCTGGTGAACGCCTAGGATCCGATTTTTGAATCTGCGCGGGTTCCTGAAGGCGGAGCGCCCCAAGGGATGATGGGGGTCTCCACTTAACCGGAGTGGTCGCGCCCAGCGGTGCGCACGGTCGGGGGATGCGACATCGTGACGGGTGGCCGCGCACGGGCAGACGTTTTCGGCCACAGAGGACGCAGAGACACTGAACGCCATCCACCAGACGCGGCCTGCCATCTCTGTGATCTCTGTGGCAAGAGAGCTTCTCATCGTCCGCCCAACATGCGGGCCCCCCCCGGTGTGACCGCTGGCCGGGCAGATGAACCCGGCGGGCCAGGGCAGCCATTCGAAGTTCCCCAAGGGTTGATTGGCCAAGTCTCACCACATCCGATCGGATTGAAGTCCCGATCGGTGGCAGGTCTCACCACATCCGGCGCGCTTCAGTCTCGTCCCAAGAATCGCTTCTGGACGATGCGATGTGGGACGGTCCGGAGTAGAGGCTGGACCTCCGGCTCGCTGCGCCGGAGCCCCCAAATTCGGATCTCGTGTTCGTTGAGGTCAACGTCGGCCCGGACGAGACGTTGGGACCACTTTCGGAGTACCTGGATGCGGTGACCGAGGACCGTGACATGCCCTGTTTCATCCGTGCGCCGCAGAAACACGATTGATCCCCGAAACGGCGTGTTGAAGTCGAGCTGCCAGTCGGCGGGAAAGGCCGCTCGGGGGGGAGCGTATTCCCGGCGGCTGGCGCGGCGCTCGAGGAGTGCGTCGATGTAGCGATCCGATCCCCGGTGGAACTCTTCGCGGGACGGCCATTCGCATCGTCGCCAGACCTTTCGACGCCACAGGCTGTTGAATCCCTCGGCAAGGTTTTGCGGGCCGTGCTCGCGGGGCGGGGCGAAGACCGACGTGACATCGAGGCTGAGACAGAGCCGTATGACGCGACCGATCGAGTCAGGATGCCGATGCGTGCCCTGGAAGACGACGTCGTTATCGAACTGCGCGTAGGTCGGAAGACCGTGGCGCCGCCAATGACGAACGAGATCATCGACCGTCTGTCGAGCAGAGCGTCGATCATGCAAAAACGCCCCTGGAACGCCGCCGGAGAGGGAAATCGCGGTGAGGACACAAAAGAGCGATCCGCCGCGGACAACCAGATCCTCGATGTAGTCGAACGCGTCGAGCTCGGCCTCACCACTCGCCACCGCCGGCAAGTACCAGCCCGCCGGCGGCGAACGACGCCGAACCCGCCGGCGCTTCTCCACTGCACCGCGCCGCACGAGGATCCGGCTGATCGTGGCGCGCGAAAGCTCGGGCATGTCGGACCGCGCTGCGAGTTCGCGCAAGATCGCGTCGGCGCCGTACTCCCCGAGCACGCTCTCGTCACGGAGATGGGCGCGAATCTCCAAGACCAGA
The DNA here is from genome assembly GCA_021776735.1 of Planctomycetota bacterium. Taxonomy (GTDB): domain Bacteria; phylum Planctomycetota; class PLA2; order PLA2; family PLA2; genus JAJFFH01. The sequence goes on along the minus strand of JAJFFH010000011.1, from coordinate 135,202 downwards.
TTCTCGTCCTGCCTCGTCGTTCGTGTCGTACTCCGCGGCCGCCGCGAGCGCGACTCCCAGTCCACGCGATCGAGCCGTCGACCCTTCGCACGAGCCACCCAGCGTCGTACGGTGTTGCCGCCGGCCCGAAATCGACGCGCGACCGCATCGACCGTGGCTCCTCGGCGGATCGCTCGCACCATCGCCTCCCGCCGCGCGGCGGCGGCAGTTTTTGGGCCATCAGAGTGCTCCGTTTCCCTCCGCTATCGCACAAGACACGTCGGGGCACAACCAAGCGCGGCTCGGACCGCCACTCCAGTCGGCCTCCGGCCTCCTTCCGTGGCGGTCCGACTCCACATCCGAGCATCGGATGTGGTGAGACTTCGATGTGCCAGATGTGGTGAGACTTGGCCGTTGATTCCGTAGCGGTGGGCAGTCTCGGAATCTGTCGAACGGATTTTCCGCGACGCGGTTGATTGGGCACTCAGGTCTGTAAGGACGCGGGTCGCTCGGCGCGCGCCGCAGTCGAACACAAGGTTGGGCCCTTGAGTGTTCGAGTGCTTTGGGAAACAGACGAGACCTACGAAACGAGAGAGTTCGGAGGACTCATGATGAAGAACGGTCGCGGGGCGCTGGCCCTGCCTATCCTCGTCGCGCTGATCGTCGGCTGCGGAAGCGGTTCGCCCGTGGACACCACCGTAGCCTCGATTGAGTTCGCGACTCAAGCACTTCCCGCCGCGGGCGCCGGTGAGCTGTACAACAGCGTCATCTTCTTCAACACCGATGGCGGTGCGGCCCTTCCGGATCGCTTCGACATCCGCAACGGCGTACTTCCGCCGGGCGTGCGGCTGGTCAACGACCGCGCCGACACCAACGGCGATGGGCTACCCGACGCGGATGGAGCCCTGACCGGCCACGCGCGCCTGATCGGCTTTCCGCGAGACATCGGCTCGTTCAGTTTTACGATCCAGGCCGTGTCGACCGGGGTGTTGGCTGGTCTGGCTCAGAATTCCGGGCAGCCGGACCTCTTGGTAACGCAGGACTTCGTGATCAATGTCGGCGAGGGCTCCGTGAAGATTCTCACGCCGACGTCCGTCGAAGGCACGCTCGATCCCGCACTGCCGGAGTTTCCGGAGACCATCACGTTCGTGAACCCGGCAAACCCGCAAGCGTTCTTCTCGTCGAGCTTTTTCGTGGCTGGCGGCTCTTCCAGCCGCCTCCTCAACATCTACATCCCGCGCGAAGTTGAGCTTTCGCAGTTCGACGGCCCGGTGACCGACGGCACGATCGACGCCTCGTTCGACTTGGACGAGGGGCCGACGAGCGGCGACAAGTTCGAGAACAACTTTGCGGATGGCGGCTGGTTTGTCCTTCAGGCGGGCAACGAAAAGGTCCAGTTCGGTGGCTTTCAGTCGCCGCGTGGTCCGGTCGGCACCATTGACAACCACGCCGGTGGCGCAGGTCTGGACCCGGAATGGTTCCAGCGCGCGTCCATTGACAGCGGCCCGGCGCGGAACTCGCGGCGGACATCCGGCGGTCTCGCGGGCAACGTGCCCGGTCCTGCGGGCGACAGCACGCTCGGGACCGATCTTCCCATCCAGTTCTCGGACTACTTCGACGATCTGTTCGAGGGGACGCACCCCTCGTTCACGCCGCCGGTGGACTCGGGCCTGCAGCGGCGCAAGTACCCGTTCACGATCGACCAGTATCAAAACGCGTTCTTCCTGCCGTTCGACAACACGATCCATGTGACTCCGCTTCGGTATCGCGCGATCGTGGAAGCCATCGACACGCGCGGCACACCGGACAAGGCGGATGACGTCATTGATCGGAAGGCGTACATCATCCAGGTCACGATTCCCGACATCGTGATCGACACCGTGGTGCTGCCCTCCGGCCAGGCGGGCGTGGACTACAACGAGTTCGTGAACGCGAGCGGCGGCGTGCCGCCCCTCAGCTACGAGCTCGAGTTCATCGACAACACCTCGGATCTTGCCATCACCGACGGTGACCCCTTGGACAAACAGCTGTTCGGCGTAGAGGTCGATCCGCGGACGGGCCAGTTCTTCGGCGTTCCGCGCTCGTCAGACACGGTGGGGAACATCGAGATCAGCGTGCGCGTGTTCGCAGCGGTCATGAATCCGCTGACGCAGGATACCGACTCGTTCATCCCGTTCCCGGGCGGCAAGTCGAACGGCGAGCACCCGGTGACCGGCAAGCGTGGCGCGCACAAGACGATCCCCGTTGTCTTCGATGCACCCGACGCGCCGTTCATCGTGAACGGCTCGCTGGCAGCGGGCGACGATGGACTGCCGTACCCGGGCGACACGATCGTGGGCGGCGGCGGCGTGCCGCTTCTCGTTCCTTATCCGGTCGGTTTCACCGCCAACACCTATCCGAGCGCGCTGGCTGCGCGCAACTACACGTTTGGTTCGTCGTTTCCGCTCGACACGAGCCACGCGACACCGGGGTTGGTTGTAGCCGGCCTGCCGAACGGCATGGCTTTGGACGGCGTAGCGACATCGCCGACCAACGGCTCGTTCACGGGCACACCGACCGATCGCGGTTTTCAAGCGATCACCTTCCAGGGCCTGGACTTCTTCGCCGGGTCAGCGCCCGCAGCTCATCCGACCAACAACCAGATCCCGTTCGCCAAGGTCCTGACACTGAGCGTCTCCCCCGATACCGCGATCTACATGCGTGGCAAGGCGCCCATCGAAGGGCCGGGAACGCCGGCGGGCGTGATCGAGAACGCGACCGCCATCGTGGAGCCGCGGATGGCGCCGCTGTTCCAGTCTTCCAGCATCTTTCGCACGGAGACCGGAAAGGCCGCGGGATTGGTGAACTCCGCCATCCCGGGCGCGCTGGACGTGATTCCCGTACTGATTCCGAACGGGGGCAGCAAGTCGCATGTCGACAAGAGCCATCCGTCGATCACGGGATTCTGGCCGGCGGAGGCCGGGTCCGAGGACGAGTGGGACTGGGGTGCCGACGGCGCCTGGCGCCATCTGCAGCAGGAATTCGTCTGGCTGCAGGCGAACAACAAGTCGCACGCCCGCGTGTTCTTGCTCGGTGAAACACTCATCAAGACCTTCGCCGGGGCTCCGGGTGGAACCTCAGCCGATTCGAAGCGCTATCAGCAGTACGTGGTCGATGGCAAGCGCGTGGTCATGGTCGCGGATCCGCTTGCCGGCAACGCATGGTTTCCCGCGATTCTGGAAAACGACAATGCCGATCACGGCGTCAGTTTCGGCTGCGAGTACGTGCAGTCCCGCGGGTTCTCCGAGAACTTCCTCGAGGGTCAGCACGGTACGGGATACTTCGCCTATTCCGACCACGCCTTGACCCAAACGCGAGGCGCGCGCGAAATGCACACGCAGGGTCTCGGCTCGTACCTTGAGCCGCATCGCGCCGTCAACGCGTTTGCCAACGCCAATACGTCGCAGGGCCGCAGTGGGTCCACCGTAGCGATGTCGCATGACGGCATTTGGTGCGCGACCGGTCTCTTCGGGGGCGATCAGGCCAAGCTCCTGGTCTGGAGAACGGACGGCCGTCCGATACCGGCCGGTCTCCTTGGCTCGCCGAACGCCGTCGGTCTGGATGGGCAGGACCTCGACGGCAATGTGCTCCAGGGTTCGGCTGCGATTATTCAGCTCGGCGGCGTCGACAAGGATCTCGCTGGCGACTCGATCATGTTCGTACCGAACGGAATCCTGTTCCTCAAGACGAACGCCCTAAGCACCGTCTTCGGCGTCAGCGTGACCGATGGCCATTTTTCGGAGAAGAGCGTCAATACCCGCGACACGCTGAATGGCGCGGGCACAGGTCCGGCCGCCAACGCCACGGATGGCATGTTCATTCCCGACCGCGATCACCTGAAGGGTATCGTCCAAAAGCCAGCCTATTCGGTGCAGTTCGCCTGGGCGGGCAATGAGCCTGCTGCGGGCTCGCATGGGCCCGACAAGGTCGTGTTCGTCGCAGGCGACAACTCCCGCAAGGGCGAATTCACCGATCTGCCCGGATCGCGCGATGGATGGTCGATGGTCGCCAACAAGCGCAAGGCCCTGCTCTTCATGGACCTCGCGGATGGGCCCGCTGGATTTGATGCGGCAGACTCGACGATTACCGACCTGACCGGCAGCGATCCCCAGATTCAAGGCGACTTCTTGACGCCGGGCGCCGCGGGCGATGGACAGGACTGGCTGGTTCTGTCGAAGAGCGGCGACTACGCGGCGCTCGTGACCGACGGCCGGGCCGCCCGGGGCACCGGAACTCCGACTAACTTCACGATGGACTCGCCTACGTTCGCGTCACCCCGCGACCGCAGTGGTGCGAACTTCAACGGTTGGGTCGCGAACCACGACGTGCTGATCATCGCTACCGGGGGCGACGACTTGGACACCGGCAAGGGAGGTGCGCAACATGTGCTTCTCCTCGGTACGGGTGACACCGTCGCCGTGAATCCGGGCGATCCGCCGGGCATGCCTGCGTATGCGTCCGGTCGGAACTACTTCAACGGCCAATACAAGCGCATGCAGGGGCTGGAATTCTCGGCGGACGAGCAGGTGCTGTATCTCCAATACGCCGGTGGCACTACCCGGAGTCCCGCCTACCACGGCCAGGACGATGGTTGGGGGCCGAACGCGGATTCGAAGTACGGAGTTAATTTCGCAACCATTGGCGCGGAGATCATCGCGCAGATCCGCTTCCTTGACGAGGACGGCGACGCGGTGAACTTCTCAAGTCCGGGCGTGATGGGCAACAACATCACGAACGGTCTCGACGATCTGGACGGCATAACCGGTGTCGGGGACACAAGCGCTGACTTCGGCGCCACGGGATCCCAAAACATCATGTGGTCCCGGTTCCGCTCCGCGAATGGAAACTTCCTGTACTACTTCGTCGATGGCGTCACCGATCGCAACTTCATTGTCGGCTTCAACACCTCCGGGAACGCGATCAATGGCCACGAGCCGCACGCGCCGTTCAGTCCGCACGCGCCCGAGGTGGCCTTCGAGCAGTTCGACTACGGTGCATGGAACTTCGAGAGCCGCCTTGCGGCCTCACCAGGCGGCGTGGCACTGAACGGTTTCGACGCCAGCGGCATCGTGTGCGTCATCGGCAACGACGCCAGCTCTCCGAACAGTCCGACCGACCTGGATGTCTATGCGTTCAACGCGAACCGCGGCACGGACCTCGTCGCCGTGACCTCGGCGGTGACCGACGGCAACGCCAACGCGATCAACCATCTGTACCTATCGGCGGACGGCAACACGCTGGTCGGCCAGCGGTCCGAAACAACCGCGTCCAGCCGCACCGGCCGCGAGACGCTCAACGGCGACAACGACCTGTTCTGCGTAAACAACCTCCACGCCGTTGTCTTCGGCGGAGCGGCTCCCAACGCGTTCATGATCAGCGAGGATCGCTCGCATGGCGCAACGGTCGCGTTTATCGGCGAGGGCACGATCAGCGGCCCGCAGGTCGTGGTCTATAGTGCCGCGGACCAGGTGGGCGGCAACGAAACCTGGGATGACCGCACCTTGCGGGCTGCACAGCTCGCCCCGGGTGCCGGCGCCATTGCCACGGTCATTGACAGCGTTCGTTCGCACTACGCCGTCATCGTGGCGGGCCGCAAACTCAACGACAATCCGGATACGGCCGACTGATTTGCTTCGAAGCCTCGACGGCCTACTCTCGTTTCGGGCGCCCATCGTGGGCGCCCTCTTTTTTTCGGGCGCACGCGTCGGGGCGTGAACTTGTTCAACCGCAGAAACGCAGAAACGCAGAAACGCAGAAGCGCAGAATTCGAGATGAATGAGGTCGCGGCGGAGGCGTACGGACGGCGATGACTTTGGCTGCGATTGGGGCGTTGCGGTGACCTCTGCGTTTCCGCGGTGATCATCGCCGTCCGTACGCTTACCCGGATTCCTTGCGTGCACCCCCGGGCGACGTCAACCCTCGCCGCGCACGGCCGTGCGGGCGAGCTGTTTTTGATGGCGGCGCCATAGTCGGTCAAGACGTTTTTGCGTCCGTGCCTGGGCGTCGTGATGGCCGAAGTCGCGCGTGTAGGCGACCATCCACTTGACCAGGTTCTCCGCGTCGTCGGCGTGGACGTACTCGTGGGCCATGCTCTTGGGACCGTGGTTGTGATAGTTGCGCAGCGCGAGGCACAGCGCGCCTGATCGAAAACCGGAGAACGTGTATACCGTGGCTTCGCACGCGCCGCCGTCCATGAGCGCGCGCTGCCAGCGAAACGAGGGATCGCGTTTGGCGAGGTCTTCCGCAGAGACCGCCAGATCGATGCCGACACCCTGGATGAACGTCGTGACGCGATCACCGACGCGCAGGATCGGGCCGCCGCCTTGTGGTGCATGTTTGCGTTCCGGCGACATTTCGAGGTTGATGATCGTCGTGCGGTTCGGCGCCGCGGTGGCGTGGCACCACCCGAGCGCGCCCGCGAAGCCGACCTCCTCCGCGCGGGTGAACAGGATGCCGACCGTGCCGGGCCATTGCGCGGCCTCGAGCCGATCGAGCAGGGTCAGGCAGGCCGCGACCGCGCAGAGGTCGTCGATCGCGGGCGCGCGGAGCCGGGTGGCAGTGATCTTGGCGGGCGGGAGATCGACAACCAGGGGCGTATCCCGCTTGATCGTGCGGGCGCCGGCTCCCGTCAGGCGTACGCGCTTCTTTTGCCTGTCGCCGCGCACCAGCCCGCCGATCACCGGCCGCGGTCCGTCGCCGTCGAACGTGCGCAGCCGGATGCCCTTGAGCGAGGCCGGCCGCATACCGCCCACGATGTCCGCTGTGCCGTCCCCGCGCGCGACGAGCGCGGGGTGGTCGGTGTGGCAGGCGAAGTAGAGCCGCGGGCGCCCCTTGCCGTACACCACCTCGAGATTCCCGTACGGATCAAGCCGGTCCCGGAGGCGGGGCGAAGCCCGGACCGCCGCTCGCAGAACGGCATGGACGCGCTGCTCGTGAAACGGGGCGGTGGGGCAAGCGAGAACCTCGCGCAGGCGAGCCCTGAAATCATCAGCGATAGGCATTGGCACGCGTAATATAGGGTTCGCCCGGGCAAACCGGCGATTCGAAAACCCCAACTCGGCACCAAACCCGTGCGATTCGGCATGATCCGTGTACGAGGGCCCGGTTCACCCATGCACAGCGCAACGAAAGCTCTCTTCCTGCCCGTCTTGGGGCTCTTTTTGGCGTTTAGCACGAATGCGTACGCCGCCCCGAAGGTCTCCGCCCGGGCCGAGGTTTTCCCGGTCCCGGCCGGCCGGCCGATTGATCTGCTCGTGCAGATCGACCCGAACGGCCAGCCGATCCAGCGCGAGGGCCTGACAATCACGGCGGCGCCGCCGAGCGGCGTGAAGACCGGTGGCCAACCGATTTTTCCGCCGACACCGACTGGCGGTCTGTTCGAAAAGCCCTTCGTCGTCCGCGTCCCGCTGGAGCTGGCGCCGATCGATCCGTTCGACGACGACGGCGGCACCGGTCTCGGCGGCGGAGAAAACGTGGTCGCGCTGACCATCAAGGGCCAGGACAAGTCCGGCGCGGCCTTCGAGTTAACGACGAGGGCGAAACTACTCAAGAACGAGGAGCCGAAGGGGCACGTCGAAGTCAAGCGCGTGAGCCTGGAGAGCCCCGCGGTTGCCGGCAAGCGCAACGCGATCGTCGTCGAGCTCGTCGTGCAGGAAAAGGGCTACTGGGTCTACGGAACACAAGAGCCGACGGACGACGATGTAGTCGGCGTGCCCATAACCGCGGAACTCGTGCGCGCGTCGGGTGCCGCCGCGACTTCGGAGTGGAACGGCGGATGGCCGGTTTCGCCGCCGGGGCTCAAGTACAAGCAGGGCAAGCCGTTCGAACTCGTGATCCCCTTCGTGCCGCTGAGGGAGGGCAAGTTCGACCTGCGGGTGTTCGTGCGCTGGCAGGCGTGCAACAAGATCGTGTGCGATCCGGACGAGGTCGCGTATGTGGTGCAATCGGTCGATGTCGCCCCGGGCGACGGCACAATCGAAACGCTGGCACGCGTCACGGACTCCGGCAGCGGCCTCGGCGACAAGTCACTGTGGACACTCATCGGACTGGCGATCGGTGCCGCGCTCTTCGCGCTGGTGATGCCGTGCACCTACCCGATGATTCCGATCACGATCAGTTTCTTCACGAAGCAGGCGGAGCAGCGCCACGGCAAGGTGATGGGCCTCGCCATGGCCTACGGCCTCGGCATTATCGCGATCTTTATTCTGATCGGCGTCGCCGTCGGGGGGCCGATCGTGCAGTTCGCCGGACTCTGGTGGGTCAACGCGCTCTTCGCGCTCTTGTTTCTGGTTTTTGGACTGAGCCTCGTCGGCCTCTTCGAGATCCGCTTGCCGAGCTCGTTCGGCGACCTTGCCTCGAAAGCGTCGGGAACCGGAGGCCTCCTGTCGGTGTTCGCGATGGGCACGACCCTGGTCATCACGTCGTTTACCTGCACGGCGCCGTTTGTCGGTTCGCTCCTGGTCTACGCCGGCGAGGCAGGCAGCGTCTGGCGCGTTGCGTTTGCCATGGCCGTTTTCGGCCTCACGATGGCGATCCCGTTCGTGTTCCTGTCGTTGAGCCCGCGCGCCCTCCAGGCGCTGCCGCGCAGCGGCATGTGGATGAAGACCTTGAAAGTCACGCTCGGCATCGTTGAGCTGGGTCTGGTGCTCAAGTTCGTGAGCAACATCGACATCGCGATCGGAACGAAGTGGATTCCCCGCCGCCCGTTCATTTTTGTCTGGGGCCTGAGTTTTTTCGTCGCCGCCCTCTATCTCCTCGATCTTGCCGGTCTCTTGAAAAAGAGCGCGACCTGGGCGGCGGGCAAGGGCCGCGTGATCACCGCGGTGCTGCTGATCGCGTTCTCCGGCTACCTCTGGTCGGGTCTCGACGGCACGCGTCTGGACAAGCATCTGGAGGCGTTTTTCCCGCCGTTCGGCGAGAAGAAGTACAACGAGGAGGCGTTCCTCGCGGTTGTACGCGAAGACTACGAGGCAGGTCTCGCGGAGGCGCTCAGGCGCAAGGCGCCGGCCTTCGTGCACTTCACCGGCTTTTTGTGAGCAAACTGTCGATTGATGGAAGGCGGGACCTTCCTCACCGAGTCGATCCAAAAGGAGTTCGGTCGCTTTGTCGAGGTGCTCATGCACTGCGACGGCAAGGACGACGAGTTCCGCGATTCGTCGCTCCGCAACCTGGAGATCCAACAGAAGAACTTCGGCACCCTGGCGCTGCCCTACTACGCACTCGTCGATTCGACCGGCAAGGTCGCATGGCAACAAGGCGGTGTCGTCTCCGAGGCGGAGTTTCTGAAGGCGCTGCGCAGCGTGAAGTAGCTGACGGCACTAGGAATGATGGGCGAAACCGGCGGAACCGGAAAAAAGCAAACGGGCGTGCCCGCGCCGAACCGCGAAGCGCGAAGGCGGGACGGCGATGTCTTGATCCTCGTGCATGACGGCGCGGTCGTGCGACCCGCGGCCGACGTGAGCGTGTCCGTGCTCGATCACGGGTTCTTGTTCGGCGACTCGGTCTACGAAGTCGTGCGCACCAGACATCGCCGTCCGTTCCTGATGGCCGAACATCTTGACCGGCTTCGCCGCTCCGCCGCGATGATCTATTTCGAGTTGCCGTGGAGTGACGAGGAGATCACCAAACGGGTGCGTGCCGTGGATGAGGCGCTGGCAGTCGACGAGGGCTATTTTCGGATGGTCGCGACACGTGGGCCTGGGCCGATTTCGCTCTTGCCCGACGGGTGCGACGAGCCCGTGCTGTATGTCATTGGGCGCCCGCTGATTCGATACGCGGCGGAGTTGTACGAGCGGGGGTGTTCGGTCGCGGTGGTGGTTCGGCGGCGCAACGATCCGCGTGCGCTCGACCCGGCGGCGAAGACCGGGAACTACTTGAACAACATGCTGGGCCTCGTTGAAGCGCGCCGCGCCGGCGCGGACGATGCCGTGTTCTTGAATGCCGAAGGGCACGTGACGGAAGCGACAACGGCAAACCTCTGGATCGTCGAGAACGGTGCTGTGCTCACGCCGCCTCTCGCCGAGGGATTGCTGCGCGGCATCACGCGGGACTGGTTGTTTCGCGCGCTGCCCGACGCGGGCATCCCGATCGAGGAGGCGGTGTTTGGGAGCGACCGCCTCGCCGCCGCCGACGAGGTGTTTTTGACCGGCACGGTGAAGGGCGTGATGCCGGTCACGACAATCGACCAGGCACCGGTCGCGACCGGAGAGTCGGGCCCGATCACAAAACGAGCGGCGGCCCTGTACGAATCCGCCCTGTCCCAGTAGCGACGCGAGGTCGCGTTCGGGGGATGTCCCGCAGCGGACCCCGGACCCGCTCCCCCCGACGCCGTCCCCGCTCCCGACGCCGACCCCGACGACACGCGCGAGAAACGCCGCCCGCTCGCTGGTGTACCGGAGTTCGGTGGCCGAACGGCTCGCTGGCGGTCCATACCGAGCCCGGCACAAAAGGGTGGTTTCAAGCGCTCGTTGGGCGGACGATGAAGAGTTCTTGCCACAGAGATCACAGAGGTCACAGAGATGAGAAGATCCGCTCACCGAGGCCGCGAGCCGACCCGTTAGAACGTAAGCGGTTGTTCAACAATGGTTTACGCCGGTCCATCGGCGTAGACTCATCCTCTTGATCCTGGCTCGGTATGGAAGCGGGGCACACCGTTCGAGGTTTCTGGGCCTCCAATTGAGCCGGTGGTGTCGCGGTCGTCAGGCACGGGCCGTGCGAATGGTGTCTGCCCGGGCCCCGTGTGGGCTCTTCTCGTTTCCTCTTCGATACAGTTCGTCACCGCATGTCCCGGCTCCTCGTTACCGCTGCGCTGCTGCTCTTGGGGATTGTCGTGCTTGCACCGCTCGGGCGGATGGTTGTCTCGAGCCTGCGGGTCGATGAAATCGCCGTCCGTTCCGGGCGGGCCTATCAGGGCGTCATTCGGAACAGCGATTCCGAGGGCGTCATGATGCGTGTGCATGGCGAGCAAACCTCGCGGTACTTCAAGCGCGGCGGCATCTCAGCGGAGCGGCGGGCATGGTCGCTGTCGCACTACCGCATGCTGTTTCGCTCGACGGCGCAGGGCCGGATGCTGCTCGCGACCTTGGCGCTGGCGGGTGCCTCGACGTTGATCGCGGTACTGATCGGCTTGCCGCTCGGCGTGCTGTTCGCGGCGACGAACCTGCCGGGCCGGCGCGTGCTCGAAGTTGTGTCGGCCGTACCGTTGATCCTGCCGCCGATTCTGTTCGCGATCGCGACGTACTACGACCTGCTGCTCATCAGCCCGCCGTTCCTGCGCGCGGCCGCCGTCTTCGGACTGACCCTGTATCCGCTCGTGAGCCTGTTCACCGCGCGGGCGATCCGGGCAACCGGGGCGGACGCATTGGCGGCGGCGCGACTGCAGGTGGCACCGCGGGAGGCGCTTGCTCGGGTTGTTCTGGGGCCGGCGCTGCCGGGTGCGGCGGCGGGCGCACTGCTCGTCTTCGTGTTCGTCGTCGGCGACTTCGCCGTGCCCGATTTTTTGGGAGTGACCACGGCCAAAAACACGATCAGCGTCTACGCGAACGAGGTCTTTCGTGCGTGGCGCACCGAAACCGATGCCGGGCGCGCGACGGCGGCGGGAATGCCGGCGACGCTGCTCGCCCTCCTGGCGTTCGCCGCGGTGCTCCTCGTCGAGCGCCGGCGGGAATCGGTGTCGCCGGGTGCAGCGGACCGCGGCCTCGAGCCGCTCCCGTTGGGCCGTGCGCGCGTGCCGGCGTTGGTCGCGGTGGGGGCGGTGCTCGCTCTCGCCATCGTGCTGCCCGCGTGGCGCCACCTCGAGGAGGCGGGCGGGAAACACTTCGGCAATCCGATTGCGACCGGCGGCGCGGTAACCGGCGTGACCGCAACCTCCGGTGCATCCGGCGCCACGGCTGGCGAGTCTGACGCCCGCCCGCGGTCGATCCTCGATGGACTGCGCCGCGGGTTGCGCCACGACCGCGTGGGGCGCGCGGCGATGAATTCGCTGACGGTCGCGGGCGGCGGTGCGCTGCTGGCCGTGCTGCTCGCGCTCCTGCTGGTCGAGGCGGGCCGCGCGGTCCCGCGCCTGGACGCCCCGCTGCTGATCGCGGCATTCATCCCGGCCGCCGTCCCCCCTATGTCGCTGTCGGTCGGCTGGGTCGAGTTCTTCGGCGCGGAATGGACCTCGCAACGCTTTTTCCCGGTTGTCCTGATGGGCGCACGCCTGCTCCCCTTCGCCATGCTCGCCGCGCGCGCCGCCCGCCGCCGCCTCGGTCCCGAGCTCCTCGAAGCCGCCGCGGTCGCCGGCCTCACCCCCGCCCGCCGCTTTTTTCGCGTCACGCTGCCCCTCGTGGCTCCCGGCGCCCTCCTCGGCCTGTTCGTCGCGTTCCTGTTCGGCCTGCGTGAGGTCGACGCGATCATCTTCACCAAAACCGGCGCCGAAACCCTCCCGGTGCAGCTCTACCAGATGATCCACTACGGATATGACGTCCAGGTGGCGGGACTCTCGTTCCTCTGGACGCTGGGGATTGGCCTGTTTTTGGCCATTGTCATGCTCCTCCTCAGCCCCCGCGTGAGCAAGCCGGACCGATTTTGACCAAAGCATACGGACGGCGATGTAACCGGCGGGCGGTGGCTGCCGTTACCAATCCCTGGACCTCGGCTCTCGGAGGAATCTCGCTTATGCGCACGGCTATCGCACTATTGGCTCTTCTCGTTCCGGCGGGCATTTTGGCCCAGCCGCTCTCCCTGAAGGGCGCGGTGCAGGAGTACTCCCGGCGGGCGGAGAGCCTGGACTCCGAGGATGCCGCCGGCTGGTACAAGCTCGGTCTGTGGGCCAAGGACAAGGGCCTTCGACGCTCCGACGACGCCTTCAAGCACGTCGTTGAAATCGAACCGGATCATCGCGCCGCGCGGCGTGCCCTCGGCTACGAACGGGTCGATGGCTCGTGGGTCGTGGGCGATGAAGCCAAGCGCAAGAAGGGCTTCGTGCTTGCGGGCGGGCGGTGGATGCTGCGCGCTGAGGCGGACCGCCTCATGCGCGAAGGCCTGATGAAGCAGGCGACCGTCACCAAGGCGCACCGCCAGCGCGCCAAGGAAATCGCCGAGGCGCTGCGCGACGACGACAAGGACGTGCGGAACGCGGCGGCCGAACTCATCGGCGAGCTGCCGAGCGCCGCCCTCGTGCGGCCGATCAAGCGGTTGCTGCACTGCCGGCACGTCGATTCGCGACTTCTCGCGGTCAAGACCCTCGGACGCACCGCCGACCGGGTTGTCTTGCCGTGGTTGATCCACACGAGCATGTTCGATGCGAACGAGAAGGTGCGCGCGTACGCGTTCCGCTCGATCAAGGGCTTCAGGGACAAGGACGTCTTTTTCCCGTACGCCCGCGCGCTGTTCTCGAAGAGCCCCGTCTCGCGCATCCAGGCCGCCAAGGCGCTGGCCGCGCTCGGCGACGATCGCGGCGTCGATGTCATCTTGCAGCGCGTCTCGATCGGCATCGGTGCGGCAGGCCGGGCCAACATCTCGGTCGGCAAGCAGAGCAGTTACATCCAGGACTTCGATGTCGAGATCGCGCAGGCGGCCGCCATCGGCGACCCGATCGTCCAGACCATCCGCGAGGGCATCATCCTCGACTACAAGATCCTGGGCGGATACGGCGAGTCCTGGATCGTTCGTGAAGCCAACGCCTACGGCGCCGCGTTGCAGGGCCTGACCGGCCGCGACTACGGCAAGAGCTGGGCCAAGTACAAGGACTTCGCGAAGGAACAGGGCTACCCGAAGGTCCGGGTTCGGTAAGGGTTCGGGTCCGGTAGTACCTGCTCCGTCTCCTCTGTTCGTGTGGGGGCCGGCGATGTTTCGCTGGCCCCTTTTTTCGTATGCGATGTGCAAGACCACCGCAAAAACGCAGAAGCGCAGAACATGAATGATGGGGCGGCCGGCATGAGGTCAACGCAGAAGCCCCGCGTCTGTTCCAACGCTCGCGCCTCAGTGGTCATCGCCGTCCGTGCGCCACCGCCGCGCCCTGGTTCCAATTCTGCGCTTCTGCGCTTCTGCCGGTGAACTCAGACAACGGGCGCGAGCGCACGCCGCCGAAACCACCTGCTACTGGTCGGTGCGGGTCTTCGGCAAGCCGTAGATGGACTCGCCTTCCTTCCAGCGCGCCTTGGCCTTGAGGATCTCCAGCCGCTCCGCGCGCGTGAACACGTTGCGAGCGCGGACCAGTGTGTTTTTCAGCTTCAGGCTCTTGTGGATCGACATGGCTAGCTCTCCGTCTTGTTCTTGATCTGCCAGAACGCCGCTTCCTTGAAGGGGAGGCGGTCGTTTCTCAAGTCGGACAATTTGGCGACCCGCTTCAGCAGCCCGCGCGCCTTGGAATCATGGGGTCGTTGGACCCACGACCCAAGCGTGACGGCCAGCCGCTCGTTGTCGGCGATCATCTGCAGCGTGACCTCACCCCAGCCGAGTTTTTGGAGCTGGCTCATCACGCTCTTGGCACGTTTGCGACCGGCATCGGTGTCGCGGTAGGACACGACCTTGATAACCCACCCGCCCACGACGGGGACCGGTTCTGTTCCGCTGTCGCCGATGGCGAGTCCGAGCACGAATGCCAGGACCACCAGCAGTGTGGCCGACGCCGCGGCGACGATCGCCTGCGACCGCCGCACGACCAGCATGCGTTCCGTTTTTTGGAGCGGCTGCGCCGGATCCGCGGTCACATCCTCGGCGGGCTCCTGCCCGGAGGTGCGGCGGTAAAACTCGAGGAGATCGTGGGGCTTGCGGTTCATCGTCCGAAACCGAAAAAGGCGGCAGCGGCGGGCTGATCGAACCCCTGTTTGTAACCCCGAACCGGCGAAGCGTCAACGAAGGGCAGCGCGGGTCAGGCGCGCGGCCCAGTACATGGCCTGCTTCATCGAGGTGGGGTCGGCTTCGCCCTTGCCGGCGAGATCGAACGCCGTGCCGTGGGCGGGCGATGTGCGCACGATCGGGAGCCCCAGTGTGATGTTGACCGCGCGCCGAAACGCCAGCGCCTTGACCGGCCCGAGCCCCTGATCGTGGTACATCGCAAGAAGTCCGTCGTATCGCTCGCGGACGGCGAAGGCGGTGTCCCCGGGCAGGGGCCCTTCGACGGCAAGTCCCGCCGCGCGCAGGCGCGCGATCGCCGGTGCGACGAAGTCCGCCTCCTCCATTCCGAGCAGGCCCGCTTCACCCGCATGCGGATTGACCCCGAGGATGCCGATCCGCGGCTTGGCGCAGCCCCAGAGGCGCTGAAGCGACTCGACCAGCCGGCGCGCCGCCGCCTCGATCTTGGCCGAAGTGAGCGTGGCGCAAACGGCTCGCAGCGGAATGTGCTGCGTCAGCAGCGCAACGACCGGCTCGGCGTCGTCCCAGGCGAAGGCCATGAGCGGGTCGGCCACGTCGAAAAAGCGTCCGAGATACGGTGTGTGTCCATCGACGGGGCCATCGGCCAGGGCGCATGATTCCTTCGAAAGCGGTGCGGTGACCAGCGCGTCGTGCCGCCCGGCCTTGATCGCGGCGAGCGCGCGGTCCAGCGCCGAAAGCGCGGCACGGCCACCCTCGGCGGACGGCGCCCGCACGGAGGGCACGTTGCCGGGTTCCAGTTCGCCGAAAACGGTGAACTCGACGCCGTCGGGCGCGTCGGCCAAGGCCGCACGGGTGACCTCGGGACCGATCCCGAACGGATCGCCCGTGGTTACGGCGAGGCGGATGTGCGGCGTCGTGCCCATGCGTCGAAGGGGAGCAGGATCGCAGCCAGAAACAGGAAAAGCAAACGGAGCGGACGAGTCGTTTCCTCGATGGTCACGGGAAGGCGGAGAGCCAAGGACGGCGATGCCTCTAGTCGCGCCATCGTGCCGGCGAGGCGCAGCAGCGCGCTGCGGTCCGGGCCGATCGAGCGGAACTCGCGCGCGACCGTCGGTGGCACCGCAAACGTGCGGGTGACGAGCGGCGTGGCGATGTCACCGACCACGACCCGGACGCGGGCGACGTCGGGCCGCTCCGGGAGCAGCGTTTCGTAGCGTCGGGCGCGCCGGACGGCGGGCACCGGCTCGTCGTTGATCGTCACCGTCACCGGCAGGTCCGTGCGCGGCTGGCCGTCCTCGCCCACGACCTCGAGCACCAGCGTTTCCAAGACATCGCCGTCCGTACGCTCTTGCCCGTCGGTCCGCCCGTGCGGCTCGGTACGCTCGTGCCCCTCAGTACGCCGGTGATGATGGAGCACGACCGGCTCGCGAGCCGCATCCGGCAACACCGAACGCAACAACTGGCCGACGAGCCGCGTGAAGTCTTCGTGGTCGCGCAGCGCCTTGCCACCCGGCGCCTCCGGATCGACGAGCAGCGCGGCGACGGTACCGAGACCGACGCGATGGTAGGCGAGCACCGGCGGCCCGTCCGTGCCCGCGCGCGCCGCGATCCACGCCGCAAACCGGGGCTTGCCCTCCTCGACGCCCGCGACGCCGGGCAGTTGCTCGTCCGGTACGCCGCGCAGCATCTCGCGGGGCGCTTCCGGCGCGGCGACCAGCGGCACGGGCGGCGGCGGGTCCGGTTGTACGGTGGGTTTTTGGGGGGGCGGGGGCGGCTCGGGTTGTTCTTCGGGTTTTTTTTGGCGTTCCTTCTCGCGTCGGGCGCGTTCGGCGTCGCGCCCGCGGCGGTCGCGTGCCTTGCGGATGCGCTGCGTGTCCTGCGTGACCACCTGCGGGATGCGGTACGGATCCGTGGCGCTCCAGTAGCGGCCTCCGCCCCAGCGAGCGAGGCGCGCGAGAAAGAGACGGTCCACCCAGTCCCAGCCGATCGCGAGCGACGAGAGCGTGATCTTGTCGTCGGCGAGCTGGGTGACGAGCTCGCGCCACTTGCCCGTGTCGCTGGCCCTGCCGTCGGTCATCACCACGATGTGGCGGATCGGAGTCGTCTCGGTCCGCATCAGTGTCGCGGCTCTTTCGAGGGCAGCGAACATCGACGTGTCGCCGTCGGCGTGCAGGCTTCCCAGCGCGCGTGCCACGGGACCCGGATCCCCCGCCGTGCGCGGTGCGACGTCGAGGGTCGCTTCGTTGCCGAACGTGATGACCGCGATGCGGTCCTCGCTGGTCAACGCCGCCGCGGCCGCGACGGCGGACTGCACGGCGCGCTTGAGCTTGTCGCCACGCATGCTGCCCGAGCGGTCTACAAGCAGACACAGCGTGATCGGAAACGCCTGGATCTTTTTCTCGATGATCTCGATCTTGGGTTTCTTGCCGGGCTTTTTGGGCGGCGGGGTCGGTTCCGGTTCGGGGGGCGGCCGTCGCGGCACCGCGACCGGCAACAGGCCGGCGAGGGCGGTGTCGAAAAACCGCGCGAGTCCATCGCCGTCCGTTCCCCCAATCGCGAGCAGTCCGCCTCCGCGCTTGCCCACGAACTCCTCGAGCTGTGCGGCATGCTCCTGGAGTTTGTCGGCCGGGGCGTCCGGCAGCAACGCGACCACGTCGAAGCCCGAGAGGTCGGCGAGTGCGGCGGGCCCTTCTACCGAGACCGAGAACCCCTGCAGTTCGAGCGCCTTCGCCAGCAGCGCGCTGCGCGGCGCGCGCGCGACAAACAGGACTCGCGGCGTGCCGGGGACGACGACGTCGCGTCCTGCTAGGTTGTCTTCCGGTGTCCGGTCGCCCGCCAAAAAAACCTGGACGTGATACAGGCCCGGCTTGAGCTGCACGTCCTTGAAGGTCACGTCACTTTCGCCCGCGGCGAGATCAACCTCTTGCGCGGCGTGCGGTCGTCCATCGATCAGAAGGGTCGCCGCCGCGGATGTCGCTGCGGCCGCGTGCACCCGTGCCGTGACGGGAAACGGCTGCCGGCGTCGCGCGCGGGGCGGGACGACGACGCCGTGCACGGTCACGTGGGGCGGCAGCGTCGGGTTGATGCCGGCCGGCGCGTACGCGAACAGTTCGACGCCGCGGGCGCGCAGATCCCGCGCGGCGCGATCCGTGCCGGGTTCGGTTGCCCGCCCGTCCGTGATCACGACGACCCGAAACGGACGGTCCGGCGCGGCGCGAGTGGCGGCAAGGCGGAGCGCGGCGGCCACGTCGGTTCTCGGTCGCGGGTCCGGTGCGAGCGCGGGGGAGGGGGGGGTGGATACGGCGGAGGGGGTGTTCGGGGTCGGGGTCGGGTACGGGTACGGGTTCGGGGTCGGGTTCAGGGTCGGGTTCAGGGTCGGGTTCAGGGTCGGGTTCAGGGTCGGGTTCAGGGTCGACGTGATTGTGTACGGCGAGGCGCCGAAGGCGATCACTTCTACCGGTTGGGGTGCGTGTTCGAGCAGGGCGTGGGCGCGCTTGATGGCACCGGTGCCGACCGAGGGCGATACGTCGACCAGGAGGGCGACGCTGCCCGGCCGGATTTCGCGCTCGGGCACGCGCGGATCGGCGAGGACCGCAACCAGCGCGAGGAGTCCGGTTGCGCGGAGCACGGCGGCGCGCACCACGAGTGCTCCACGGCCCAAGGGGGCGAGCACCACGATGAGCAGCACCGGGACGGCGAACCAGAGCCGCTCCGGTGCGTGAAACGTCAACTCACCGAGGCGCGCGCCCTCGTCCTGCAAGACATCCCACAGTTCACGCAACGGCTTGATCGTCCTTGTCGATCAGTGGCGGCGCGAAGCGCCGACCGCTGTCGGCTTGTTGGGCGGTCGCGCCCGGGAACGGGTTTTCAGCCACAGAGGACACAGAGATCACGGAGAGACTTGCCGAATGCCATCCACCAATCGCGGACTGCCGAGGGCGTCCTCGTAGATCGACTCCAAGAGACCGGGGCCATGTGGCGATGCACCTCGATCGCCGCGGCGATGATCTGCGCGGTGAGCGGATCTCCCATCTCTGTGACCTCTGTGATCTCTGTGGCAAGAACTTCTCATCGTCCACCCCAACCCTTACTTCACGAGCAGGGGCTGCGCCCACACCGCGTTGTCGAGCTCCGCGGAGTCTTTCTTGCCCTTCGGCATCAACGCGTCCGGCACGAGATCGACGATGAGCGTGAGTTCGTTTTTATCCGCGACGGGAATCCGGATGCGCACCGGCGCGCGCCCGCCGAGGACCTTGCGGGAGCGAAACACTTCCTTGCCATCGAGGAGCACGCGGAACACGACACTGCCGGTCCCCGCGCCGCGCCCGTAGCCCGCACCGAGAACCTCGTCGTCGATGCCGCACAGCGCGTCGAACCGGCGGTACTTCTTGCCCAGCTTGTAGGTCAGCTCCGTTCTGGGACGGACGCCGATCCCCTTGTCGTAGAGGCGGCCGCGCAGTCGGATGGGATGGCCGTCCGGACTGCGATCGGTTCGAACCGGGCAGAGAAACTCGAGCATTGCACCGGCGGCCGGGCCCTTTGGAATCGCAAAAAACGGCTTGCGGTTTACGGCCGTCGGCTTCAGGTCGGACACGTGGACGAACGAACCACCCCGCAGGCCCAGGCTCGCCACGCGGCCCAGCGGAATGCGGAAGCGATACCCGGTCGGCGTCTTGCCCACGAGCACGCCGCCCTCGACCCGAAACTCGCTCAGGACAAGACGGCTGCCGTCGATCAGGCGCGCGCTCAGGTGCAGCTGCTCGGGTCCCGCCTGTTTCTCGACGTCGAAAAACACCGCGGCGAGTTCGGCGTACCGGACCTTGCGGTCGCCGAGATTCTCTCCACGGCGCACTTCGACCTCGGCGGGTCCGAAGCGAGCGACGGTCCCTTTCACCCGCGCGCCGCGGATCGTGTAGACCGTGTCCGTCTCGGGAATCCGCACGAGCCGGGCGGCGCCGGGCACTTTCGCGCCGGCGACCCGTCGCAACGAGCGCACGTTTTCGATCTCGACCTTGATGCCGCCCCCGATGAGCTGGAGGGTGGGGCTCTGGAGTCGGATGAAGTCTTCCTGCGCTGAGCGCAGGGTTCCGCGGAGGCGGCTGCCGCAAGCCAGCTCTACCTCGAATGGTCTGGTTCCCGGGGCGGGGACCGCAGGGGCGGGAACAACGGTGATCGAGACGACCTCGGCGACCGGGGTTTTTTGGACTTCGCCTTCCGACGAGTGGATTGTCGCGTGGTTCTTGTCGAGTGCCAGGGAGATGCCGCGGATCGGCTCGCCCTCCAAGGGCGTGAGGATGACGTCCGCGCGCAACGGAGAGGCGCCCATGAGGCTGATCAGGAGCAGGAGACCGGCGGACCGCGACATCTTGGGCATCTGGGCCGATTATAGAACCGGCTCGCCGAGCTTGTCGTGCTCGACCCGGCGTATTGGCCCGACCCGGCGTGTTGGGTCCGCGTACTTGTCCTGCCCACCCGGTGGGGCTAGGATGCGAACGCCGCAGCAGAGCGGTGACACGCACCTTTGGCCATGAAAATCGCCTTCGCCGCCCTCACGGATGTCGGGCGCGTCCGCAAGAACAACGAAGATACCTACCTGATCTTCGATATTGGCGCGGGCGAGCGCCTGATTCCGCCGCCTCCCTCGGGCGAGGGGGAAGCCCTGACGAACGGCCAGGGAGTGCTTTTTGCCGTGGCGGACGGCATGGGGGGCGCCGCGGCGGGTGAGGTGGCGTCGAAGATGGCGGTCGAGACCTTGGCCGATCGAGTGGGCGAAATCAACTCCGAAGACACCGACGATGAGGTGTGCGAGAAGATCAAGTCGGCGATCCTGCGGGCCAACGAGCGCATCTTCGAGGCCTCGCTCGCGAACCCGCGCCAGCGGGGGATGGGCACGACGCTTACGGTCGCCTACATCCGCAAGGGGCGGGTGCAGTTCTTCCAGGTCGGCGACTCCAAGGGCTTCATCTTCGTAGGCCGCGTCGGCCAACTCCACCAGATGACGCAGGACCAGTCCCTGATCGGCAAGCTGATCGAGGACAAGGTCATCACGCCGGAAGACGCGGAACAGCTCGAGGGCGGCCGCAACATCATCCTGCAGGCGCTCGGTGCCGAGGCGCGGGTCGGCAACATCGACCACAAGCGCTCGGTCCTCGCCGAAGGCGACCAGGTAATGCTGTGCACGGACGGACTGCACGGCTGCATCAAAAAGGATCGCCTGGAAGAGATGGTCAAGGACGGCCGCGACACCGGCAAGCTCTGCGAGGATCTGGTCCGCGCCGCCTGCGACGCCGGCGGCCCCGACAACGTGACCGTCATCACCGTCACGATGCTGGAAGGCGACGAGGAAACCCGCTCGCCGGGCCTGCTGGGCCGCCTGGCCGCCATGTTCAAGAAACAGTAGCGGCGGGTGCGGGCGCGAGGATCGCCGTCCGTTTGCCTTCCTTCCTGCTAACAAAATCCGCAGAGCGGGTTTTGCCCTACCTACAATGCGCCGGTGAACGCGCGCGATCCGATTTCGTCCAACCCGGGAGAGCCGACGGATGAAGAGTTGGTGGCGCGCGCCCGGGGGGGTGATCGCGGCGACTTCGATTCGCTGATCGGCCGGTTTCAGGATCGCGTGTACAACATGGCCTACCGTCTCCTCCGTGACCGCGAAGATGCGCTCGATGCGGCGCAGGAGGTGTTTCTGTCGGTGTTTCGCGGGTTGGCGGACTTCGCCGACAAGGCGCGGTTTTCGACGTGGCTGTACCGCGTCACGATCAACCGCTGCCGGGACGAGCTGCGTCGGCGGGGGACGGTGAAGCACACGCGGCCTCATTCGCTGCACGCGCTGCGCGACGAGGACGATCGGCCGCTCGATCCGGAGGCGGCGACGCCGGGGCCGGACGCCTTGGCGCAGGCGCGCGAGACCGAGGCGCAGGTCGCCGGGATCCTGGCCGGGCTGCCCGACGAGGCGCGCGAAGTCCTCGTGCTGCGCGACACCGACGGGCTCGCGTACGACGAGATCGCCGCCATCCTCGGGGTGCCCATCGGCACGGTCCGCTCGCGGCTCAACCGCGCCCGGCAGCTCTTTCGCGAGCGGCTGGCTCCGGTGCTCGGAGGCAACGAATGAGCGGTATCGAGGGGCGTCTTCGGGAGGAACTCGGCGCGCTGCTCGACGGCGAGTTGGCGCCGGAGCGCGCCGCCGAACTCCGCGCGCGCCTCGACAGCGACGACGCGTTGCGGCGCGAGTACGACGAACTTGCGCGGGCCGTCGCGGCCTTGCGGTCGATGCCTGCGGAGCGTGCGCCCGCGTCGTTGCGTGACGGTGTCTGGACCCGGATAGAGCAAACGGACGGCGATGTTTCGGCCGCACCGCTCGCGCGCCGCTTCACTCTGCCGGGCGCGTCCTGGCTTGCAGCGGCCGGCGTGCTTCTCGGCGCGGGAATTCTCGCGTGGTGGCTCGGGCGCGACGCGGCGCCGGATACTGGCTCGGGCACCGGTGGAACCGGAGAGTACGCGAAGACCGACAGGGACTCCGTCACCGTCCGCAAGGGCTTCGAGCGTTCCGAAAACCGTGAAGATCGCCTGGGCGACAAGGACAGGACCGGCCTTGCGGAAAAGTTGGTCAAAGAGCCGTCACCGGCCAGGACTCGTCAAGAGCGGACTCGCGCGCCGCTCAAGAAAGGCGGCGAGCGGGCTCGCAAGAGGGACGGCAGGTCTGGTAACAAGGAAGAGGCATACGAGAAAAAGGCCGACAAACCGGCGGCAGAAGCGCGGTCGGCTGGCGCGAAAGAGAAGGTGGCCGGACCGGGCGGGGGTGACGACGCCGCATCCGGGCGCCGGGTGGGCACTCGGCCCGGCGGCAAGAGAAAGTCGACCGTGTTGCCCGTGATCATGCGGGCGGAGCAGTCGAAGAAGATCGAGCCGAAGAACTTGCGGGCGTATCTGCAGGCCGTCCGGAGTCTTTCCGTGGACCGCTTGCGCAAGCACTTGCGGGTCGTTGCCGGTCTCGAGGAAAACGCCGTGTCCGTTGCCCCCGGCTCGACACCCGGTGTGACCCTCGAGAAGCGCGAAGACATCATGGCCGTGCGCGAAATCCTGTGGCGTTCCTATGTGCCGGCAACGAAAGCCATCCGCCCGATCGTCGTCACCGGCGAGCGCCGGCACCTTGAACTGACGCTTCAGCTAGCCGCGCTCGATCGCGCAGCCGCGACCGGCTGGCTGAACCGCCTGCCGGCGTCCCGCCCGGTTTCCGGCGGCGCCAAGAAACGCGCCGGAAAGCCCCGCGCGGCCCCGCGCGAACGCCGACGAGCCGAAGCCAAGGCCGGCGAGCAAAAGCGTCGGGTTGTGTTTCGTTTGGCTTGGGTTCGTTGACCCCGGATTGGCGCTTCCGGGCTCACCGCAGAAGCGCAGAACCGGAACAGAAGGCGCTGAGTTCACAGCAGCAGAAGCGCAGAAATGAGATGAGGAGGGCGCGCTGGCGACGGCCTTCTGTTCGCTGACAGAGTAGACCGTGCGGCGGCCCACGGCGCACGCCCGTAGCAGCGCCGTGTCCAGCCGCTCGCTGGTAGAGCGGCGGCCCGCAGTCTACGCTGGCAGGAGGCTCGCCCGCCCCGCTACCGAGAATCGCCGCAGGCGATTTTCGGAGGCATCGCCGTCCGTCAGCTACCTCGCGATGTGTCCCGGTACTTCTCGATTCGATACCGGATCTGATCGCGCGTCATGCCGAGGAGCTGGGCCGCGCGGCTCTGGTTGCCGCCTGTTTTTTCGAGGGCCTGGCGCACTAGGTCGCGTTCCAGCTCTTCGACGTCGAGTCCGTCCGCCGGGAGATCGAGCAGGCGTCCGCTGCCGCGGTCCGGGTCGCCGCCGGCTTCGAGGCTGAAGGCGAAGTCGCTCTTGGTCAACTCCGGGCCTGGTCCGAGGATCATGGCGCGTTCCACCGCGTTGCGCAGCTCGCGCACGTTGCCCGGCCACGGGTGCCGCATGAGTGCCGCCATCGCGTCGTCGTCGGCGCCCGTCGCCTGCTTGTTGAATTCGCGGTTGAACTTGTCGATGAAGAACCGCAGGAGGACCGGGATGTCCGCGCTGCGTTCGCGCAGTGGCGGCAGCGTGATCGGAAACGTGTTGAGGCGGTAGAACAGATCGGTGCGGAACCGTCCTTCGCGCACGGCGGCCTCCAGGTCCGTGTTCGTCGCTGCAACGACGCGGACATCGACGGTGATGTCGCGCACGCCCCCGAGGCGCTTGAACGTGCGGTCCTCCAGCACCTGGAGAAGCTTGGACTGGAGGCCGAAAGGCATGTCCCCGATCTCGTCGAGAAACACCGTCCCGCCGTCCGCGACCTCGAACAGGCCGGGCTTGGCCGCCTTCGCGTCGGTGAACGCGCCGCGCTCGTGTCCGAACAGCTCGCTCTCGAGCAGCGTTTCCGGGATGGCCGTGCAGGTGATCGTCAGGAACGGCCGGTCGCGCCGCGCGGAGGCGTTGTGCAGCGCGCGGGCCACGAGTCCCTTGCCGGTGCCGCTTTCGCCGAGCAGGAGGACGGTGTTGGCCTGGCTCGACGCGAGCTTGCGGACGAGTTCCACAATCTCGCGCATGGCCACGGACTCGCCGATTACGTCGGTGAGGCCCTCGGCCTGGTGCAGGCGGCGGAGTGTCTGCACCTCGCGGCGCAATCGGGTTGTCTCCAACGCCGTCCGGACACTCAGGACCATCTCGTCGCTTTCGAACGGCTTGTTGACGTACGTGAACGCCCCCAGGCGCATGGCCTCGACCGCTTTTTGGATCGTGGAGTACGCCGTCATGAGGATGACGGGCACGTCGGGAGCCTGCTCCTTGAACGTGCGCAGCAGATCCAGGCCGTCGCCGTCGGGCAGCCGGTGGTCGAGAATCGCGCAGTCGATGGAATGGCGCTCGAATTCGCGGATCGCTTCCGCCACGTCCGCCGCCTCGTGCACGACGTATCCCTCACGCGCCAGGCTTTCGCGCAGCGTGAAGCGGATCAGTTTTTCGTCATCGACGACGAGCACGCGCTCCTTGCTCATGACAGCTCCCCGCCGGCGGTCGTTTGGGGCGGCCGCGGTGCCGGCGTGGGCAAGACCGCGGTGAACGTGGTCTCGCCCGGCCGGGTCTGCACCTCGATCCGGCCCCCCATGAGGCCGACGAACTTCTTGACCAGCGCGAGACCGAGACCGGTGCCCCGCGTCCGCGTGGTGAAGAACGGTTTGAACAGGCGCGGCAAGACGTCCGGCGCGATGCCGGCGCCGTTGTCTGACACCGAAAGCCTCGTGTGCGCTCCGTCCTCCACCGCGCGCACATGGATCCGGCCGGCCCGCGGTTCGAGCGCCTGCCCGGCGTTGAGCAGCAGGTTCACCATGATGTTTTCAAGGAGTTGCGGATCAGCCCGCACGCTGAGTCCGGCCGGTATGTCGACGTCGAGTTCGTGGCGCTTCAGGACCGGCTCTTCGCCCAGCACCCGCAGGATACGCGTGATGAACTCGGCCAGACCGATCGTTGCGAGTCGCGGCGTGGTGGGGCGGCTAAACGTGAGCAGATCGGCCACGGTGCGGTCGAGGCGGCGCACCTGATTGCGCACTTCCTGGATGATTTCGCGGCGCGGATCGTCGTCGGGAAAGTCACGCATGATGACCTGCACGGCGCCGCCGATCCCCGCAAGCGGGTTCTTGATCTCGTGCGCCACGGCGGCGGCCATCTCGCCGATGGCGGCCAGGCTCTCGCGCCGGGTCAGTTCGTCGCGAATGCGGTCGCGCTCCGTCACGTCGCGCACGATCGAGGCGCGGCCGGCGTAGCGCCCTTCCGCGTCGCGCAGGACCGTCGCCGACACTTCTGTCCGGATCCGCCGCCCATCGGCGGTCACGCGCTCGGCGTAGTGCGCGCGGAGGACGCCGGCCCGTTCGACGGCGGCCCGCAGCGCGTCGAGCTCGCGGGCGGCATCGTGGTCGGGCGGAAACAGCGCGGCGGCGTGGCGCCCCAGGACCTCTTCCTCGGTCCAGCCGAAGATCTGGGTCGCGCCCCGGTTCCAGGTGGAAATGCGGTCGTGTGCGTCGAGCGTCACGATGCCATCGACGGACGTGTCGAGGATGTGGGCGAGCAGCAAGCGGTGGCGCTGGAGCTGGCGCTGATACCGGCGCACCATCGAGCTATAGAGCCGCGCCGCGACGTACGCCGTCAAGAACGGCCCGATTAGGTCGCGCAGCCCCTCAAGGGGAGCTCGGGTGTCCGCGGACCACCGACGCAGAAAGGCCGCATCCAGCCACTTCCAGAGGAAGAAGACCGCGGCGGCGAAGGCGGCGCAGAACAGGAGCAGGAGCGCCTCTCGTCGAATCGGGCGGTCGTCGCCCGGCGGGAGCGGAATGCTCTCGGGCAGGGGCGCGCCGAGTTCGGGCGCACCGAGGGCCGATTCGGGCGTCGCCATGGCGGTTTCGTCTGCGAGCAATTCTATTCGCCGTCCCAAGCCCGCCGTATTCTTGGTTAGCCCGTCTCGCGCACCAAACCCCCATGCCGCAGTTCGACCGCGTTCTGATCCCGCTCGATTTCTCCGAGCTGAGCGACACCGTTCTGGAATACGGGGTCGATCTGACCCGCGAAGGCGGCACGACGATCCTGATGCACGTCCTGGAACCCCTGCCGCTTCACGTCGAGAGCACCTTCGGGAGCTTTGTGAATACCGAAGGGCTCGCCCGCATCCGCGAAAACGCCCGCAAGCTCCTCGAGGAGGCCGCCGCTCGCTACCCCGGCCGCCAGTTCATCAAGGATCTCGTTGAGGGCAAGGCCGCCCACCACGTGCTGGATGCCGCCAAACGCCACCGCGCCCAGCTCATCGTGATGGGCACCCACGGCCGCGGCGGCCTAGAGCACCTGTTTTTGGGCAGTGTGGCCGCCAGAGTCGTCCGCAAGGCCCAGTGCCCGGTCCTGACGGTCCGCAAGACCGAAGATCGCAAGTAGCCGACACGGCTGACCCGAGGTCAGGAACGGACGGTCTGGATCTCGACCCGCGTCACCGTGGCGGCGGCAGATGAGCCGCGCTGGCGCGAACGCTCCGGGCGTCACGCTGAGTCCGCGAATTCGCTATAGTGCCCCGCATGCGCGCGACCGCGTTCTTGCTTATCGCAACGGTGTGCGCCTGCGGCAACTCCTCTTCCGGGATCGACGTCCAGGCGCTTACCGACTCGTTCGAGACGTCGCATCTCCCGCTGGTCCTGTTCGACACCGGCGGCGTGCCCATCCCGAACGAGCCCAAGATCCCCGCGCGCATGATCGTCATCGACAACGATGGCGATAACTCGCGGGACAGTCTCCTACTCCACTTCGACGGCAACATCGGCATCGAGTTGCGCGGTCACTCGTCGCTTGCGTTTCCGAAAAGGCAATTCGGCGTGGAGACCCGGGATGAATTCGACGACGGCTTGGATGTAGCACTCCTCGGTCTTCCCGAAGAAGAGGACTGGGTGTTTTACGCGCCGTACTCGGACAAGACGTTGCTGCGCAACTGGTTCGTCTATGGCCTTGCCGGCGAACTGGGTGGCTATGCGCCGCGCACCCGTTTCGTGGAGGTCTTTGTCAACGGGCTGTACTGGGGCGTCTACGTGTTCACGGAGAAGATCAAACGCGACAAGAACCGCATCGATATCCAAAAGCTCAAGAGCGACGACAACGCGGAACCTGATGTCACGGGTGGTTATCTCCTTGAGATGACCGACATCAAGACGCCCGGCGACACGTTTGTTCGAACGAATCGCGCATTGCTCGAGGTGAAGGAACCGAAGTCGAGCAAGGTCACGGCGGCGCAACTCGACTGGATCAACGCGTACATGCAGGCGTTCGAGGACGCACTGTATGGCCCGGACTTCGAGGACGAAAACATCGGCTGGCGGGCGTTCGCGGACGAGGATTCGTTCATCGACTACATGTTGATTCAGGAGTTGGTGCGAAACCTGGACGGATTTAGACGCAGCACGTTCCTGCAAAAGGATCGCGGCGGCTTGCTGCGTGCGGGGCCGGTCTGGGACTTCAACCTGGCGATGGGCAACCTGCCGAATGACGACGAGGACTTCCCGACCGAGGGCTTCCTGCTACGCCGCGGCAGTACCTGGGCTGTGCGAATGCTCTCCGACCGCGCCTTTGCGGAGCGCCTGATCGCGCGCTGGCGCGAACTTCGCCAAGGCGTGTTTGCAACGGATCGCATGCTGGCCCGGATCGACTCGGGAGTCCTCCGGCTTGGCGATGCCGCAGACCGCAACTTTGCACGTTGGCCGGTGATCGGGAAAATCGTGTCGTTCAATCCGACGCCGCCGCCGCAATCGTACGCCGAGGAGATCGAGGCATTGAAGGCATGGCTCACCGCGCGCGCGCAGTGGCTTGACGACTTCATTCACACCATTGGCTAGGTGCCGCCCTACTCCATCGCCAGCTTGCGGACGGTCTTGTAGACCGCGTTGGCGATTTCTCGGAGGGTGCCTACATCGACGAGTTCGATGGTATCGAGCGGGGTATTCATCGCGCGGTAGTTGGCCGAATAAACCGTGACCGCGGGAACGCCGATCCGGTGCAGCGACCAGTGATCCGAGCCGTGGCGATAGGCGAACCGGTCGATGTCCTTGCCGAGCGTGAGCGGGCCGCCCTTCAGTGATGCCTGAAACGCGGCGAGCAGCTTCGGGTACTTCGAGCGGCCGATCAGGTACGCCTTTTTTTCGGCGTGGCTGCCGACGCCATCGACGTTGATCTGCGCGACCGGCTTGGCGAGCGGCGAACTCGGGGAGCGCAACACGCCGGCGAACTGGCGCGAGCCCCAAAGACCGGCTTCCTCAGCACCAAACAGCGCGACGACGACCGGACGCTTGAGCTTGCCCGCGTCCAAGTCGCGCTTGAGCCGCGCGGCGACACGCAAGACAACGGCGACGCCCGCGGCGTTGTCGGATGCCGCCTGGGTCTTGCCAACGCCGTCCCAGTGCGCGCTCAGCAGAATGCCCGGCTGGCGCGGATCGCCAAGGACTCCGACGATGTTCGCCGTCTGCTTCATGGCCACCGAGATCTTTGTGCAAACGGTCCCCTCGGTCCCCGGCTTGAGCTTTTGGGCGATGTCGGGGCGCAGGTACACGTACGGAATCTTGAGCCGGGCGCCGTGTGAGCGGGCGAACAGGCCGGCGATCGCGAGCGCCTTGTCTGCGCCCCGGAGCTTCACCGACGGCGGCACGGCGCCGAGCCATGTCGCCTCCTTGCCCCGTTTCGTGAACGCCTGGTCGGACGAGACCACGGCCACGGCCGCAGCGCCCGCGTCCGCGTACTTTTGGGCGAGGGCGAAGTCCGCTTCCTCGGGCAGGAGCACGAGAGTGCCCTTGGGCTGTTTCGCGGGGTGGCGCTCGACGCGCTTGAACTTCACGGTTTGATTCGAGAGCGAGGTTGCGTGAAAAGGAAACAAGACGTTGTCGTGCAGCGCGGGTGTCGTGATGCAGCGCCGTTGGCAGCGCGGCTCCGGCACGTTCACCGGCGGCCAAGCGAGCAGCTTGAGTCCGGCTCGGACGACGCGACCGCGCAGGTCGTTGGCGAGCTTGTACGCCGCCATCGACCCGGCACGGCGTCCGCCGTGGCGTTTCTCGGTCAGCCACAGGAGATCGGCGATCAGGGACTCGGGCGGACCGAAGCGCGCCTTCGTGATGTCGGCACGCGCGGCGCGATCCCCGGCAAACGTGCCGCGCGCGATCGGCCGCCCATGGCGAAACACAACCCAGCTCTGGGCGGCGTAGTAAGGCAGGTAGTGCGTGCGCGCAAACGCCGCCTTTCCGTTGCCGTGAAAAAACGTGACCGGCGGACGCCCGGATCGTGCGTAGCTGAACAGCAGCCCGTCGCCCGCTTCGCCATACGTCTTGCCTTGCACCGTAAAGCTCGCGGCCTCCAGCTTGAGCGTGGGGTCGTGCCGCCGTGCCGCCTCTTGCATGGCAGGCCGGAGAGTCTCAGGAATACCCAAGCCAAGGACGGCGATGTTTTGGGCCAGCGCCGCGTCCGGTTGCATCGCGGTGATTCCCAGTTGTCCGAGCAGAGCCTTGTCGCCGAAGCCGGCGTGCTTTTCGGCCGTGAGCACGGCTTCGAGGCACGGGGCGACCTGGTCGCGCGGCAGCACCCGAAACAGCGTGTGGTCGGGGTCGATGTGGAGGCTCGACGGCTGGCCCTTCGCCGCGAATCGAAACGCAGTTTCCTTCGACGCAGAGAGCACGATCCTGGTCTCACGGCCGTCCGCGGCCCGGATTTGGATCGGGATGCGTAGCGGGTAGGCGGGGCCGTCCTGGGCCTGGATGATCGTGCCCGTGACGATTGCGCCCTCAACCTTGACGACTCCGAAACGCAGGATCGGCCCGCCGGTGCGCGAGAGCCACGGCGCAAACCAGAGTTTCAGATCGCGGCCCGCGGCCTTGGACAGCGCCGCGACGAATCCGTCCCAGCCGAGTTTTTTTCCGAGATGGGTCGCGACGACGCCGCGGACCGCCTCGATGAATTTCTCGCGGCCCAGTCTGTGGGCGCACATCTGAAACACCATCGAGCCCTTGCCGTAACCGATGTCGTTTTCGTGGGCGTGCGTCTTGCTCTTGAACGCACGAACCGGGTAGTCGTTTTTGGGGCTGACGCGCAGCGAAAAACTGCGCGACACCTTGCGGCGGTACGCGACGTCGGTGCCCGCGCGGACGGCAGAGCCGTAGTTCGAGAACCACGTCGTCAAGGCCTCGCACCAGTTGCCCTTCTCGTAGTCCACGAGGAGGCCGTTGCCGAGCCAGCAGTGGACGAGTTCGTGGTCGAGGTAGCCCGAGGGCAGTGTCTTTTGGCCGCTGCGTGCGGTTTTCGCGCACACATAGCGGATGACGGTGTCGCCGAGCAGCGTCCAGTTCGGAAAGCCGTAGCCGGTCGCGAAGAAGTTCTCGACAACGTCAAAGCGACCATCCGGGACGGCGCCCAGCATGGCTTGGTAGCGGGGCACTTCTTCGCGCAGGGTGGCGAGCAGCATGGCGGCGTGTTTTCGGTCCGCCTCGTAGAGATAGGTCCGGCAGGCGATGCCGTCGATCTCGGCTTCGTCGATGACCCACGGCCCGGTGGCGACCGTCAGGCCGTCGGCGGGCGTGGCGCTCTCGTATGTGACCCGGTAGACACCGTCTTTCTCTGATTCGGCGATGCGGCGGCCTTGGGCGACGGCGCGATGGGGGAGCGGCACCTCGATGGTGACGCGAAACTTCGCCGGCGTGTCGCCGCCGACACAAAACCCGCGGACCAGATACGAGCCCTCGCCCGAAATGGTGCCCGGCGTGGTGTCGCCGGCGACCCAGCGCCGCGCCGACGAGCGCTTGACCGGGTTTTGGATCGTGCCGGTGAACTTCACCGTGATCTGGTGCGTCCCGGCGGCGACTTCGCGCGGTCCGTCCACGGTGACGCCCTTCAGGGTGGCGAGCGGCAGGCGCCCCGGCCCGCGCACAGTCACGGTATCGATGCTTCGAAAGCTCGACGCCTCGGGGTCGATTCGCAGGACGAGGTCGTGCGTCAGCACCGTGGCTTCGCCTTGCGCGAAGCCCGGTTGCGCGAGGGCACCGAAGAGGAGCGACACGAGCAGAATCGTGGGACGAGGCATGGATCCATTGTAGGCCCGCCGCGAGGCCCTCCCCCCTGCCGCGCCCTCCCCCTTTCTCGTCGGGGCTCTCCCTCCGCGATACGATGACTTGGCCTTGAGCCAAAAGCATCACGAGCCTCTTCAAAAGGTCGTCATCCGATTCGCCGGCGATAGCGGCGACGGCATGCAGATCACCGGCACGCAGTTCACGAACACGGCGGCATTGTTCGGCAACGATCTTGCGACCTTCCCCGACTATCCCGCGGAGATCCGAGCCCCGGCAGGAACCCTGCCCGGCGTGTCCGGGTTCCAGGTCCAGTTTTCGTCGGCGGACATCTACACGCCCGGCGACGAACCCGACGTCCTGGTCGCGATGAACCCGGCCGCGCTGAAGGTCAACCTGCACACGTTGCCCAAGAACGCGATCGTGATCGCCGACGCGGATGCGTTCGACCGGCGCAACCTGCAAAAGGCGGGGTATCCGAAGGATGTGAACCCGCTTGAGGACGGCTCGCTCGATGGGTACCGGCTCTTTGCCGTGCCGCTGACGTCGCGCACCGAAACGGCGTTGTCGCCGTTCGAGGCGCTGTCGGTTCGCGAGAAGCGGCGCTGCAAGAACTTCTACGCGCTCGGCATGGCGTACTGGCTGTTCAGCCGGTCGTTCGACAACACGGCGGGCTGGCTTGAGAAGAAGTTCAAGAAGCGGCCTGAGATCGCCCAGGCCAACATCACCGCGATGAAGGCCGGCTACGCGTTCTGCGACGCCAGCGAGGAATTCCAGGTCCAGTACGACGTCGCGCCGGCGCCGACCGAGCCGGGCCAGTACCGCAGCATCCAGGGCAACCAGGCGCTTGCGTACGGTCTCGTCGCGGCTTCGCATCAGGCCGGGGTTCCCTTGTTCTATGGCTCGTACCCGATCACGCCCGCCAGCTCGGTTCTCGAGACGCTGGCGCGGCTCAAACGCTTCGGCGTCAAGACGTTTCAGGCCGAGGACGAGATCGCGGCCGTCACTTCGGCCATCGGTGCCGCGTTTGCGGGCGCGATCGCCGCGACGGGAAGCAGCGGGCCCGGCATAGCGCTCAAGGGCGAGGCGCTCGGACTGGCGCTGATGGTGGAGCTGCCGCTCGTGGTCGTCAACGTCCAGCGCGCCGGTCCCTCGACCGGCATGCCGACGAAGACGGAGCAGTCGGACCTCATGCAGGCGATGTATGGCCGCAACGGCGAGGCCCCGGTCCCGATCCTGGCGCCGCAGAGCCCGTCGGATTGCTTCGCGATCGGATTCGAGGCGGTTCGGATCGCGACGAAGTACATGGTGCCGGTGTTCATCCTCTCGGACGGCTTTATCGCCAACGGCGCCGAGCCGTGGCGGTTGCCGGAATCGCTGGAAGACTTGTCGGAAGTCAGCGTTTCGTACCGCGAAGGCAACGGCACGCTTGAGCCGTATTCGCGCGACGAGGAGACGCTGGCGCGGCCCTGGGTCAAGCCGGGAACGCCCGGCCTCGAGCACCGGATCGGGGGGCTCGAAAAACAGAACCTGACCGGCAATGTCTCGTATGACCCGGCGAACCACCGGCTCATGACGGAGCTGCGCGAGAAAAAGGTGCAGCGGGTCGCGAGCGAGATTCCCGACCTTGAGGTGCATGGTGCGCCGGAGGGCGACCTGCTCCTTGTTGCCTGGGGCAGTACATACGGCGCGTGCCGCCAGGCGGTCAGTGCCGCGGTCGCGAACGGTCTCAAGGTCGGCCACGTCCATCTGCGGCATCTCAATCCGTTCCCGGCCAACCTGCCCGAGGTGATGGCGCGGTTCAAGCGCGTCGCCTGCGTCGAGATCAACAGCGGCCAGCTCGCCACGTTGCTGCGGGCGAAGTACCTGGTCGACGTGCATGTCCTCGGCAAGGTCGAGGGCCAACCCTTCGCGGTGCGCGAGGTGCTCACCCATATCCAGGAGCTTGCTTCGTGAACCCTGCCACGCCGCCCTCCCCTCCCCTCAAGAAGGCCGCCGCGCTGACCAAGAAGGACTTCGTCAGCGACCAACAGGTGCGCTGGTGCCCGGGTTGCGGTGACTACGCGATCCTGAACTCCATGCAGCACGTGTTCGCCGAGCTTGGAGTGCCGAAGGAAGACGTGGTCGTCATCTCCGGCATCGGCTGCGCGGCGCGCTTTCCCTACTACATCGATAGCTACGGGTTTCACACGATCCACGGGCGTGCGCCCGCGCTGGCGACGGGCGTCAAGGTGGCGAACCCCAAACTGTCGGTCTGGGTCGTCGGCGGCGACGGCGACATGCTGTCGATCGGCGGCAACCACCTGCTGCACGCGCTGCGCCGCAACGTCGATATCAAGATCCTGTGCTTCGACAACCGCATCTACGGCCTGACAAAGGGCCAGACCTCGCCGACGTCGGAGTACGGCAAGCGGACCGGGACGACACCGCTGGGTTCGGTGGACCGGCCGGTCAATCCGATTTCGATCGCGCTCGCCGCCGAGGCGACGTTCGTGGCGCGGACCGCCGACGTGTTCAACACCCACCTGCGCGAGGTCATGCTCGCCGCGGCGGCGCACAAGGGCAGCGCGTTCATCCAGATCCTGCAAAACTGCGTCATCTTCAACGACGGTGCCTTCAAGGACGTCACTGAACGGGGCCACCGCGAGGAGAACGCCGTTTACCTCGAGCACCAAAAGCCGCTCGTGTACGGCAAGGACGACGAAAAAGTCATCCGGATGGACGGCTTCAAGCCGGTCGCAGCGGCTGCGGGCGACGCGGACGCACTCGTGCACGACGAGACGGATTCGGCGCTGGCCTACATGCTCTCGCGCATGGGCGGCGACGGCCTGCCGACGCCGATGGGCATTTTTCGCCGGCAGGAGCACCCGACGCTCGAGAGCGCAATGGAGCGCCAGATCCGCGCCGCCCGCGAGAGCGAGGGCGAGCCCGACCTGATGGCTCTGCTCCATTCCGGGGACACTTGGGAGGTCAAGCAATGAGCGATGCCGAAAAGCGCGAGGAGGAACGACGCTACGCCGAGCGCGCCGAGATCGACGGCAGCTTTCTAAACGATCCGTTGCGCGTCCTGAATCCGACACCGGCCGCCGTCATCGGGACGGATTCCACCGTCGCCGATGCCGTGGCCGCGATGCAACAGCGACGTTGCGGATGCGCCCTGGTCGTCGAGGACGGAGCGGTTACCGGCATCTTCACCGAACGCGACCTGCTCCTGCGCGTCGTCGCCGCGGGCGCCCCGCCCGACGCCACCAAGATCACCGAGGTCATGACGAACGGCCCGGAGTGCCTGACGCTTGAGGACACCATCGGGTTCGCCCTGCACAAGATGTCGGTCGGGGCGTACCGTCACCTTCCGGTCGTCGACGAAACCGGCCAGCCGATCGGCATCGTGACCCAGCAATCCGGCGTGCGATACCTTGCCGGGTTCTTCCCGATCGACGTGATCAATCAGCCGCCGAAGTCCTACCAGCAAAAGCCGCCGCGCAACCAGTACGGAGGCTAGGGCAGTACGGCGGGTGCGTCTTGGCTTCGCCAAGCCGTTACGAAGGCGCGTGGACGCCGCGTCGAACGTGCAAGCGCTCCCGGCCGCGTTTTGGCGTGTTTCTTGGCGGATGACTCCGGACAGAAAGCACACGGACGGCGATTTTTCGAGGATATCGCCGTCTGTACGCTGTTTTCAGGTGCCGCTTCATGGCTCGCCTCCGTTCGCTGGCTCGGCGGTAGCTCGACTCGGGCCGGCCGTCGTTCACCACCGGAGGAACCGTCCGCCCCGCTAGCGAAAGCCCGCCAAGCGGGATTTCGAGGGAGTGTTGCGTCTTGAGACGCCGCGTCGAACGTTGCCCGAAAGCCGGAGTCCCCTTTGGGCCGAAAAGGGGGGCATGCGACGTAAGGCCTTGGACAGTCTCCGTTCCGCTATCGAAGCAAACACCGAGCGTCGCTCGCTGGAAGACCTCCGGGCCCAGGGCAAGAAGCACGTTCGGGTCGTCTCCGGCGAGAAGGTGATGCAGATCATCAAGGCGATCGTCGCCGACATCATCGACCGCGAGGTCGGAGCGGTCAGCAAGCGGGATCGCGATCGCATCGTGGACGAGACGAAGGACCAGTTCGACCGCGTGCTCAAGATGCAGACGGACTCGGATGCGCTGATCGGTGAGCAGAAGCAACTCGTCGCCGAATGGCGCGAGAGGGCCCAAAAGGTCAATGCCGAGCGCGAGTCGCTTCGCGCGCAGATCGAAGAGCTGCGTTCGGAGCAGGCCGCCCGCGAAGGCAAGATGCTGGCCGAGTACCAGGCCCGCGTGCAGGAGCTGTCCGAGAAGGCGCGCAACACGACGGATGAGAGCGGTCGCATCGCCGCCGACAAGGAGCGGCTCGAGCGCACCCTCGAGGAAGACCGCCGCAACGCGGCCGAGCGTGAGGCGCGCCAAAAGGCCGATTTCGATGCTCGCCTCGCCGAGCTGCACGCCGAACAGCGCGACCTGGTCGCCCGCCTCGAGGGCGAGCGCGGCGAACTGGCCGGCCGTCAGGAGCAGGCCATCAAGGGGGCGCAGGCGCGCATCGAGGAGCTGCAGGCGCAGCTCGGCGACGCGACCGAGGGCCGGGCGTCGGCTACGGCTCGGGCGGAGAGCCTCGAGTCCGATGCGAGCGAGTCGCGAACGCGCGCCGACGAGGCAGCGGGCAAGCTCTCGAAGGCCGAACGCATCATCCACAAGCTCGACACGCGCCTGCAGAACACACGCACGACGATCGAGAACTACGACAAGGAACTGCAGCGCGTCATCGTCGAGCGCGACCAGCTCAAGGCGGAGCTCGCGGCAGCGCGCGAGAAGGCGGGCGAGTCCGACGCCGTGGCAGCGATGCGCGGCGAGATGGACGAGATGAGGGGTTTCCTCACGCGCATGGAAGAGAAGAGCGGTACGGTCAACGAAGAGACCCTGAACTCGCTCGTCTCGCAGATTTCCGACCGCGACTCGGTGAGCGGCGATGCCCTGGAAGCGAAGTTCAGCGAGTCGCTGGACGCGTCCCTCGACAAGATCACGAAGGCGATGGAGCTGGCGACCGCCAAGCCCATCGACGTGCAGGTCGAAGCGACGGACGTGCTCATCGACAGCCTCTTCGACCTGGGCGACGACGTCATGTCCAGCAACATGGACGAACTCGAGGTCGAGACGCGAACGTCCGCCGGCGGCGGCATTTCCGGGCATCTGGAGGCCCTGAAGGCCCTGCGCACGGGAACGCCTGCGCCGCAGGAAGAGGAAGACAATGCGGAGGCCGAGAGCCTCATCGACGATCTCCTCGGCGACGCGGACGGCAATCCCGACGGCAACAACTCCGACAGC
This sequence comes from Planctomycetota bacterium, assembly GCA_021776735.1. Taxonomy (GTDB): domain Bacteria; phylum Planctomycetota; class PLA2; order PLA2; family PLA2; genus JAJFFH01. The sequence goes on along the minus strand of JAJFFH010000011.1, from coordinate 98,460 downwards.
AACTTCGACGGAGAGCTGAACGACACGCCGACCACGGCGGCCGAGGGCAAGCATCATGGCGCCGCGGCGGAACCCGCCGCGATGTCGGGTGCGGCCAAAGACAAGATCAACGCCAGCATGGAACGCCTCAAGGCGGTTCGTGAGGCGAGCGAAAACACGGATTAGATAACAAGGCACTAAGGCGTCGGCCGCGTCGCGGTCGATAGGAGGTCTACGACGCGGGAAACCCCGTGCGGGTCCCCCGGGGAGAGATTCAAGCGATGTCCGGAGATACAACCACCATTCGTTTCAACAGCCCGACTTCCGGCGGCAACGCGGAGAGTCAGGAACAGGCACCGCAACAGCAGAAGCAGCAGGCCGCTGCTCCCGCTTCGACCCCCACGAAGGCGACTCCCACCGCGGGTGCGCAGGCGTTGGGCCGCGGGCTCGATGTCGGTACCGCCAACCTGCTGGGCGCGACCCAGGACGGGAACGGCGAGATTGTCGTCAAGCGCGAGCGGAATGCGTTCCTTGAGATCCCCGCCGAGTTTTCCGGCAACCGGGACATGCTTACGCAGCTCAACGTGCCGTACGTGTCGTTCCGCGACAAGCTGTACGTGCTCGGCGACGCTTCGTTCAACCTCGCCAACATGTTCGGCCAGGAAGTGCGGCGCCCGATGGCCGACGGCTTCCTCTCGCCGAACGAGCAGGACGCGATTCCGATGATGAAGTTCATCATCGAGCGCCTTCTCGGCGCCCCGCGCGTCGAAGGCGAGCCCGTCTACTTCTGCATTCCCGCGCCCTCGATCGACAAGGAGAACGACACCGTCTACCACGAGGGCATCTGCACCGGCATCATCAAGAAGCTGGGCTACACCCCGAAGGCGATGAACGAGGCCCATGCGATCGTGTACAGCGAGCTCGCGGACCACGAATTCACCGGCATCGGTGTCTCGTGCGGCGGCGGCATGTTCAATGTCTGCGTCGCGTACAAGACGATTCCGACCGTGAAGTTCTCGGTCGCCCGCGGCGGCGACTGGATCGACCGCCACGTCGCGAAGGTCATGGGCATCTCCCGGACCCGCGCGACCGCCCTCAAGGAGAGCGACGTCGATCTGATGGCGCCGCGCAACCGCGAGGAGGAGGCGGTGGTCCTGTACTACCGCAACCTCATCAGCTATGTGCTGCAGAACCTGAAGCAGCGCTTCCAGCTCGCTCGCGACGTCCCGCAGTTCACCGAGCCCGTCGAGGTCGTTGTGGCCGGCGGCACGAGCCTGGTCGGCGGCTTCGTCGAGGTCTTCGCCGAAGAGCTCCAGAAAGTCGACTTCCCGCTGCAGATCGCCGGCGTCCGCCGCGCCGAGGACCCGCTGTCCTCGGTCGTGCGTGGCTGCCTGATCGCCGCGGCGCTCGCCGAGAACTAGAATTCTCGCAACACTCCACACCAGCGGGGGGGCTTTTGCCCTCCCGCTTTTTTCGTGGCCGGATCCAACGAGAAGAGCCGACGGACGGCGATGCTTTGGACCCGGCGATCCTTCTTGACAGGGATCCTTTTCACGGGGAATTCTTCTTGAGGGTGATCGCGGCGATGGGCACGCTGTTCGGTGAGTTTTAGGTTCTTGGTCGGGGCTGCGGAGCCCCTTTGATGTGGAGTGAGATCCTCGAAACCGTCGTCACGCAGCATCCCGGCGGACTCGGCGTCTCTTGGCGGGGCGTTACGACTCCCTCGATACTCCCGCCGCGCCGGGGCGGCGACCCGGGCGGCGACCGGGTAAACGAACTCCTCGGCCTGCCGATCGACCTGCTGACGGTCGATAGCACCGGACCCGACGAGACCCTGATCCTGACCTTCTCCGATTTCGGTCCCGTCACGGGCCTGCAGTTCTCCTTGGCCCGCATCACGCTCACGCTGCCGGGCACGCGTGTGAGACTGCTCCATAGCGGCGTGCAGGTCGGAGCCCGAAACCTTCCGCCGACCCTCGGGCCGCGCCGGGTCAACTTCGACCGCTTCGACATCCGGCTCGCACCCGGCCACATGCTCGCAATCCAGATCAACGGCAGAACGCCGCCGGACTCGTTCGCGCTGCACTCGGTCGTTTTGAACGGCAACGTCGATCCGGTTCCGGAGCCCTCGACGTTTGCCTTGGTCGCGGTGATCCTGGCCGGTGGAGCCACGCTGCGCCGCCGCCGCCGCGAGGCATAGCGAGCGGTTCATAGTTCATACTTGCCGGGCGGCGGCGCGTCCGCCCGGCAGCCTCTAGCGAAAAAGCGCCGAAAGGCGATTTTCGTACGGGACCGTTACGATACCCGGGGTGTTTCGAGCACTGCCGGGTTTCCGCGACTTCCTTCCGGCCGACATGGCGGTGCGCCGCCACATCGAGCAGGCGTGGCACGCCTCCGCCCGCGGCGCCGGGTTCTTGGAAGTCGACGGCCCGCCGCTCGAATCACTGGACCTGTTCAAGGCCAAGTCGGGCGACGCGATCGCGGGCGAACTGTACGCGTTCAACGACAAGGGCGGCCGCGAAGTCGCCCTGCGCGCCGAGCTGACGCCGACGATCGGCCGGCTCGTCGCGACGCACGGGCAATCGCTCAAAAAGCCGATCAAGTGGTACGCCGTACCGCAGCTCTTTCGCTACCAGCGCCAGCAGCGCGGCCGCCTCAAGGAGCACCTGCAGTTCAACGTCGATGTGATCGGCGCGGCCGAGGTCGGTGCCGATGCCGAGGTCGTATCCGTCGCGCTCGACGCGCTGCGCCGTCTCGGGCTGACCTCCGAGCACGTCTACGTGCGCGTGAACCACCGTGCCGCGGTCGATCAAAAACTCGCGGAGCTCGACTGCGCCGATAACGAGAAGGTCCTGCGCCTTATCGACAAGGGTGCCCTGACCGCGGAGAACGCTGCGGGAGCGCTGGGCACGGCGGCGGTGGGGGAACTGCAAGCCTGGCTGACGGAGCAAACGGACGGCGATGCCCATCTCGGAGAGTTCTTCGCCGCTTGCGAGGACTTCGGGGTCCGCGAGTTCGTCGAACTCGACCGCCACATCGTGCGCGGACTCGACTACTACACGGGCTTTGTCTTCGAGATCTTCGATCGCGGCTTGAGCGAGCGCGCGATCGCCGGTGGCGGACGGTACGACAACCTCGTTGAGAAGCTCGGCGGACCGTCGCTGCCCGCGCTCGGATTCGGCATGGGCGATGTCGTCCTGGGCGACCTGCTCAAGGATCTGAAACTGCTTCCGGCGGCCCCGGCGCGTCTCGACGCACTGGTGGTCCCGATCGGCGCGGACATGCTCGGGCCGGCGCGGCAGGTCGTGCGCCGCTTGCGCGACGGCGGCCAACGCGCGGAGGCGCCGTTTGCGCCGATCAAAGTCGGCAAGGCGTTCAAGCTAGCGGAACAGGCCGGTGCAACGCGCGTGTTCCTCGTCGGTCCCGACGAATGGGCGGACGGCACCGTCAAGGTCAAGGACCTGCGCGAGGGCGGCGAAACAGTCGCCTACTTCGCGGAGCTGTAGCCCGCGGACGCCATCTCGCCGAGCACGAACCGGTACTCGGCCTCGAGCGAGTCCAGCAGCGTGCCGTCTCTTTCGGGATTCACGTCCCAGGTGTAGGTCTCGATCTCGAACGTTTCCGTGGCTTCGGTGTCGAGTGCGCGGCGCAACGCCGCCGTCATGTCGGCGCGCGTGGTCTTGAGTCCGGCGACCGTCTCTTCGTGCACCGGCACGTGAAAGTGGCAGCGGACGGGACCGTTGAGGTGAGCGCCGTCGAGGTCCTCGCCGAGATCCCTAGAGGTATCGCCGTCCTTGGCTATCGTCTGATGCAGATAGCGTGGTTCGGCAAACGGTTCCAGAGAAGCCGTGTCGGGCGCTTCCAGGGCCGAGCTGAGTTGGACCTTGCTGATCGGGATGCCCGCCTCGCGGTACAGGTCGATCGCGGCCGCGCTCTCTTCCCAGCGCACGGCGTGGTGGCAGGTATCGACGCAGACCGACAGGTAGGTGTGTGCGAGGTCCTCGGCGCCGCGGCCGTGGCGCGCGCGGCAGGCGGGGAGCAGGTGGTCTTTCCAGTAGGCGACGGTTTCCGCGGCGGTCTCGAGCAGGCACAGCGGCTCGGGCTCGAGCCCGAGCTGAACGCGGAGGCCGGACTTTCGCTCCACGCCCTGAAGCACGCTCAGCATGTCCACGAGTCGGCCGGTGACGGCGGTGACCGACGGCTGGAACGCCTTGAACGAGAGCGGCACGGTGGACAACGAGAGCGGTGTTCCGCGCCGGTTGACAGCGGCCAGCGCGACGGCGCAGCGCAGCGAATAGACGGCCCGGCGCGCGTCGGACCAGTCCGGGCGGTAGACGTTTTCCTTAACGCGCTCGCCGTGAAAGTCGCCGTAGGGAAACGCGTTGACCGTGACCGCACGGATGTCGTGGGCGTCCAGAAGATCCTTGAGTTCCTCGGGGCGCGACTCGAATTCCTCGGCGGCGCGCGCCGCGAGCCGCAGCCCGGCAGCGAACGGACCGGACACACCGAGCCGCGCCTTGAGCGGAATCACGAACTCCCGGATGGCGTCGAGGACATCGTCGAGCCCTTCCCCCGGATGGACGTTCATGGAATAGCAGAGCGCGACTTGACGCCCGGAAGCATTGCGCAAGAACACGCCGGGAATGGTACCGCCAGGGCCGCGGAGCCGGCGCATCCGACCGGGACATGGGGAGCAACGCTTTGGCAGCCCCTACCGAGCCCGGCACAAAAGAGCGATTTTGACAAACCAGTGCGGGGTGCGGCCAGGACGCGATCCTCGACCACTGGAGCATCCACTGCGACTCTTGGCGGCTCCGGGCGCGTTCCGGCTACTTGAGCGAGTCGCGGAAGTCCGGGTAGCGGTGGAGCAGCCGCTTTGCCGCCGCGCGACGGTCGGCGTGGGCTTGGAGCCACGCGGCCAGCACCTTGCGGATGTTTTTTTCAGTGCCCAGGTCAGGGTGGGCGCGCATGGCGCGGGCCAGCTTGCGGCGGGCGCCGTCCTCGTTGCCTCCCGCGAGGCCGTTGAGCGCCTCGAGAAACAGCGCGAGCGCTTCGAGCTGCCGGGCGATCTCGAAGTGCCGCAGGCCATGCTGGGTCCGCGACCACAATCGGTAGTGCGCCGCGCTGGGCTGGGAGTGGGTCAGGGCACCGGCCAACAGCTGCGCTTCGACATAGAACCCGTGGACGGCATCCTGGCGGCGCCGGAGCCACGGGGCCTCTGCCGTGCGCTTGCGGCGGATGAATTCGAGATCACCTTCGTCCGCACCGCGGGTCAACGCGGGCCGCGATTCGTCGAATGTCTGGGCCCGTTTCTCCGCGGCAGCAAGGGCTGTTTCGATGCGGCGTCGCGTCAAGACCGCAGGCAGCGCGGCCACCGCGGCGTGCAGCGCATCGCTGTGCGTCTCACCGTGTGCCCGCAACGTGGCAAGGGACAATTCCAGCCGTTCGTGTGCCACCGGGGCCGCCCGGGTTCGCTGCTCGGCCTTGCGGAGGTAACCACCGGCTTGCGCAAGGTTGCCCTGCTCGCGCTGCACCTCCGCCATCGCCGCGTACGAAGCCCACCGCCGCGGATCGGCCGCGATCGCGCCCTCAAGCAGCGACGCCGCCTGTGCCGGATCATCGCCCTTCACCAGCCGGGCGAGCGCGATCCGCGACGGAACGTGATGCGGATCGTGGCGGAGCAGGATCTCACGGAACGCGTGCTCCTTGTCCTCGCCATCGGGCCGCTTGCGCGCCTGCAAGTACAGGGCGTTGCCATGGTGCGGCTCCATCGAGACCAACAGCTCGAGATCGCGACCGGTTGCGCGCGAAAGCAGCGCCTCGGCGTGCCGGCGGTCGAGCCCGAGTGCGCGGTCCAGGTGTTGCGCATCCTGCGTCTTCAGGTAGCGGCCAAATTCACGGTCCCCTAGCCAGTGGATGCCGTGCAGCAGGAGAAAGCCAAGGACGGCGATGTTTCCCAAAACGGGTGCGGCGCGACGCAGGGGGAGTGGTGCACAACGGCGCGCCCCGAGCGCCGCGCAAACAAACGCGAGCGCCAAGAGCGCGGGATCGTGCAGGGGCAGACCGATGAGCGACCCGACGGCGAACGCGAGGAGGGCCGGTCCGGCGCGCCGGTCGCGGCGCACGGCCCAGCCGACGCCGGCGAGCAGCAACAGATGCGCGAGCAATCCGGGGACTCCGCCCTCGGCGAAGCTCTCGAGGTAGTCGTTGTGGACCGCGTGGACGACTCGCCCGCCCGAGATCGCGTGCTCGTCGAGCGTGCGGACTGGCGGATACTCGCGCCGAAACCCGTCGGCGCCGACCCCGCGGAGCGTGTGGGACGTTCCCATGTCCCACGCGGCTTCGTACCAGTACAGGCGGTCCTTCACCGCACCGCGGCCGAACGCGAGCACCGCGGCAAGCACAACGACGGGTGCGAGAACAAGCACGGGTGCCATCCAAAAACGCCGGCGCCACAGAGCCCACAGCGCGAACGCGGCCGTCGCCGCCAGCGCGCCGCCGCGGCTCTTGGTAGCGAGGAGACCGGCGACAAGAGCGGCGAGCAGCACCCAGCGAAGGCCGCGGCGCCGGTCGCACGACAGCACAAACGGAACCAGCATCGCGAGGGCGATCGCGAGGAAGTTGCGGTTCGCCATCGTGGCGTGGGCCTGTCGCTCGCCGAGGCCCCATTGCGTGAGCGCGAACAGCGAGAGCAGGACGCCCGTCGTGCCGAGAAGACCCGGGACGAGTCGCCGCAGTTGCGCGCGCGACGGCGCGACGTGCGCGCACAGCGTCAGCGCCAACAGGAGGCTCCACGAGCGCCACGCGCGACCCGACCATGGATGGCCGATGAGCATCGAACCGCGCACGGCGAGAAAGACCAGCAGCGGCAGCGAAATCGCCGTCCGTCTGCTTTGGCCCGAAAGGGCTGCGTACAAGAGCAAGCCAAACGCCCCGGCCATCAGGACGGTCGACTTGACGGCGTGGTAGTCGAACGAGACCGGATCGACGGCGAAAAGACCGGCCAGGGGGAGCGCGAGAAAAAGAAGCGCTCTCACCCGAACGACCTGTGTCCCAGCTAGGAGAAGAGGGCGTCGACGAACGCGTTCGCGTCGAAGACCTCGAGGTCTTCCGCCTTCTCGCCGACCCCGACGAACTTGACGGGGATGTCCATCTCGCCGCGGATCGAGAGCACGATGCCGCCCTTCGCGGTGCCGTCCAGCTTGGCGAGGAAGATGCCGGTGACCGGCGCGGCCTCGTGGAACATGCGGGCTTGTTGCAGCGCGTTCTGGCCGGTGGTCGCGTCCAGCACGATGAGCGTCTCATGCGGCGCGCCGGGGATGCGCCGGTCGAGGACCTTGCGGATTTTCTTGAGTTCCTCCATCAGGTTTTTTTGCGTGTGCAGGCGGCCGGCCGTGTCCACGATGAGGATGTCGGCGCCCCGGGCCAGCGCGGCATCGGCCGCGTCGTACGCCACTGCCGCGGGGTCGGAGCCCTGCGTCTGTTTGACGATTTCCACGCCCAGACGCTTGCTCCAAATCGTGAGCTGTTCGACCGCGGCGGCGCGGAACGTATCCCCGGCACCGAGCACGACCTTGTGGCCCTGATCGACGAGGTGCTTGGTCAGCTTGGCGATCGACGTGGTCTTGCCGGCGCCGTTCACGCCCACGACGAGGATCACGGTCGGTTTTCGCGCGGCCGATTTCAGCCCGCCGCCGCTCGCGAGGTTTTCGGCCATCCGCTGCTTGAGAAACGGGATGACCTCTTCCCCCTCGCGGATTTCCTTTTTCTTGTAGGCCTGCGTGAGCGCGTCGACGTACGTCTGTGTCGCCGGCACGCCGACATCCGACGTCAGCAGGATCTCCTCGATCTCCTCGATGAGATCTTCGTCGATCCGGCGACCGCGCACAACCCGCGCAATCCCGCCGGCGAGCGCGTCGCGCGTCTTCTTGAGCCCCTTCTTGAGTCGACTGAGTAGCCCCATGGGTTTCGTATTATCCGGGGTAGGCGAAAATCCGAATGGCGGGTTTTCGTTGGCTGGCCGGCCTGCGGCCGGCCGGACCATTCCGCTAGAGATCGTGTTCGCGGCGGATGCGATCGAGGATGCCGTTGATGAAGGCGCCCGACTGCTGCGTCGAGTACCGCTTGCCCATTTCAATGGCCTCGTTGATCGATACCTTGGCCGGAACGTCATCGACGTAAAGCATCTCGTAGACCGCCATGCGGATGATGTTGCGATCGACCAGCGCCATGCGGCGGAGCTGCCAGTTCTGGGCCGCGGCGACAATCGTCGCGTCGATTCGGGCTCGGTGCTCGATCGTGCCGCTGGCGAGTTTTTGGGCGAACGCGGTGACCTCCGCGTCCTTGGTCTCGCTGCGAAGGTGCGCCTCGATGCTTGCGTCGATATCTTCGTCGTCGCGGCGGGCGTCGGCCTGATAGAGCATTTGCAGCGCCAGTTCGCGCGCACGCGTCCGCTTTCTCACGACCGCACCAGCCGCCGCGCAAGATCGGCCCCTTCGAGAAACGCCATGGCCGCCTCGAATCCCTTGTTGCCGAGCTTTCCGCCCGCGCGGTCCAGGGCCTGTTCCATTGTCTCGGTGGTCAGCACGCCGCAGGTGACGGACTTGCCGGTTTCGCGGCCGAGTGCTGCGAGCCCGCCGATTGCGGCGTCGCAGACGTAGTCATAGTGCGCAGTGTCGCCGCGGATGACGCAACCAAGTCCGATCACGCCATCGACTTCGAGGACATCGCCGTCCTTGGCTTCCTCCGACGGCGCTCCGAAGTACAACAGCAGCCGCGCGGCGGCGGGAATCTCGAACGCGCCGGGTACACGCACGATCACGATCCGGTCCTCGGGCACGCCGTGCCGGCGCAGGCAGTCCAGGGCGCCTTGCTCGAGGCGATCCGTGACGACCGCGTTGAACTGCGGGACGACGAGCCCGGCGCGGACGCGCGAGCCGTCGAAGTTGCCGGCGATGCTGTTTGCCATGGAGCGGGGCGGGAATTATATACGCGCGGCCACGGTCCCCGACACCCGGCGCACGATGCGACTGAAATCCGTGAGCAACGAATACGTCACCGGGACGAGGACCAGCGTGAGCATGGTCGAGGTGACGAGTCCGCCGATGACCGCGGTGGCCAGGGTGTCATAGGAGATGCTCTCGCCGGTGCCCTTGAAGACCGCCATCGGCAAGAGGCCGACAATCGTCGTCAGCGCGGTCATCACGACGGGTCGTAGCCGGTCCGCGCCCGCCGCGCGGATGGCGGCGCCCACCGGAAGGCCCTCGCGCCGCCGCTGCTGCACGCGATCGATCAGGACGATGCCGTTGTTCACAACGATGCCGACGAGCAGGATGGCGCCGAGAAAAAACATCTCGTCCATGGGCTTGCCGCTGACGTGCAGGGCCCAGAGGCCGCCCACGAGTGCCGGGGGAGCGGCGAAGATCACGGCGAGAGGCAGCAGCATCGCCTCGAACAGGATGCCGGTCAGCAAGAACACCAACACGCCTCCGAGCAACAGCGCCTTGAACAGTGCCGCGAAGCTCTCCTCGAGGTCGCGCCAGCTTCCTCCGACCTGGAACCGAACGCCTGCCGGAAGCTTTTCGGCGCGCAGGACCTGCTCGACCTCGGCGTGGAAACCGCGCGAGTCGTCGCCACGCCCGAGCACCTGCATCTCGGCGACCCGCCGGCCGTCGCGGCGCTCGATCTTGCTCTTCGCGTTGAAGACTGAAAGGTCGGCCAGCACCGAGAGCGGCTTCATGCCCTGCTCGGTCGGGATGCGGACCTGCCCGAGGCTCCTGACCTCGACCTCCTGGTTCGGGTCGAACTCGATCAGCAGCGGAAGGTCGCGGCCGCCGCTGCGGTAGTCGCGCAGCCGAGCGCCGCGCAAGACCCAGCCGATCATGCTGCGAATGCGATCCGGTACGACGAGCCCGCGCTCGGCGACATCGCGCGAGAGCGAAACCCGCAACTCCTGGAGCCCGCCCCCCTCGCGGTCGCGCTTGGTCTCGGCGACCGCGGGGAGCTCCTTCAGGCGCGCCTCGAGGCGATCCATCGTGGACTCGAGCAGCGCGGAGTCCTCGCCCTCGAGCGTGACGCGGGTCTTGCCGAAGTCGCCGGCGCTTTCGAGGCTCGTCCAGACACCGGGCGTGTGCGGCCAGTCCTCGCGAAACGTCTCGCGCACCTTCTCCTTCGGCGTGGCCGCGTCGTCTTCCTGCCAGATGCGGAACATGCCGCCGCGGCTGTCGAAGCGCGCGAAGACGCCCGAGATGTCGAGTTCCTTTTTCTTGCCCTGAATGAACTCCTCGTAGCGCGCGACGGTCTCGTTGGCCTTCTTGAGATCGTAGTGGCGCGGAAACCGCATGAAGATCGTCAGCGGACCGCGGCCACCCGACATCGCGCCCTTGCGCCCCAGTTCGCCCAACGGGATGGTCACGGACCAGCACAGTGCGATGGTGCCGAGGATCACGACCCAGCGGTGTCGCAGCGCACCGCCGAGGATTCGTTCGTAGAGATTCCTTTTGGGTTTGGGAGGGCGCGGGAACCCTTGGTCCGAGTCCGCAGTCTCCGAAACATCGCCGTCCGTTTGCTGTCGGCGGAACAGACCCGTGATCGGTCGTGTCTTGGTTGCTTCCCGGCGGCGCAGATAGATCGAGCCGAGCGGGACGAGCACCAGCGCGACAACGAGGGAGGCGAAGAGCGCGTAGGCGATGGGGCCGCCGATCGACAGCAGCCACAGTCGTGCGTCGGTGTCGCCGGACAAAAAGATCGCGGGCGCGACGACCACGATTGTCGTCAGGGTGGCGGTGACGACGGCGAGGGCGACCTCGCCCGTGCCTGCGGTGGCGGCGGGGCGTGGGGCGTCGCCGAGTTCGCGGCGGCGCAGGACCGCTTCGACGACTACGATCGCGTTGTCGATCAGCATGCCGACAGCGAGCGTGAGGCCCATCATCGACGCGATGTTGAGCGAGTCGCCGAAGAGGTAGAGGGCCGTTACGGCCATGGTGAGCGAGAGCGGGATCGCCGCCGCGACGAGGAGCGTCATGCGCAGGCGGCGGAAAAACCCGTACAGGACGATGACGGCGAGGATGCCGCCGTATAACGCGTTTTCGTAGAGCGTGCGCAGCGACCCCTCGATCATCTTGCCCTGGTCGAAAAACGTCTTCACCGTCAGGGCCTTGAACCGTTCCTGGTTTTCGGCGACGAGGCCGTCGAGCGCGGTGCGCAGGTTCCGGCACGTATCGACCGTGTTCGCGCCTGCCATCTTGTAGACCACCCCGACGATCACCTGGCCGCCGTTGTAGCGGGACCACGCCTGGTCGATCGAGCGGACGACGGAGACCTGGGCAATGTCGCCGAGTTTCAGCCCCGAGACGACCGGGAACTCCTCGATTTCGTTGAGCGAGTCGAACTCCATCGCCGCGCGCACGTATGCCTTGCGCCCGCTGTCGTTCACGTCGCCGAGATCGGCCGACAGGTTGTCGCCACGCAGCCGGGCGAGAACCTCGCGCAGATCGATGCCGCGGCGCGCGATCTCTTCCTGGTCCAGCCAGATGCGGCACGAGTTCTTGATCAGGCCCCACGAAAACATCCGCGCGACGCCGTCCACCGCCTCGACGCGCGGCATCAGGACGTCCTCCATGAAGTTGGAGAGCTTCACGCGGCCCTGCGAGTCCTGGTCGATTTCCGCGGTGCACGCGAAAAACATGATCGGCATGTCGTTGGCGCCGCGGCGCCGCACGCGAACGCGCGTGACGTCGTCGGGCAGGTCGCCCTCGACACGAGCGACGCGGTCGCGCACGTCGCGCTCGACGGTCGCCGGGTCGGCGTCGGACTTCAGCTCGACGGACAGGCGCACCTGGTTTTGGTCACAGCGCGTGGAGACCGATTCGAGGCCGGCGACGGTGCCCAGCGACTCCTCGAGCGGAATGGCCACGAAACGTTCCGCTTCTTCCGCGGACGAGTCGCGCAAGCTCGCGCTGATCGTCAGGTGGCGCGTCTCAAAGCCCTCGGGCAGGAGTTGCACCGGGATATTGAGAAACGAAAGCACGCCCATGCCGATCGCGGCGATCGACGCCACGAGGACTCCGACCGGCCGGTGAAGCAGGCGCGCCAGTGCAGATCTCAAAGACATCGCCGTCCGTTTCTCACGTTGCGTTTGCTTCCGCCAGCTTGCTCTTGGAGAAAAACAGGTCGTAGAGTACCGGCACGAGGACAAGCGTGAGGACCGTGCTCGTGAAAAGGCCGCCGATGACCGTGATGGCCATCGGGGCGCGGAGTTCGGCCGCTTCGCCGCCGCCGAGACCGCCGGGTAGTCCCGCGAGGGCGCCGGTCAGGGGCAGGAGGCCGAGGATCGTCGTGGCGGTCGTCATCAGGATCGGGCGCAGGCGTTCGCGCGCGGCGGTGACGATGGCGTCGCGGACCCGGGCGTGATCGCGGCGGCGCTGGTTGATGCAATCGACTAAAACGATGGCGTTGTTCACGGCGATGCCGACGAGCAGGATCGCGCCGAGCAGGACGACCACCGACACCGGTAGCGTGAGCCAGTCGAGCAGGACGACCGCGCCGACGCCGGCGAACGGGAGCGAGGCCATGATGAGGACCGGCTGGCCTACCGATTCGAACTGCGCCGCCATGACGGCGTAGACCAGGAACGCGGCCAAAAACAGCGCCAGCATGAGCGCGCGCGTCGATTGCGACGCTTCGCGGCTGCGGCCCGCCGACTCGACCTCGACGCCGTGTTGCATCGCGATCGGTCCGGCGATCGCCGCGGCTTCGTCGGCGACGCGGCCGAGTTGAAACCCGCCGTAGTCGGCGGTCACGATGGCGGCGTGGCGCCCGCCGACACGCCGGATTTCGCCAGGCCCTTCGACCACGGTCGGTTCGCCGTGCAGTACCGCGGCCAACGGCAACGGCTGCCGGCCCGCGGCGGCGACGTTCAGGCGCAGCATGTCGTCGAGCGTGGCGCGGTCCTCCTTGCGGATTCGCACCCGGATGTCGGTTCGCGCCGAGCCTTCGACCAGCGACGTGGGCACGCGGCCCTGCAGCTTCTCGCGCACGCGCGTCGCGACCTCTTCGGCGGACAGTCCGAACCGGAAGAGCTGCACGCGGTCGAATGTCAGCTTGACCTCACGGGCACCGCGGCCCGAGCCGGCGCGCACGGCTTCGATGCCCGGCAGGTCGCGCAGCAGTTTCGCGGTTTCCGCGGCCGCTCGGGTGAGTCGGGGCAGGTCTTCTTCGCCGCCGCCGTAAAAGACGAGCTTGAGCGGGATCGCGAAACGAAACAGCAGCGACGGCAGGAACTCGGCCGGAAACGCGTTGGGCTGCGCCGCGACAGCGGCTTCCACGGCGCGCCGAACCGTGCGCTCGGTCTCGGGCGAGACGTCGTCACGGTGGAGGTGGACCGTCAGGTGGGCGGTGTGCTCGCCTTCGTCCGCGGCCCGATCGGCATCCGCTTCGGCGCCGACGGTGGTGGCGACCCAGTCGATCTCTGGCAGCTTGCGTACGCGTGCCTCGATCGCGCGCATCCGCGCCGCCGTCGTTTCCAGCGGCGTGCCGGGCGCGAACGACACCTTGACGTCGAATTCGCCGGTGAGCGCCTCCGGCAAGAGATCCGGCTGCAGCTTGGTGGCGCGCCAGCCGGCGTAGCCGAGTGAGGCAAGAGCCAACAGGACGACCAGGGTGCGGGCGCGGAGGCAGCCACGCAAGAACGGCTCGTACGCGTTTTCGACGCGGTCGTAGCACCATTGAAACGCGGTCGCGAACGGCCAGAGCACGATGCGCAGGGCGCGCGTGCCCAGCCACGCGACAATGCTGGCGACCGCGTTGCCGATGACCATCAGGTACACGAGGACACGGCCCGCGAGGTAGGGGAGGCCGAGCAGTGTGAGGACCGCGCCTCCCAGCAGGCGGCCGAGCAGTCCGCGTCGGCGCAGTTTCAGCCACGCCAGCATGTACCGGTCGCCGAACACGAATCCGGCCGGACTGAAACGGACGCGCAGGCGGGAGCGGCGGCGGCGTTCCGACAGGCGAGGAATCGTGGCGAGACACGTCGGAATCACGAAGAGCGCGACGAGCAGCGAGACGACGAGGGAGAAGACGACCGTCAGCGCCAGGTCGCGAAAGATCTGGCCGGCGACGCCCGCCTCCTCGACGAACACGATCGGAAAGAACACGCAGACGGAGGTCAGCGTGGATGCCGTGATCGCGCCGGCTACGTCGCGCACACCCTCGACAGCGGCGTCCAGCGGGCCCAGTCCCTGGTCTCGTTTGCGCGCCGACGACTCGAGCACCACGATGGCGTTGTCGACCAGCATTCCGACGCCGAGGGCGAGACCGCCGAGCGACATGATGTTGAGCGACACCCCGGCAAGAAACATCGGTGCGAACGTCGCGATGACGCAGACCCCGATCACCGCCGAAGCGATCATGGTGAACAGGCCGCGCCGCAAGAACAGGTAGAGCACGAGGGTGGCAAACAGACCGCCGACGAGGGCGGTGTTGCGCACCTCGCTGATCGCGCCCTCGATGAACCGGCTCTGGTCCGTGAGCACCTTCAGCTCGACCCAGGGCGCGAGTGCGTCGGACAGGTTCTTGGTCTGGGCGATTCCGCCCCGGCCGCGCCGTCTGCGCCCGCGCCCCCGGCCGCGTTTCTTGCCCCCGGAATCCGGTTCCGGCGCCGCAATCTTCTTGAAGAGCCGGTCGCGCACGCGCTCGGCGACCGCGACGAGGTTGCTGTCGGCGCGCTTGTACACTTCGACGAGCACCGCCTCGTGCCCGTCCAGGTACGCCGCGATCTCGCGGTCCTTCCAGGTCTCGACGACCCGTCCGAGTTCGCGGACACGCGTCGGGACGCCCTGCACGGTGCGCACGACGAGCGCCTCGATCTCGGCGACACTGCGCAGCTCGTTGACCGAACGCACGATGTACTCGATCGGCCCCTCGTTGATGAGTCCGGCGGCCTCGTTGCGGTTCGCGCCCGAAATGGCGGTGGCGACATCGGCGAGGCGGATGCCCGTGCGCCGCAGCGCGCGTTCGTCGAGATGCACGGCGATTTCGCGTTCGCGTCCCCCGCGAATCCGCGCCGCCGCGACGCCCTTGAGCTTCTTGAGCTCCTTCTCGACCTCCTCTTCCGCGAGCTGGCGCGCGATGGCGAGGTCCCGCTCGGTCGATCCCTTCGCGCGCACCGCGAGGCGCAGAATAGGATCGAGGTTCGGGTCGTACGGAAGGACCAGCGGACGCTTCGCCTCGTCCGGCAGCAGCGCCGCGGCGATCTTGCTCTCGACATCCGCGCGCGCGTCGGTCATCCCCGTTTCCCACGAGAACTCGAGCGTGATGTCGGACAGACCGCTGCGCGAGACGGCGGTCATTGAAACGAGTCCGTTCGTCGTCGCCAGTCGCTTCTCAAGCGCATCGGTGACGCGCCGATCGACTTCGCGCGGCCCGGCCCCGGGAAACTCGGTGCGTACCGTGAGCGTCGGATAGTCGAGCTTCGGCAGGAGCGCCAGATCAAGCCGCTGGTACGAGATGAACCCGAACACGCAAACGGCAGCCACAACCATGCCGACGGCCACGGGACGCCGGGCAGCCGCAGCCAAGGACGACGTCGCGCCAGGGCTGGTGGGTTTCACGGCGTTCTCCGCGCACCGCTGAAAGACGGCGGCGGAATACTCATTCGTCGGATTGGGGGGCCCGGGGGCGGTCGTCGTTCTGCGCGCCGGCGGTCTTGTTCTTTTCGGGACGGTTCTTGCCGGAGCCGTCCGCGTCCGTCGTCTCCGGCGGCGCGGCCTTTTTCAGTGCAAGGTCTTCCACCTTGGCGCCATCAGTGAGCGTGTCCTGCCCCTCAACAACCACGCGGACAGCCCCGTCCGCCCCAGCGCCGTCAGGCGTCTCGGAGGACGCCGACCCCGCCGAGCCCCCGTCCAACCCCTCAAGAATCTCAATCCGATCCCCGCGCGAGTACCCGCTCGTAACCAGGGTCCGCAGGGCAATCCCATCCTTGACCAGGTAGACGTAGGCGCCGTCCTCGTCGTCGTGCAGCACGGCCCGCTTGGGAACGGTGGGGGCGTTTTTGCGTGTATCGACCACGATCCGCAGCGTCACGAAGAGGCCGGGCTTGAAGCCCGGTGCCGACTGCACCTCGACCTTGACGCGCACCGTGCCGGATTCACTCTCGACGGTCGGCGCGACCATGACGACGGTACCGGTGGTCGCGTTCGCGACCGCGCTGGCGCCCAGCGTCACGGAGTTGCCGGCGCGCACGCGGGCGGCTTGGCGCACGGGCAGATCGCCGTAGACGACCAGTGTCGAAGTATCCTCGACGCGGTAGAGCAGGTCGCCCGCGCGTACGCGTTGTCCCGCGCGCACGTTGCAGACCGTGACGACCCCCGGGAAGGGCGCGCGCACGGTGGTCTTTTCGTTGGCGAGCAAAGCGCGATCGCGGGCGAGCTCCGCCTTGCTCTCCTCGATGGCGACGAGTTCGAGCGCCAGCACCGTCTTGGCGAGCGCGGCGTTCGCGACTTCGAGTTTCGCCTTCGCCTTTTTCTTTCCAAAGGTCGCGCTGATGTGCTCCTCGCGCGAGATCGTCCCGTCCGTGATCCCCTCGCCGGTGCGCTCGAACGACGCATTGGCTTCGGCAACCCCGACCTGCGCCTCGGTGAGCAGGCGTTCGGCGTGGTCCCTCTCCACCGTCAGTTCGCGTTTTCGTCCCAACGCCTCCTGAAGCTGGATCTCGGTCTCCCGCAGATCCAGCGCCCGGTCGCGCCCGTCGATATAGGCCAGATCGAGCGGATGGCGCTCGCGCGGCAACCCGGCGACCCCACCGTTCCCGTTTCGATTGGAATCGCCGTCCGTAAGCGTCCCCGGACTGGGCTTCCCGGGCTCCCCGACGCTTCCGCCGACATCCAGCAGGCGCTTGATCACGCGCCCGTCGATCTCGGCCAGAATGTCGGTGCGCCGGTCGGACTCGAGCGTCGCCTGCGTCTCGACGCGATCATCGACGTCCGCCAGTTGGGGAGCCTCGGTCGCCACGGGAAACGGCCGCGCCTCGCGCTTCTTGCCGCCCCAGGAACCGTGGCCCTCGCCCTGCCCGGAGTCGTCCCCGGATCCGCAGGCGACAGCAAGGAGCGCAACCAGGAGAGAGAGAGAGCGAAGGGGCGGCAAAAGACGATTCCGGCGTCGGGACAAACGCAAACCCGCATTGTACGGCGCGAACGGAGCCGCGAGCACGATCCGCGACCGTGAACGGTTTGGGGTGTCTCAGAAACGAAGCCGGGCGAAGCTTACGGACGGCGATGCTTTTGGAGCCTACTTGGCGCGGCCCAGCTCGATTTCGAGACTTGCCAGCGACTTCACGCGGAGTTCGCGGCCCTCGTAGCCGGCCGTCGAGGACCAGATCTTGATGATGTACTCGTCCATGCGGGGGGTCTTGATGGACCAGCGCCCGCGCGCGTCGCTGTACCAGGAGCCGAGGCGATACACGGTCTTGCCCGACACGCCTTGGAGGGCCAGGACGACTTGCGCAAGCGGGCGGCTATCGGTCGCATCGCGGACCGTCACGAGAAACGGGCTCGTGCGCGCGGTCGGCCCGTGGAGCTGCGGGAGCAGGAACTCGACCAACACATCGCCGGTCGCAGGGATCCGCAACTTCCGCCACGCGGGCGCATGGTGGCCGTTCGACGGCACGAGTACGTCAAGAATCGTGGCGCCACGGAGGCCGGACAGGGCGAACCGGCCCAGCGCATCGACTGTGGTTTGCGCGGTTCCGTCGCGCGCACGCACGGTACTTCCGAGCACGGGTCGGCGCGTGTCACGGTCCAGGACGCGACCACGTACGAGCGCGCTCGGGCCAGCGACCAACTCGATCATCCGCGGTTCAGCTTCGTCGATGATGACCCTCTTCCGCAGGCGTGCGGTCCCGTTGACGGCCACCACCTCATAGAGCCCCGGCAACACGCCAAGCGAAACTCGTCCGCGCTCGTCCGTCTTGCCTTCGAGATTGCCCCGCCACTTGTAGTGCCAGAACACGATGTAGCCGCCTACAGGATGAAACGAAACAGGGCGTCCGGCCAGGGCGTTCCCGGACGCGTCGCGCAAGACGACGGTGATCGGCCGTCGGACCGGCACGCGCACTTCGAGCTGTTTCTCTTGGCCGGGGCGCAGCTTGACGCGCACGCGCGGCCCTTCGTAGCGCTCTGAAACGATGTTGTCGTTGCGCAGCGGCATCACGTCGAGCGGGCCCGCCGGCAGCCCGGGAATAGTGACATGGCCTTCCTTGTCGGCCTGAGCCTCCCAAAAGCGCGTGCGACCCGCCGTTTGGACATGAAACCAGGCACCGCGTACAGGTCGGCCTTCGCCGTCTCTTGCCTGCAACGACAATGTCGCGGACGGCTTCAATTCGATTGTCAGGGGGTCCGTGGGCACATCGACATCGACGCCCGCCGCTCCGAAACCGTCGGCTGTGATCGCGAGGCGGTAGGCGCCGTTGGGCAGGCCCGCAAATCCGAAACGACCCCGGTCGTCCGTCGTCGTCGTTCCGATACGAAAGAGCGGGGACGTGTCGGTCGCCCCTGCGAACGATGTGCGCAGACGCAGGAGGACGTGCGCGTGACGCGGTCCGACGATTCGCCCACTCAGCGCCGGCGAGGCCCTGCCTTTCTGGAGTCGCACGCGCAGGTGCGGCGGTTGGTCCGCGAGCTGCCAGGTCGTACGCCCTTCGAACGGACGATAGCCTGCGGCCGAGGCGTGCACGTCCACGATCATCTCCTGCTGCGTGGCGTCGTCGGCAAAAAACGTGTTGAAAAACCGCCCGGGCATGCCACGCGCGCCCTGAGACGAAAACAGCTCGGGGTTGACCGGTACCCGCACCGGCGGCGTTGCTCCCTGCTGTACGAAAACGACGTACGCGTTCTTGATCAGCATGCCCGTCGTCGCGTCCGAGACATCGACGATAAGGCCGATCCGCTTCAGGGTGAATTCCATGTGCGGCTGCAGGTCGGTCCGCATGTCGGGCCCGTAGCCGAAGGAGCTCGGTGCAACGCGAACCTGGTCTGACACGGGCACGCTCTTCAGGACCGCGCGACCGTTCTCGTCGGTATCGACGCGCTGATGAACAGCGTTGCGGCCGGGGACGAAGCAGTGAATCACGGCGGTCGGGACCGGCTGCCCGTCGGTGTCCTTGACGACGCACTCCACCGTTCGACCGGGCGATAGCACGACCCGCATCTTCGGCGCGAATCGCTCCCGTGCCGGCTCGTAGCCGGGTTTGACGAAGTAGAGAAACTCGGATTGCGGCGGGCGGCGGGCCAGGAAGAAGCGGCCTGTGGGGTCGGTGCTGGCCACGACGGCCGAGTCGTCGAGTGGTCGGAAGGGTCCTGCCGTGCAGACGACGCGGACGCCATCGAGCGGCGTGCCGGCGGTGTCCACGACCTCGCCGCGGGCGAACGGCCGGCCTGCCGGCGCGGCCGTGTCGTCTTCGCTCTTGGCCGGTTGCTCCGGTTCCGGCCTTCCTTGAGGCACCTCGCTGCGAGTCGCATCCGATCTCTTGGCCGCAGCCGGCCGACGGTCCGGTGAGAGCTTCCAGGCGACCCCCGCGAGGAGCACGAACAACATCAGGGCGACGATCGTGGCGCGCTTACTCATGGCGATGACTCCGATCGTGGCCGCGCCGGAATCGCGCAGGAGCCACGGCAAGGCGAACCACCCGTGGGCGATTCGGGGATGGAGGCGGCCGCGCAACAGCGCGCGGGCCCGGTGCAGGCGCGTCCGGACGGTCGTCGGATCGATGTTGAGGATGTGGGCGACCTCGCCGGTCGTGAGGCCGGTCAAGTGGTGCAGGATGATCGGATCGCGGTACTTGGCCGGGAGCCGGGCGACCTCGATGCGGACGCGTTCACGGTCGATGTCGTCGTTGTCGTCGCCGTTCGCCTGTGCCTCGCTGAGCCGCCGAGCAATCACTTCGTCGCGCTGACGCTTGGCGCGCCGACGATAGGCGGCGCGGACCGCCGTGGTGTAGAGCCAGGCGTAGACCGATCCGCGCCAGGCCTGACGGCCCCGGCGCAGAAGTGCCAGGTACGCTGCCTGAACGGCGTCCTCGCCATCGCCGATGTGGCGCACCGCTTGCAGCAATCCGGGGCGCGTCCGCGCGACGAACTCTTCCATGGCGTCCTCGTCGCCGCGTTCGACGTAATCGGATAATAGTTCGGTCAACTCTCTCACTGCATCCCATGGTGTCCGGACGGGCCCGCGATGTTCCCTGTTTTTTGGCGCAGGCCCTCTCTCTCCTCTGGCCCCGGGTCTTCCTCCCCTCCCCCCCGCATGCCCCCCTCTCGCCGATTCCGGGGTGTTCGTCGGTGGTGATCTTGGCTCGCAACGTGTAGAAAAGGGAGCATGGGCGTTTTGCCGGAGGCGGCGTTGGCCGCGGTTCTTCAGGCGCACAATCCGTGGTGGCGTCACGGTGTGTTGCCGCGGAGTGCGCATCCGGGGGCGTCGCGGCCCGTGGATGCGGAGATCGGCGAGAGCGAGGCCAGCGTGCTGGTCGTCGGGCCGCGGCGGGCGGGCAAGACGTCGTTGTTGCTCCGTCTGGCCGATACTCGCTTGCGGTCCGGGACGCGCGACGTCGCGTATCTGCCGGTCGATCATCCGGTGCTGCGCATGGTGGATCTCGGTCCGCTCGTGGACTCGGCCACGCGCTGGCTGGCCTCGGACAACCCCCTCGTACTGCTCGACAACGTGCAGGCGCTGCCGCAGTGGCCCGAGCGCCTGCTCGAGCTGCTCAAGACGCGACCGCGCGTGCGGGTCATTGCGACAGCGTCCGTGGCGCCCGGCGTGCAGGATCCCGCGCTCGACGTTCACTTTCTCGGGCCGTGGTCGTTTCGCGAGTTCTGCGCCGAGCGCGGCCTGGCGGATTTGGCGCCGCCGCTCGACCTGCTCGCGCCGCAGTTTCCGGACGAGGACGGGGCGGACGACCGGCTGTTTCAGCGCGTGCTCGACCCGCTCCTGGCCGACTACCTGGTGCGCGGCGGATTCCCCGACGCGGGGCGCGCGCCGGATCCGCATCAGGCGCACCGGCGGCTGCGCGAGGACATCATCGCGGCGGCGCTCTACCGCGATCTGCCGTCCGTCGTCGGCGTGCACAAGCTGGCCGACCTTGAACGCGTCCTGGTCGGTGTGCTCCTGCTGAACGGCGAGCCGCTGATGGCCGACTCGTTTTCCGAAGCGCTCGAATTGGGCTCGAACACGCTGGGGAAGTACCTGGGCCACCTGGAGCGCGCGTTCCTGCTCGAGTCTCTGCGCAACTTCGCCGCGTCGACGGACCGCTCCCGCCCCCGCCTGTATCCGACCGACCCCGGCCTCTACAACGCGCTGTTCGAACGCGGCGCCGCCGATCTGGCGGATGCGACCCGCCGCCGCAGCGTGCTCGTCGGCTCCGTCGTGGCCCACGTCGCCCGTGTCGCCCGCACGCGCGGTTTCGACGTGGCGTACTTCCGCGACGGCGATCTGGAGGCCGAACTCATGCTCGTCACCCCCGAAGGCGGGGTGCCCATCCGCGTGTTCGACCGCGACCCCGCACCGGAAGACCTCAGCCGCATCGAGCGCCTCCTGCGCCGCACGGGTGCCACGAGCGCGTTCGTGCTGAGCCGCGCCGGCCCGCGCCGCAGCGAGCCGCTCTCCTTTTTCGAGACCGTGCACCACCTACCCGCGGCCTACTTCCTGTACGGCCTCGGATAGCCCGGGCGTGTAGTCTCTCGGAGTGATCACCGTCGAGCAGGCCCGCGCCCTGGTCCGTGAATGCGCGACGCCCGTCGCCGAGACCGAGCGTGTCGCGCTGGCAAGCGCGCTCTTCCGGGTCTTGGCCGATCCGGTGCACGCCGATCGCGACGACCCTCCGTTCGCGCGGTCGCTTATGGACGGCTACGCGCTCCGTGCCGGCGACGGCGCGCTGACACGCCGCGTGATCGCACGCATCGCGGCGGGCGATGTCGCGCTCCCGACCATCGAATCGGGAACCGCGGCCTGGATCAACACCGGAGCCCCCGTACCGTCCGGTGCCGATACTGTCGTTCCTGTCGAACAGACGCGTACGGACGGCGATGTCATGACCCCCGAGGAGTCGCCTGCGGCGGGTGCCAACATCTTGCCGCAGGCGACCTTTGCGCGAGCCGGCGACGCGGTCGCTCGGGGCTTTTTGACGCCGGAGAGGATCGCGGTGTGCGCCGCGCAGGGGGCCGACCCCGTCACCGTGCGGCGTCGACCGCGCGTCGCCGTGCTGGCGACCGGGACGGAGCTTGCGAGGGAGCCGGGGGCGCACGACATCCGCAACTCCAACGGGCCGCTGCTGCGCGCCATGCTCGCACGCCACGACGTGATCGACCTCGGCACCGTGGACGACGACGAGCAAGCGCTCCGGACGGCACTCGCCCGTGGCTTGGACGCCGACGCACTCCTGACGACAGGCGGCGTGTCGATGGGCGACAAGGATCTCGTGCGCCCCGCGCTCGAGGCGCTCGGGGTCGAGATCGTGTTCCACGGCGTGAAGTTGCAGCCGGGCAAGCCCGTTCTCTTCGGCACACGGGACTCCGCGGCGGTGTTCGCGCTACCGGGCAACCCCGTTTCGGCCATGGTGTGCGCGGACCTGTTTGCGCTGCCGTATCTCGCCGTCCGTGCTGGTCGGGCGTTCGAGGACGCCCTGCGCGCCGATCCGGCGATCGCCACAGGCCCGATCAAGGCCTCGCGGAAGCGGCACCGCGTGTTCCCCTGCCGTCGCCGCGGTGGGGAGGCGGAACCGCTGCCCTGGCGTGGTTCGGGCGATTTGTACGTGGCGACCGGCGCCAACGCGTACATGGTGATCGAACAGGGAGTCGATATAGAGAAGGGCGACCAGGTGGTCTGCCTCGTGCCGGAACGGTTCTCGCCGTGAGTGATACCGCCGCGACTCGCGCGCCGGGCGGGCCCGGGCTCCGGCCCAAGCCGCGGCTGCGCTGGTGGTTGGCGGCGCTGTTCCTGGTGCCGTTCGGTCTTTCGTTCGCGCCCGGTTTGCCGTCGCACGGCTATGGGTACGTCTGGTTTCTCTTGCCGGCGTTCCTGTGGTGGCGGCGGTCCGAACGCCGACGAGTCATCGAGCTGTTCGCCCTGGGCTGGGTGGTTCAGACTCTCGCGTACCCCGGACCCGACCTGGGCTTTTTGGGTTGGATGCTGCTCGTTCCGTACCTGTTGGCGCGCGGGCGCCCGGGTTTCGGCTCATGGTGGAAGGCCGCGCTGCTCTACGGTTTTTTTCGAGCACATGCAGGCTTCGCGTGGCTCGGCCAGGTCCACTATTCGGCATGGATTGGCGTCTCCATGGCTTCGGGCGTGGCCTTTGTCTTCGCCTTTGAAGGGGCGCTGCGCGCCTTGTCGCGGCTGCCGTACGCGTTTCGCGTCGCGACATGCTGGGTCCTGTTTGAATGGGTGCACTCGTGGTTCCTGGGCGGATTGCCGTGGCTGCAACTCGCCCACACGCAGTACCGGTACGGGCCGGTCATCCAGATCGCGGCGATCTTCGGCCCGTTCGGGGTGTCGTTCTTGCTGGTCTACGTGCAGGCGGCGGCAGTGCGCCGAGAGCGGATGGAGCTCGGGGTTGCGGGCGTTTTGTTTTTGAGCGCGCTTTGCTACGGCCTCGCCGTCAAGACGGAGACCGCGGACGGTAAGAAGGTGCTCATGGTGCAGACCGCGGTGCGCCATCTTGTCAAGCCGGACGGGAAACGCCGACGCCACAGTGTCTGGGGTGTCCTGACGCGGCTTACGCGTGCGGGACTCAAAGAGCATCCCGATGCCGCGCTCGTGATTTGGCCGGAGACGATGCATCCCGGTCGGCTGGTCGAGAACGATCCCGTCATGTCGCGCTCGTTTTGGCCCGCAGCGCGGCAGATGGCCCGCCTGCATCGCCGTCCGTTTGCCTACGGTCTGAATACCTACACCGACGCGGAACAGGCGCGCGCGATGCGGGGGCACAACTCGGTCGTGCTGGTCGGCGCCGACGCTCAGCTCAAGGGCATCTATCGAAAACAGGACCTCGTGCCCATGGGGGAGGAATTCCTGCCGCGTCTCGTGTTGCCCGCGGCTTGGTGCGACTCCCTGTTTCGCTGGCTCGTCGAGAATATCGGGTATCCGGGCAACGCGGACCTCGAGCAGGGGGAGGGCCACGCCACGCTCGACGCGGGCGAAGGGCTCAAGGGCGCCGTGCTGATCTGCTTCGAGGGGCTCGATCCCGGCTTTTCGCGCGCCGCTGTGCGTCATGCGCCGTGCGATTTTCTATTGCATCTGGTGAACAACGGATGGTTCGGCGTTTCGTGGGAGGAGCCACAGATGGTGGCGGCTCTCGTGTTTCGCGCCGTCGAGACGCGGACGACAGTTCTGTCATGTGCCAATGGCGGTATCACGGTTGCCATTGCGCCCTCAGGGCGCGAGATCGTGCGACTCGACCGCGTCATGCAAGACGGCTATCTGGGCGTGCTGGTTCCCCAACAAGGGGCTCCGTCTCTCTTTCTGCGGTATGGGTTTCGGATTTTACTCGGGACAATTCTTGCCCTTGGAACCCTCGTTTTGGCCTTAAGCCGTTTGTCTAAAAGGACTTAAGGGCGTGATCGAACGGTGACAAAGAGAAAATGCCTTCCTTGAACCGGCTTGACTCGCGGCGGGGGTTCTGATGAAATTCCGCCTCCGGTCAACGATTCTTCGCAGCGGGCGAAGTGGGCGGCCGGCGTTCGTCAAAAAAACTCAAATCAGACAGGCTGACTCGGAAGGGAGCCCATCCATGTCCAGCATGGCGAAAATATTCGTCGTGGTGAATCTCATTCTCGCTGTTGCCACGTTCGGCGCAGCGGCCACGCTCCTAGGGGCTCAAGACGACTACAAAGAGGCCTACGCGGCCGCCGTCGAGAAGTTTGAGACTTACAACGACAGCGCAGAGAAGCAGATCAAGGCCGCGAACGATCGTGCGAACCAGTTCGAGATCGAAAAGGCCGGTGCGCAGGGTGACTTCCAGAGTGCGCGGGAAACGAACGCCGGGCTCGAATCGACCCTCGCGAACGCGCATCGAGAGAACACGCAGCTCCGCAGCACGAACCAGGACTACTCGAAGCAACTCGGGGTCCTCGCCGGGGTCAACAAGGACAACTTGGCGACTCTCCAACGCGCGACCAACAAGGCCGATGAGGCCACAAAGGCGAAGCTCGAATCGCAGCGAGAGCTGGAGGCCGAGATCGGCAACCGCGCTCGCCTCGAGCAGGAAGTCGCGGCCCAAAACGACCAGATCAAGAGCCTCAGCGCCAAGCAGGGCGATCTGTCGCGGAACAACCGTCGCCTCAAGTTCGAGAACGACCAACTGCGCAAGTCGGGTGGTCGTGCGATCGGCGAGGGCAACCGCGGTACCAAGGGCCGGGTCAACGCGGTGCGCGCCGTAGGCAGCGCCGTGATCGTCAGCATCAGCGTCGGTTCCGAGGACGGCGTGCGCGGCGGCGACGTGTACCACATCCGCCGCGGCGGCGAGTACATCGGCGTGATCAAGATCACGAGCGTCAGCAAGGGTGGTGCCGTCGGCGAGTTCGACACCAAGTTCAACAACAACAAGGGCAACCCGGAGTCGGGCGACGAAGCCTACCCCGACCGCTAAGGAGCGAGCCGTGGCCAAGGACGAATATATCGACATCCAGGATCTCGACACGACTCCGGAGGCGGACAAGGTCTCGATGGCGCTGATCTACGTCACGTGCCTGATCTTTCTCGTCGCCTTCATCCTCTTGCAGATGAAGATGAAGGCCTACGGAGTCGGGCTGCTGGCCTAGCTCCTTTTTGCCGGGGCTCCCTTTTGTGGGTCCGGTATCTTCCGTTTCGTGTTTGAGTGACACGGCCCGGGGCATTCGCTCCGGGCCGTTTTTTTTTTGGAGCGCGGCGTCACACCCGGCTGAGTGGGCCCGGAATCCGGCGCCATTGCGGGCGGAACTGCTACTCTTTGGGGGCACGCCTGCCGCACCGCTTTTTGCGCGCCGTTTCTGGGACCCCGGGTCCCTACAATTCCATCCTCAATATGCGCGTACTCGACTGGGTTTTGGGCAAGTTCTCCGTCGACATGGGGATCGACCTCGGGACGGCGAACACGCTCGTTTGCGTTCGCGGCCGCGGCATCGTCTTGAACGAGCCGTCGGTCGTCGCCGTTCGCAAGGGCACGACGGAAGTGCTCCTCAATGGTCGTGCCGTCGGCGCGACCGCGAAAGAGATGCTCGGGAAGACCCCGGGCAACATCGTGGCCATCCGGCCCATGAAGGACGGTGTCATCGCCGACTTCGAGGTGACGGAGGCCATGCTCAAGTACTTCATATACAAGGTGCACGGTCGCAATTGGGCGGTGAGCCCCCGCGTCGTGATCGCCGTGCCGTCGGGGATCACACCCGTCGAGAAGCGAGCGGTCATCAACTCCGCGGAGCGGGCCGGGGCGCGGAAGGTCTACCTGATGGAGGAGCCGATGGCGGCGGCCATTGGCTGCGGGCTTCCGTTCGCGGAACCGCGCGGCTCCATGATCGTCGATATCGGCGGCGGCACGACCGAGGTCGCCATCCTCTCGCTCGGCGGCATCGTCAAGTCGACCTCGATCAGGGTCGCCGGCGACGAGATGGACCACGCGATTGTCGCCTACATGAAGTCGGCCTACGACCTGCTCATCGGCGAGCTGAGCGCGGAAACCGTCAAGATGACCATCGGCAGCGCGTTCCCGCTCAAGAGGGAGCTCACGATGGAGGTGCGCGGCCTCGACGAGAAGCGGGGCCTGCCCAAGAAGGTCGTCGTGACCTCGGAGGAGATCCGCGAGGCAATCTCGGAGTCCGTGACCGGGGTTGTCGATTCCGTCCGGGCCACGCTGCACTCGTGTCCGCCCGAGCTGGCGGGTGATCTGCTCGAACAGGGCATTACGCTGGCCGGCGGCGGCTCGCTCCTCCGCGGCATCGGCAAAGCGATCTACGAAAAGGTCGGGCTGCCCTGCCGGCTCGCCGAGGATCCGCTGACCTCGGTCGCCCGCGGCACCGGCGTGTTCCTCGACAATCTGAGCGAAGTGAAGAGCATCCTGGACCAGGCCGACGAAGATTGAGCCGACGAAGATTGAGCCGAGAACGATTGAGCCGAGAACGATTGCGGGAATCGGACCGTAGCGTACGGACGGCGATGTAGGCGCGAAACCGCGTAGGTCGGTTTTCGCTCGTACGCTCCCGGGACCGGATGTGCGCAGCGCGGGCTGTTCGTGCGCCCATTCGCGCTTTCCTCTCCCGCTCTCGCCTGCAGTGGACCGGTTCGGTTCATCGGGACCGCCCGCATGCTGGAACGTAGCGAAAATCCGGTCCTCCGGGTTTTCGGGGCACCACAACTGCTTGTGGCACAACGTCCATTCGTACACTAGACTCTGTAGTGGGCGCCGCACCGCTCGAACGGCATGCGACTTCGCAAGATAGACCGGTACCTCCTACTTCTGGCCGGCCTTTTCGTCCTCGCGCTGCTGAAGCGAGGGGACTTTCCGGGCGAGGAGGTTCTCCCGGACGTCTACCGCGCGACCGTGTACCAACCGTTGTTGGCGCGCGTCGCGGGGGCGGCGAACGGCGAGGCGATCGATCTCGTCAAACTGCGGGCCGAGTTGTCGGCCAAAGACCTCGAGATCAGCCGGCTGAAACGCGAACTCACCGCGCTCACGGATTTGAAGGAGTACTTCGTCACCCTGCACTGGGAGCGCAAGCCGCGCGCCCTCCCCGGTTGGGTGTACGCCGTCGATCCCAACCCGTTTCGGCGGATGTTTCGCATCGATGTCGGATCGGCCGGCGGCGCGCGTGTCGGCCAGCCGGTGGTGACCGGCCGGGCGCTGCTCGGTCTTGTGTCGGCCACGGACCGGCGCGTGGCCACGGTCCAGCGCGTGGATGACCCGGCGTTTCGACTGGAAGTCGAACTGCGCACTGCCGACGAGGAGTTGCTGCTTGGCTGGGCGAAGGGCGACGGCGACCGGGGCCTGATCGTCGGCGGGCTGCGGCGTGCCGGTGCGCTCAAGGTCGGCGATAGCGTGTACACGACGCGGTACCACGAACTTGTGCCGCCCGGGCTCGTCGTCGGCTGGGTTTCGGCGATCGAGGATCTGGACGGCGACGGCGTGCCCGAGGAGGTAGTCGTCGAGCCCGCGGCCGCGTTGGGCCGCTGGGCGCAGGTTGCCGTCCTGCGGAGTACGGCACCGAGGTAATGGCCTACCTCGGCATTCTCGTGGTGATCGTGCTCGACGCGGCGTTGCGCGTTGTGGCGCCGGATCGATTCGGACTCCAGTGGGCCCCGCCGGATCTGCCGCTTATCACGGCGTTCTACGTCGGCTTTCGGGCCAAGGACACGGGCCAACTCGGCCTTGCCGTGGTCATGGGACTCCTGGTCGATAGTTTCTCGGCCCAACCTCTCGGCCATTTCGGGTTCCTGTACGGCAGCGCCGCGTATTTCGCGCTGCACCTGCGGCGGTATGTGCCAACGGACGCCTACATCTCACACGTCGTCGCGCTTTCGTTTTGCGCGCTGCTGACCGCCCTGCTCGGCCTGCTGCTCGCCGCTGTCACCGTGCCGGGTCCGGTCGGTGCGGGGTTCGTTCGCGCGCTGGTGAGCGGCCTCTGCTCCGTTCCCTTGGCTCCGTTCATCTTCGGGCTGTGGGACAAGAGCGGCTTTTTCAAGCGCGCTCTCCGCGGTCGTCGGAGGTACGACTTCGCATGAAGCCGCCGACCTACCACCAGCGGCTCGGTGTGCTCCTTTTGCTGTGTCTCGCGGGGGCGGTCGTCATCCTGGTGCGGACCTTTTCGTTCCAGGTTACCGACCGCGAGTTCTGGGAGGCGCGTGCGCGATCGCAGGCCGCCGGTTGGCGTCCCGTCCATGCGCCGCGCGGACGGATTCTCGATGCCGACGGCAAGGCGCTGTCGCATGGTGCGGCCGCGTTCGATCTCGTCGTGCGGGCCGCGCCGTGGGAAGCCGAGCGCCACGTGTGCCGCAACTGCGCGTTCGTGCGCTACTTCAAGCCCGATGGCGCCCGCGTTCCGTGTCCGCAGTGCCGTCGCCCGCCCCGGACTTGGCGCTTTGCCGACCACCGCGAACTGGCTTTCCTGGCCGACAAGCTCTCCATGCCGGAGGCGGAGTTGCGCAAGCGCGTAGAGCTGCGGATCGACGGCGCCAAGAAAAAGCTCAAAAAGGAACTCGGGAATCTTGTAGGCGTGCGGCGTGCGCGCCGGCGGCGCATGGCGTGGGCTGACCTCGGTTGGCGCGGGCGTACCGTGGCGCGTGACATCTCCTACGAGGCGGCCCGCGAGGTGCAGTTGCACCCGGCGCGGTATCCCGCGTTCCTCGTCGAGACGGTGCAGTCGCGGCGTATGCCGGGAGGGCGTGCGTTCGTCCATCTCGTCGGACGCGTTCGGCGCGATCGGATTCGGACCCAGGATCCCGAGGGTGGGGGGCGCTACGTCGACGTCGAGCGCGGTGTGCGCGGACTTGAGCGTGCGTTCGACGAGGAGCTTTCCAGCGTGACCGGCTGGGTGCGTTTCTTGCGGAATCCGCGCGGCGGCGGCCGCGAGATGGAGACCGCGGCGCGCGCCGTCGGCGGACTCGACGTACGCCTGACCCTTCGCCACGAGGATCAGCAGCGAGCCCTGGACGTACTCGGCGGGGACGAGGGCGCGCTCGTCGTCCTGCACGCCGAGACCGGCGCGGTGCTCGCGATGGCCGCATCGCCGACCTACGATCCCGACGAGTACGTCCGTACCCTCGAGACCTGGCGCACGCGCAAGGGCGGTCCGACGCCGCTGGTCGACCGGGCGGCGTCCTCGGCGCATATCCCGGGCTCGATCATGAAGCCCTTCACCGCGCTGGCGGCCCTGCGGGCCGGCGTGATCAACGGATCCACGAAGTTTCATTGCGACCGGTACTTCCGCACCGCCGGCGGGCGCGTGATCCGCAACGCCTTGAAGTGTGCCGGCGTGCACGGCGATGTCTCGCTGCATGAGGCGCTCGTGAGGTCGTGCAACGTGTACTTCCAGACCGGTATGCAGGGCCTGTTGACGACCAGGAAGTTCAAGATCTACTACGAAACCGGCCGGCGCTTCGGATTCGGCCGGTCGCCGGGTGTCGAGACCAGCCGGACCCGCGGCAGGTTCGAGTTCGGCATGGATACGACCTGGTACCAGTACATCGCCACCGCGATCGGTCAGGGCAACATCCTGGTCACGCCGGTTCAGATCGCGCGCGCGTACGCCGGCCTTGCCACGGGTGTGCTGCCCGACGTTCATGTCGTCGCGAAGGCGGGGCTCACCCGTACGCCGGTCCGGCGCACGCCCCTCGGGCTCGATGCGGGCCATCTCGAGGCGGTGCGGAGCGCGCTGCGGGAGGTGCCCGTGCGTGGCACCGCTCGAGGACTCGGTCTGGCGCGGTTTCAGATTTCGTGCAAGACCGGTACGGCGCAGGTGCGCGGCGGCCAGCGCGACCCGCGCTACAACTCCTGGATTGCGGGGTTTGCTCCGGCGCGCGCCGGGCGTCCGCCGATCTCCTTCGCGATTGTCGTACTGAACGCGCGCCGACACTCCGGCGAGGAGTGCGGACCGCGTCTGGCCGAGTTCCTGGCGGGCTTTTATGCGGAGACCACCGAGTGAGCCGCCGGGCGGTTGCGCGCGATCTTCGGCGGGCCCTGCACCTGCCGCTGCTGATCCCGGCGGTGGCGCTCATCGCCTTTGGCCTGATTGCGCTCGCCCGGATCGAGATCAAGACCGCCACGGGCTGGATGGGGGACCTGCACGTGCGCCAGGCGACGGGCGTGTTGATCGGCCTCGCAGCCGCGGTCGCGGCCGTGCTCGTGCCCTACAAGAAAATCGTGGAGCAGGCATACCTGATCTATGCCGCGAGCCTGCTCCTGTTGATCGTCGTCCTCTTCGCCGGTGTGGTGCGCAACGACGCGCGGCGCTGGCTCACCCTCGCGGGCTTCGATTTTCAGCCCAGCGAACTGATGAAGCTCACCATCGTCCTGACCCTGGCGCGTTTCATCCGCTTTCGGTCGAGCTACAAGACGTTTGCCGGCCTGGGTGTTCCGTTTGTGTTGACGCTGGTGCCCATGGGCCTGATCCTGCTCCAGCCGGATCTCGGCACCGCGCTGCTGCTCGCGCCGATCCTGTTCACGATGCTGTTTTGTGCGGGTGCTCGGCTGCGGCACCTGGCCATCATCGCGGTGATGGGGGCGGCGGCCATCGTGCCGATCTACGAGTTCGGTCTCAAGGACTACCAGCGTCGCCGGATCGACGGCTTCCTCGTGCAACTCGGGCTCATGAAGCGCGGGAAGGTCGAGACGCGCGATATGGAGCGCAAGGAGCTCTACCAGGTGGCGCGCGCGCAGGTTGCGATCGGGGTCGGCGGATTCGCCGGGACCGCGGAGGGCTCGCCCGGCGGGTACGCGGCACTGAGGGTTCCTGAACGCCACAACGACTTCGTGTTCGCGTCGGTCGCGAACCGGTTCGGCTTTCTCGGTGTAATCGTCGTACTGGGGCTGTTCATCTGGTTGCTGGGCGCGATTCTCGGCGTGGCGTCCCGCCAGCGCGATCCAGCGGGCCGGTTGCTGTGTCTCGGTGTGTTCGCGTTGTTTTCGTTCCAGGTGTTCGTCAACCTCGCAATGAACGTCGGTCTCCTGCCGGTGACCGGCTTGACCCTGCCGTTCCTGTCGCTGGGCCGCTCCAGCGTGGTGGTGTCGATGCTGGCGATCGCGCTGGTCTGCAACGTCGCGGCGCGCCCCAGCTACGAATTCGGCCGCGGCGATTTTAGGTAGTAGGGACAGCAGGGGGGGCCCTGCGCGGGGAGAAACCTGTCCGCGGTGGAAACTCCGGGCTGGGTTAGTGGGGCTGCTCCCGGACACATTTCCCTGGCGCGTGGACCGGCGTCGGACCCACTAGCGGTCTCGGTCGGTCTCGGTCGCGTTCGCTACGCCGGGCGGAGTTCGTTTACCGCTGCTTCGACGGTTTCCGAGATCGAGAAGACCTGGTCGAGGCCGAGGGTCGCGAGGGTCTTCACGATAAAGTCGCGCGGTCGCGCTAGCACGAGCCGGCCGCCGCTGGCGGTGGCGCGCTTTTGGGCGGTGATGAAGTAGGCGATCGTCGTCGAGTTCGCGAACGTCATCGCGCCCAGATCGAGCACGACATCGCGCGAGCCCGCCTGAAGGCAGGCCTCGAAGGCCTCGCGGACGAGATCGGTCTCAAACGAGTCGAACTCACCGTCGAGTTTGAGGACCGGAATCCCGTCGGTATCCCCGCGCGTTACTTTCATGATCCGCCGCCGTACACCATCCTACGGCCCTTCGCGCGAAACGGCAAACCGTCCCCCGCCCCCCTCATGACCTCCTGGTCCGCGTCCGGCCATCCCGGACCCGCCGGAAGCGGCCGGATTCAGCCCGGTGGTACGATTCCGCCGTGACCCGGCGCCAGTTCCTGTTCCTCATCGTGCCGCTGCTCGTGGTGCTCCTCGGCTTTGTGGCGCTCCTGATTGCCGAGCGTCGATACGGCGCCCCGGGCGTTTCGTGGGACACCCAGGCGTTTTCCTATGTGCGCGATCGGATGGCGCAGGATTGTGTCTGGGGCCTGGGGGACGAGCGGAACGCGCGCGAGGCCCAGTTCAAGGCGATCAACAGTTGGCTGGCGCATTTCGACGGCTACGCCGCCGTCACGCCGCCGTGGGACGTCGAGCGCCAGCGGGAGATGTCGAGCGGACGCTACCCCGGCATCGGGATTCGCATCGACGACTCCCACGCGGACCGACTGGTCGTGACCGGCGTGAAGCCGGGGGGGCCCGCCGACAAGGCCGGGCTCAGGGTGGGCGAGTCCATTGTCCGGATTGCCGGCCGCGCCGTCGCGGATCTGAGCCGGCAGGGACGGACCGCCTATCAGGGGGCCATTCGCGGACCGCGGGGGACCAGTGTTCGCCTGACCATGCGTTCTGCGGACGACACCGATCGCGAGGCCGACGTGTTTCGGGACTGGATCGATACCGGCACCGTGTTCGGCGCGCGGATGGTCGACAAGGATCGCGGGATCGGTTACTTGCGCGTGAAAGGCTTCAAGGAAAACACGGTTCTCGAGTTTCGAACCGCCGCCGGAAAGATGAAGGACAAGGGACTCAAGGCGCTGGTCATCGACCTGCGCGGAAACGGGGGCGGCCTGCTGGACCGCGCCGTGGAGCTGGCCGACCTGTTCCTGTCCAGCGGAGTGATCGTGCGCCAGCGCGGCCGGCGCGAGGAGTTCACCCGGACCTACGCAGCCCAGCGCAAGGGCACGATGTTTCCGTCGCTGCCGCTGGCGATCGTGGTGGACCACTGGTCGGCGAGCGCGAGCGAGATTTTCGCGAGTGCGCTGCACGACCACTGCCGCGCCGTTCTGGTCGGCGAACCGACGTACGGCAAGTTCCTGGTCCAGATCGTCGAGGAGATTCCTACCGACGCCGGGCCCGCGCTGTTTAGCCGGACCACGTCGATCTACGAGACCCCGAACGGCCATCACTACGCGCGCCGAGCCGGGAAGGATCCGCTGGCCGGAATCCCGCCCGACGTGCGCGTGCCGTTACGCAAGAAGGAGCGCGGCAAGCTGAAAGCCGTATTCGACGACGAGGAAATCCGCACCTGGAACCCGGCCGCGGCGCCGGTCCACCCGGAGTTCGTGGACATGCAGCTCCGTGCCGCCATCGCGGTCCTGCGCGGCGACCCCGTCGTCACGCGCATCCAGTAGGCCAACGGCGCATGCGCGTCCTGGGCATCGACACCTCCTGCGACGAAACTTCCGTCGCTCTCGTGGAGGACCGCGTGATCCTCGCCGAGGCGGTGTACGGCCAAAACGCGTTGCATCGTCCGTTCGGCGGCGTGGTGCCGGAGATCGCCGCCCGTGCGCACGCCGAGCGGATGGTGCCGGTGCTCGACGAGGTGCTCACGGCGGGCGGCGGCGCCCCGGACGCGGTCGCGGTCACCAACGGCCCCGGCCTGATCGGCCCGTTGCTGGTCGGCCTCTCGGCCGCCAAGGCGTTCGCGTTTGCCCGTGGGCTGCCGCTGGTCGGTGTGAACCATCTGCAAGCCCACGTCGCCGCGGCGTATCTTCTCGATCCTGCCCCCGCCCCCCCCATTTTGGCCCTCATCGCATCCGGCGGCCACACCCTGCTGTTCGAAGTGCCGGAGCCGGGCACGTATCAGCGCCTCGGACAGACCATCGACGACGCGGCGGGCGAGTGTTTCGACAAGGTTGCCGCGCTGCTCGGGCTGTCGTATCCAGGAGGACCGGCCATCGAGGAGGCAGCCAAGGACGGCGATGCCTTTTCGTTTGCGTTGCCGCGGCCGCTCAAGAACCATGCGAACGACGACTTTTCGTTTTCGGGGTTGAAGACCTCGGTGCTCTACAAGCTGAAGGGGCAGGACAAGCGCCGGGCGGACCCGGACACGGCGACGATTAAGGTCGCCGACATGGCGGCGAGCGCGCAGGAGGCGATTGCGGACGTGTTGACCTTCAAGGCGGTGCGCGCGGCACGGCGGCGCGGAATCAAGCAGCTTGTCCTCGGCGGCGGCGTGGCCGCGAACACCCGGTTGCGCGAGCTGGCGGTCGAGCGGGCCGCCGCGGCGGGGATCACGGTGTTCGTGCCTCCGCGCTCCTTGTGCACCGACAACGCCGCGATGATCGCCATCCGCGGCGCGGAACTGCTGGCCGCGGGTGCGCGCGACGATCTGTATCTGGACGCCTACGTCGGGGGCACGCCGTGAACGGCGCCGACGTGCGCGCGCTGCTGGAACGTCTGGCGCGCGGCGAAGCCACCGTAGAGCAGGCCGAGGCGCAGTTGCGCGCATCGCCGCCGTACACCGATCTGGGGTTTGCCACGGTCGATCACCACCGCTCGCTGCGCCAGGGCCATCCGGAAATCGTGTACGGCCCTGGCAAGACGCCGGAGCAGATCGCCGCGATCGCCAGCGAGATCGAGGCGCGCGCGGGCCGCGTGCTATGCACGCGCATCGATCAGCAGCAGGCCGATGCCGTGCGCGCAGCCGTATCTGGGGCCGACCACGACCTGATCGGACAGACCGTGGCGCAATTGCCTGCACCGGAGTTCGCGGAGGGCTTGGCAATCGTGTCCGCGGGCACGGCGGATCAACGAGTCGCCCGCGAGGCGGCGACCACGTGCCGCTACCTCGGCCACGAGCCGGACGAGATCCACGACGTGGGCGTCGCCGGCATCCACCGATTGTTGCGCTACCAGGAGCGCTTGCAACGCGCCCGCGTTCTCATCGTCGTCGCGGGCATGGAGGGCGCGCTGGCGTCGGTCGTCGCAGGCCTGGTCGGCGCCCCGGTCATCGCGCTGCCGACCTCGATCGGCTACGGCACCGGCATGGGCGGCATCGCGGCGTTGCTATCGATGCTGAACTCATGCGCCGCGAACGTAACCTGCGTAAACATCGACAACGGCGTCGGCGCCGCGGTCTCGGCGTGCCTGATCAACGCGCTGGCGGGCCCACCGACTCGCTGACCGACGATCGTGTCCCGGTCGTCCAAGACCCGTCCAAGGAGCCGCGTGCCATTTTCCCGGATCCCCGGAGTCGCACAAGTCCGCAAGAGCCTCGTCTCTTACGGAACCAGACGAACCAGACAAGTAGTCGTTGGGCGGACGATGAGAAACTCTTGCCACAGAGATCACAGAGGTCACAGAGGTGGGAG
Organism: Planctomycetota bacterium; assembly: GCA_021776735.1. Lineage (GTDB taxonomy): Bacteria > Planctomycetota > PLA2 > PLA2 > PLA2 > JAJFFH01. The sequence goes on along the minus strand of JAJFFH010000011.1, from coordinate 62,767 downwards.
ACGCGATCACGACCCCTTCTTGGTCCAAGTCCCGTCCTGCCTGAAGAGCACAGGATTGAGGCGTGGCCTGGTCATCAGCTTCGGCGGTCCGCGATGGTGGATGGCATTCAGCGAGTCTCTCTGTGATCTCTGAGTCCTCTGTGGCTGAAAACCAGTTCCCGGGCGCGGCCGCCCAACAAGGCCGACGGTTTCCGCGGCCCGCGCCGGGCATAGGCCCTCCGGTGCTACGCGATGCCGCCCTGACGCTTCCCCACAAGGAGCGGGCCAAGCTTGCTCACGACTTGCTATGCAGCCTTGATGGGCCGGCAGACCCGGATGTGAACGACGCGTGGATCACGGAAATCGAAAAGCGGGCCCGCGAACTCGCTGACAGTTCCGTTGAACCGGTGGATTGGCAAGCGGCGCGCGAGCGGATCGCTAGGCGTCTCCGTGAGCGCCGTCGGTGAAGGTTCAGCTCCATCCGAGACAGTCAAGATCGGTCGCGTTGGGCCGGCCAACATGCCGATGCAGCGGGCCGGCTTCGCTGGCCACTGAGCGGGCCACCGTCCAACAAGCCGATGCAGCGGACCGTCAGTCGGCCGGCCCCTGACCATGGCTGATCCCGACCACTCCGCGATCGTGAGCGAATTCGATCGCCATGTCCGCGAGCACTTCTCCTACCTCGAAACCGAATACGGTTTCATTCCGTGCCCGCAACGGATCAGCGACATCAACGAACCTCGCGATGCCAGCGTGTCGATTCGCTACAAGACCGAAACGGTCACCGTCCAGATCGGGGTGTCCGTGATCGGGGCGGGCATTGCCGTCAACATCAAGAGTGAAAACTGGTTCGACGCTCAAGAGAATCGACGCGTCAAATGGGTCTCGCTTGACTCTGTCGTCGCATTTCGCACCAGCGGCACGGCATCATCGCTACTTCACGAATTGACTTCAACCCGTCGCAAGTACTGGCCGCAGGGGTTTCTGCTCCAAAACATGGGCGTGGCCGTTCAGGCGCTCGCGTCCCGGCTAAGACAGCATGCTGGCGATATCCTTAACGGCGACGTGTCCTCCTTCCCAGACATCGCCGCACGTGAGAATGAATAGACGTAGTGCAAGCGGGCGGTTCGCGCCCACGTCCACGCGGATCGTGTCGATGACTTGTCCCGTGTCGATTCGACGGATGGCCGGACAAGCCCGCGACCATCAGTCTATCCGCGTATCTCGTCCCAGCGGTCGCGCAGCGGGGCGCCGGTATCCGCGCCGATGCGGTCGAGCCACGACTCGATGTGCCGGAGGTCGAGGTCGTTTCTCTCCCGCAGGAGGCGTTCGACGTCTGCCTGGTCCTGTCTCCTCCACGCCTGGAGCTTGAAGAGGATCAGGTCCTCGGGGACGGCGATCCGCAGCCGGAAGTCGTCCGCGGCGAAGACCTTCGAGCGTGCGAGCGCTTCGTTCTCATGGTCGGTCGTGCTGCGCTTCAGGTCGAGTTCGGTGTCTCCGAGGGGAATCGTGACGATACGCCCCTCGAAGAACTTGCGCAGGAGACTCTTCGTCATGGGGATCCCATGGTTCTTCAGTCGGGCCAGGAACGAGGCGCCTCGGCGCTTGTCCACCGCGACGACGACATCGAGATCCACGGTGTTTCGCGGCGGGATCCAGAAGTTCATCGCCGTCGCGCCGAACACGAAATAGGCGATTCCCTCTTCCTCGAAAAAGAGACCGGCGACGCGGAGCAGCTCGTCGAGCCTCATCCGAGCGGCTTCATCCTGCCGATCTGATCGGCCGCACGGATGAGCGACAGAAACATCCGGTAGTAGCGCCGCGACGGTTTCCGCGGCCCGCGCCGGGCATAGGCCCTCCGGTGCCTGACCTGGTCCCCACAACCGCGCGAGCACCAGATCTGCCAGGCCACGCGGGGGCTGAACGTGCGTCCGCAGGTCGGGTTCGAGCATCGCATGGCTCTCCCCAGTCTATCTCATGGCATGAGAGATTTCTCCACGCTGGGCCCGTGGATCGACGGCCTGAGCGATTCGGCCAGGGTATCGAGAGCTGGTCGAGCTGTTGCGCGCAGTTAGGGCGGAGCCCGGCGCGGTTTGGGGTTGTCGGCCATCGACCTCGTGGCACCGCGGCCAATCGGATCAGCGACAAGAAAAAGACGATTGTTGTAAAAATTGGTTGGCCATATTGGAGAGTACTGGCCGTGACGGGGGACGACGACTCGGCGCCGGGCAATGTCGCGGGCTCCGGCGGCGCCTTGGGACACGCTGTGGCCGTGTCGGGTGGGGAGCGGGAGCGCGTGGTCGGGCGTAGGCACGCCGGGGCCGAGGACGACGCGGCCAACGCCTTTGTGCCGCGTACGGGAGACTGGCGCTGGCTCGGTGGGTTGGGCGAGCCTCGCCGTCCGTACGCTTTGGTTCGGAATCCGCCCATCCAGGCCTTTCGGGCTCTCGCTCCCCGGCGTAGCCGGGCCGGACGCCGGGCATCTTGCGGGGGCCCGCGCTGATCCTCATGTCTGAGGGGGCGGGGGCGTTAGAATCTCGCGGTTTCCATGGCTGTGGCCAAAATTGTGCTCGCGGACGGGTCCGTTTTTGCCGGGGAGGCGTTTGGCGCTTCCGCGGAGGTGACGGGCGAAGTGGTCTTCAATACGGCGATGACCGGGTACCAGGAGGTGCTGACCGACCCTTCGTACGCGGGCCAGATCGTCGTCATGACCAGCCCGCACATCGGAAACTACGGGGTCAACGACGCCGATGTCGAGTCGCATCGGCCGTGGGTTTCGGGGTTTGTCGTGCGCGAGCGGTCGCGGCGGGTCTCGAACTACCGCGCCTCCGGGGATCTGGACGGGTATCTGCGCGAGCACGGGATTCCCGGGATCGAGGGGATCGACACGCGTGCGCTCGTGCGGCGGGTGCGCGAGCACGGGGCGATGCCGGCGATTCTGAGCACTTTGGACCTCGACGACGCGTCCCTTGTGGCGAAGGCGGCGGCGGCGCCCGGGATGGCCGGGGTCGATCTCGTGCAGGAGGTATCGAGCGCAGAGAGCTACGGCTGGGAAGAGGGGGAGCCGGTCGAGTTCGCGACGACGGGGACCCGTTCGACGCCGACGTATCGCGTGGCGACGATTGACTGCGGGATCAAGCGCAACATCCTGCGGCTGCTGGTGGACGCGGGGTTCTTGGTGCGCGTGTTCCCGGCGACGGCGTCCTTCGATGAGATTCGCGCGTTCAAGCCGGACGGCTTGTTCTTGTCGAACGGGCCCGGCGACCCCGAGCCCGTCCACTACGTGGCCGAGACCGTGCGCCAGCTCTTGCCGACACTGCCGACGTTCGGGATTTGTCTCGGCAACCAGATTCTCGCGCTGGCGTGCGGCGCGAAGACCTACAAGATGAAGTTCGGGCATCGCGGCGCCAACCAGCCCGTGAAAGACCTGCGCACCGGCAAGGTCGAGATCACGAGCCAAAACCACGGCTTTGCGGTCGAGGCGGACTCGCTGGCGGGCGCGGGACTCGAGCTGACGCACGTCAACCTGAATGACGGCACGGTGGAGGGGTTTGCGCACTTGGAGCACCCCGCGTTCGCCGTCCAATACCATCCCGAGGCGAGCCCCGGGCCGCACGATTCCCGCTACCTGTTTGGACGGTTTCGGGAACTGATCGCGCAGTCGCTGGGAGCGAGGAGCTGACATGGCTGTCACCTGTGTGTTCGGCGCGCAGTGGGGCGACGAGGGCAAGGGCAAGATCGTCGATTTCCTGGCCAAGGAGGCGGACCTGGTCGTCCGCTACCAGGGCGGGGCCAACGCCGGCCACACGATCCGGATCGGCGCGGAGCGGTTCGCGTTGCGGCTGGTGCCCTCTGGCGTGTTGCAGGGGGCGACCGGGGTCATCGCGAACGGCGTCATCTTGGACGCGGGCGTCTTGCGCGGCGAGTTGGAAGGCCTGGCCGAGCGCGGCTTTGCCTTGGCTGATTCGCTGAAGGTCTCGGATCGCGCGCACCTGGTCCTGCCGTTTCACGGGCCGCTCGACCGTGCGCTGGACGGCTCGCGCAACGACCTGTGGCGTAACGACACGACCGGGCGGGGCATCTCGACCTGTGCCGGGGACAAGTACCGCTACGAAGGATTTCGGGTCGCCGATCTCTTGTCGGAACGCGTGCGCCGGGACCGGCTCGCGTACCTCGTCGAGCGCGGCAACGCCATGCTGCGCGGGTTGGGCGCCGAGCCGATCGACGCCGCGGCCGCCATCGCGGGGGTCGAGAGCTGGGTAGAGTTCTTGCGGCCGTTCGCCTGCGACACCGGGAAGCTGTTGCGCGATGCGCAGAAGGCGGGACAGCGCATCCTGCTCGAAGGGGCGCAGGCGGCGCTGCTGGATGTCGACTTCGGTACTTACCCGTTCGTCTCGGCGAGCAGTACCGGGGTCAACGGGATTCCCGCGGGCACCGGCCTGCCGCTGCGCCGGCTCGACCGCGCGCTCGCCGTGGCCAAGGCATACACCACACGCGTCGGCAGCCTGGCCGGCCCCTTTCCGACGCGGGAAGAGGGGCAGGTGGGCGAGCAGATGCAGGAGCGCGGCCGCGAGTTCGGGACCGTGACCGGCCGTCGGCGGCGCTGCGGCTGGTTCGACGCGGTGTCCGTGCGACATGTGTGCGAGACCAACGGCGTCGACGCGCTGGCGCTCACGAAGATCGATGTCCTGGCCGGTCTCGGGCCGCTCAAGCTGTGCGTTGGCTACGAGATCGACGGCCGCACGATCGACACCTTTCCCGCCGATGTCGACCTGCTCGCGCGGTGCACCCCGGTGTACCGCGAGGTCGCGGGCTTTGACGGCGACCTGAGCGGCGCCCGGACGCCGGACGACCTGCCCGCCGGAGCGCGTGCCTATGTGGCCGCGATCGAGGAGGAGATCGGCGTGCCCGTCGAGATCATCTCGGTCGGACCGGAGCGGACCGAAACCGTCATCGTGGACGCTCGATGAGCGAGCCGTTGGCCGGGGATCCGCAACACGTCGCCATCATCATGGATGGCAACGGCCGCTGGGCCAAGAGTCGCGGCCTGCGGCGCACCCGTGGCCATGCGGAGGGCGTCGAGTCGGTGCGGACGATTACGCGCGCGGGCGCGCGGCGCAAACTCGGCCAGCTCACGCTCTACGCGTTTTCCGAAGAGAACTGGAAGCGGCCGCGCCACGAGGTCGGGCTGCTCATGCGCCTGTTGCGTCGATTCCTGATCGGCGAGCGCGCCGAGATCATGGACAACAACATCCGGCTCACGGCGGTTGGGCGCCTGCACCGCCTTCCCGCCGATGTTCGCCGGGAACTCGACAAGACCCGCGAACTCTCGGCCGACAACACCGGCATGGTGCTGAACCTGGCGCTGTCCTATGGCGGTCGCCAAGAGATCGTCGATGCCCTGCGCGCCATCGCCCGGCGCGTCGTGGCCGGTGAGCTGACGCCCGACGACATCACCGAAGGGGCGGTCACCGCACATCTGTATCAACCCGACATGCCGCCGCCGGATCTCTTGATCCGCACCGCGGGCGAGATGCGGGTCTCGAACTTTCTGCTCTGGCAGATCAGTTACACCGAGCTTCACGTCGCGCCCGAGTGCTGGCCCGAGTTTCGCGAGGAGCACCTCGACCGAGCCTTCGCGGCCTACCGGCAGCGCGTCCGCAAGTTCGGCGGGCTCGCCGGCAAGACAACGGGATGAAAGCGGCCATGAAAAAGCGGCTCGTGCTTGGGCCCATCCTCGTCGCGGCGCTCGCCGGCATCTACTGGCTGGACGCCGAAGTCCTCGGCCGCCCGATGCTCTCGCGCATTCTTCTGTGGACCATGGCCGTCGTCGGGCTGCACGAGGTGCTGGCGATCGGCCGCCGCAAGGTCGACACGAATCCCGGCCTGTTTCTGTACGGCGCCCTCGCCCTCATCGCCATCGTCGTGCCGCACCTGGTCACGAACGAACCCGTGCCCGGCATGATCGTCGCCCTCGCCGCGCTGATCGGCGGCGGCATCCGCCTGCTCGGGATGGCACCGCTTCGATCCGCCCAGGCGGCTCTGCCTGAGGCGTTCCTCCTTGCCGGCGCGATCCTGTACGTGGGCGGCCTCCTGTCGTTTCTCGATAGAATTCTGGCCGACAGCATCGCGACGGCGTTCGCGATCATCGCGGTTTCCAAGACCAGCGACATCTGCGGCTACCTGATCGGCTCGACCCTGGGGCGCAAGCGAATCGCCCCCGCGCTCTCGCCCAAAAAGACATGGGAGGGCACGATTGCCGGCGTGTTGGGCTCGGCCGGCGTGGCGGGACTCCTGGCGCCGCACCTCGTGGGGCCGCCGTGGTACGCCGCGATCGTGGGCGGCCTGGTCGGCCTCGCGTCGTTCTTCGGCGACCTGTTGGAATCCGGCTTCAAGCGCTGGGGCGGCGTGAAGGACTCCTCGTCGATGCTCCCGGAGTTCGGCGGGGTCCTCGACATGCTCGACGGCGTGCTGGTCGCGGCTCCGATTGCAGCACTCTGCCTCTATGGATACTAGAGGGCAAAACGAAAACAGGAACGGACGGCGATGTCTCGGGTGTTTGGGCTGGTGGCAAGTGAGTAACTCGCGATGAAGAAGAACCTGACTGTGGCGTCTGTCGAGGAGACGAGCGCCGTCCTCGGCGTGGGGGACGCGCACGCGCGCCTATTTCGCGAGCATTTCGGCGTCGCCGTCGTTGATCGCAACGGCGAGATCCACTTCGAGGGCGATGATGAGCCGGTCACGGCGGCGTTCGATGTCGCCCGCGAGGTGCTCGCGCGGTTTCGGCGCTCGGGGCGCGTCGATGCCCGCGAGGTCGAGATGCTCGTGCATGGCAGCGGAGGAGCGGGCCCGTCGGTTGCCCCCGGAGCGTCGGTTGTAATAGACGAGAGACTCCTCGAAACGCGGGCGCATCGTGCCGTGAGTGCGCGCACGCCGGGTCAGCGGGCCTATGTCGAGGCCATGAACAAGAGCGAAGTCGTCTTTGCCATCGGACCCGCCGGCACCGGCAAGACGTATCTGGCCGTCGCGATGGGCGTGAAGATGCTGCGCGAGGGCGTGGTCCGGCGCATGATCCTGACTCGTCCCGCGGTGGAAGCAGGCGAGAAGCTGGGCTTTTTGCCCGGCGACTACGAGGCGAAGGTCAACCCGTACGTCCGGCCGCTCTACGACGCGCTGCACGACCTCGTGGAGCCTTCGCAGGTCCGGAAGTTCGCCGAAAGCGACGTGATCGAGGTCGCGCCGCTGGCCTACATGCGCGGGCGGACGCTCGGCGACGCGTTCATCATTCTCGACGAGGCGCAGAACACGACCATCGCCCAGATGAAGATGTTCTTGACCCGCATGGGGGAGGGCTCGCGGATGGCTGTGACCGGCGACATCACGCAGGTCGATCTTCCGGCGCATGCCGAATCGGGCCTCATCCACGCCGCGCGCGTACTGCGCTCCGTCAAGGGCGTTTCGTTCGTCCAGTTCGGTGCAGAAGACATCGTGCGCCATCCCATCGTGCAGGGCATCGTGGACGCCTACGAAAAGTTCGGCTCGGCCTGACCGATGGCGAAGCTGGTCGATCGGCAAGAGACGATTCCCCGCGCCGGGGCCGCCTGCAAGCGCGCCGCCGAGGCCGTGTTGGGGCAGCGCAAGGGGATCACCGTCGTGCTGGTCGGCGACGCGGAGATCGCGGAGTTGCACGAGCGCTACCTCGGCGTCGCCGGGCCGACGGATGTCTTGAGCTTTCCGACCGGTGAGATCGTCGTGTCCGCCGATACCGCGGCGCGCGAAGCGCGGGCGCGCGGCTCCGAGCCGCTGCACGAGCTCGTGTTGTATGTGGTCCACGGCGCGCTGCACCTGGACGGATTCGATGACCAGAGCCCGACGGCCCGGCGCAGGATGCGGGCGGCAGAGCGGCGAATCCTCCAGTCGCTGGGCTACGGCGACGTTTTCGGAGCAGGCAAGACGGCGGCGCCCGGCAGCCGTCCAGGGCGTGGTCGCGGCGAGCCGAAGCGGCGGGGCGGAACAAAGCGCGGTAGACCCCCGCGAAAACGCTAGAATCCGCGCTCCGTGTCCTCCATCGCCAAACAAATCCTGGAACGTGCTCTCGCCCAGGGCTTTCTGACGAAGGATCAGGCCCTGGAGATGGGTCGACTTCGCCACGCCCGCAAGGAAACCGACGGAACCGCGCCCGCGGTCGAGCAACTCTGCATCGAAATGGGCTACTTGACCGAGGACCAGGCCAGGCGCCTGCGATCCGCGGTCGAGGGCTTCGACGTGAACCGGCGCCTCGCGGGCTACCAGCTCATCGAGAAGGTGGGCGCGGGCACGATGGGCACGGTCTTCAAGGCGCGCCAGCTTTCGCTGGACCGGATCGTGGCGATCAAGATCCTGAGTCCGCACCTGGCGCGCAACCCGGACTACGTCGAGCGGTTCCTGCGCGAGGCCCGCGCGGTAGCGAAGCTGAACCACCCGAACGTGATCTCGGGGATCGATGTCGGCGAGGCGGACGGCGTGCGCTACTTCGTTATGGAGTTCGCGGCCGGCCTTGCGGTCGGCAAGCTGCTGAAGCGCGGTGGCGCCATGGAGGAGTCGCGCGTGACCCGGGTCGCCGTGCAGATCGCGCGCGCGCTTGACCACGCCCATGAAGCCGGGCTTGTCCACCGCGACGTCAAGCCGGACAACATCCTGATCACGAAGGACGGTATCGCCAAGCTGTGCGACTTGGGGCTCGCCAAGGACAAGTCGGACAAGGGCGGCCTGAGCCTCGGCACGCCGAGCTACATCTCGCCCGAACAGGCCGAAGCGGTGGAGGAAGTCGATATCCGCGCCGACCTGTATTCCTTCGGTGCGACCCTGTTCCACATGCTGACCGGCCGCCCGCCGTTTCTGGGTGCCGCGAAAGCGGTGATGGTCAAGCACCTGAGCGAAGATCCGCCCGCCGTGCGCGATTTGGAAGCCGACGTCTCCGAACCCATGGCCGACCTGATCGCGAGGCTGCTGGAAAAGGACCGCGCGAACCGGCCCCAGACCCCACGCGACGTCGTCAACGAACTGGAGTCGTTCGAAAGCAAGTCCACAGGGACCACCGGAGTCGCCGCCACCTCTGCCGCTCCGGTCGCGCGCCGCCGCCGCCGGCGTTGATCTGCCCGAAGCGGGCGTCGTGCGGGTCAGTCCATGGTTAGGTTGTCGCCCACCGCAAGAGCGTGTTCTTGGCAAGCTGCACGAGTTCTCCTGCCCCGCGGTGAAGATGGGTCGGTCGAAATCCGCCGATGTGACCGGTTCGACAGCCGTCGACGGGATCCCATCTGGACAGCCCTTCCTCGTTCGACGCGAACAGGGACACGCCGTCGCCGTAGAAGCTCCCCGCCGGTCCCGCGAAGGTATGGACTTCGCGACCGTCCGTCACGTCAAACACACGGGCACCATCGATGATCCATGATCCGCGTGCCGTTCGGGCTCACGCGGAGTGCGCCGTGGAAGGAGTGGCCCAGGTCATGTTCGGGACGTTCTTCGCCGGACTTGCAGGCGGGCGAAGATCGCTCGGATAGCAGCTCGCCGGTTGACGGAGCCGTGATGTCCAGGCGGTTCCATTCCGAACGGTGAATCGCAACCGTGCGACCGCGAAGACGTGACAACGCGAACGAGAACGGCACGGTGCGGTTGTGGTACTCGCCACCGTCCAGTTTCCGGATCACCGCTACGGAGCGAAGATCGTCTGCGCCGGCCCAGAATCCGCACCGTCGATGGTGTCAAGCTGTCCGAGCCAGAGGCCTCAACGGCGTGAGCCGTTGAGCAGATAACATCAAGCGTCGGCGCCGTGGCGCCGACGCTTGATCGGCGGCTTCTCGATCATCCCGCGGCGGATGAACTTCGCGGCCACCTTCATCCGGACCACGCGGCCGTTCACAACGACGCGGATCTTTTGGATGTTGGGCTTGAACGTGCGCGCGGACTTCCCGGTGATCTTCTTGCCCACCCCGCCCTTGGCCTTGGCCAGGCCGCGGCGGGAGTACTGGCGTCCCTTGGTGGTGCGTTTGCCGCTGATGGCGCAGACTCGGGGCATTTCGATCGACTCCGTTCAAGGACGTTTCGGGAAGCCCCGGAATCTACCGGTCGTCGTCGGGATCGGCAAGATCTGGCGGAGGGACCGAAAAGCCCACTGCCTTAAGCCATTGCGTGGCAAGGAGTTGCACCTGTTCGTTGCCGCCCGCGCGCGCGTCCTGAAGTGCCGCCACCATAAACGGATGCGCGTCCTTGGCCTCACCGGTCGCCAGATAGGTGAACTCCGCGAAGTGGTATCGCCAAGCGGCCACCACCGCGAGAACGGTCTCGCCGGGATTGTTCGCCAGCCGCCGGTACGCGCGGGCGATGGCGGATTGCAGCTCGCGTAGGTTTGAGGGGGGGGCGGGGCGGGCGGGAGAAAAGCGGGGGGCGGGGGCGTCGGCGGGCGTGGCGGCGGCTGCGACATAGGTCATGGCCCGGGCGTCCTTCAGGATACCGGCCAGCCACTTTCGAACGGCAGCCTTCACCGACTCGTCCTGGCCGGAGTCTTCGCCCAACGCCCCCGCGGCTTCGACCGCTGTCTCCACCAGGACGGTCATGTCGACGAGTCGTTGCGCCGAGGTCCTGTCCGGGTCGCGCGTGCGGCCCACCAAACCCACGATCACCCGCTGGGCGAGTCGCCAGCGTTGCCTGGGATTCCACTGCGCCGTTTTGGCCAGCTCGAACATGGCCTCGTCCATTTCGAACGACGCCCCGCTCTTGCCCTGGGCCGCAAGCTGTGCGGTCACCCGGAAGTACACGTCGACAAGGTCGCGCTGCTCGTCCGGGAGCCGCGGCGAGAGCCCTTTGAGATAGCTGAGGTCGTTCTTGAGCCCGGCGAGGTTGAGGCGCGGTTCGAGCAGGTCCGGTTCGCGGTCGTGCGCGCGCTCGTACCAGGATATCGCCGTCCGTTCCTGTCCCGCCTGGAATGCCCGCCGTGCCTTGAACACGCAAAAACCGACGTCATGAATCGGGTACGACGCGTACGCGGCCGGCGCCAGCGAGAACAGGATGATCGCCACAGCGCCGCGCAGGGGACGTTCGGGGGTGTCCGACCCGTCTGCGTGCAGCCGCGGGTATCGCATGAGGCCCCACAGGATGCCGAACACAAATCCCGCGAGGTGGCCCGTGTGGTCGGGCCGCGCCGATTCTCCCGCCATCCACATCGTCAGGAGGGCGGAGGCCGCGATCACGATCAGCAGCGTGATCATGGTGCGCGAGCGCAGGAATTTTCCGAGGCGGCCGTCGCAGTTGCGCCACTCGATGGCGACCACCACGCCGAGCATGGCCGTCAGGCCGCCCGAGATGCCGACGCGATACGGGTCCTCGGCGTTGCACAGCATGCTCAGCGCGAAGGCCGCCCACGAGCCGCAAAATACCGCGACGAGAAACGTGCGAGCGCCCAGACCGCGCACGATCGACGCGCCCAGCAACACGATGCCGAGGGCGTTGATCACGAGGTGCCGCCACGGCATGTGCAGAAAGATTGCCGTCACAAACCGCCAGTACTCGCCGCGCCAGATCGAGTATTCCCGGATCGCCCCCGCCTTGGCGAACGTGGCGCCGCCCCACGCGACCCACGCCGTCATGCCGAAGCACGCGGCCAGCGTCAGGACGACGAGCGGCGGGAAAAAGCGGCGCACCCGCGCACCATACCGCAAGCCGTTGTATATACGAGGCCATGCGCGTCCCGCGATTCGCCCTCGGCCTGCTCGCCGTTTTCGTCTCCGCATGCGGGAGCAGCGGCGGCGCGGGCGACGGCACGGCAACGCTCTCGGGCCGGTTGATCCTGCCCGCGGCGGCCCCCTTGCGGGCCGTGTCGTTGCGGGTGGATCCGAGCGGACGTGGTGTTTTGGGGGGGGCGGGGGCCGCGGCGCCGACGGTCGATGCCGAGCCCAACAACAACGCGGCGTGCGCGTCGCTTCTGCGCGGCGACGCCGTGGGCGCGCTGGATGCCGTGCGCGACCCCGTGGACGTCTTTCGGCTTGTCGCCGCCGCGGACGGGCCGCACTGTGCAGACATCGCCGTCCTTGGCTTTCGCCCGCTTGATCCCGCCCAGGGCTTTGACGCCGATGTGATGCTTCACGATCTGGCGCGCGGCGTGACCGCCCGGACCCTCGACCTCGACGCGGGCGATCCCTTCGATCTCGTTGTGGTCGCGCGGCGCGGGACCGGGAGCTACCGGGCCGAGGTGCGGGTGCAGGAGGGCGAGCGCACGCCGCGCACGCCGCCCGTCGGCTACTTCGACGAGGACTTTGGATTTCGTGCGCGCGAGATCGTCGCCGTGCCGGCTGCGGGGCTGACGCCGGACGACGTGGCGACGCGCGCGGATCTGGAGTGCGTCGAGGAAGGCCCGGCCTGCCTGTTTCGCGCGCCGCGCGACGAGGCGCTGTGTCCGTTGCTCGCGCGTTGCGCCCGGTTGCAGGCCGAGGGTCTGGTCCGGTACGCGCATCCGAACTTTCTGCGCCGCTTGGCCGTGACGCCGAGTGACGAGTTCTATTCGGACCAGTGGGGAATTCGCCAGACGCGCGTCGATGCCGCCTGGGAGACCACGACCGGCGCCGTGGGCTTTCGTGTCGGGATCGTGGACTCCGGCATACGCGCCGACCATCCCGACCTGCAGGGTCGCATCGCCGAGGGATTCGACTTTGTCAACGGCGACGAGGATCCGCACGATCCGACGGCGCGCATTTCGCATGGCACGCAAACCGCGGGGGTTGTCGCGGCGGCGGGCAACAACGGCATCGGCGTGGCCGGAGTCCTGTGGGACGCGCGCGTGATCGTGGCGCGGTCGTTCGGGACGTCGGGCTTTGGCGACACGCTCGACATCGCGAACGGCATTCGGTTTTGCGCGGGCCTCGAAAGCCTCGCGGGCAACCCGCCCGCGCAGGGTGCGCAGGTTATCAACATGTCGTTTGCCTCTTCGATTCCGACGCAGGCCGAGCGCGACGCGTGCGCGGCTGCCTTCGGCGTCGGCGTGTTCCTGTGTGCGGCGACCGGCAATCAGGGAACCGCGACACCGCAGTTCCCGGCCGACTACCCGACGGTTGTCGGCGTCGGCGCGACGACGATCAACGGGACCGTGGCGGTCTACTCCAACTTCGGTACCTGGGTGGACATCGTGGCGCCGGGCGGAACCCGCGGCGACGGCGTGCGCACGACGGGCATCGACACCAACAACGCCTTGTCCTTTCCGTTCGTCGATGGAACCTCTTTTGCCTCGCCGCATGTTGCCGGCGTCGCGGCCCTGGTGCTGAGTCTGACGCCCATGGCCCCCGATGCGCTGGCCCAGCTTCTGTTCGATACCGCGCAAGACATCCGCGAGCCCGGCTACGACATCCGGTCCGGCCACGGCATCGTGGATGCCCACCGCGCCGTGCTCGCGGCCGTCGGCCAGGAGCCGGGCATCCTGATTCCCGGGCAGCAGATTTGCGTGCGCCTGCTGCAGAGTCCCGGCCGCGAATTCGTCGCGGAGACCAAGACGACGGTCGCCGAAGGACTGCGGTTTTCGTTCGCCGGAATCCAGCCCGGCGAGTACATCCTCGAGGCCGGCGACGACCGCGACTTCGATGGTGAAGTCGGCGGTCCGGGCGACGTCGGTGGGGTCTATCAGGACGAGGGCGGCGGCACGATTCTGGTGATCGAGGAGGGGGGCGCGCCGGTTCCCGGCCTCGATGTCCCGATTTCGATCCAAGGTCCCTAGGGTTGCGTAGTATTCGCGCTTGATTGCCTCGGTGGACGACGATCTCAATCCCGCGCAGCGCGACGCCGTGGAGCACGGTGAAGGGCCGGTTCTCATCGTGGCGGGGGCGGGGTCGGGGAAGACGCGCGTCATCACGCGGCGCGTCGCCCGGCTGATCGAGCGCGGTGTACCGACGTGGCAGATCTGCGCCCTGACGTTCACGAACAAGGCGGCGCGGGAGATGCGGAGCCGGATCGAGGAACTCGTGTTTCCGCGCGACCTGTGGATTTGCACGTTCCACAGCTTCGCGGCCCGGGTTCTGCGCCGCTGGGCCGACCGGCTCGGCTATGACCGTTCCTTCACGATCTACGACATCGAAGACCGCCGCTCGCTGATCAAGACGCTGCTCAAGGAACAGGGGGCCGAGGATCTTCGCCCCGCCGCGGTCGAAACGATCATCTCGCGCATCAAGAACGGGATGGCGGACCATCCTGAAGAACAGGACCGGTTCGCCAAGCTCATCGACGCCTACGAGCGCCGCATGCGCCAGGCGAACGCGATGGACTTCGACGACCTGCTGATCAACCTGGCGCTGCTGCTCGGCGACCATGAGGAGGTGCGCGGGCGCCTGCGACTTCGGGCGAGTTGGCTGCTGGTCGATGAGTACCAGGACACCAACGCGATTCAGTACCGCATCCTGCGGCTTCTCGCCGGCGAGGATCGCAACGTTTGCGCCACGGGCGATCCCGACCAGTCGGTCTACGGTTGGCGCGGGGCGACGATCCGCAACATCCTTGATTTCGAACGGGATTTCGAGGGCGCCCGCGTAATCACGCTCGACCGCAACTACCGCAGCACGAAATCGATCCTGGCGGTCGCCAACGCCGTGATCCGGCACAACGTGTCGCGCTACGAAAAAGACCTCACGACGGAGAACCCGACGGGCGCGACCGTCCGTGAGATTCGATGCCGGGACGATGTCGATGAGGCGAGTGCCATCGCGGGTACCGCCGTGGCGTGGATCGAGGGACGGCGGCGGCCCAAAGACATCGCGGTTTTTTATCGCACGAACTGGCAATCGCGGTCGATCGAGCGCGCGCTCCGCGAACGGGGACTGCCGTACCACATCGTGGGCGCGGTCGAGTTCTACAAGCGCAAGGAGGTCAAGGACGTCCTGGCCTACGCCCGCGTCGCCGTCAACCCGACCGACGTGGCGGCGTTTCGGCGCATCTTCAACACCCCGGCACGCGGGCTCGGCCAAAAGACCGAGGAGCGCGTGTGGGCGGCCGCGCGGCAGCAGAACGTTTCACCGCGCGAAGTCCTGCGCGATCGAGCGGGCTTGGCGCGCTTCGGACGCACCCGCAAGAAGCTGGAGCAGTTCGCGGAGTTGCTCGACGCGCTCGAAGCCGAGGACGGCGATGTTCCCCGAAAGTTCCTCGACGCGGTCCTTGAGCGCACCGGCTACATGGACTACCTCGGCACCGAAGCGGATCGCAAGGCCAACGTCGAGGAGCTCGTGAACGCGGCAGCCGAGTACGCGGTGCGCGAACCGGAAGGCGCGATCGGGGGCTTTCTCGAAGAGAACGCGCTCATCAGCGACCAGGACACGATCGACGACCGGACCGACTCCGTGACGCTGATGACGGTGCACGCGGCGAAGGGCCTCGAGTTTCCGTGCGTGGCTGTGGTCGGTCTCGAGGAAGAGGTCTTTCCGCATGCTCTCTCGGTGAAGGAAGACGGCGACGTCGAAGAGGAGCGGCGGTTGTTCTACGTCGCGGTCACGCGTGCTCGCGAAGAGTTGGTGCTGATGCATGCGGCGCGGCGCATTCGCCATGGTCTCTACGCGCCGTGTGTTCCGTCGCGTTTCCTCGACGAGATTCCGGACGAGCAACTGGAAGTGGATGATCGTGCGGGCGACCCGTTCGTGTTCGATCGCGGAGCGGGTGCCGGCTATGAGGTCGATCCTTCGGCCGGTGATGACGAGGGCGTTGCGTACGACATCGAGAAGGACTCCGGTCCGACGTTTCGCGCGGGCGACCGCGTGCGACACGGCCACTTCGGAATCGGGCGCATTCTGGCCGTTCGCAAGTCAGGCGGCGGGACCAGAGTGACGGTGGACTTCAATCAGTCCGGCCGCCGCGAACTGTCCCTGGAGTACGCCCGCCTCGAGCGCCTCTGACGGCCCCGGTGCGTCTTGGAAGCTCCCCCGAAGTTGGACAACCGGCTGCACTGCCCTATCGAGTCCTGCCATGCGAGCCCGGCTCAAAGGCGTGATTCTGACAATCGAGCGGCTACTCGGTTACCGAAACGATCCGGGACGGCAGGCCCGACCTTTGAATGGAGACCGGGCGGGTTTACAGGTGTAAACTCTGTTTTGCAGTGGCCTACCTCACGTTTGTCGAGACCAAGACCCGGGTGCCGATCGAAAAGCCGGCCGTCGTGCTCGGGAGATCCGACGAGGTGGACGTCACCGTGACGGACCGCAAGGCGAGTGCCTCGCACTGCCGCATCGAGCGGACCTCGAGCGGCTACCGGGTTTGCGACCTGGAGAGTGCGAACGGCACTTGGCTGAACGGCTCGCGGGTTCGGCGCCACGCGCTCAAGGCCGGCGATGTCATCTCGGTCGGTACGACGGACTTGCGTTTCGAGGACGAGCTGGCGCGCCGTGTGACCGGCAAGAAACGGCAGCGCATCGAAAAGTCGTATCAGGACCTCGAGCGCGCGCTGGAGGCGTTCTTGAGGGTCGCAGGCCACGACGAGCGCGAGGTCGCGGCGCAGCGGCTCAAGGACAAGGCGCGTTCGATTGCCGCATCGCTCATCGATCCCGAAGTGGCGCGGCTCCGCAAGCTCGTCGCGTGGATTCGCCGGCTCACGAACGAGCACGACATCAAGCGGCTGCTCGCCCTGATGCTGGACTCGGTGGTGGAGTTGACCGGAGCGGAACGCGGATTCCTCATGCTGCTCGAGGGCGCCAAGGCCGAGGGCCGCGTGCGGGTCGCGCGCAACTTCGATCTCGACGCCCTGCGCAAGCCGACCTACAAGGTGGCGCGCGGGATCGCGCTGGAGGTGGCACACGACGGACAACCCGTCGTTTCGACAAACGCGGACGAGGATCCGCGTATCCGCTTGCACGGCGATACGGGCGCGCTGAACCTCCGCTCGGTGGCCTGCGTTCCCATTCGCATGGGGCAGGCCCACCTCGGGGCGCTTTATCTCGACAACAGGTTCGAGCGCGCGGTCTTTTCCTCCGAGGACCTGCCGTTCCTGCTGAGTTTCGCGGACCAGGCGGCGATTGCGCTGCGCAACGCACAGCTTCACGAGGAGGCAGCGGCGGCAAAGGGAGAGGCCGACAACTTGAACCGGATCCTGCGCGGGCGCGTGGAGCAGCAGGAAGCGGAGCTCAACGAGGTCAAGACGCTGTACGCGCGTGCATCGGCCGAAGCGCGGACGAAGTACTCATACAAGAACATCGTGGGCGAGAGCCCGGTGATGCGCGAACTGTTCTTTTTGCTCGACCGCGTGACGGACAGCACGGTCCCGGTCTTCTTGTTCGGCGAGAGCGGATCGGGCAAGGAGCTGGCCGCGCGCGCGATCCACTTCAACGGACCGCGCAAGCACGAGCCGTTCGTGTCGGAAAACTGCGCGGCGATCCCGGAGCCCCTGTTCGAGAGCGAACTGTTCGGGCACAAGAAGGGCTCGTTCACGGGTGCCGTGGCGGACAAGAAGGGCCTGTTCCAGTTGGCGGAGAAGGGAACGCTGTTTCTCGACGAGATCGCCGAGATGCCCCTGCCGCTTCAGTCCAAGCTGTTGCGCGTGCTGCAGGAACGCGAGGTCCGGCCGGTCGGCGCGAAGCACGCGGCCCCGATCGACGTCCGCATCGTGACCGCCAGCAACAAGAACCTGGCCGAGCAGGTACGCCGCGGCGCGTTTCGAGAAGATCTCTACCACCGCATCCACGTGATCGAGGTCACGATTCCGCCGTTGCGCCGACGCCCGGAGGACGTGCCCCTGCTGGTCGACTTCTTCCTGCGCCGCGCGACCGACAACGGTTCGCCCAAGCCGATCGACGCTGCAGCCCTGACGCTGCTGCAGCGGTACGACTGGCCCGGCAATGTCCGGGAGTTGGAAAACGAGATCCTGCGCGCCGTGACCCTGTCGGAGGGACGCATCACGGTCGGGTCGTTCTCGGAGTCGGTCCGGTCAGGTGTTGCGGCGCGACGTCGCGGTTGGACGCTGAAAGAAGCCGTGCGGAGCGCGACGCGCGAGGTCGAGCGCGACCTGATCGTCGCGGCTCTGCGCACCGAAAAGGGCAACAAGAGCGCGGCCGCGCGCCGGCTCGGCGTTTCGCGCCCGACGCTGGACGCCAAGATGGAGCAGCTAAAGATTCCGCGCTACCCCGCGTAGAAGTACGAGAGGACAAAGCGACGCATGGCATTCCTGAAGGTGATTTCGAACGGCGAGGAGCGCACGGTGTTCCTCGCGGACCAACCCGTGATTCTCGGACGCGGCCAGGATGCCGACATCCTGCTCAAGGACGCGAAGGCCAGCCGGCACCACTGCGTCATCGAGCCCGCGGACGGCGGCTGGGTTGCGCGCGACCTCGGCAGCGGCAATGGCACGCGGCTCAACGGCCAAAAAATCGCCGTCCGTACGCTGACGCCCGATGATGTTTTGAAGATAGGCGATGCCCGCATCGTCTTTGCGGGTGAAGCCGTTGCCGTGGTCGTCGACGACACGCCCGCGGAGGCCGAACCCCGGACGGCAGGAACGGACGGCGATGTTTCCGGGCCGCGCCGGAGCCGCACGGAGCGGCCTGCGGCCACAAGCCGGTTGCCGTTGATCGCGGGCCTCGGCGTGTTGGCGCTGATTGTCAGTCTGGTCGCGTGGAAGGCCATGGGCGGTTCGGGAGACACGGCGGAGGCGCGCGCGCTCTCGGCGTTCCGGTCGGCGCGGACCGACAACGATATCGTGACTCTCGGTTCGCGTTTTCTCGATGCGCATATCGGTTCGGCGGACGCCGGCGAGGTGCGCACCGCGATGCGGGCGGCGCGAGCACGGCTGAACAGCAAGGGCGACGACGAATACGACCCGGGCGTCGAGATCAAGGGGCTCGCGCGCGAGGCGGCGATCGCGAAGTTGCAGTTGCTCTTGAAGAGCGCGGAGCCGAACCGGCGCCCCAAGTTGCGGGCGCTCTTAACGCGCCTGCGTGAGGCCGACTCCAAGAAGCGCGACGCGTTCTTTGCGGCGATCGAGTCCGACTTTCGGGCGCATGTCCGCAGGGGCGAGTTTGCGCGCGCGCGCCAAATCTGGTTCTTCCTCGCCGGTGACGCGGCGTGGCGGCCGATTCCGCGGCGCTACCTCGACAAGATCGTGGCGGCGAACGGCGACCTCGAGACCGCGGCGGTCGCGGCGCGCGCGAAGCTGCTCGACAACACATCGCGCTACGAGGCGGCGTACCGCTTCAAGGAAGCGGTCGCCATGCTGCGCCGGGACCTGCCGCGGTTTGCGGGCACATCGGTCGAGCGCAGCCTGACGGATCGGATCGCGACCTATCAGGCGGCACTCGCGAACGGCGTCAATAAGCGCGCGAGCAAGACCCCCGGTTCGCTCGTTCGCCTCGACGTCGGCAAGGAGATGACCGCGCTGCTGAAGCGCTTGCCGCAGCGCGATTTCACCGCGGTTGCGGCGGGGCTCCGCAAGCTCGCTTCCACGGCGCAGAGAACGGATGATCCCGGTTACGCGGAAATCGCGGCCCGCGCCCGCGAGTGCACGGCGGTCGTGGCCGTTAAAAAGGCGGTCGTCGACGCCCTCGTCGCGGGCCGCGTGCCGCGAAAGGTGCTCGCCCGCCGCTGGCGCGTCCTGCGCGGCGATGCGGCTGGAACCACCGTTCGCGTGAAGGGCAAGGAGCAGACGCTCTTGTGGGCTAAGGTGCCCCCGCGGCTCCTGCTGGCACTCATGGAGCGGCAGGCTGCTTCCGTTCCGAATGGCTGGCTCGGTCTCGTTACCGCGGCGCACGCCATGGAGAACGAGCCGGGCGCGCTGCGCACGCTGACGATGGCGTACGAAAAGTCACGGAACCGCGCGGCACTGGACGGATTCGTGGCGGCGCGGTTGCGCCATGAGCCCCTGCCGGACGGCGGGTACGTCGTCCACGAGGGGAAGCTGCTTACAAGGCGCGAGTTCGTCCGGCAGCGCGAAGAAGAGCTCATCGCGACGCTCAAGGTCCAACTGGCCAAGAGTTACGAGGCGATCCTCAAGGACAAGACGTTCCGCGGCTTCAAGAAGATGAACCTGCGAATGGCCGCGCTGGACAAGTCACGCGCGTACGCTCTCGCGTTGATCTTCGACTCGAAGAAGTACTTCTATCCGTATCGCGGCACGGGCCGCGAAGGCGAGTACTGGCCGGTGCAGTCCGAGGTCGATGGGCGCGTCGCCGCGGTGCGTGAAATCTGGGACGACCCGCGCAAGGTGTCGGTCAAGAAGAGCCGTAGCCTGACGAAGACCCTGGAGAAGTTCGACCAGGCGGCACGTGAGCTGGACAAGCGGCTGGTCGACGTGGAGAAGGAGGTCGCACACGTCGCCTTCCTGCGCGCCTACGTGGGCCACAAGTTCACGATCCGGACGTTTTTTCGCGATGCCGACGAGATGCGACTGCTGCTGTACAGCAAGGAGGTCATGGAGGCCAACCCGACCGTTGCGGGTGACATCCGGGCAACGGAGCGGGAGCAGGTGCGCGTGACGAACGAATACCGCATGATGTTTGGCCGCCGGGCCGTGCGCCTGGTCGACAAACTCGTGCTCTCGTCCCGGGGGC
Source organism: Planctomycetota bacterium (assembly GCA_021776735.1). Classification (GTDB taxonomy): domain Bacteria; phylum Planctomycetota; class PLA2; order PLA2; family PLA2; genus JAJFFH01. The sequence continues at coordinate 42,260 of JAJFFH010000011.1, read as the reverse complement.
ATGGCGAGGAGATGGGGCGCCTCGGCTACTTCAGCCACTACTCCCCGACCCCGGGACGCCGCTCGCCGGGCGACCGGATGCGCCTTGCCGGCTACACGTACGGCGTCTCCGAAAACATCGCGGCAGGTGCGTCGGCGCCGCTGGGAGCGCACAAGCAGTGGTGCCATTCGAGCGGCCACCACCGCAACATTCTCACCGCGGGCTGGACCGAGATGGGCACCGGGCACCACGGCCGCTTGTGGACCCAGAACTTCGGGATCGCCCCGGTTTGGAGCAAGGAAGACCAAAAGCCGACGGACGGCGATGACCGCGATGGCGACGGCATGGACGGTCGCGACGACACGGACGGGGACGAGTCGGACGGCGACGACGATTCCGACGACAAGGACGGCTTCGACTATGGAGACGGATAAGGTCCAATGGTGCCAGCGAGTGCCCGTCCGGAGCGGCGGATAGAGGAGTCTCGGTGCCCAACCTGACGGTCAAAGACAAGTCGCGCGAGTATACGCATCAGATCGACGGCGATCGCTGCACGATCGGACGCGGTACGACCAATACGATTCCGGTCGAGGATGCCAAGGCGAGCAAGGAGCACTGCGAGGTCGTGCGCCGGGGCGACCGGTGGAAACTGGTCGATCTCGAAAGCAAGAACGGCACGAAGGTCAACGGAACGTACAAGAACACGGCGTGGCTCGAGCACGACGACGAGATCGCGATTGGCGCGGCCCGAATCCGGTTCGGCGTGGGAGGCGCGCGCCGCAGCGAGACGGTCCAAGCCGCCGCCGCCGGCGCGGGGGCGGGCCACGGGAGCGCGCGGGCCGAGGCTGAGTACGCGTACGACGATGACTACGACGAGGGATCGCGCTACCGATCGGACGACGGGGCGGAGAAATTTCTCAAGTACGGCGGCTTCACTCTGGGGGTCGTGCTCATCCTGCTCATCGTCGGGTACTACGCCCGGCGCGCCTCCGACGATCCGTACAACGTGGCGCTGCTTGAGCACGCGGAAAAGCTCATCGCCCAGGGCGACTATCCGGGCGCGATCGACTACCTCGAGAGCAAGGTCGACGACAGCGGCGCCGGCTACCACAACGTCTTGCGCCGGATCGAGGAGCTGCGCGATCGGGCGCCCGTCGTCGCCCAGCAGGAGCGGGAGGACGAAGCCGAGATCCTCGTCAACCGACTTGCGATGAAGGAGAAGTACTACCACCAGGGCAAGACCCGCACGACGTCGCCCGAGGAGATCCTCGAGATCTGCGAGGAGCTGAAGACGAAGTACGCCGACACGGACGCCGCGCGAGGCGCGAAGCGCCATTGGCCGGGCTGGTTCGCCGGAAAGGTGCCGGAACGCGCCGTGGACTACATCGCGGGCGACGCCAAGCTGCGCCGCGACTGGGACGACACCGTCCGCCGCGCGGACGAGTATCGCCGCGAGGACCGCTTCCTGCAGGCGATCGAGACGATCACACGATTCGTTTCGGTGCGCGAGGCGCTCATGAACCCCGGCGACCTGGCGCGCTACGAATCTTTCCGCGACCAGAAGGTCCGGGTCTACGAAAGGCTGGCCGAGAGCGCGTACTACAAGCGCGACCGCATCGCCCGTGGCCTTGTCAAGTCACGCCGCTACGACGAAGGGGTGAAACAGTTCAAGCAGGTGATCGACCGCTTCGGCATGGACAAGTACGTAAGAAAAGCCCAAGCCGAGATTGCCAAGATCAAGGCCCTAAAGAAAAAGCGCCAAGCCGGCGGGTAGCAGAATTGGCTACGCCGATTCTGCTTGGTTCAGCCGGCCGCAGGCCGCCTCTAACGAAAATCCGCGAAGCGGAGTTTCGCAGTGCGCCGACGCTCACACAATGGTCTTGCCCAAGGTGCTCATGATGAGCTCCACCGCCAACTGACCCGTGCGGTTGCGGTCGTCGAGGATCGGGTTCACCTCGACGAACTCCATCGATAGCAACGCGTTGGATTCCGCGATCAGCTCGCACGCGAGGTGCGCTTCGCGGTAGGTCAGGCCGCCGGGAACGGGGGTGCCGACTCCGGGCGCGGTTTCGGGATCGAGCGAGTCCATGTCGAACGAGAGGTGCAGGCCGCCGGTGTCGTTGGTTGCGATGGCCAGTGCCTCGCGGATGCAGGTGCTCATGCCGCGCTCGTCGATTTCCTTCATCGTCCAGACGTGCACGCCGAGGTTGCGGATACGTCTTGCCTCGCCGGCATCGACGTCGCGTAGCCCGACGATGGCGACGTGCTCGGGCGAAAGAACAGGCGCTCCGCCGCCGATTTGAAGCAGCAGGGGATCGCCGCGTCCGAGCAGGACGGCGAGCGGCATGCCGTGCACGTTGCCCGACGGCGACGACTCGGGCGTGTTCAAGTCGGCGTGCGCATCGATCCAGAGCACGCCGAGCGACTGGCCGCTGTCGGCGAGATGCGCCGCGGTCCCCGCGATCGTGCCCATAGCGACGGAATGGTCGCCGCCCAGGACAAGGGGGATCGCGCCGCTCCGAATCGACTGGCGCACGCGGTCGCGCAGGCGCAGACTCGTGCGCAGGATCTCGCGACCGAACCGCAGCCGCTCGTTTCCGGGCGTCCGTGTCTCCGGCGACGCCACCGCCACGTATCCGAGATCATCGACGGTAACCCCGAGCGCCTCGAGCCGGTTCGTGACTCCTGCGAGTCGTATGGCCGACGGCCCCATGTCGGTCCCGCGTCGTCCGGCGCCGAGATCGAGCGGCACGCCTAGCAGCCCTACCGTGCGCTTTGTCGCGGAGGGCGATGAAGAATGGGGGGAGGGGGTCGCGGGGGAGGGGGGGGCGGGGGTCGCGGGGGAGGGAGACTCGGTATCGCCGTCCATGAGCCTCAGCCTACTCCATACGCCGGTGCAGCCTACTGCGGCGGCGGGACCTGCGGCGGCGCGACCTGCGCCGAGGTGACACTCTCCCGTTTGCGCGATTCGACGCCGCGGGCGACATCGTTCACCTTGCGCGCGAACTCGCCCGGCTCCCAGCCCGCCGGCGGATGGGTGCCGAGGTACGCGTCGAGGAGCCGCAGGCGGAGTCCGGTGGGGACGGCATTGCGGTCGAGCAGTGAACCCGAGAGGTGGCCGAGGTCGCGTGCGCGACGCTCCCAGTCGAGGTGACCGCACCGCGTCTGCCGGATGCCGTCGAGGTCGAGAAATCGAAACCCGGTGCCATCGCGGTCGGCCAGGATGTTGTCGTGCTTCAGGTCGCGATGGCGCAGGCCCCAGTCGTGCATTCTCCGCAAGGTGCGACCGAGTCGGGCTGCCGCCGTGCGGGCAGCACTCGGGCTCAGCGACTCGAGCACATGCGGAAACGGCTGGGCCGTTCGTTCCCGGCGCATGACCAGGATCGAACGCGTCGGCAGGATCCCATCGCGCAAGACGGCCACCACTTCGGGGGTCTTGAGGCCGCGGTGCTCGAGTGCCTGCGCGGCCTCCATCGCGCGCTCCGCGCGGGTGCCCTTCACGAAGTCACGCAGCGGCCGCGTGATCTTTTTGGGCAAGAAAACCTTGGCCACCCAGTCGTCATTGACGGCGAGGGTCCACGCCGTCGGGCTGCGTTTGAGCACATGGGGCCCCTCGCGCAGGTCGGTCGCCATGGCGACGATCTGTTCGAGCGCGGCGTCACCCAACTCATTGGTGGCAAAGCCGGTGAATCGGCCGAGCTGAATCGGCCGCCCGGCGCGACGAGCCCGCCGGGCCCGCGAACCCGCGAGCTTGCGGAATGCGGCCGGGACAAAGTGCATGACCCGGGCTCGGTGGGCCTCGAGATCCTCGGGCAAAAAGCTCGATACGCGGCCGTACTCGCCCCAAAACATCAAGAGGTCCGAGAGCTTGCCGTGGGTCAGGAAAAACGGAGCGAACTGGGCCACAACCCGGGCGCGCTCGTCCGCAGACAAGTAGTCGCCCGGCCGCAGGTTCCAGGCATCCGCAATGAGGACGGAGCCGTCCGGACGCACGAGAACATTACCTGCGTGGGCGTCGTCCCACCGGATGCCGGCGTTGAGCAGGGTCGCGATCAGCCGACCAACGGCGCGCGCGAGCTCGCGGCGCCCCCGCCCCCCCTTGAAACTGCCAGCAGCCGGCTCTCCCGAGTCGGAAGACTCCGAATCGGAACGCTCCCGGTCGAGGATGACGTCCTGGAGCGAGCGTGCGCCGACCTCATCGCGCAACACGAGTATCTGGCGTCCGTCGCGAAGCGCGGCGTGGGCGAGCGGTTCGACGACGGGCACACCCCGGATTCGTGTCGCGAGGGCTCTTTCGGCCTCCGTTTCGGCGTAGCGGCGGACCCAACGGCGCAGCCGTCGTGGCTGATAGAGCTTGACCACGCACGGCTGGTCGCCGATTCGCGTGCGGAAGACCCGCCGTCCACGGAGTTCACGCAGGGTTTCTCCCGCGTTCTCAAGCCAGGATTCGGGGCGTTCCCGATCTCCCCGGAACTCCGGCGATGTCACTCGAACGTATCCTGCTGTTTGCACGGTATCTCTCGCACTATACACTCCGCGCCGGACATGCTGATCGCGCGGAGCGTTCTGTTCGAGGTGGTGCGCAATTTCCTCGGCGCCTTGACCGCGACGACGGGCGTTGCGTTCTTCATGCTCTGCATCACGTTCCTGAAGCGTACGCCAGGGATAGGGCTGGGCTTTTTGGTGGACGTGTTCCCGCTTTTTTTTCCGATGGCGCTGCAGTTCACATTGCCGCTTGCGGTGCTGACGGGCGTGGTCATGACCTTCTCGCGGATGGCCCAGGACGGCGAGGTCACCGCGCTGGCGGCGGCCGGGATTCCGATCGGCGTCTTTGCCCGCCCGGTGCTCGCATGGGCCGCGATCATCGCCGTCCTTGGCTTTGGCTTGACGGATCTCGCCGCGCCCTTTGCGGCGGGGAAGCTGCGGCAGGCGCGGCGCGACATTATCCACCAGCTCCAGACCGCGTTTCGTTCCGGACTGTGCGACCTGGACTTCGGGCGTGGCCGCATTTCGTTTCAGTCGTTTCATGGCAGCGAGTTCAAGGACCTGTGCCTCGAGTGGCATCGAGCGGACGGCGCGCCGATTCTCTGGCGTGCGGAGCGCGGATCGATTTCGGTCACGGACGACGACCGCGTGGTGATCGCGCTCGAGAATGCGCAGGAGGTGCTCGGGCGCAAGACGAAGCACGGGGAGGTCTCGATCCGGCTCGGGCGCGCCGAGGTGGAGCGGTCGCTCGGAGACATCGTCGGCGACTCCACGATGCGGCGCAAGCGAACCGGTTTACAGGCCAGCGAGTTGGCGTACGTCGCGCGCCGGGGCATCGCCCGGGCACCCGGGACGCGGCTCAACAGCCTCGACGCCCTTGAGGAACTCGCGCGACGGACGGCGTTGTCGGCCGCGGTGTTTTTCTTTGCGCTGATCGGCATCCCGCTCGGCCTGCTTTCGGCGCGCGGGGGGCGCGTCGGTGCGCTCCTGTTCGGCATCGGGCCCGTCTTGATCGTGTACTTCCCGCTCGTGTTGCTGGCGGCGAACGTCGGCCGGCGCGGCACCCTGCCTGCTTTTCCGGCCCTGTGGACCGGCAACGTTCTGCTCCTGGTCGTGGGGCTCGCCTTGTTGCGAAGGGCCGGGAGGCGGTAGCGGGATGCGGGTTCTCGATCGGTACGTCGTGTTTGCGTACATCCGGACGTTTGTCGCGGCGCTGGTGCTGTTCACGATCGGCGCGGCGATCATGGATTTCTTCAGCCGCATCGGGCACTTCCTCGACGACGGCAAGGTTGAGGACACGTTCGCCGAGGGGCTGTCCACGCCGATGCTCGTCCTGCGTTTTTATGCGGCGTACATGCCGTTCGTGATCAAGGAGGTCTTGCCGTTCGTCACGGTGGCGAGCGCACTGTTCACCGTGACACAGATGCTGCGCGACAACGAAGTGCTGCCCGTGCTTGCCGCGGGCGTCTCGTCCCGGCGTCTCTTTTTTCCGCTGTTCATTTGCGGCGCGTTCGTGTCCGTGTTTCACCTCGGCTTCCAGGAATTCGTCGTGCCGAGCCTGGGCCGCGAACAGATGGCGATCAAGCGGTTCTTCTCCGGCGACCGCACGACGGGTGTCGAAAACATGGACCACCTGCGTGACGGACTGGGCACGGTCACGAGCGTCGGCTCGTTTCGGTTCGGCGACGGCTCGCTGCGCGACGCCGTGATCCAGCGTCCGTGGACCGACGCCGGCTTTCAAAGCACCTATTGTCCGATCCTGCTGCCGGACGGTTCAAGATGGACCGCCCCCGAGGGTGGCACGGTCCAGCCGGCCGGCGTCGATGCCGTGGCCTGGAAGCTGCCGCCCGGTGCGCGGATCGACATCGGCGTCGCGCCGGACGAGGTCGAGGCGCTCGCGACCAAGAAGGGCACCGCCGAAATCTCGTTTTCGCAGTTGCTCAAGCTCGCCCGCAAGTTTCCGCAGCGCAGCCACTTGCGCGTGGCGCTGCACAAGCAGATCGCGCGCCCGTTCAGCGGCTTCGCGCTGCTCTTGTGCGGCATCCCGATCCTGCTCGCGGCGGGTCGTTCCATCCTCGTCGGCGGCGCGATCGCGTTCGGTCTGTCCGCGGCCTACTACTCGCTGGACATCTTCCTGACCAGTCTGGGCGATCGCGGCGATGTGCCCCCGATGGTCGCCGCATATTTTCCGCTCGCGCTCGTCGTGTCCATCGGCGCGGCGCGCCTCGCTGCCGTGCCGACATGAGCAGGCTGTACCGGCGTAACCGAGATCTGTCGCAACCGCTGGAACGCATTGTCGTTCGCGTGGACAAGCCGGAGCATGGGTGGCGTTTGGACCGATTCTTGAAGAGCAAGCTTGCGTGGCGGTCGCGTGCCGGTGCGCGGGAACTCATCGAGTCGGGGCAGGCCACGTTGAACGGAAGGCGGCGCAAACCGGCGACGCGGCTTCGCGTCGGCGACGAGGTGACCGTCGAAATCGTTCGGGACCGTGCCGCCGCGGCAGCGCCGGTGCCCGAACCCGAGTTGCGGATCCTCTACGAGGACGACGGTCTGCTCGCGCTCGACAAGCAGTCCGGCGTCGTCGTTCATCCGGTCGGCGTACACCAGGAGGGGACGTTGCTGCAGGCGTTGCACCGACGATCGCGCGAGGAGGACTGGCCCGAACTCCCGCGGCTCGCACACCGGCTGGACCAGCACACGTCCGGCGTGCTGCTCGTCGCGCGGACCGAGGTCGTGCGGCGCGCTTTCTCCTTCATGCTCGAGCGCAAGGGCGAGGTCCGCAAGCGCTACGACGCGCTCGTGCTGGGCGTGCCGGACTGGGACGCGCGTGACGTCGATGCACCGATTGCCGGAGTCGCGGATTCGCGCATCCTGATGAGCGTCGATGTCGATCGCGGCAAGTCCGCGCGCAGCCGGTTCTCGATGGTGACGCGCTATGCGCACGCCGCGCACGTTGCGGTCGCCATCGAAACCGGCCGTACGCATCAGATTCGCGTGCACGCGGCGCACCTGGGCCATCCGCTGCTCGGCGACCACCTGTACGGCGACGGTTTGCCCCTGCCCGGCTGGGAGAGCTTCGTGCTGCATGCACGCACGATCGCGTTCACGCATCCCGTTTCGGGCGCACCGATGCAGATCGAGGCCCCGCTGCCGCACGGGTTCGAGGACGCTCTCGTGGCTCTGAATGCATCGCCGTCGTGAAGCTGTTTTCATGGGTGTTTCCCCGGCAATCCTGCCGTGAATCGTCGTTCGCGCCGTGACCGCGTAAAATGGGCGGCGATGCGATCGTTGGTTCTTGTCGTTCTCACCCTGTTGTTGCTGCTCTACGGCGCCGCCCTCGACGGCGCCACGTTTGCCGCGCCGGATTCCGCGCGGGCGACCGTGGAGCGGGGACGGGTCGTGTTCGCGGATACGCAGGAGGGCCTCTCGCCGTCGTGTGCGAATTGCCACAGCCTGCTGGAGCCCGCGCAGGAACTCAAGAAGGCGAAGTTCCTGGGGCCCGGGGCGTCGCTTTGGGGGGCCGCGCTGCGCGCCGGATGGCGTAACGTCAAGATCTACAAGGATGTCGGCGAGGCGGCGCAGTTTTGCGCGCGGAAGTATCAGGAGCGCAAGAAGGGGCTGTCCCTCAAGCAGCGCACCGACCTCACGGCATATTTGAAGACCATGGTGCCCAAGAGCAAGAAGGCGGGGTCGCTGCCGGCGCGCAAGGTGCAAAAAAAGCCGAAGCTTCTCAAGGAGTACGCGAAGGGCGACAAGACGAAGGGTTCGAAGCTGTATTCGCGCTACTGCGCCGGCTGCCACAACGACGCCGACGACGCGGTCTCGTTCGCCATCAAGCTCGGCAAAAAAAAGCGTGCGCAGATCGCACGCCGCGTGCGCGGCTACACCGCCAAACGAAAGTTCAAGCCCGGTGCGATGTCGTACTACCCGACTGACCGGCTGTCCGACGCGCAGTTGGCCGACATCCTCGCGTACCTCGGTCGCTGACCGCCTGTTCACCCGTGTTGTCCCGCGCCCGTCTCAAGTACCTACGCTCGCTGCGGCAGACCAAAGTCCGTGCTGCCGAGGGCCTGCTCTTGCTCGAAGGGTTCAACGCCATCGAGGAGGCGCTGCGCGCCGGATGTGTCCGCGAGCTCTACTGGGACGACGAGACCGCGGGGACTCCCCGAGCTCGGCGACTCATCGCAATGGTGGGGTCGGGGGGGCCGGGGGCAGGGGGCGGGTCCGGCGTTGGGTCACGGGTTGTGGGTTCGGGTTCGGGGTCGGGTTCGGGGTCGGGGTCCGCCGTCGCTCCTGATGGAGCTATGGCGGATGAATCGGGGTCCGCCGTTGCGCCTGGCGGCGCTATGGCGGACGAGGCGCACACATCCTGTTTTGCAGTTGGCCTTACTCGGGCGGATGTCGAGCAGCTTTCGCAGACGCGTAGTCCGGCCGGTGCGTTTGCGTTGGCCGAGGATCCGTGCGTGGCGTTTTCTCCGAAAACGTGGCCCGACGGAGCGGTCGCGCTGGTCGCTGCCGAGGTCGCCGATCCGGGCAATCTGGGTACCCTGATTCGGACTGCCGCAGCACTCGGGGCGGTTGCGGTCGTCACCACGCCCGGTACCGTGGATCCAACCAATCCCAAGGTCGTTCGGGCGAGTGCGGGAGCCCTGTATCGGATCGATGTGACCCGTGCGGATGGAGACTGGGCGGCGACACTGCGTGCGTCCGGCGTTCGGGTTGCCGTGGCCGATGCGTCCGGGGAACCGGTCAAGGACTGGTTGGCCGCGCGCGCGGACTCTTCGGCCGTGGCGCGCGAGAAGTGGGTGCTTGCCGTCGGCAACGAGCCGCGCGGTCTGGATGCGACCACGCGAGCGGTTGCCGATGCGCGACTTGCTGTTCCGTTGGCGCTTTTGCCGGCGCAGGGGAGGGGCGGCCTCGACAGCCTCAACGTCGCGGTTGCGGCGGGCATCTTGTTGTACGAACTGCGTACCGCGACCGGGACCAAAACATCGTGACCGATCAGCCGGGTGGTGGCCCTCCGGTGGATTCGTCCGATCGCCCGCCGGAGACCCGCGGTGTCGTCTTGCGCGACGAGGGCAGTCACGTCATCGTCGATCTGTGCGGCGAGGAGGTTGCTTGCGTCATCCGCAAGAGGCTGCGAAGAGGGGCGGGGAAGCGCCGCAAGGCCGTCGTTGTCGGCGATCAGGTCGAAGTCGAGTACAGCGGCGACGGCGCGGCGATCGCGAAGGTGGAACCGCGGCGCACGTCGATCAGCCGCCGGAATCCGAGTCAGCCCCGGCGTGAGCAGATTCTGGTCGCCAACGTCGATGCGGTCCTGATCGTCGCGTCCGCCGCACGCCCCGCTCCGGTTCCCGCGCTCATCGACCGGTTTCTCGTCGCCATTGAAAGTCGCGGCCTGGAACCGGGCATCGTGATCAACAAGACCGATCTCGACCCCGAGGGGAGTTGGGAGCAGTGGGGCGCGATCTATCGTGACCTCGGCTATCGGGTCCTGCCGGTGTCCGCCACGGACGCGACCGGTCTCGAAGAGGTCCGCGCGTTCCTGGCCAACAAGACGACGTCTCTTCTGGGCCAGAGCGGCGTAGGCAAGTCGACCCTGGCAAATGCGCTTGACCCGACGCTCACGCTCCGCACCGGCGGCCTGCACGAAGGCACCGGCAAGGGTACACACACGACCACCACCGTGTCCCTCCTGCGGCTGCCGTGGGGCGGTTATCTGGTCGATACCCCCGGCATCCGCGAGTTCGGACTTTGGAACATGGAGTTGGCGGACGTCGGCATCTGGTTTCGCGAGATCGCTGCGCGCACCGACGCCTGCCGCTTCAACGACTGCCTGCACGCACGAGAACCCGGTTGCGCGGTCCTGGCCGCACTCGAAGAGGGCGAGATCGACCGTTCACGACACGAGTCGTACCTCCGCATTCTCGAGACCCTGCGCGAAAGCACACCCGAGTTCTGACCCGCAAGCGCAGGCCGCCATCACGTGCAGTCCGACGCGATCCGCGCCCCGCCTCCCTACTCGGATCGTAGTAGCCTTGAGCCTGTGAAAGAAGAGTTCAAGGGCATTGCCGTTGCCGCCGCCGACCGCGCCCGCCCGTTCCTGTACCGAACACCCGGACAGCGCGGCATCCGCAGTCCGGCAGACCACCCCCGGAGCAGGTTCATGACCCAAGGGCACGGGGGCGCGATCACGGATGAGAGGCAGGCTGCGCGTTTGTCCTATGCAGGACCGTCTCGCCGTCTTTCCCGACAGGTACCCGTCCCCGGGTGTGCTCAAGACCGGAACGCACACGGTTCTTGCAGCCTTCCCCGGCAGCGCCCATCCGAGATAGACTGCACGAACCCGTAAAGCGAATGTCCTATGTGGAATCGCATAAATAGTCGTTAGATGGGCAAGAGGCGGAAACGGTATCTTCTCCTTCTGGGAGGCGTCATCGCGGTCATCCTGCTCTCGAACCTGCCGTCTGTCCGCACGGCCTATGTTTTTCCTCGGGTTAGAGCCAATCATCCACTCCTACACGTACGTCAGCGGCGACGGCGAGTTCGACGAGGTCGAGGTTCCCGAGAAAGGCAGGACCCTCGCCATCGTCGAGGCGGCGTCTGCTGACTACAAGGAGCGGACGCGCCAGGCGGACCTCATCCTGTACCGTTCGTTTCGGCCCAAGTGGTGGCGCTTTTGGAAGTGGCGCGAATACTGTACGCGCCCTCGCTGGAAGTATCGCTACTTGGAATCCGACGCGGGACGTTGAAGTTATCCAACACGCGGCTGGACCAGACGACGGCCTGGGCAGCCGTCCGTAACAAGCGTAGAATGTGGCCCGGCCGGCTCGCCGGTGAGCGTGCAGAGGCGTTAGCCGGCCCCTCTGTCAACATGGCTGAGACACCGCATGACAGACGAGTCACTCCCCCGGCCCGCTGCACGTCTGTCCGACGTTGAGTGGTTCCACGCTTTCTGCGACCTACTCAGTCGCGAGCATCACCCGACGTTCGCTAGCGTGTGCCAAGTCCTCGGGCGACCCAAACCTCACTCCGAAGAGAAGCCTCATTCCGATGAGAACATCCACCCGGCCGACCCTAGATTTTCCGGCATCAGGGTTTATCGCGCCGCCATCGAATCAACTACGCCCCTGAACCGCATCTCCCTCCGGGGGCCGCCGTTCTCGCTCCCTGTGGCTGCTCTGCTCCATCGCTTTCCTCGTCACCGCCTCAAGTACAACATCTATGACGGTGGCCAGCAGGTCTTTGTGCATCCGATTCCCAAGCGGTACGAGTTCTCCGCTCTCAGCGCATGGACCGAATCGGTGGTGATCACGGATGCGACCAAGCTAGTGGTGGACAACGTCCAGTTCCAGTTCGGAAACGTCATCGCGGAGTATATGGACGGCTTCTGGATGCAAGGTGGGAGCGGGAGCGCGTGACGCGACTTGCAGGCTCTCTTGCTTCCTGGCTAACAAGCCTGCGCACCCGACGAGCGGCCTGCACGCGGACCGAGAATGCGCTACACAGCGGTAGGCCGCTCGCGGGTGAGCGGCACTACGTTAGGCGGAGCTGAGGCGCGTTGGGTTCTTCGTTCATGGAGTATCGCGGTCACGGCTTCTGGGCGCGAGACGGCGTTCTGGAACTCTGGCTAAGTCTTCTGGCGACGGAAGCGCTCAAGGTCGCGAATGCGTCCGCGTGGTTGCGCGCGACCGCCGCCGAGTGGTCGCAGCAGGCCGCGGCTGGCTTGATCGGATGTGTCGAGCCGAATCTCGACGCGCGCCTCCCGACGCCCGAGCGAGTCGATGTCATCGTTGACATCGCACAACGCGTGCTAGCTGGGCTTCGTCAGCGAGGTCCCGTGCTGCCGAAGGACTGGCTCAACTCGTTGGGACTCGGCGGTCCGGGTGCACGTTTCACCGTGGATCTGCCCACGGACGAGGTCACCTCCGTAGCGGAGGCATTCATCCGGCTTCTCCATGGTGAACTACCCTGGACCGCATCTGATTCGCCGATCCTGCCCGCCTAACAAGCCGCTGCAGCGCGGGCGCGCGAGCGGCGAGTGAGGTAGTATAGGGATTGCCGCTCGCGGCGGAGCGACAAGGCACTAGCCAAGCAGGCAGAGATGCATTACAGGTACTTCCCAAGCTGTCGAGTTCATGGGCCCATCGAGCCACCCGTGCTGTTTGGCAACATGATGAGTACGGGCGCCATCCCCAAGAAGTGCGGGGAATGTGAGCACCTGTTCAACAAGGTGATGCAGCCGGTTGGCCGCTTCGGCCGCCGCTGATCGGCAAGGCGTTAGGCGGCACAAGTGAACGCCGAGGCACACGAGGCCGAGGACTGGATCTGGGTTATCAGCAACGGTGGTCCGCTCCTGCTCGTCGCGGAGGAGTTCGTCCATGCATGGCTCGGTATTGACCCGCCTCGTGACGGCCGCGTGATCCGTACGCGGTTTCGGTGGAGCGAATCATCACCTCCTTGTGACTACGATCGGGCGTGCGACATCAACGACTTCCTCGGAGAGCTCCCGGTTGGCAAAGGCTCCGCGGTGGTCCTGGGTGACGAGCCGCTACCAACCGTCTGGCGGCCCTGCCCGAACGCAGGGGGGGGCGTGCTTGCTCGCTGTCGCTACGTCGAATCCGACGAGGACGGGAAGCGACTCCTCGACCGCGTTCCTGCGCTCGAATTCGAGCTGTCCTCGTGCCAACTAGAAACCCAGAGTGGACGCGTTGCGCTCTTCGACTCTGCGGTCTCGGGCGCGGACTTTCTATCTCAAGGTGCCGGCGCGTGGCTCCAGTTGCCTCCCGGGCGGTATCGCATCGGCGTTGCAGAGTGGAAGCCCGAGCCAGACGCCGCGTTCCTCCTGCATCACTTTGAAGCCGTATGAGCGCGCTGCCTAACCAGGCGATGCAGAGTCAAGGTCTGCTAGCCTTCTGGCATCAACCTCGGGTGCCTCGGTGATCGGCGGCGGCCTATGCCGCGCAGCTGAGCGCCCAGTCGGTTGAGGAGACGCCACGAAGCCCGGTTTCGGCACGAAACCGGGTCGTGAGCCAAAGGCGGGTGATGTGGCGTAGCCACAGCCGGCCGCAGTCGGAGGGGATTTCCTCACAACCTCTCAGCTCAGCTCAGGCCTCGCGCACCGCGGGGGGCGATCACGTCGGGCTCAGCACTTCCAGCGGAGGCTCGCGGGGACTCGAATCGACGATGCCCGCGACTTCGAGCACCTTGTCCACGCGATCGACCGGGATGGTCTGTAGTCCTTTCAGTGCGGGTGTTCGCGGAGGCACGACGGCTTTTTCAAAGCCCAGCGCGCGCGCTTCTTTCAGGCGTAGCTCCGTCCGAGGAACCGGGCGGACTTCGCCGCGCAGTCCGACCTCGCCGATGACGACGGTGCGGGCATCGAGCGGCACTCCGAACTGCGCGCTCATGACCGCGGTGGCGAGGGCGAGGTCGAGGCCCGTGTCCTGGATCGTCAGGCCACCGACGACGTTGGCGTAGACGTCGCGCTTGGACAGGACCCCGCAGTACAGCGACTCGACGACCCCGACGAGTAGTTCGAAGCGACGTGGGTCGAGGCCCTGGGCGCGTCGGCGCGGGCCTGAGCGGTCGTCTCCGACCACGAGTGCCTGGACTTCGATACACAGGGCGCGCCGCCCCTCGACGACACAGGCGATGGCGGCGCCGGGCCCGGGCGAGCCCATCCCTGACAAGAAAAGCGCCGAGGGGTTGCGGACTTCGTGCAGTCCGTCCTCGCGCATTTCGAGCAGGCCGATTTCATCGGTTGGTCCGAACCGGTTCTTGACGGTGCGCAGCGTCCGCATGGTCAGGTGCCGATCGCCTTCGAACAAGACGACCGCATCGACGGCGTGTTCCAGCGTGCGCGGCCCGGCGAGTCCGCCGACCTTGGTGACCTGGCCGACCAGAATCAATACGGCTCGCGTGGCGCGCGCAACCGGGATGAGTTTTTCTGCGGCGGCTCGCACCTGCGCGGGTCCACCGGGGGCACCGTCCACGTCGCGCGTGCGCAGTGTCTGGACGCTGTCGATGACGCAGACATCCGGCGGGTCCGCGCGCAGCGCATCGGCGATCTCGTCCGTGTCGGTGCTGTCCAGCAGGCGCGGGTTGTCGCCGGACAATCCGAGACGCCTCGCACGATGCGCAACCTGCGCGGGGGACTCCTCGCCCGCGACAAACACCGTGCTCGTGCCGATGCGGCCGCACAGTCCGAGCAGCAGGGTTGACTTGCCGATGCCCGGTTCGCCGCCGACCAGTACGACGCTGCCGGGCACGAGGCCGCCGCCCAGGACCCGGTCGAACTCGGCCACGCCCGACGGTCGCCGCTCGATCGTTTGGCCCTCGAATTCACGGAGGGGGCGGGCCTGCGGCGGCGGCGGACGCGCATGGGACTCGTTGGCGGCGACCAACGCGCCCCACGCTCCGCATTTCGGGCAGCGACCCTGCCAACGCGGCGACTGCGCACCGCACTCACGACACTGGTACATGGCATTCCGGATTCATCGGCAGACTCCGAGCTTGGGGCGCCCGCCAGAGGCGCGCGAGATGGCGCAGCCGCAGCAGGCCGAAGCCAGAGGGGATTTCTTCACAGCTCCTAGTCGCAAAGTCGCGGCGATCGTGGCACGGAAATCCGGCAGCATCGCCGTAAGTGGCAGCGACAGCGCGAGTTGCGCGCGCTATTTTTCCGAGATGTCGTCGCCGGGAGTTTCGCGCCAAGGCCCTGGCGCGGTTTTGGCGCGAAGCGCGCCGGCAAGGTAGAGCGACCCCGTCACGAGCACGAGGCCGTCGGCGCCCGCGTGCGCCCGGGCCGTGTCGAGCGCGTCGGCAGGTTTTTCAACGGCCGAGGCGCGGTCGCGCCAAACCGGGTTCGCTGCGATCTCTGCGGGATCGCGCCCGCGCCGGTCGTCCGCGCGCGTGCAAAAGACCCTCGCGACTTCGTCGGCCAGCACGGCGGCGATCCCGTCCAGGTCCTTGTCGCGCGCGAGGGCCAGCACCACGACGCGCGGCCGGCGGCTCGGCCAATGGCGGCGAACTGCGGCGACGGTGGCGGCGACGCTATCGACGGTGTGCGCGCCGTCCAGTACCACGAGCGGGGCGCCGTCTCGCGGTTCGCAGCAGCCGGGCTGCTCCGTTGTGGCGATCCCGTCCCGAATCGCGGCCGCGGGCACGTCGGCGCAGGCGGCGGCGGCCAGTGCGGCGTTGTGCGCCTGATGCACTCCGATCGCGCGCATGCCGGCCGAGCCGTCCGCGGAAAACACGGCCCCGGAAACATCGCCGTCCGTCTGCTTCCCCGAAAGCGGTACACCCGGAGGAAGTGCACCCAGAAGAGGCACACACGGGGGAGGCACACAAAAGAGCGGGGCGCGTCGCTCGGCCGCGACTGCCTGGATGACGGCCCCGGCCTCGGTACTTGGCTCAACGCCGGACCAGACAGGCACGCCGGGCCGAATGATGGCAGCTTTCTCGGCGGCCACGGCGGCGAGCGTATCGCCCAGAATCTCGGTGTGATCGAGGCCGATGTTGGTGATGATCGTGTGCGTGGCGGGGACCGCGGTGGTCGCGTCCAGCCGGCCGCCCAGCCCGACCTCAAGGATCACGGCGTCTGTTGCCTCCCAGGCGAAGTGGAGGCAGGCGGCCGCGAGAAGCGCCTCGAAAAACGTCGTCTTGCCTGTGACGCCGGCCAGCGCGGCTTCCACGGCGCGGGCGAAGGGAGCTTCCCCGATCGGTAGCCCACGGACGGCGATGCGTTCGAGCGGAGACTCCAGATGGGGCGACGTGTAGAGCCCGGTCTTGAGGCCCGCGGCACGCAGGATGCCCTCGACGAAGCGGGCGGTCGAGCCCTTCCCCTTGGTGCCCGCGATCTGCACCACGCGGTCGCCCATGCGCTGGTCGGGCTTGCTCAGGGCGTCGAGCAGCGCACGCGGCCGGGACAAATCGAAGTCGCGGGGTCCCGCTGCACGCGTGCGCTCGTAGTTTGTGAGCCGCGACAGGGCGGCCAGCGCGTCGGGGAGGGTACGCATGGCGAGCGAAAATCAGCTTGCGGGGGCGTTCGCGACCATCGCCGTTATACTGCGGGAGCCTGGCGTTCCAACCCGTCGACCGGGATATCATGTTCGAGGATCTGAAGAAATCGACGCGGGGAGGCGCCGCGCCCGGAACCCGCAAGAGCCTCTTGGGCGTCTCCGACCCTAGGATGCGCCTGTACCTCATGATTGGTGCCGCGGTCGTGCTGGGCGCCATCGCCTTGGGTCTCCACCAGTACGCGGGCGACCCCGAGAACAAGAAAATCGATCCGGGGGAGCCTGCGGTCGATCCGGGGCTGCCGATCGACGAGCGGTTCTCGGGCGTTCCGCCACTCGACCCGAAGTTTCGGCAAAAGATCGAGGACGACACCCCGAAGGCGCGCCGCCGATGGCAAAACGACGTCATGTCGTACCTCCTGTACGAGGCGGGCAACACGCCGGCGGTTCTCGCCTACAAGAAAAACCTCTTCCCGCTCACGCGCGAGACCGCCCAGGGCATCGCGCAGGGCTCTGCAAAGCCCAACGAACCGGCAGGCAAGGGGTCCGGGGGCAGCGCAAGCTGGCGCTACCAGTACGTCTGGTTCCGGGGGGTCCTCGAGACCGGGATCGAGGAGATCAACTACGAGTCGGTCTTCGGCAAGGCGGAGCTGCCCGTCGGCCAGGTGCATCGCGCCCGCGTCGTGCTTGACGGCGAGGGGCCCGCGGCGAGCGTGCTCTTCTACACCCCGATGCCGCCGTACTGGGCGGACCCGAATACGCCGGAGCCGTTCGCGCCGAACATGATGATCAAGAAGGGGTGGATCCGTGGCCGCGGCATCTTCGTCAAGCGTTTTGTGGATACCCGCGGCGGGCAGGACGCGCCGTGCCTGCTCGTCGTGGCGACCCACATCGAGCGCGACTACGAGCACGTCGACGTCAAGACGCTCGCGGACATTCCGTTTGGCCTGATCCAGGATGATTGGAGCCTGAAGGAGACCCGGAAGGGGCTCGCCCAGCTTGGCCGTGAATTCCCCCGGCCGCTCTTTCGCCTGGTCCAGTACGCGTCAAAGCGAGCGGGCGAGGCCGGACGGGCACGGCGCGAGGCGGAAGGGCTCAAGCCCAAGTCGCTGCGCGATCCGAAGGTGTTCGAAAAGGTCATCACGCAGCCGGCACGGCACCGCGCCGACTACTTCGGCGGATTGGGTGCCATCGGTTGGCCGCCGAACCTGTTCACGGCGGATCCCAACGATGCTGCAGTCGAGGAGTACGTGACCGGTTATCTCGTGACGGACAGTCAGAAGCTGATCCAGTTCGTCGCGCCGGTGGCTCTCGGTGCAGAATGGAAGCGGCGCGACCGGATCCGCTGGGAGGGATTTTTCTACAAGACCCGCCACTACAAGACGATCGCGAACAAGGACAAGATCGTGCCCATGATCGTGCTGACGCGGCTTGAGATCGTGACGCCCGTGCCACCCGACAAGACGATGCCGCTCGTCATCGCCGGACTGTTCGTTTTGGGGCTGGGCGCGCTGGCGTTTCTGGTCTTGCGCGAGGACCGGACGAAGCAGAGTTTTCGGCGCCAGGCCCGGCGTCGCAGTACCGCCGCGATATCGACCGGGTCGTCGCCGAACACGCCTGAAAACCCATCGGATCCATCGCCGGGCTCATCCGCCAGGTAGAACAGCCGATGTTAGCCCGGGCTAATGGCATGAACGTCGAGGTCTTCGCCGAAGGGGCGTACGCAGCGGTCGGGGACATCGTCCACGCACTGAAGCCGACGAGCGTCGCGATTGTGGCCGACCGGGAGGTGGCGCGGCTACACGGGGTGCCGCGAGCGGCCCCGGTGCTGATGATCGACGGCGGCGAGCAGGTCAAGCAGATCGACGCGTGGCGGCGCGTGCTCGACCACTGCGTCGCGTGCGGCCTCGAGCGCGGCGGCGTGCTCGTGGCGATCGGCGGCGGCACGGTCCTCGATGTCGTCGGGTTCGCCGCGGCGACGTACCTGCGAGGTGTGCGCTGGGTTGCCGTGCCGACCACGCTGCTGGCGCAGGTCGATGCGGCGTTCGGCGGCAAGACGGGGCTCGACCACACGACCGCCAAGAACCTCATCGGCGCGTTCTGGCAGCCGGCGCGGATCGCGGTCGATACCGCGTTGCTGAAGACCCTCCCGGAGCGTGAGGTGCAGGGCGGCTGGGCCGAGGTCGTCAAGCACGCGGTCATTGCCGGCGGCGATCTGCTCGAACGCTGCGGCGCGGTGGACCCGGCCTCGATCGTGGAGGAGGCGGCCCGGATCAAGCTCGACATCGTCGCCCGCGATCCGCGCGAGGCGGACGAGCGCCGGCTCCTCAACCTCGGTCACACCCTGGGCCACGCGATCGAGCGCGCCGTCGACTATGAGTTGCACCACGGCGAAGCGGTGGCGCTCGGTCTGCGGGCCGCGTGCGTGATCGCGGAGCTGCACGCCGATTTTGCCGACCGCGAGCGCATCGACGCCGCGCTGACCCGTTGCGGGCTACCCGCGCACACCGCCGTCGACCCGGCCAAGGTGCGCGAGGCCCTGCGCCACGACAAGAAACGCCGCGACCGCCGCCTGCGCTGGGTCCTGCCGGTCGCTCTCGGCGACGTGCGCGTGTTCGACGACGTGCCCGACGCGTTCGTGAAGCAAGCCCTGGCCGCCGTTTCGAAGTAGAGGCGACGTCCCGGGTTCCGCAAACGCGGCCGAGCGATATCGCCGGCCCGCCGTCGCGCGCTGCGCTTGGGCGCGGGCGCACCGTACGCTGCAGCCGCGCCCTCATTCGGCATTCCTCTGCTGCGTTTCAGCGCTTTTGCGGTGAATTCGCCTAGCCGGACGGAAAGGCCAACAGCTTCACGACGGCGATGATCGCGGCGAGCACGATGACGGGCCGGATCCACGCAGCACCCTTGACGAGCGCCACGCGCGTGCCCAAGAACGCGCCCGTCATGTTGCCCGCGGCGCAGACGAGTCCGGGCAAGAGCCGCACCTGTCCCTTCAGGCCGAACACGAACAGCGCGCCGACCGTCGTGACGAGCACGATGAACACCTTGGCCGCGTTCGCGCGTACAAGGTCGAGTGAGAGGCCGCCGACGAGGCAGGCGAGCAGCGCGAACCCGGCGCCGGCCTGCAAGAAACCCATGTAGATGCCGACGAAAAAGAACGCGACGTGAGCCCCCCGGGCCCCCAAACGCGGCGTCTTCGGCGTGCGCAGCACGGTCGTCAGCGCCACGAGTACGACGGCGACCGCGAGCGCCGTGCGCATGGCCTGCGGCGGCAGCACGGTGGCGATCCATGCGCCGAGGATGCCGCCGAACACCGCCGGAATCGCGCAACGGACGGCGATGCCTTTGGGGAGCGCGCCGCCCTTTTGAAACGCCCTGACCGCGACGATGTTTTGCAAGAGCAGGGCGACGCGGTTCGTGGCGTTGGCGAGGCCCGGGCTTCCGGTTGCGTACTCAAGCGCCGGGATGGTCAGGACCGAGCCGCCGCCTGCCAGCGTGTTCAGAAAACCGGCCAGCAGCCCAGCGGTCACCAGCACCGCGATCGTGAACGGATCCATGGCGCGCCCCGCGCCCGGCTAGAGTTCGGTGCCGGGCTTGGCCTGCGAGCGCAACAGATCCTGATCGGAGACGAACTGCTCGAGGACTTTTTGGTCGGCGTCGTCGATTTTGGTGTAGCGCAGCCGGTACTTGGACGCGCCCGAATCGTCGTCGAGATCGACCGCCATCACGATCTCGGCCTCCATCTCGAAGAACCGCTCCCTTTCGAGGAACGGCTGGCGGAACTTGATCCACAGTCCGCGCCCGATGTAGAGCTCGTCCGGGTCGATCCTGACCTTGTCCGGATCGTCGGGGTACTTGAACGTCGGCCCGTCTTCCCAGATGCGGAGGATCTTGCCCTTCGCCATCGTCTCCGGCGCGTCGAGGAGCCGGAAGAAGATCGTGGTCGAGCCGAGCATCTTCTCGTCGACCGGGACGCCCTCGAAGTCGGCCTTTTCCGCGCCACCCACGTTGTGGAAGTGCTTCACGGCGTCTTCGTCGGTGCCGAAGATCGAAAAGATCTGGTCGATGCCGAGGGTCTTGATCGTGGTCTCGAAGAATTTCGACGGCTGGCAGAGCACCAGTTCGCCGTCCAGCTCGCGCAGCCGCTTGTGGGTCTTGATGAGGTAGCCGAGCGCCGACGAGTTGATGAACTTCAGCCGACTCAGGCTGAACACGAGTTTCGTGCACCCCGTATTGATCAAGGCGTCGATCTTCTCGCTGATCGTGGGTAGGTTAAACGCGTCGAACTCGCCCGTGAAGGCGAGGATTGTGACGTCTCCGGCGGTCTTGCGCTCGATCTTCATATCGTCCCTCGGGCCCGGGTCGGACCACTCGCGAGACTATCATCAGCGGTAATCAGCGGCAATATGCTCCTTCTCACCGGTTTCGAACCCTTCGGCGGCCTTTCCCGCAATCCGACCGGGGATCTGGCCCGGGAACTGGACGGATCAGGGGTCCGCGGCGCCGTCCTGCCCGTCGACTACGAGCGAATCGGGCCCGCCCTGGCCGCCCTGCTGAGCGAGCCGTGGGACGTCGTCGTGCTGCTCGGGGTCGCTGTCGGGCGCGCCGCGATCAGCCTCGAAAGGGTCGCGCTCAATTTCCGCGATCCGCAGCGGACCGACAACGCCGGCGCCGCGCCGAGCCGGCCGGAGGTCGTCCCGGGCGGCCCGGCTGCCTATTTTTCGACGTTGCCCCTCGATGATCTACACGCCCGGCTGGCAACGGACGGCCTCCCGGTCGAGTTTTCGCTGACCGCCGGCGGCTACCTGTGCAACACGTCGTTTTATCTGGCGCGGCACGCCCTCGAAGCCACCGGCACGCCGTGCGGGTTCGTCCACATGCCGCCAACCCCGGATCTCGCGCTGGCCGCCACGCCGCTGCCGTTCGAGCGCCAGCGCGCCGCCGTCTGTCAAATCCTCGAAGTGCTGACCGGCGCGTGACGAAGCGGCCCGACGGTGGGTCGCATGCGCGTCGCGGCAGCCGTCTTGTTGCTCGGTATCTTGGGCTGGCTCTTGTGGCCCGACGCGCGCGACCGACGCGTGGCGACGGAGCGGGAGCTTGTCGGACAACACGAACGTCAGGAACGGACGGCGATGTCTCCGGGCGACACCCCGAGTCCGACGCCGGCTCCGAAAAAATCGCCGTCCGTCCGCTCCCGGTCCGAGGATGATCTCACCACGGCACGGCTGTACATCTCGCCCGAGGCGCGTCACCGCGCGTGCGCCGTGACGATGGAGATCGAGAGTCGCGCGCCGCCGCGGGTGGCGAAGTGGCTGGACGAACGGTGCGGGCCCGCGCGGTTGCGTTGGGAGCGGCGCGGGGATGAGTTGCGGATCCTGTTGCGCGAAGAGGCGTGGGAGGAGGCGGTCGAGCGCGGGTACGACGCGGCGGCGCTGCCCCCGAGCCTCAACGGTATTCCGTGGAGAGACCTTGCGCTTGCGCCCGACGTGCAGCAGGCGGATCTGGAAGCGCTCTCGCTCGTCTTGGCTGTGTTTGGCGCGCGTTCTGTGGTGCGCCGGCAGGGGAATCTGGTGCTGATCAAGACTCTGCCCGCTATTCATCGCGAGATCGCGCGGCGGGTGTCTTGGGCGAAGCAGCGAGGACCGACTCTGGCGGCGGCGCGCGATGCGTTGCGAGCAGGCGATCGGGTGCGGGCCGCGCGTTTGGCGCGGGAGGTTTTGGCGTTGGACGCGGGCGACTTCGCAGCGCAGGCGGCGTTGTTGCGTGCTTCGCCTCCGCCAGAGCCGACGGCACCCGCGAAGAAAACCGGTGAGGTCGCGAAGACGGTCGTGCGCATCTATCCGCTGAAGGATCTCGCGTCGCGGTACGACCTCGGCGACGGGCACGACATCATGGCGGACATCCGCACCGTCGCGGAAGGGCTCGGTCCCGGACAGGTGCAGGCCAACAACGGAACGCTGATCGTCGCCGCGCCGGCCGCCACCCAGACGCTGATCCGCAAACACCTGGAGCGTTCGCGATGCGAATAGCACTCGTCTTGGCGCTCGTCCTCACCGTGGTCGCCGTTTGGGCGTTGCCGGGTGAGCACGTGGCGCGCGAATCGCTGGGGCGAGACGGGGTGGTGATCGGTCCGCGCGCGCTTTCGGTGCGGGGGCGATCCGTCGGACGAAAGCAGACGGACGGCGATGCTCTCGTGCCGGATGATCCGTACGGGAAGATGTTGCGATCGCGGTCGGTATTCGTGCTCGACCCGGTGAACGATTCCGGGCAGACGAGGGAGCAGTCTTCCGGGAGACCGACGGTCGATGGCGATCAAGCGCTGGTCCTGCTTACGCCGGCTTGGGTTTCGCCCGCGGCGCAGTTTCGCGCCCGGCGGCAGATGTTTTCGATCCGCAGGACGGGGCCGCATTCGAAGTGGACGGTCGAGCGGGTGCTTGAGGTCGTGACCAAGTCCGCGGGTCTGCGCTGGCAACGACGCGGCGGCGACATCCGGGTCCTTGCGCGGGACGAGGACTGGGAGGTTCCCGTTGCGCGGCACTATCCGGTGAGCGAGTTCGGGTACGTCTTGCCGGTGCGGCTGGTCCACCATTGGCCGGGCGCGACGCTCAGGGCCGACGGGGAGGACGTTGTCTTGCGAACCCTGCCGTCGCTACACGCGGAAATCCGGCTCAAGCTCACGCGGCTCAAGGACATGGAGCGCCAGGAGGTCTCGTTTCGTTTCCGCTGGGGAGAACGCAAGGTCGAGCCGGCCGGAGCCGCCGTCGTCAAGCAGGAACTCCGCAAGAAGTGGCGCGACGCCCTGCAAGACGCCGTGCAAAGAACCGAGGCCCACCGCTAGGCGGCGCGCCCGAAAAAAACGCGAAGGTCGCGAAGATCACGAAGAAGAGCCGGGGCCGCGAGTCGCGGCAGACTCGGCCAGCCTGAGATCGGCACGCCCCCACGCGCGCCGCGGACGGATCCCGCCGCCCGACTCCGACCCCCGTCTCCCTGATCCCTCCGGCTGCCCGATCCACGGCCGCCCGCTCCCGGCGCCCGCTCCCGACCGGCGCTCCCGACCGGCGCTCCACTCCCGGCAGACGATCCCCGCTCGGCACCACGTTCCCCTGACGGACGTCGCCAGCCCCGGCGAAGTCGAACGGTCCCGGCCGGCTACCGGAGCGGGACGGCGGCGAGGACGTCGTCGAGAACCTGGTCCGTGGAGAGGCCCTCGGCCTCGCCTTCGAAGCTCAAGCCGATGCGGTGGCGCAGGGCCGGTTTGATCAGGGCGCTCAGGTCGTTGCGTTCGGCGTGCGCCCGACCCTGCATGAGCGCTTGCGCTTTCAGGCCGAGGGCAAGTGCCAGGGCGCCGCGCGGGCTGGCGCCGTGGCGGACGAACCGGCGCACCGACTCCGGGGCGCTTTCGCCGTCGGGGTGGGTGGCGCGCACCAGGCGCGCGATCACGTCGCGGATTTGCCGGGTCATCACGACATCGCGCACGAGAGCGATCGAGCGGGCAATGTTCTCGCTGGAGGCAATGGGGGGGGCGGGGGCCGGCGCCGGGCTCGTGGCCAGTTCGATAATCCGCGCCAGCTCTTCGCGCGACGGGCTGGGTACGAGAATCTTGAACATGAACCGGTCGAGCTGGGCCTCGGGAAGCGGATAGGTGCCTTCCATCTCCAGCGGGTTTTGCGTTGCGAGAACAAAAAACGGATCGGGCAGCGGGCGGCTGACACCGTCGGCGGTGACCTGCCGCTCCTCCATCGCTTCGAGCATTGCCGCTTGCGTCTTGGGCGTCGCGCGGTTCACCTCGTCGGCCAACAAGACATTGCTGAACACCGGCCCTTGCCGAAACCGGAACTCGCGCTGCCCCCCGTCGCCCTGCGCACCCTGATAAAGAACCATCGTGCCGGTCACGTCCGCCGGCATGAGATCAGGCGTGAACTGGATACGGGAAAACGATGCGTCGATGCTTTCGGCGAGGGTGCGCACGAGCATGGTCTTGCCGATGCCGGGCACGCCTTCGAGCAGCGAGTGCCCGCCCGCGAACAAGGCCGTCAAGACGAGATCGATTACTTCCGCGCCGCCGACGATCCGCTCGGCGATGCGTTCGCGCAGTGCTTGCGCCGTTTCCGCGCCCTGCTTGAGATTCGCTTCTGCGTTCACGGCTTTTCCACCCAGATGCCGGCGTGATTGTTCAGGTACTCGGCCACGTCTCGTTGCCCCTGGGACCGCATCCGATGGTTGTCCACGGGCTCGTAACCCGGGTCGTTCTTCTCCGGCGGCCACATGGAGCCTCTCGGCGGAAGCCATCCGACGTACGACCCGTCCTTTTCGACGGCAAAGAGGCGATCGAGACGTACGGAGAGCAGGATTGCAGCGCCATCCCGGGTCCACTGCAAGAGAGGTTTCGGCGGCAGCTTGTCCGCCTCGTGGCGGTGCACGATGTCGAGCAGGACCTCACCGCGATTGCCTACGGCGAAGATGAGGTCCGCGCCGTCGCCGGTCGGGACTATCGTCAGGTAACCATTCGTTTGGGGGCCCACGGAGCGCAGGTACTGGCGCGCGGGTAGGTTCGCGCCGCCCCGGTAGAAGATGGTGACAAACACAAACAGCATCGTCGCCGGCAGGGGGCGCAACCAGTTGCTGCGGTTCGTCTTGGCCAGCAGGATCGCCAGATGCGCCAGCAACACGACCAGCGACAGCAAAGGTCGGGGTGCCCACCACACGCGTCCCGCGGCGAACTCGGCACCGAACATGTTGGTCACTTCGGGGGAGAGTTGGAGGCCGGGAAAGACGATGCCGTCCCCGCTGAGGGCGGCCAGGATCACGGCGTGTACGCCGAGTAGCGCAAACAGGACCGCGGAAAAAACACGCCAGCCCCACGCACCGCCGGCAAGCCACGCCGCGCGCGTCCCCCACGCCGAGGCGAAGGCAGCCAGCAGGATGATCACGAACGTCGCCGTCATAGAGCTCTTTTCAAGAGGACCTTGCAGGAGAACCTGTCAGATTAAATCAGGTAGCCCGAACAGTGCCCGCGAGTTCGCGGTGGTTTGGGTCGCCAGCTCGTCGAACGATACGTCGAGGAGTTCAGCCAGGAATCGTCCGGTGTGCTCGACGAACGCCGGCTCGTTTCGCTTGCCCCGCCTTTTTTGCGGCGCCTGGAAGGGACTGTCGGTCTCGAGAAGAAGTCGGGAAAGGGGCACGGCGCGTGCGGCCTCGCGGAGGCCGTCCGACTTCTTGTAGGTCACGTTGCCGCAAAACGAGACGTGCATTCCCATTTCGACGAGCGTAGCGGCCTGCGTGGCGTCGCCACCGAAACAATGCACGACCCCGTGGCAGTAGCCCTCGTCGCGCAGGATCGGCAGCGTGTCGCCCTCCGCGTCGCGGCAGTGCACGATAAACGGCAGCGAGACCTCGCGCGCGAGCCGGATTTGGCGCCGGAACGCGTCATCCTGCACGCCCTTCTCGGCCTTCATCCAGTAGTAGTCCAGCCCACATTCGCCCACGGCAACGATGCCGCCGGCGCGCACCAGCTCCTCGAACGGCGCCCAGTCGTCCTCGAACGTGTCGAGCCCGGTCGGGTGCAGTCCCGCGGCGGCAAACACCATCGGCTCGGTGCGGGCACGCGCGACGGCGGCACGCGAACCTTCGAGTCCGACGCCGACCTCGACGATCGCCTGCACGCCTGCCGCTCGCGCGCGGGCGTACATCTCGTCCCGGTCGGTGTCGAACCGGTCGAAGTTCGTGTGGGCGTGGCTGTCGATCAGGTGCGGCAATTGGCGCGCATTATAGGACCCGGCAGCCCGTGTTATTCGTGGCCACGTGGCGCATCGACTCGATGCGTACGCGCAGAGGTGAGTTTTGACGGCACGGGATCCCGTCCGGGCGTCCCGATCCCTCGTGCTGGTCGACGACAGATCGTCGAGGTCAAGAAACGACGACGAAGGCGGCTCGAAGGACCCGTCTAGGAGGAGAGACCCGTGACTCCGCTGTCTGGGATCGGCGATATGGATCGGCCAGAACCCGCGTGGTCGTGAATAATGCGGGCCTGTGCGGACTCTCGTTTGTGCTCCGGTCGTCTTGGTCGATGCCGATACGCGGCTTGCGGACGGCGCCGTCCTGTGCGACGAGGGGCGGATCGCGTGGGTCGGGCCCGCGGCGGACGCGCCCGAGACGCCGGACACGATTCGGCTCGAAAACGCCGTCCTGACTCCCGGACTCGTCAACGTCCACAGCCACCTCGACCTGTCGCAGGCCCGGGGCAAGGTCCCCTACGACGGCGATTTTACGGCGTGGATCGAGGAGATAGGGGCGCAGCGCAGGGCCAGGCAGCCCGTTCAGGCGAGCGTGGCGGCCGAGCTCAGGGCCGCCCTGGCGCGCGGCACGACATCGTTCGGAGACATCGCCGTCCGTTCCTGCTTCGACGAGGTGATCGCTGCCTTTGGGGAAACGGGGGTGCGGGGGCGCGTGTTCGTCGAGGCGTTGGCACTGCACCCGGACCGTGCGGACGAGGTGTTCGCCGAGGTGTGGGAGCTCGCCGAGATGCGCGACCTGCCGCCGCGCGTCGACACCGGCCTGTCGCCGCACGCGCCCTACAGCGTGTCGCGCGAGTTGCTCGCCCAGGCGATGGCGATGGCCGCCGGCCACGGACGCCCGGTTGCGATCCACGTCGGGGAGACGCTCGAGGAGTTGGCGTTCTTGCGGCACGGAATCGGTCCGCTGCGCGAGTTGCACAAAAAATTCGGCACGGACGATCCCGACCACGAGCCGTGGGGCGGCGTGGCTCCGTTTCTCGACGCGCTGGAACTCGAAGGCGCGCCGCTCGTCCTCGTGCACTGCAATTTCGTGCGGCCGCGCGACATTCCCGGCGGCGCGTTCGTTGCGTTTTGCCCAACCGCGCACGCCTTCTTCGGCCATCCCGAACATCCGGTGCTTGAGCTGCTTGAGGAGGGCGTGCGCGTCGTGCTCGGCTCCGACAGTGCCGCGTCCGGCGAGACCGTGGATGCGCTGTCCGAGATCCAGCACCTCGCCGCGCACCGACCGGACCTCGATCCGCGGGCCGTGTTTCGGATGGCGACCGAATGGGGTGCGCGCGCGCTCGATCTCGATGCAGGGGTGCTGCATGTCGGCCGGCATGGAGATCTCGCGGCATTCAAGCAAACGGACGGCGATGCTTCCGATGCGGAACTCGACTACGCCTTCCTGGGACGCGCGGACGCGCAGTGCGTGCTCACGATGGTGGGCGGCGAGATTGTGCACCAGGAGCCCGGGGAGCCGGGGGATCCCTAAAAAATCCGTGACCGCCGGCGAACCGGGCGGGTCGCGGGAAGTTTGAAAAACCGCCGGAAGAGGGGAGAATACCCGGCTCACACGCGGGTGGCATGGCCAAGTGGTAAGGCAAAGGATTGCAAATCCTTGATCCCCGGTTCGAATCCGGGTGCCACCTCCAACGGCGGGTCCCGACCGATCGGTCCGGGACCCGCTCTTTTGCCACGGCCCGCTAGCTTGACGGCTTCCATGTATCGTGGGGGCATGGCCCGAAATATCGCCGTCCTGGCGCTTTTTTCATGGTGTGGCTTGCTTGCCGAGGATGGCCGCACGCTGGAGCAGGAGGCGGCGCACGCGAGTCCCGAGCGGCGCCGGCGCGCGTTCGCGACCATCGAGAAATTCGATGCCGGGTCGGCTCGGATCGTGTCTGCGCTGCTCGATGGGCTGTTTGACGAGGACTATGAGGTCGGGCGCGCGGCGTTGCGGGCCGTGGCGCGGCTCGGGGGGAAGGCTCTCGGCGTCGCCCGCGCGCTCGAGTTTGTCGAGGGGCACGCGCTGCTCATGGGGCGGGCTCGTGAGGCGCTTCCGGGTGGCGGGGCGGCGCCGGCGGACGACGCGGCGGCCCAGGCCCTGGACGCGTTGGCCGCGGATGTCTACCGGGCGCGGACTCCGCGGCCCGGGCAGCCTGCCGTGGATCTTGTCGCGCTCCTGGATCGTCGGCCGTACCTGCGGATGCTGGCGGTTCGCGCGCTCCGCGCCCAACGCATCGACGCTCCGTTTGTCGCGATGTTCAAGCACACCGATCCGCGGCGGCGTCGTCTCGCGGCGCAGATGTGTTCGGACGTTACGGCACTCAGGCGGGGGCTGACGGACGGCGATGCTCTTGTGCGCCGGGCGTCGGTCGCGTCGCTCATGCGCGTGCGTCACCGTCCGGGTGCCGCGGCGGCCGTGCCGGATCTCGCCAAGCTGTTGGATGCGCCCGATGTTGCGACGCGGCGGGCCGTGCTCATGACGCTGGGGTACTTCGGGGTGCCCGCGCACGGCGTCGCGCCGCGCATGGCCGCGTTCTTGTCCGACGAGGATCCCGACGTGCGTGGCGCCGCGGCGTCCGCGCTGGAGAGCATGCGCGTGGCGGACCCGTCGCTCGTGATGCCGCTCGTGCGTGCGTTGCACGATGAGAAGTGGTGGGTCGTACGCAGCGCGCTGAACTGTCTTCGGACGATGGGGCCCGTGGCCAAGAAAGCGGCCCCGCATGTCGTTCGCTTGGCCGATGCCTGGCCGACGTTTCGGGGCCACGCGCCTGCCGTGTTGCGCTCGCTGGGCGGTGGTGCGCCGCTGCCGCCGCGGCCGAAGGCGACCGCGCAGGCGGAACTTGTTGCGGGCGTTCTGACGGGACAATCCGTCGCGGCGTTTTCGCTCGGACGAATGCAGGGCGAGGTCGGCGATGCGGCGCTCGACGCGTTGCGCGACGCGATGGGACACGACGATCCGATCCTCCGGCGCCACGCGGCGCTTGCGCTTGTTCGACTCGCGCCGCGGTCGATCGATCGACTGGCGGAAGTCGTTCGTTCCGGACCGCTGCGTGCGCGCCGGCTGGCGCTGTTGGCGCTGGAGGACTTGGCGTCCGGAGGGAACCGCATTCCGGTCGATGACGTGCGCGGCCAACTCGGCAGCGACGACGCGTTTGTGCGCCACGCGGCGATCGGTGTCTTCACGGCGATGCCGAGTCCGCCGCGGGAGCTCCTGCCCCTGATGCTGCGCCTTGTCGATGACCGGGATCCCGAGGTGTCGCGCCGCGCCGTGTACGCCCTTGGTCGCTTGCGTGCTCCGGCCGCGGTGCCGAAACTTGTGTCGCTCTTGGCGACGTGGGAGGACCAATCCAAGGCGTGGATGGCGGTGGATGCATTGAAGGCCATCGGCGTGTCCGCCGCCGAAAGCGCCGTCCCGGCCATCCTCGCGGCGGCACGGGAGCCGAACGGCCCCTCGAACCCCGCTGTGCCCGCATTCGTAGAACTCGGGCCGCGCGGTCACAAGGCGCTCGCGGAGCTCGTCATGGATGGCAAGCCGTACAGCCGTCTTGCGCTTGAAACCCTCGCGCGCAAGGGACTACGCCCGCCCAACCTCCGCGAGGCCATAGACTTCGGGCTTCGCTCGAAGGACGCGTGGCTGCGTCGGATCGCGTCGGAGATCCCCGCGCCTCTCGCGCCAGGCTCGCCCGACCCCGCGTCGGTGTTCGAGGCGCTGGCGAAGGACTCGCAGCCGCACCGGTCGCCCTTCATCGCCCAACTGGCCAAGGACGCCGATCCTGCGGCGATCCTTCCGTTCGTCGATGACGCGCGCCTGCCCGTGCGTCAGGCGGCGTGGCTGGTTCTGGGCCGGATGGACTCGGCAAAGTTTCCGGCCGCGTTGCGCGTTCGGCTGCGTCCGAAGATGGTTGCCGCGCTCAAGGACGAGAACGTGAGCGTGCGCTACGCGGTCATCGCCGTGTGGTTGCGCGTTCCCCCGGAACGAGTCACGCCCGACGCGCTGCGCCTGCTGGCCAGCGATTTCGCGCGGAGCAAACGCAAGCCGCTGCTCGCCATGCTCCGGGAGCTTCCGTCGCTCGATCTCGCCATCCGCGCGCTCGGTCATCACGAGGCGGTCGTGCGCCGCGGCGCGTGCTATCTCATCGCGGACTACGGCAAGGAGGCTGCGTCCGCCGTGCCGCGGTTGACCGCGCTGGCGCGCTCCGATCCGAAACTGCGCCAAGCGTGCGCGTTTGCGCTGGACAAGATCGGTCCGGCGGCGAGCGTGGGCTGGCTGCGCATCAAGGCGCAAACCGAACAGACCTATCGGTTCGTGCGCCTCGTGAAATCGCGCGGCGTGGCTCTCTTGCCGCAACTGCAGGCCTTGCTCGACGACGACGAGGTCCGTGTACGCCACGCGGCGGTGGCCGGTCTGGCCGTGCTGGGGAAGCCGGCAGCGACAAGTCTTTGGAAGGCAGTCAAGGACGGCGATGCTTCCGTGCAGCGGGCGGCGTTGGGCTGGCTCGCGCGGATGCCGTCCGAGGCGGAACGTGTTGTTCCGTACCTGCTGCGTCCGGGAGCGGACACGCGGCAGCACCGACGATGGGTCACGGCGACGCTCAAGGCGATCGGTGCGAAGGCCGGCCCCGCGCTGCTCAAGGCCGTGGACTCCGAGGACAAGAAACTACGGCTCCGGGCCTTGCAGTTCGTGCCGGCCATGGGGGGTGTGGCCGCCGTTCCCGTGTTGCGCCGCGGCCTCGCCGACGAGGATGATGTCGTTCGTCGGCGCGCCGCCGTCGCGGCGGCATCGCTGGGGGCGGACGCGGTGGCGCTCCTTCCTGATCTGCGCGCGCGCCTCAGCGACGTTTCGCCGGAAGTTCGCGCGGCGGCCATGGACGCGATCGGTGCGATGGGCGAGAAGGGCCGTGCTGGCGTGCCCGACCTGATTCGGTTGCTCAAGATAGGCAGTGCCCACGACCGCGCCCACTTGCCGAACGTGTTTCGGCGGCTCGGTGCGTGCGCCGTTCCGTCGCTTCTCGAACTGTTCGGGAGCCGGGACAAGGAGTTGCAAGAGGTCGTGCGCAAGAGCCTGGCCATGATCGGGCGGCCGGCGGTCTCAGGGATCATCGCCGTCCTTGGCTCCACGCCGCGAGAAGAGCTCCGCCGCGAAGCCGGAGATGTCCTGCGCCGGATCGGCACATCGACGATCGGGCCGTTCATCAAGCTGTTGGCGCACAAGTCCGCCGACGTGCGTCGCAACGCCGCATGGCGCCTCGGGCAGTTCAAGCGCGACGCGTTCCCCGCGGTGCCGGAGTTGACCAAGCTCCTGCGCGACCACGCGGACGAGGTCGCGTCGCAGGCGGCGTGGTCGCTCGGCCAGATCGGCCCCGGGGCGGACACGGCGTTGCCCGAACTCGAACGGCTGTTGCGCGCCGGGCGCTTTGTCGCGATCTGTCGCGACGCGATCCGCCGCATTCGGGGGCGGTAGCGGTTCCGCATCGTCGCGTCGGCGGGAATCCATGACGGTTCTGTGACGTTTCGAATCCTCGATAAACCTATGCAGCTCAACGACTTGTAGAGATTCAGCGGCTAAGGTCATCCTTCTGATCCCGGCTCGGTATGGTCCTCCAGAGGGCCATTCGATCAACAGCCCGGATTCGGTGGCTCCGGGGGGCGGGTCGCTCCGGAGCGTTTCGAGGGCGCCGGACTCGCGGTCGACCGCGGGTCCACGGCGAACTAGGATCGCGGCATGGATGCCGAGACCATTGGCGCGGCGCAGGATGTGGCCGCTGTTTCTGCGCCCGCCGAACGGCGGTCGCACGTTCGCGGGATTGTGGCGCGGTTTCGTCGGGGCTACCGGCGCTTGCGCCGTCTCGCACTCGGGCAGGCGGTTCCGCGTACCGATTGTCCGCCCGTTCCCGAAGCGCCCGAAGGCCAGTGTCGGGTCTCTCCCGGGCCAAAGCGTACGGACGGCGATGATCTTTCGTTTGCGCCGATTCCCGTGCTTGCGCGCGCCCTGCGTCGTGGACGCGTGACTGCGGAGGCGCTGGCGCGGCTGAGTCTTGCGCGGCTTGAGGAATTCGATCCGAAACTGCGCTGCGTGGCGTCGCTGATGCCGCGTCGTGCGCTCGCGTCCGCACGGCGCGCCGACCGTGAATTCGCGAACGGCAAAGTTCGCGGTCCGCTGCATGGCATCCCGTGGGGTTGCAAGGACATCCTCGACGCGCGCGGCGCTCCGACCGAGTGGGGCTGCGAGCTGTTTCAAGGTCGCCCCTCCCAGGGCGATGCCGAGGTCGTCGCGCGACTCGAAGCCGCGGGCGCGGTGCTGGTCGCGAAGTTGGCCACCGGCGAGCTCGCGTCGGGCGATGTCTGGAGCGGCGGTCGCACGCGCAATCCGTTTCGTCCGCGGCAGGGCTCGTCGGGCTCGAGTGCCGGCCCGGCGGCGGCGACCGTGGCCGGTCTCGTGCCGTTCGCGTTGGGCAGCGAAACACACGGCTCCATCACGTCGCCCGCGGTCCGTTGCGGCGCCGTCGGGCTGCGGCCCACGTTCGGCACCGTGCCCGGGCGCGGCTGCATGGTGCTCTCGCCGTCGCTCGACAAGATCGGCGCGTTCTCGCGCAACGCACCGGACGCGGCACTCGTGTTGAGCGTGATTTCAGATGCGCCGATCCGGTTCGACCCGAGAAGGGGGGCGCGGGGGCGCCGCATCGCCGTCGTCGGAGCCGTGACCCCGGCCGTCCGGCGCGCACTACGCGAGGCGGGCGCGCGGCTTGTGCGCGCGACGCCGCCCGAACTCGACATCAAGCCGCTGATGGCGATCCTGTACGCGGACATCGCGTCGTCGTTTGAATGGACCACGCGCGGCGAACGCGCGGCGCGTTTGATCTACGGTGACCTCTGGTATGCCGCACGGCTCATCCCGGCGGTCGAGTACATTCAGGCGCAGCGCCTGCGCACAAAACTCGTCGAATTGCTGGGGCCCTGGATGGATCGTTTCGACGCCGTCGTCGTGCCGGGAATGCACCGCTGGCTCATGAGCGCCACCAACTTCACCGGCCATCCCTCGCTGACGTGGCGGACCGGCTTTTTGGGCGACCGCACGCCGTTGACCACGACGCTGTTCGGCCCGCATCACAGCGACGGCGCGCTGGCCGAGATCGCGCGTTCGGTCGAGAAGAAAACGGACGCCTGGCGCGTGGCCCCACCCGGCTTCTCACGCACCTGAATCGCCGTCCCGCCGCTAACGTGTCGCCGCTTCCCGTACCTTCGGGGATGGATCCTCTTTGGCGACGCGCTTCAGGATGGCGCCTCCAATGCCGCATTCCTTGAGGATCTGCACGCCGAGGAGGCGTGTTTTTTCCGGTTGGCTGGCCGCGAGCAGCATCGTCTCCACTGCCGCGGCCACGTCGTTCGGGCGGTCCTGCTTCATCTCCATGATCGCTCGGTGGTAGCGCTGGCGGGCCATCGGCGGGACGGACGCGAGGTCGCCGACGAGGATGGCGAGTGCGCGCTTCGGATCGCCGCCGACCCGGTAGAGCGCGCGCGCGGCAGCGGCGCGCATGGCGAGGCTGCTCTTTTGGGCAAGCGTCGCGCGCAGCGCCGGGAGGGCGGCTTCGCCGTCGGGGCCGAGACTCGCAATCGCGTCCGCGGCTTCCGGGATCTCTCGACGAACCCCCGCGGCCAGATCGTTCACGACGGCAGCGGGGATGTCTTGCGCTCGCTCGAACTCCTTGAGGGCTGTGGCGCGTCCCGACCGCGGCCCAAGAATCGCCTCGATGAGATGGGCGAGCCCGGGCCTGTGGGTTTTCGTGATCGACCAGTGCGCGGCGGCGGCGGCGGCGCGTACCACGGCATCGTGGTGCTTCAACGCGCCCCCGAGGGCCGGGACGGCGTCATGATCGCCGATTTTTTGCAGCACGCGGATCAGGGCGAGCTGCACGTAGCGCCGGTTGTCGGCCTCAATCATTCGGCAGATCGGAGCGACGGCGTCGGTGTCGTCGGGGCCCAGACCGCCGAGGCCGGCGTTGGCGTCCGGGGCGTCGCGCGCGAGCGCGTCGAGCAGGGGTTGAACGCGCGCGGTCTCGTCGTCCGAACAGGCGGCCAGCGTCGCCAAAAACATCGCCGTCCTGATCTGTCGACCGAGGATGAGCCCGACACGAGCCCAGGCGCCGGCGGCGCTAGTGATGATCGACGTCAAGGTGCGGGCGGAAATGGCGTTCGGTCTTCCAGCGGCCGACGAACCCGATCAGAACCATGATCCCGATCCAGGCGCAAAGCCAGAGCGTGCGCTGGTCGGCCTGGCCGAGGAGCGCGTGGTCCCACGCCAGCAGGTACTTGATGAAGGTGAAGAAGAAGCCGAGCAGCAGGCCCGCGCTGACAAACAGGAAGGCCCAGCCCTGGTACGTGAAAAACCCAATGCCGATGCCGATCAGGAGTACGCAGGCGATGGGGCGCAATCCCTTGCCGAACAGTCCGGCTTCGCTCCAGCCGCCCATGAGGGTGAGCCCCAAGACGACCACGATCAGGGCGATCATCTTGACGGCGAGGTCGGTGAAGGCGCTTTTTTCCGTGGCACTCGTGCTCATCGGGACCGATCGTAATGCGCCCGCTGGACCGCGGCAATAATCTGGGGAAATGGCCCCCGAGGATCCCGCTCTCAAGTCATACCGCCGCTTTCTGGTCGTGTTCGTTCTCGTCGCCGGACTGATCGCCACCACGATCGGGGCGGTTCTCGTCTGGAAGGCCAAGTTCTTCCCGGCCTTTTTATGCGTCTGCGTCGTCGCCTGGCTCGTTCTGGTCGCCTACGGCTACCGGCAGGACGAAGAAGAGCGAGGCCGCGCGGCTGGCGGCGGGGAGCCGGAAGAGCCCCAATAGGCCCGGAGAGCTCGGGCAGAGGAAAAGAGGGGGGCGGGGGCAGTACCGGCGATCGAATCCGGGGTCAAGCGGCGGGGCTCAAACGCCGATGGAAACGTCAGTTTCATGCCGTATCTCGTGTCGGTGACGGGTAGCCGGTTCCCCCTACGGCGGGGCCAAAGCTACATCTTGGGCCGCGGGCTCGACTGCGATGTCGTCGTCGAGGACGGCGCCTGCTCGCGCCGCCACGCCCGCCTGTCGATGGCGCGCGCCACGGACGCCGGTTTCCTCGAGGATCTCGGCAGCCGCAACGGCCTGTTCCTGAACGGCGAGCTGGTGCGCACGCGGACCGCGGTGCGCGAGGGCAGCCGCATCCAGATCGGGGCGAGCATCTTCCTCGTCTGCCTGAAGGACGAGCGCGAAGAGGTCGATCTCCAGGAGACGGGCACGATCGCGTTCGACTGGGACGGCTTTCGCCGCGACGCGGACGGCGGCGAGCTGTCGGGCATCGGCATCGTCGGGCTGCTGCGGCACCTGTTCAACGGACGGCGCAACGTCCGGCTCCACGTCGCCCTCGACAAGGAGCACGCGATCATCGAAATCCGCAACGGCGAGATTCTCTACGCCGACTACTGCGGACTCGAGGGCTTCAACGCGCTCGTGCGCCTCGGCCGCAACAACAACGGCATCTTCTGGATGATCGACTCGGAAGAAGCGTGTGCGCGCAACATCCGCGACCCGTCGGTCCGGCTCCTCAACGAGCTGCAGCGCTGCCTCGACCCGTCGCATACCCGGTAGACCGGTCGCCGTGCCGCGCGCTATGCTCTTTGCGTGGCGCGACCCTGGACTCGCTTTTCTCCCGCCGACGCGATCGGTCCGTATCCGCCCGGCACGTTGACGGATCTCGTTCGCCACGCACCGCCGGACAAGCTGGCGCTGATCGATGGGGACGAAAGACATTCGTACAAAAGCGTACGGACGGCGATTTCTTCCGCCGCCGCCGCGCTCCATGCCCGCGGCGTCCGGCCCGGCGACCGCGCGCTGGTGCGCCTGCCCAATTCCCTGGACTTCATCGCCACGATTCACGGCGCGTTCGAACTCGGCGCCATCGCTGTCCCTGTTTCCCCGCTGGCGGGCGCGGGCGAGTTCGAGCGCATCGTGGAGGACTGCGACCCGCGCGTGATCGTGGAGTCCCCTCTCCCCGCATGCCCGGCCCTTCCCCGAACCCCCACCCCCGACCCCGACTTGTCCGCCATTGCCCGGCTTGTCCGCAATAGCCCGCAGGGCGACGGCGGAAGGGCGACGCCGGACCCCGCTGTCGTCGCCGTCCTCCAATACACCAGCGGCACAACCGGCACGCCGAAGGGCGCGCGGATGACGCACCAAAACCTGATCGCGAACGCGTTGCAGAACGCGCGCTGGTTTGGCTGGACCGGGGACGAGATCAATCTGTGCGTGCTGCCGCTGTTTCACACCTGGGGACTGTGCGTCTGCCTGCACTCCACGTTCGCGCTGGGGGGGACCCTCGTACTCGCGTCGCGTTTTGATCCGGTCGAGACCCTGCGGTTGGTTGTGCGACACGAAGCAACGGTGCTGTACGGCAGCGCGACAATGTTTCACCGCCTGCTCGATGTGCCGCGGGCGGACATGCCCACGCTGCGCCACGTCAAGGCGGGCGCCATGCTCTCGCAGGGCAACCTCAAGGCGCGCTGGGACGAGCGCTATCCGCACGCGCCGCTGCAGCAGGGCTATGGCCTGACCGAGGCGTCGCCCGAAAGCCACAACAACCCGCCCGCGCGCTTCAAGACCGGGACGGTCGGCATCCCGCTACCCGACACGGACTGCCGGATCACGGACCCGGACGATCCGGCGCACGAGCTGGAACCCGGCGAACGCGGCGAGGTGTGCCTGAAGGGTCCGCAGGTCTGCGACGGCTACTGGAACGACGCCGACACGACCGCCGCCGCTTTTTTTGACGGCTGGCTGCGCACCGGCGACCTCGGCGTCATGGACGAAGAGGGCTACCTGACGATCGTCGGGCGTCAAAAGGACATGCTCAAGTTCAGAGGCTACACCGTCGCCCCCAACGCGGTGGAGGAGTGTTTGCTCGAACACGACGGCGTCCGCGAGGCCGCCGTCGTCGGCAGACCACACCAAACGGACGGCGATGTTCCCGTCGCGTTTGTGGTGGCAAGCCCGGACTCCGATTCCGACCCCTCCACCGCGAAATCCCTGCGTGATCACTGCCGCGCCGCGCTGGCGCCGCACGAGGTGCCGCGCGAGTTCGTCTTGATCGATGAGATTCCCAAGAACGCGGTTGGAAAACCCCTGCGCCGCAAGCTGCGCGAACTCCTCCAGGACCGGTAGATCTACCGGCGTTCGAGGCTCGCCAGGACGGCGATCAGCTCCGGATCGTCGATCTGACTCGTATCCACGGCAGAGGCGAGGGCGACGAACACGCGCGTTGATTTCTTCTTGCGCGTGCCCCAACTGAATCCGCGTACGACAACCTGTTGTCCTGCGCGGTTCTTCCCCGAGCACTCGACCATCTGCGCAAGGATTTTCCTGTTCAACCGGACCTTCTTGGGCCGGCTGCAGGTGGACCCGTAGATTTTGGCGTGGAGCGTCTGGACGACGGCGTCGATGGCGCTTCGGACGGCATGCTTGCGGCGGTGGACGATCGTCGTGACCGAGATTCCGAAACGAACGCGCCCGCCGTCTCCGTACCGCGTGAGCTGTGCGGTTTTTCCCGACGTGTGGGAGCGCCAGTTTCCACCCCTCGGGGCGAACGCCTCGAGCCCGGCCAGGAGTGCGTGCTTGCAGACGACGTAGTCCGCGCGAACCTTCGCGCGGCGGGCGCGCGACACGAGGTTGTGATGAAAACGCAGCACGGCGGGGTCTTGGTCCTTGGCCTCGGTCAGCGGCGCGATCTCCTTCAGGATCTTCTTGATCTCTGCTGTTCGGCTGCTTGAGTTTCGGAGTCGGGCTGCGAAACCCGCGAGTCGAAAAATAGCGCGGTCCGGGGCTCGCTTGCGACCGATCTTGGCCAGCGCCTGTTCGCGCTCCCGTAGCGCATCTTGATTCGCGTCTGGGACTGTGCGTGCCCAGTGCAGCACCTTGATTGCGTGCGCGAGGGCGATGGGATCTGATCCGCCGCCGATGGCAGCGTAGGCGTTCACGAGACGGACGATGTCCTTGTCGGTCACGGTCTTGCCGACAATGTGTGTTGCGCGCAGCCCGTAGAAGCGGGCATCCAAAGGCGCGCGTCGCACTGCCGATCCGGTCGAGTCCAAGCACGCGCTGTTCACGAACTCGTACAACTCGCGGGCGAAACCGGTGCGAACCTGCTGACCCATCGTTCCGTCGCGCCCCCCGCGCCCCATCGGCAGAGTATCGAGCACAACGAAGCGGGGATCGTTCAGCGGCGCATCCACGGCTGCCGCGGCAATCTTGCGGGCAGCCGCAGCATTCGGCTCGACTTTCTCCAGGGCCTTGCCGGCACGCAGTAGGTCGGGCTTCAGCATTTCCCGGATCACGTCGCTGGCGGTCTCGGCCGCCGCGAATGACGTCAATCCCAGAACCGCGACGAATATCCGCCTGTACATGGCATTCCTCCAACCCGGGAGCGTAACAAACATCGCCGTCCGTATGCTGCCTCGGGTAGAACTCCGGCATGCTCGACGGACTCATCGAAGCGTGGGAGACGAACAACGGCGGACGCGAGGTGTCGCGGCAGTTTGCGCATCTGCACACAGCGGTTGCGCTGGCTTGAGGCGAAGGGTGGTGGCTGCCTCGCGGAGGGGCTGCGGCGTTTCGAAAGCAAGGAGCAGCCGTCACGGGCCGAGCTGATCAAGGCGTTGCGAGCATCGACGCAGGCGTTCCGTCGTTTTTGGCGCGAGGTCGGGGACGGCGTACGCCCGCTCAAAGGCCAGAAAAAGGGCATCGCGGTGTCGGTCGCCTACTTCGTGGCGCACGAGAGCCATCACCGCGGAAGCATCCTTCTGACGCTGAAGCAGTGCGGGCACGGCATCGACAAGAACACGGTACACGACATCTGGGATTGGCACCGGCGCTGACCGCTCGTTATCCTGCCGGGCATGCGAATGTTGATTCTTGTCGTGGCGCTTGCGGGCTGCGGAGCGACCGGAGGGGGAGCAAAAAGGGGGGGCGGGGGCAGCGGCGTCCGGAGCGCGCACGCGGAGCCTCCTCCGGCGCGGTTTCAAACGAGCACCTACGCCGAGGTGAACTACGACTGGCGCGCGTTCGGCTGGGACTTCGCGCCGTTCGGCGGTCCGCTCGCGTTGCCGATACGGCTGGGTGAGACGGCGAAGGCGGACCACGAGGTGGCCGACGCTGGCGCGCGCGCCGTGCGCTATCGCCAGCTCGTGGCCCAGGGCTACACACCGATCTACCAGGTCGAGGCGCGGAGCTTTCAGGCGGCGGAGGCGCGCGACATCGTGTTGCGCGGCGTCGCGGAGCGCGGCATGGGGGTCGTGCTGCTTTTTGTCGAGCCGGCGCGCATCGAAGGCGAACAGGCGACCGCGCGCGAGCCGCGCAACCCGGTCTTGCACGACGCGTTCGACCGGCTCGCCAAGCAAGCCCGCCTCAAGCGAAAAAGTGACGGCACCGCGAATGCTCCGGCCAAGGTCGGCGCGGCGGGTCGTGGCTTTCGCGCCGAGGGCACCGTCTGGACGAAGCTGAGCGAGCCGCTGCAAACCCTGCGGGTGTTTACGGACGCGCTGTGGACCATCGACCAGGAGACGCTGTTTCGCCTGGGAGGAAAGGTCGGCCGCAACAACGTGCAGATCGCGGTGGACAAGCTGCGCTCGTGGGCGACCCGGTATCCGGGCATGAAAGACCGCGCGACGGCGGCGGCGGACCGCTTGACGGCTCAGTACCTCGGTTGAACGGCGAGGGGACGGACGGACGGAGGCCTCGCCGTCCGTTTGCTTTCTCGAGATGTCTTTTTCGTTTTGATGAGCCCGTTTCGACCGGCGCGGGCTCTTGGTTGTGATGCACGCGGACGAACTGCTGCGCCACCGCGCGTTCCTGCGCAACCTTGCCGCGGCCTTGCTGGGAGGCGAGGACGGCGCGGACGATGTCGTTCAGGATGCGTATGTGAAGGCGCTGGAGCGCCGACCGTCCGACCCGCGCGCCTGGCTCGCCGCGGTCGTGCGCAACCTTGTGCGGCGTCGTTGGCGGACGCAGGCGCGGCGGCACACGCGGGAGCGGGTCGCGGCGCGGCCTGAAGCGGTTGCGAACACGGGCGACGCGGTCGCGCGCCTGGAGGTTCAGCGGCGCGCGGTCGATGCGGTGTTGTCCATGCCGGAGCCTTATCGGACGACGATCGTGCAGCGCTTCCTGGAGGGACGCAGCGTTCGCGCGATCGCGGCGGCGACGGACACGCCGTACGAGACGGTGCGTACGCGTCTTTCCCGTGCGCTGGCGATGCTGCGCCGCTCCCTCGACGAGTCCGGACGCGGCTGGGCACCCGCGCTGGCACCGCTGCTGGCGTTTTCCCGACCGGTCACTCTGGGAGTACTGACGATGACGGTAAACAAGACGATCGCGCTCGGTGCCGTGATGCTGCTCGGCGTGGCGGTGGGGGTCGCGGGACATGCGACCTGGATGAAGCGGGCGCCGGCGCCGCCCCGTGCGCCGACCGAACGCGCTGTGGTGGGCGGGCCTGATCCTGCCGAAGCTGCGCAGTTGCGGGCGCGCGTGGGTCAACTTCTCGAACAAAACGAAACGCTCCGTGCGCGAGTGGCGAGCCTCGAAGCGGACCCGGGTGCGCGCAAGCCGGCAGACCTCGGGCCTGTGTCACGCGGCAAGTCCGCCGTCGATTGGTCCGAGCTGATCCCTCTGTTCCGGGAGCTGGCGCGCTCGCGGGCGAATCCGGGCGGCCGGATCGACGCCGCACAGCGCAAGCGGCTCGACGATCTGATCGGTGCGCTCGCCGAGCAGGGTCACATGCGCGACGGAATGCAGATGCAGGATCTCTGGCGCGTGCCGACGGTGGCCGGCCACATCGCGTTTGCGTTTGCGCGCGAACGGGAGCCGAAGCTGGACGACGCCTTGCGCGAGGAAATCGAGCGAGCGCTCCAGGGAATCGAAAGCCGGCTGCCGGATGATGCGCTCGACATCGAACGTTTGGCGGCGGTCGAAGAACAGCTCGCCGAGACCGAATCGATCGTGGCGCTCCGCGCTTCCGCCGACACCGCGCGACGCGTAGCCGCGGAGGTCACGCCACTCTGGAAGCGTCCGTATTGGAAGGCGCTCTATCTGGGCCGAGTGAGCGCCGCCGATCTCGAGTCCCTGATCGTGCAGATGACCGGCGCGATGAGTGCGGCGGAGAAAGAGCGGCTACCGGCGCTGGTTGAACGCCTCGTGTCTGCCCACGCCCAGGTCCGAGCCGATCTCGTCCAAAAGCACGGTGAGGACGCCATCCGCGCGGTCCTGACGGAACCGGGAACCGCCGGTCCCGACGAGCCGCGTCTGGTCCTGGCCCGCAAGAAAGACGGATTCGCACGCGTGACGCAGCGCGCCAAGACAGCCTTCGCACGCCACCAAGCCCAATTCGAACGCGAGCATGTCCAGCAGCTTGGACCGGCTGCGCGCAAACAGCACGGCCAACTCGTGGCGACGCTTCTGCTCTACGAGGTGCGGCGGTAAGGGGAAGGTCCGGCCGTAGGGCAAGAGCTAACGGACGGCGATTCCCGAGATCGGTAGTTGTGGCGTTCGGGGCTGGTCGGCACACGCCGCCCAGAACCGTTCGAGCAGGTGTCGCTGGGAATCGGCGCGCTCGAATTGTTTTGTACGCTATTACTTCCGTGAATCTGCCCACCTTCAAGTGGCCCGCCCACGCGATCGTTTTCGGCGCTCTGGCCCTGTCTCTTCCGGTTGCGTTCGGGTTGGAAGCTCTGGGCATGCCCGCGAGTGAGACCGGGCACGTGGCGGTGCCTTTGGCAGCGGTCCTCATCATCGCGGGAGACGTGTGTTACCGTCGCCGCAAGCAGATGTCGTTGATCGACCTTTGAGCTTCCCCCGAATTGGTGGACACCTCGGATCAGTAGGATACTGGTCAAGGAGTACCAATGGGACAGCGAAAGAAACGGACGTTTACAGCTGAGCAGAAATCGGAAGCGGTCCGGCTGTATCACGCGGTGGGAAACTA
>JAJFFH010000002.1 GCA_021776735.1 Planctomycetota bacterium | reverse complement strand
GGCGCCGGCACCACGATCACGGGCGCTGTCGCCACGGCCACGACCGGGCGTGACGGCAACCGTTGGACGCAGGCCGGCTAAGCCAGTCGACGTCTCAACCGCCAAGAAAAAGAGGGCTCCCGCTTGCGGGAGCCCTCT
Source organism: Planctomycetota bacterium (assembly GCA_021776735.1). Classification (GTDB taxonomy): domain Bacteria; phylum Planctomycetota; class PLA2; order PLA2; family PLA2; genus JAJFFH01. Next base: position 19,360 of record JAJFFH010000002.1, on the reverse strand, counting down.
TCTATCTGAACCGGTACGGCGAGAGTCGCCGAGCGAATCGCCCAGCGGGGCTCCGCATGGGCAGGGCCAGCCGGAAGTCGCCGCAGGCGCGCCTTTCGCGGGATGTCGCCGTCCGTCGGTTTACTTCGTTGCGCTCTCCAGGCGCTCGCGCAGGCGCTTGACCCTGCGGTCGTCCTCGCCGTACAGCTTGGCGAGTTTCTTGATGGCCGCCTTGGCAAGCGCGTGGTCCTTCTTGAGCAGTCCGTACTTCATGATGATCTTCCAGTAGGCGGGCCGCAGGTTCTCGGACGCGGGCGTCTCCCCCTTCTTGAACACCGCGGCGAGATCCTCGCCCACGCTTGTGTACGCGTCATCCGCACGCCGCTCGGCCCGCAGAATCTGCAGGGCATCGCGCACCTCGACGTCGAGCTCGAGCGCGCGCATCTGCTTTTTCTGCGCGTCGGAGAGTTTTTTGCCCTCGAGGCGCTCCTCCATCTCGTCGTAGTCGATCTTGCCGAGAAGACATTCGAAGAGCGCGACCTCGATCTGCGCGGCGACATCGCCGCCCGCCGCCTTCTTCTTGAGCGCGTGGTACCGGTCGATCTGCTTGCGCGCGCGGGCCCAGTCCTTGACCGTTTGCCCTTCGACGCGCGCGAGGACGTTGCCCTCGGCGTCGAGGAACATGATCGAGGGGTGGGCGTTGCCGCCCTTGTCGAAGAGCAGGTCGTCGTACTTCTTGCCGTCGATGTGCGTCGTGATGTGCAGGAACGGGACGACACTGCCGGTGAACTTCTTGAACTCGTCGGTGCTGAGAGGACCCCTCTCGAGCCGGGTGCAGGGTGCTCATGGGCGAAACGAGCGCGAGAAATACACAAAGATCGCCCGGCCGGACTCCTTCGCCTGCTTGCGCGCCGTGTCGTAGTCGGTGATCCACTTCACAGCCTTGACGAACGGCTTGTTCAGCTTGGCCTTGTACTTGTCTTCGAGCACGTCGGCACGGGCCAGCATCGCCAGCGCGACCAGGACCAGGGAGGTTCTCATCATGGAGGAGAGTTTACCGGAGCTCGCCCGTCGCGCGCACAGTCCGGGCCGGGAGCGGCCCGCCCTTCACGCGCGTAGGGTCTGCATGCGATGGTCCCCCCTTGCCGTGTTCCTGGTTCTCGCCGCCGGCGCCGCCGATCTTCCCGCCAAGGAGTCGCCGAAGAAGGCCCTCCAGAACGCCCCCTGGAACGCCCCCGCGCGCAAGGGCCTGAGGTATCTCGACGACCACCTGTTTCGTCTGCCCGAGGTCCAGGGCACGCCCCGCAAGCCATTCACCTACGCGGTTGCCGGCCTCTGCTACCTGATGGCCGAGCGCACCGTAACGGGCAGGAGCGCGGATCGCGTGCGGCGGGTCGAGGAGTACCTGACGCGCTACATCGAGCGCGTCGAGCAGCGCGTGAAGGATCCCTCGAACCTGCCGGGGCGCCACGGCATGTTTTCGTCGAACAGTCTGATCCAGTACACCTGGCCGGTCGCGATGACCGGCATGTTCTTCGGCGAACTCAAGGCGCGGGGCCGCTCGCGGAGAGCGGCGAAGATGATTCCGCGCATCGTGGCGCTGCTCAAGGACGCACAGCACGAGAGTGGGGGTTGGGGTCACGGACGAGTGCAGAATCAGGGGGCCCGGGGGCAGAACAAGAAAGAGAAAAAGAAACCCGACGGCGGTCCGTTCGCCGGCATGAAACTCCCGGTGCGCGCCGGGATGGGCGGCTACCCGCCGACGCTGATCGCCGCCGCGAACACCTCCGCGATCGCCATGGGACTGCTCGCCACCCTGCCGGGCAGCAATGCCGACGACTCGGTGAAGCGAGCCCGCGCGTACTACGCGAAGGCCCGGCTCGACAACGGCAGCTTTTCGTACGACCCCAGTCAGCGCAGCGCCGGCTTCGCCAAGACGAACGCGGGCCGCACCGCGGGTGCGATCTACGCGATGCACTGCCTCGGCATGGCGCGCGGCGACGGCTTCAAGAAGAGCGTTCGCTATCTGATGGACAACTTCGCGTGGATTCCAGAAGGCCACGGATCGCCGTGCCTGAACATGATGCACGGCGCGCTCACCTGCCACATGCTCGGGAAAAAGGAATGGACCCGTTTCAAGAAGTCGTTCGGCGACCGACTCGTGGCCGCGCAAAACGACGGCGGATGCCTCAACTGCATTTGCGAGAACAAGGCGTTCGGCGTGACCTGCGATTCCAAGAGCCATTTCGGGGGCATCGCCTCCTTCGCGAACGGCAAAAAGGTCTACACCACGGCCTTGCACACCTTTGTGCTGCTCCTCGATCGGGGTCAGCTCAAGCTGGCCGAGCGCCGCCGTCCGGTCTCTGCGACCCGCAGGCGGCGTTGATTCGAGCGTGCGCGAGCACGAAACTCGCGAATTCGGTAAACTGGAGGGCCATGCGTCGGATCGGGATTATCGGCTCGCTGCCGCTCAGTAGCCTCTTGTGTCTTGTCGCGGCTTGTCTCGTCTGCGGACGATCCGCGCGGGCAGATTCGATCTCCGAAGCGTCGGGCCTCGTAGCGTCGCGCCGTTCGTCGGATCGCCTTGAGGGCATCCGCATGCTTGTCCGCCTGAACTCGTCGGGGGCGGTTCGCGTCCTGGAGCGGGCGATCCGCGGCAGCGTTAAGGAGATGGACCAGCTGAGCAAGCGGCTGGACCGACTCCTCGACGCGCAGTTCGACCTGCTGCCGAGAATTCGCTGGCTCCTCAAGGGCTACGACGAGGGCAAGAACATGGATGACGAGGCCGGGCCCGTGCTGGCCAAGTTCGATCGCATCAAGGTGCGCATCGCGAAGGCCCAACAGGAAATCTACGGCCATCTCTCGGTCCTTGAGAAGGGCGTGGCCGCCCTCGGCGGCTTTCACGATGCCGGTGCATGGAAGAACATCGAGAAAGGTGCGGCGAACGATCCGAATCCGTTGATGCGCCAGCTCTACGTTGCGGCCACGGAGAAGTCCACGCGGGCCGAGAGCGCGGCCGTCTTGTGCGGGCTCATCGTCAACAAGGACTCGCGCATCCGGGCGGCGGCGGTGCGGTCGCTGATTCCGCACGTGAACGCAGACGGCGTGCGCGCGGCAGTGGCCGGTCTCACGACGGATCCGAACTGGTCGGTGCGGCTGGGGGCGATGCAGGTCATGGCCGGGGCGCCGTTCGCGGACGCCGTGGCCTACCTTGTCGCGGCGGCCATGCGCGAAGACGGCGAGTTGGCGCATGTGGCCGACTCGTATCTCGAAGCGCTCGTGGGCGTGAGTTTCGCGCAACGTCCCGGGCACTGGTCCGAGTGGTGGAAGAAAAATGAAAACGCGGTCCGAGGGGGCACATGGACTCCGCCCATGGAGGACGCCGCCCACGACGGCGCGCGCACCGTAGCTAGCTTCTTTCGGATTCCGATCGTGAGCCGGCGGCTCATGTTCGTGCTCGACTTTTCGGGCTCCATGTCCGAGCCGTTCGACATCAAGGACGTCGGCTTGCGCCAGCTCATGGCCGGACACGGCCTGCCCGGAACGAGACTGGGCTACGCGCAGGCCGAGTTCATCCGTGCGATTACGGTGATGCGCGACGGCGCGTACTTCAACGTGCTCGGGTACAGCGTGAAGGCGACCCGGTTCTCGTCGCGCCTCGTCAAGCTGAACAAGTCGAGCCGCAAGCGGGCGATCCGTTGGGTCAAGCGTCTCGAGACCGACGACCTGACCAACATCTACGCGGCCCTGCGCGGCGTGTTCGACGACTACCTCGACCTCTCGGGAGGCGTGCGCCGTTTCGACCAGCTTCCGGACACGGTGATGTTTCTCACGGACGGCATCGCGACCCGCGGCCGGTTCCAGGACACCGAATCCCTGCTGAGCCTGCTGCGCCTTTGGAACCGTCCGGTCGGTACGGTGTTTCACTGTGTCGGGATCGGCAAGGGCCATGACCGCAAGCTGCTCAAGACGCTGGCGAAGATGACCGACGGCTACTACGTCGATGTCACGAAGGGGCTGCGCGCCCTCGAAACGAGGCGGCGCGCGCTGCCCGCGGGGATCGACCGAGCGCGCGGTGACGTCGATGCACGCAGCGCCCGACTGAAGGGACTGCTGGACAGGCTCGCGGGCGCGGACGCCGAGGAGCAGATCGCCGCGGCGAAGGAGTTGGGGGAAAAGGGACCCAAGGCTGCCTTCGCGGCAAAGGCACTCGCGGACGCGCTGGATGACTACGACCCCAGCGTGCAGGAAGCGGCGACCGAGGCCCTCGTGAAGATCGGAGCGGGTGCGGTTCCCGCGCTGATCAAGGTGCTGGACGACGACGACCCCGACGTTGTTGCGAACGCGGCGATCGCGCTGAGAAAAATCGGCAAGCCGGCGGCCCTGAAGGCGATCCCGGCGCTCAAGAAACACGCCGACCACTGGGACTCCCGCGCACAAAAGCTCGTGCTCGAGGCCCTCGCCGCTTTCAAGTAGCCCGCCACGGGGCCCGGTTAGACTGCTGGCATGCGCTGTTCGAGCTACCCGCCTTGTTGGACCGCCGGGGCGATCATGATGGGCTGCCTCCTCGTGGCCGGTGCCGCGTCGGCCGCGCCCCAGAAACTCCACGTCAAGGCGAAGGATCTTCCGGTCGTGACGAAGGTCGGACCGTTGCCGGAGAAGACGCAGTTCTCCAACATCCTGATCGAGCTCGACCAGCACGGGATTCTGTTTGTGCGCGGGAACGCGGTCAACCTGAACCAGGCCGCGGCGGACACGCTGCGCTACACCGAAGAGCGCGTGAAGGTACGCAAGCGCGACAAACAGCCCGGCATGGACACCCTCCGGCCCGGCGTCAAGGGCTCGAACGTCGTCGTGCTGTTGCGTGTCCACCGCGCCGCGCCGTGGCGTCACGTGCAGTGGCTGATGGCGCTGATGAACGATCAAAGGGCCTACAAGATCGAGTTCGTCGTCCGCGACCGCCGCGGCAAGGTGGGGACCACGAAGGCTTGGCTTCCGCTCGACACGACGACGTCGGCAGGCATGGAGATCGCCGTCGAGGACGACGAGGAAGATCCGCCCACCCGCGGCATCGCCCGTCTCAAGATCGTCGCCGTCGGCCAAAAAAAGCGCAAGTACGGCCGGCTCGAAGTGAGCGTCCCGGAGTCGGCGAAGTATGCGGCGAGCGCGGAGTCCACGAGCGACCCCAAAAAAGTCGTGGCACTGCTGCGGCGCGCCCTGCGGCAGAGCAGGGACAAACGGCTCGAAATCCGCCCCGGCGGCCTCGTTCCGGTGGGCGCGGTCGTTGGCATCCTGCACGCGGCCCACAAGACCGCCAAGCATGTCGATCTGCTCGATGTGTCGATGCCGGACAAAAAGACCCGCGGAGCACGCCCGCTCCCCTGGCCCAAGAAGTAGCAGGCTCGGCGGTCAATAGGGCGGGAAGCAAACGGACGGCGATGTTCCCGCCGGGTGCGGCCGGGCGGAGCCCTGCCAGGAAACTCGCGCGGCGGATTCCGCCAGCCCGCATTGTTTCGTGGCCAGGTGGCGAATCGGCCCATGCGTTTTGATCGGCACCGGCGCCGTCCGTGCGTTCCGGCCAAACCCGCGTGGCAATGCGGGCCAGCGCCCCCGCACCCCCTGAACCGCCCCAGAAACTGTCTCAATTCTGACCACTCCGAACGCCGATAAGGCCGCCGGAGCGCGTTTGCGGAACGCTTTTTCTTCCGCAGGTCATGGTCAGAAAAATCAGTGTCATCCTGCCCGCCTTCAACGAAGGCGAGGCCATCGGCGAGGTCCTGCAGGGCATTCGTGCCGTCGCGGAGCAGCGTGCGCCGGACGATCTGTTCGAGATTGTCGTCGTCGATGACGGTTCTAGCGACAACACCGCGGAGGTCGCGGAGCGCGAGGGGGCGCGGGTGGTTCGCCATCCGTACAACATCGGCAACGGGGCCGCCGTGAAGGCCGGCATCCGTGCCGCGGGCGGCGAGATCCTGGTCATGATGGACGCCGACGGCCAGCATCGGCCCGAAGAGATTCCGATGCTGCTCGACGCGCTCGAGGGCCACGCGATGGCCGTGGGCGCACGCCGTCCGGAGGGGCAGGCGAGCCTCGGGCGCCGGCTCGCGAACGGCGTCTACAACCGGTTCGCGAGCTACGTGACGGGACGGCGGATTCCCGATTTGACGTCGGGCTTTCGCGCGGTGCGCGCTGGCGTGGCGCAGCGGTTCGTGTACCTGCTGCCGAACACGTTCAGCTACCCGACGACGATCACGCTGTCGTGTTTCAAGACCGGGCTGCCGGTCACGTACCGCACGATCGATGCGCGGCGGCGAACCGGCAAGAGCAAGATCAAGGTGCTGCGCGACGGCGCGCGGTTTTTCCTGATCATCATCAAGATCGCGACGATCTTCTCGCCGTTTCGCGTGTTCTTTCCGCTCGCGTTTCTCTCGTTTGTGGGCGGCGTCGGCTGGTACGCGTACACGTTTTTTGCCGAGCATCGCTTCACCAACATGTCGATGCTGCTCATCGTCCAGGCGGTGATGCTGTTCGCGCTCGCCCTGATCTCGGAACAGATCGCGCAGCTCCGCTTCGACCGCAGCGAGCGCCGCGGGACGAACCTGTGAGGGTTCTGTTCTTCGGCACCTACAGCAAGGGGCCCGGCTACCCGCGCACCCACGTCCTGATCGAGTCGCTGCGCGAAGCCGGCGTGGACGTCGTCGAGTCCCATGTGCCGCTGTTTCAGAACGCCGCGGACAAGTGCGCCGCAACATCGACCGTTGGGGGACTCCTGCGCTTCGGTGCCCGCGCCGCGTTCGCGTGGGCGCGCCTCGCCGCACGGTACTACCGAGCCGGACCGCGGGATCTTGTCGTCGTCGGCTACACGGGCCACCTCGACGTGTTCCTCGCGCGCGCGCTGTCCGCGTTCTGGCGCTGCCCGGTGGTCCTCGACGCGTTCCTGAGCCCGTGGGACACGGTCGTGAACGACCGCAAGCTGCTCAAGTCCGGCGGTCGCGCCGCGCGCGCCCTGTTTGGCTTCGAGCGCACCGCACTGCGCACCGCCGACCTCGTCCTGACCGACACCGCCGCGCACGCGGACTTCATGGCAGGAACGTTTGGCGTACCGCGGTCCCGCTTCGTACCGGTGCCGGTGGGCTCGCTCGTCCGCGCCCTGGTCGCGAGCCCTGCACAGGTTCCCGTCTCGGTCGCAACCTCGGGCAAGAGCGAACGGGCCAGCCCGCGCCGAAGCGCAGGGCGCGAAGGCGGGACGGCGATGCTTTCAGGGTCACACTCTCTTGGGTCGCCGAGGTTCACCGCGTTTTTCTGCGGGTCGTTCGTGCCGCTGCAAGGGGTACCGTACATCCTGGACGCGGCCGCCAACACGCCGGACATTTTCTTCCGCATCGTCGGCGACGGCGTGGACGGCCCCCGCGTCGAGGAGGAAGTGAAACGGCGCGGCATGGCCAACGTCGAGCTGATCCGCCGGTTCATTTCGCGCGACGAACTCGAAGGCCATCTTGCAAAAGCCGACGCAGTGCTCGGCATCTTCGGGACGACCGCGAAGGCCGGCCGGGTCGTGCCGTGCAAGGTGTACGACGGACTCGCGGCCGGACAGGCGGTCGTTACCGGCGACAGTCCCGCCGCACGGGCGCTGCTCGAGCACGGACGCCACGCGCTGCTCGTGGATCGCGACGACCCGCGGACGCTGGGTACGGCCCTGCGCCGTCTGCGCGACGAGCCGGGGCTCGCGGCCCGTCTGCGCGACGGCGCGCGCCGCGTTGCGCTCGAGCGGTTTTCCAAACCTGTCTTGGGCCGTCGTCTGCGCGCGGCGTTCGCGGAGGTGGTCCGATGATCGCCTGGATTCGCCGCGAATGTGCGCGCTGGCCCGTGCTCTACGGCGCCCTGCTTGTCGCCATCGTTGCGGCGGTGACCTACGGCAACTCGCTCGATGTCGGGTTTCACTACGACGACACCCATCACATCGTCGAGAATCCCCATGTCCGCGACGTGGCCAACGTGCCGCGGTACTTTCAGGATCCCGCCACGTTCAGCGGCCTGGCGCACCTGAAGATGTATCGCCCGGTGCTCATGACCACCTACGCCCTGAACTATTCCTGGGGCGGCTACCGTCCCCTGTTCTGGCGCCTGACCGCCATCGCGCTCCACGCCTTGACCGCGGTCGGTGTCCTGCTGGCGTTTCGCCGGCTGGCGCTCTTGTTGCGCCCGGGCAGGAAGGGCCCCGCACTTGCGGGCGCTCTGGTAGCCGCCCTTGTTTTTGCCGTTCATCCCGTCTTGTCGGAAACGGTGTTGTACGCGAGCGCCCGGTCGTCCCTGTTGGCGACCGCGCTCATCACCTGGGCAATGTTCTTTCACCTGCGCGCCGTCGCGGACAACATCGCCGTCCGTCGGCTTTCTTCATGGGTGGTTTCCCTCACGCTGTTCGGGTTGGCGCTGCTGACCAAGTCGATCGCGGTGGCCTACCCGTTCGGTTTGTGTGTGATCGCGTTTTTGGCGCGGCGTGGATGGAAGGCGGTCTTGCCGGCGTTCCTGCTGCTGGCGTTGTATCTGTATGCGCGCGATGTCCTGCTCGGGAGGGTCGCGATCGACTTTGCGCCGCGCGCGGGAACCGAGGACGTGTTCGACGGCGGGCGGCGGCCGATTTCGTGGAACCTGTACACACAGGCGCGTGTGCTCTTGCAGTACCTCGGGCTGTTCGCGTTCCCGAACGGCCTGAGTATCGACCACCACGTTCCTGTGGCGCGGTCGCCGTTCGGCGCGCTGTCTCTGCTCGGGTTTGCGACCGCTGCCGGACTGCTTGTCGTGGCGTGGCGCCAGCGTGCGCGCCGGCCGCTCGTTTCGTTCGGCATCGTCTGGTTCGCGCTCGCGCTGGCGCCGACGTCGTCGCTGATTCCGCTCAACGTGATCATGAACGAGCACCGGCTGTACCTGCCGGGGATCGGTTTCGCGTTCGTGGCCGGCGCACTCGCGTGGCCGTTGCTGCGGCGCCGTCGCACCGCCGTGCGTCTGGCGTTCGTGGCGCTGTTGCTGGCGGGCGCGGCGAGGACCTGGGTGCGCAGCGGGGACTGGAGCGATCCGATTCGGCTGTGGACCGCGGCAACGCGCATCTCGCCCGAGTCGCATGGCGCGTGGAACAACCTCGGCGTGCAGATTCGCGATCGCACCGGCGACCTCGACCGCGCCGAAGCGATGTTTCACCGCGCGCGGGCGTGCAACCCGCGGGCGTGGGAGGTCGTATTCAATCTCGCCTCCCTGCATCTGCACAAGGGCCGCCGCGACGACGACGATGCGGCCCTGGCGCAGGCCGAGACGTGGGTGCGCCGGTCGCTGGAACTCGAGCCCGCCTCGCCGCGAGCGCGCTGGACCCTCGCCGAGATCGTCCTCGAGCGCGGTCGGGAGACCGAAGCGCGGGCGATGCTGGACCAGCTCTCGTCCGAAGATCCCTGGTTTCGCGAGATGACACACTTCGTCTACGCCAGACTCGCGCTCAAGAAGGGCCGGCTCGGCGAGGCGCGGCGCCGGTATCGCGACGCGCTGGCGCTCTCGCGCGACCCGACCAGTGCCCGGCTCGGACTTGCCGAGACCGCGAGGCGCGGCGGCGAACTGCCTGAGGCGGCCCGGCACGCGCACGTGGCGATGCAGCAGCGTCCGCACGACCCGCGACCGTACGTTTTTCTGGCCCGCATGTCGCAGGGCGCGCGGGCCGTGGCGTACATGTTCCAGGCACAGCAGCGCGGCTACCGCCCGACCAAAACAGAGCAGCGAGAGATCCTCGGGGCGGCAGCAAACGGGGGGGGGCGGGGGCGGGGAAGAAAAACGGGGGGGCGGGGGCGACAGGGCCCCGGCGGACGACGCCGATGAGGCGCCGCGTGCTGATCCTTGCCTACAAGTTCCCGGACCTGATCGTTCCGGGTGGATCGACGCGTGTCGAGAAGTTCGTCAAGTACCTGCCCCGGCACGGCTGGGATCCGATCGTCTTGTCTGTGCGCGTGCCGGAACACGAGCTCGCCGACGTGCATCGCGGGGAACACGTCGTGCGCACGCCGAGCCACTACGGTGCGTTCGTCAAGGCGTACCGCACCCGGTATCTCGATCACGGATCGTCCGCGGATGCGCGTCCGCGTCGTCGCTCACGCGCCCGCGGTCTTGTCGAGTTCGCGCGGCGCCTGAAAAACCTCGTTCTGGTCCCCGACGACGCCGTGCTCTGGTGGCCGTACGCGATTCCGGCTGCCCTCAAGCTCATCCGGCGCCAGCGGCCCGCGGCGATTTTCGCTAGCGGGCCGCCGTACTCGCTGCTGCTGCTGGGGGCGCTGCTCAAGCGCCTCACCGGCGTGCCGCTCTTGTCGGACCTGCGCGACGACTGGGCCAAGAATCCGCTCGCGGGGCAGCGCAACGCCGTACAGGCCGCGACCGAGTCGTTCCTGGAGCGGCGTGCGTTCGCGGGCGCGGATCGGATCATCCATGTCACTCCGGGCAGTCTTGAGCTCTATCGCGCGCGCTATCCGCGGCAGGCGATGGCGCTCGTGCGCAACGGCTACGACGAGGAGGATTTTGCCCCGCTCGCGTCGCCCGAGGCAGCGCCCGGGCGCCTTCGGATGCTTCATGTCGGAAGCTTGAAGGAAGGACGGTCGCCGCGACCGATCTTTGAAGCCATGAGGGGCCTGTCCGGCGCGCACTTCCGGCTCATCGGCACGACGCACCGCGAGCACGTCGATGCGGCGGCCTCGGCCGGGCTGAACGGCGAGGTGCAGTGGACCGATCGTCTGCCGCGATGCGAGGTCGTTACGGCGATGGGGGAGTCGGACGCGCTCGTCCTGATTCCCACCCGTGACGCGCCGACGGCGATTCCCGGCAAGGCCTACGAGTACCTGCGCGCGGAGCGGCCGATCCTGGTCGTGTCCGCGCGAAACGAGACGACGCGCTTCTTGGCCGGCCGGCGCGGCGTCGTGATCCGTGCGCCCGGCGACGTCGCCGGCATCCGGTCGACGCTCGAGGAATGGCGCGACGCGTCGCGACCTGCGGCCCCCGCCCCCCCCGAAGCCTACCCCTTTGCGCGTCGCCAACTCGCCGGGACACTGGCGACCCATCTGGCGGACGTCGCGCGTCCTGCAGGGGGTGCTGGATGATGCTGCTCGTCTCGCAACAGGTGCGCAACGTGCGCTCCGGCGTGGGCACGTATGCGCGCGTGCTGATCGAGGCGCTGGTCGAGGCCGGCCATCGACCGACTGTCGCTACGTGGAGCGACGAGATCGATTCGGAGTTGGCCGTGGAGTGGCTCGACCTCGGTGCGCCGCCGCGTCTTGATCCGACGCCCGGCGCGTTTTGGACCCTGGGGCGGCGCGTGCAGGCGGCGCGGTCTGGCGGGTTTTCGCTGGTGCACTTTCTCGACGCGCGCGAGGCGCATGCGTTTTCCAAGCCGGTGCGGCGTCTGATCGGGACCGTGCATGACGACTATGCGGCGTGCGCGCCGCGGGTGCCGTGGGGCTTTTGGCGGCGTGCGTCCGATCCGGTGCGGCGCTGGGCGTACTACGCGTGGCTGCGGCGGCTCGAGCGGCGCACCTATGCGAAGTTCGATCTGCTGCATACGAATGCGCACGCGACTTCGGCCAGCGTGCACGAGATCTACGGCGTGGCCGAGGATCGCACGATCGTGGTTCCGCTGGCGGTCACGTCGCGTCGGACGACCGGTCGGGCGGTGCTTGAAGGTGATCCCGCGATCCTCTTTGCCGGCGGCAATTTCTACCGCAAGGGGCTGGACGTGCTCGTGCGTGCGCTCGCGCTGGTGCGGACGCGTCGGCCGAACACCGTTTTGCACGTCGTCGGTCGTGACGGCGCGCAGGGCAAGATCGAGAAACTCGTCTGTGACCTGGAGCTCATGGGTGCCGTGCGTTTTCACGGTCGCGTGGTGCCCGACACGCTCTCGGCGATGATGGCGGGCGCGACGATGTTTTGCATGCCGTCGCGGCGCGAGGCGCTCGGGCTCGTCTACCTTGAGGCGGCGCGCGCGGGTGCGCCCGTGATCGCGGGCGACCGCGGCGGCGTGACCGACATCGTGAAGGATCGTCACAGCGGCCTGCTCGTGCCGGTCGAGGATGCGCCCGCGCTGGCGGACGCGATCCTGACGCTGGCCGAGGATGGCCCGCTCCGCGAGCGACTGGTCGAGGGCGCGCGGCGCGAGCTCCTGGCGCGCACGCCGGAACGCCTGGCCCGGGCCACGCTGCAAAGCTACGGGCTCGTGGAGGCGTCGTGAGCGCGCGCGGCACGCGTCTTGTGCGTGGCTCGATCCTGCGGGTCGTTGCGCTACTGGCGGAGGTGGCCGCCGCGTTCGTGCTGATGCCGTTGCTGAAGGACGACTTCGGCAAGCCCATGTACGGCGCCTGGGCGCTCGTCGGGTCGCTGCTCGGCTTTTACGGCCTGCTGGATCTCGGCATCGCGACCGCCGTAAGCCGGTTTGTCGCGCGCGCGTTCGGACGGGGCGACCGCGCCGAAGGCGACCGGCACGTCGCGAGCGCGTTCTGGCTCTGCGTCGCCGGGGGTGCGGCGGTGTTCGCCGCGGCGGGGGCGACCGCACTGCTGGCGCCCCCGTTCTCGTCGCATCCGGCCGAAGCCGAGGCGCTGCGCAATGTCGTGCTCGTCATGGGCGCGGGACTCGCCGTCTCGTTCCCCGGACGCGCGTTCCTGGGCGTGTTGACGGCCCACGTGCGGTACGACACCGCGAGTGCCGCGCGCGTGTGCGTCGTGCTCCTGCGCGTGGCCGCCGTCCTGTTTGCGCTGAACCGGGGCGCGGGCATCCTGGGCGCGGCCATCGCGACCGCATCGGTGGCCGCGCTGGAGAGCGTGCTGTTGTTCCTGCTCGCGCGCACCGTACACGGCCCGGTCAGCCTGCGCCGCCCGCGCCGTCGCGAGATGGGCGAGCTGCTGCGATTCGGCGGCGTATCGTTGCTGGCGCAAGTGGCCGACACGGTCCGGTTCCAGGCCTACACACCGATCATCGCCGGCGCGCTCGGCCTTGCCCGCGTCACGCCGTACAACTTCGCGTTCGAACTGACCCGGCGTCTCGGCCGCGGCATGCAGGCGTTCATCTCGATCATGGTGCCGGTGTTCGCGAGCCAGGACGGCCGGCGCGACCACGACGCGCTCAAGTCGAGCTACTTCTTCGCCTACAAGATCTCGTGCGCGTTCGGCGTGCTCGGCGCCGCGTTCGTGTGGCTGTTCGCCCCGCCGTTCTTTGCCCGCTGGTACGGCGCCGGCTCCGAGGAAGTCGCCACGTTCGCCCGCGTGCTCGTCGTCGGCGTGCTCGGCGCCGTCATCCAACTGCCGACCGTCAACCTGCTGTTCGCGACCGGCAAACACCGCTGGTACGCACTCAGCAACGGCATCGAAGCGGTGCTGCACATCGTCCTCGCGCTGATCCTGGTCCGCACGCACGGCCTCGTGGGCGTCGCCTGGGCAAGCGTAGCACCGATGTTCTTGAGCAAACTCGTCCTGCAACCGTGGTGGGCAAGCCGTGTACTGAACGTCCCGCTCGCGCAATACCACCTGCGCCAAACCCTGCCGAACCTGATCGCCCCGAGCCTGTTCGTGGCCGCCTTCGCCGCTGTCGCCGCGCCGCGCCTCACGCCGAGCTACAAGAACCTATTCTTGTGGGGCAGCGGCGGAACCGCGGTCTTTTGCGTGTACATCTTCTTCGCGGCATTCACCAAAAAAGAACGCACCCAACTCGTCCGCGCCACGTTGGGAATGGTTCCGAAGAAACCAAGAACAGCCCGGTAACGGTTGACCTCGGACGGAAGCAAACGGACGGCGATGTCTGTCTGCCCACGAGCCTCAAACCGGCCCGAAGGCCCGGCCCTCATACCGCTGCATCGGCTTGTTGGGCGGCCGCGCCCGAGAACTGGTTTTCAGCCACAGAGGACTCAGAGATCACAGATAGACTCGCTGAATGCCGTCCACCAATCGCGGACTCCCGAGGGCCTCCTCGTAGATCGAATCCCAAGAGACCGGGACCCATTCGGCGATGGACCTCGATCGCCGCGGCGATGATCTGCTCGCTGAACGGATCTCCCATCTCTGTGACCTCTGTGATCTCTGTGGCAACAGCTCATCGTCCGCCCAACAACGAAATGCGCAGCGGACTTCGCAGTGCGGGTACGGTAGGCCCGAATGGCGCGCATCTCCCTCATCTCCACCGGCGGCACGATCGAGAAGACCTACGACGAGCTGCAGGGGGTCCTCCAAAACCAGGTGAGTGTCCTCGACGTGATGCTGAACACCCTGGCGCTCGAGGGCGTTGAGATCGTGCGCGTGCCGCTGATGAACAAGGACAGCCTGGAGATGACCGCCGGCGATCATCGGCTGATCGCCGAGACCGCGGGCAGCATGTCGGCCGCGCACGACGGCGTCGTGATCGTTCACGGCACCGACCGCCTCGCCGCAACCGGCGACGAGTGCGTCGAGATGCTCGGCACGCCACGCGTCCCGATCGTCCTGACCGGCGCGATGCGTCCGTACGTCATGCGCAATACGGACGCGATGCAGAACCTGACCGAAGCGCTGCTCGCCGTCCAGCTCCTCGAGCCGGGCATCTACGTCGCCATGCACAACAAGGTGCTCGCGTTCCCGGGCGTCGAAAAGGACCGTACGAACGGCACCTTTGTCCGCGCTCCGAAGAACACGTAAAAGGCCGTCCCAGCGCATGGCCATGCGTCGGAACGGCCGGAGATTGCGACGGTCGGCCGCAGCGGGCAACCGAGGATTTGCGTCGCGAGTTTTGGAGAGGAGTTCAGCGGCTGGGGACGCGCCGACGCACGCGCTGGCGGTGGTTGAGTCCGAGCGCCTGGTCGCGCGCCGCACGACGTGCCGTGACGCCGGGCTGGTAGTCGTAGTCGGGTGTGCCCTTGATCTTGTTCTCGATGCGTCGCTTCAGGTCGAGCGCCGCAGTATCCGCAGGGACGAGTTTGAGTGCCGTGCGCACGCGCTTGCGGGCCGAAGAGACAGCTCCTCTGCCCCAGAACGTTCGCGCCTCGGTGAGCAGCACCCGAACCCGCCCGGCGGTCGCGTTGCGCACGACGCCTTCAAGCGCCAGCCGAGTGACCTTGTCCGCCCGCCCCAGGGCCGACCGAGCAATCCGCCGCGCCGCCCGATACCGAAGATCTGCACGCTTCAGGTTCGCCATCTTGCGCTTGCCGGTCGCCGCTTTTTCAAGCAAGGCGCCGGCCCGCAGCGCCTTGTCCGCCTTCACCAACGCCCGAACGGCAGAGTCGGCAGGCGCCGCCGAAGCGGACGACAAGGCCAAAGCCAAAGATGCCGAAAGCACGAGCAGGGTTCGCATACCGAGCCAAGAGCAACCCCTGGACCAAACCAGAAAACAGCCCACGGACGGCGATTTCCCCAAGAACCCGTAAGGTTTCTTAACGATCTGGTGCGCCAATTCTTCTTACGGTTCGAGCATGACGGTCTTCGCTCGCCATCCGGCACGGTCCTCGTGGGCGACGGCTATGCCGATGCCGGCTGGTGCTAGCTGGGCCAGTCGCTCGCCTTTCTCCGACCAGATCGCGCTTGCTCCTGCGGAGGATAGCCCGCCTGACGGTCCACCGAAGTTCGCCAGGGCTACGGCCATGCGGTGCCGTTCGGCGTACTTCGCGAGACTCTTGGTTTCTTGGTCGAGGTCCGCCGGGATGACGAACATGCTCGCAAGGTAGGTATCTGCGCCCCGGTCCGCTGCGGCTTGGGGATGGGACGGTTGGCCGATGTCGGCGCAGATCGCGATCGCGGCGTAGTGGTGCCCGCCGAACTCGACGGGCGGATTCTGGTAGCCCGCCGCAAAGACGCTTGACTCGGCAGGAGGCACGTTTCCGTCCAGGTTGGCGTCGGGCGGAAACGCACCGAGTCGCTGTTTTGTGTACAGCCGGATCGAGCCGTTCGGGGAGAGGATGAACGCGCCGATGTGGAACCGCGTTCCGATCCGCACGGGCGCCCCGACGATCAGCGTCAAGGAGCCGGCGGACGCCGCGTCGATCAGCGGCGCCAGGCGCGCGTCGTCCACCGAGAACGCCAGCTCCTGCGCGAGGTCCAACTCGTAGCCGGTCAACGACAGTTCCGGAAACAGGAGTACCTGCGCGCGCTCTTGCGCGGCGAGATGAATCAGCCGAAGGTGCCCTTCGACGTTGGCCTCGACATCGCCCCGCCTCGGGATCGTCTGGGCGACCGCGATGGAACGGGGCTCGTGCATCGCGACACGTTAGCAGGGCGGGCCCCGGGTCTCCGGTCTTGATTGGCGCGTTCGACCGCGGCATGGTTTTTGGATCTGAAGTGAAACACGGAGGGCCACGGAGAACCACGGAGGATGGGATTGAGAAAGCGGACGGACGGCGATGTTTGCGTGTCCCGACCCCGATCCCGAACGCGACACCGAGTTCGATCGTTCGCATTCGCGAGGACGTTCGCGTCGCGCTTGCCGATGACGGCGGGCGCGTGCAAGCAACCCGACCGCGGTGCGTCTTACGGATCTGAATCAACCACGAAGAGCGCGAAGAGCATGAAGGTAGGAAGAGAGAGCATGAGTGACGCGCGGGATCAACATGACGCCCGCGTGCGAGTTCATACCCGACCCCGACCCCGATCCCGACCCCGACCCCGATCCCGACCCCGAACCCGATTCCCGATTCCCGACCCCGAACCCGATTTCCGATCTCGATCGTTTGCGTTCGCGTTTGCGACGGCGTTCGCGTTGCGCTTGCCGGTGATGACGGGCGCGGGAAAGCGTGTTCGACCGCGGTGTGGTTTGCGGACCTGAAGTGAAACACGGAGGGCCACGGAGAACCGCGGAGGATGAGATTGAGGAGGTCCACGGACGGCGACGTTTGCTGTCCCCGGGCCCCCTCGGGCCTCCGGTCCTGATTGTTGTAGGATGCTTCGCTCCCCGGCAGCCCATGGCATCTCGTCGTCCCAGCATTTTCATCAGCGCCGCCAGTGCGGATCTCCGCAGCAGTCGGGCGCTGATTCGGGATGCGCTGTTGACGATCGGTTGTGTGCCGGTCGAGCAGACGAGCTTTCCGCCGGACGGTTCGAAGGTGCGCGAGATGTTGCGCAAGCGCATCGAAGGGTGCGACGCCGTGATTCACGTCGTGGGTCGCAGCTACGGGTTCGAGCCGGTCGAGCGGTCACCGTCGGAGGCGCGACGCAGCTACACCCAGATCGAGTACGACCTGGCGCGCGAGCTGGGCAAGCCGGTCTATTTGTTCGTTTGCCGGGAGGGGTTTTCCTTCGACGAACATCCGCCCGCCGACGGGGAGCCCGCCGGCGGAGAACACGAGGAGCTCCAGAACGCTCACCGTGAGCGGGTGATGGCCGGGGACGAACTGTTCGAGGAGGTCGGTTCGCCGGAGGAGCTTGGCGCGCGGGTCCACGCGTTGCAGGCTCGTGTCGACAAGCTTGCGGACGAGCTGCGCCGTTCCCGCGCATGGCTCGGGCGCGGTTTGGTCGTGGGCCTGGCGCTGCTAGCACTCCTAGGCGGTGGCCTTTGGTGGGTGACGCGCCAGACCGGGAAGACCGAGGCGCGCCTGGCCGAGGTCGTGACCGAGCTGGACCGCCAGCGCCGCTACATCCGGACGGTCGCGGACATCTACACCGAACAGAAGACGCAACTCGCGGCGCTGAAGCTCACCGACGCCGAACTCTTCGAGCGCGCCTTGGGTGTCGTGGCCGAACGGGAGGGGATCGTGCTGTCCGAGCTGCGCTCGGGCGTGGATCTGTTCGTGGCTGCGGTGCGCGCCGATCCGAAGGCGGACTTTCTCGACAAGGCCCTGGCCGATTTCGCGGAACAGGACTTTGCCGGTGCAGCCGAAAACGCCGGCCATGCCGCGGACCTCGCCCGCAAGAAACGAATCGCCGCCGAGGCCCTCGCCCGCCGCGCCACCGACGACGCCCGCCGCGCCCGAGACAGCGAACGCGACGCCCGCACGCTCCAGGGACGATCCCTGTTCGCGTCCGGCAAGAACGGGGAAGCGGTTGCGGTCTACACCCGGGCGCTGGAAGTCACGGCGCGCGCGGACATGCCTCAAGAGTGGGCGAAGCTGAAGCTCTTGCAGGGAGTTGCCCTGAACGGATGGGCAGACGCTTCGGTCGGAGCCGCGATCGCGCAGCACCGTGTCGATGCCATTGTCGCCTACCGCCTTGCGCTTGAGGTGTCCACGCGCGAGGCGCTTCCGCAGGACTGGGCCCTGACCCAGAACAGCCTCGCCCTCGCCCTCTTCGCGCAGGCCGAGGCCGCGCCCGGAGAGGAGCGGGCGCGGCTGTTGGGTGAAACGGTTGTCGCCTGCCGCCTGGCGCTTGAGGTACACACGCGCGAGTCGCTTCCGGAGGGCTGGGCCGCGACCCAGAACAACCTCGCCAACGCGCTCGTCCGTCAGGCCGAGGCCGCGCTCGGAGTGGAGCGGGCGCGCCTTTTGGGCGAAGCGGTTGTCGTCTACCGCCTTGCGCTTAAGGTGCGGACGCGCGAGTCGCTTCCGCAGGGCTGGGCCGTGACCCAGAACAACCTCGCCATTGCCCTCTCCTATCAGGCCAGGGCCGCGCCCGTAGCGGAGCGGGCGCGTCTGTTGGGCGAAGCGGTCGTCGCCTACCGCCTGGCGCTTGAGGTGTCCACGCGCGAGGCGCTTCCGCAGGGATGGGCCATGACCCAGAACAACCTCGCCAACGCGCTCTTCACTCAGGCCAAGGCCGCGCCCGGAAGTGAGCGGGGGCGCCTGTTGGGTGAAGCGGTTGTCGCCTACCGCCTGGCGCTTGGGGTGTACACGCGCGAGGCGCTTCCGCAGGGCTGGGCCGCGACCCAGAACAACCTCGCCGCCGCCCTCTCCTATCAGGCCAGGACCGCGTCCGGAGAGGAGCGGGCGCGTCTTTTGGGCGAAGCGGTTGTCGCCTACCGCCTGGCGCTTGAGGTGCGGACGCGCGAGTCGCTTCCGCAGGACTGGGCCATGACCCAGAACAACCTAGCCACCGCGCTCGTCCGTCAGGCCGGGGCCGCGCCCGGAGTGGAGCGGGGGCGCCTTTTGGGCGAAGCGGTTGTCGCCTTCCGCCTGGCGCTTGAGGTGCGGACGCGCGAGTCGCTTCCGCAGGATTGGGCCAGGACCCAAGGCAACCTCGCCACTGCCCTCTCCGCTCAGGCCAGGGCCGCGCCCGTAGCGGAGCGGGGGCGTCTGTTGGGCGAAGCGGTTGTCGCCTACCGCCTGGCGCTTGAGGTACGGACGCGCGAGGCGCTTCCGCAGGGCTGGGCCGCGACCCAGAACAACCTCGCCGCCGCCCTCTCCTCTCAGGCCAGGACCGCGTCCGGAGAGGAGCGGGCGCGTCTTTTGGGCGAAGCGGTTGTCGCCTACCGCCTGGCGCTTGA
>JAJFFH010000001.1 GCA_021776735.1 Planctomycetota bacterium | reverse complement strand
AAGAAATGGCGGCGAGAGGAAAAGGGGGCGCGGGGGCAGAGGCCCTCGCAGAGGCGTTCCCGTCCTCGATCAAAGACGAGTTCCGCAATTGGGTCGAGCGGCAACTCAGCCAGCGCCTCGTCAAGGACGAAGACGACCACGAGGACGTCACGCTCAAGCATGCCGGCTCTCCGCGAGTCGTCCGCTGGGCCATGCGCAAGGCGGAGCTCGCCGACGGTACGCGCCCGTTCCGGCCGGTCTCGCCGCCGCGCCGCGTCGAGAGCGCCGTCGCCGATGCCAAGCGCAAGATGGGCAAGTTGACGGGACTGTTCAAGCGCAAGACCAAGGACGCCTGGAAAGTGCTCCGCGCGGGCCTGCTCCGCCTACTCGCGGGCTGCAAGCACTACGAAATCGGTCTGAGAACCGACCGCCACGAGGCCACGATCTCGCGCGACATCCGCGACCACCTCGCGCTGCTCAAGACACAGCCCAACTACGCCCAGCTCGCCGCGCAAGTCGCACACGCGGCCCTGGCCCGCCCATAGCCGACCGAGCCGAGCGCCACCACCCCTCACACGAGCAAGCGACCGCAGACGAACTCCGTCAACAGGGCCCGCCGGACACGATTTGTGGGGTTTCATGCGGTCACCACGCCATCAAGAATCGCGAATTCGGCGCTTGTTTTCTCACGGCAGCCGCGAGACCTTGAACGCACGGCATCGGGCATCATCGCGAGCGAACAACAGCAGGATTCCCTGGCTCCGTACGCTAAGCTCCGCGACGCCGCGCGCGGGAAAGCAGCCACGCCGCCGGAAAGACCGCTAGGGTCAGGAGCAGCAACGGCCACGCCGCCATCGGCAGCTCGGCGCCCAAAACATCGCGCGCGAAACGGATCAGGTCGTTTTCCAGACCGAACGAGCCGTTGGACTGGTACGCAAGGCGTATCCGCTCGCTGAAGATGAGGCCGCCCGCCAGGTGCAGGTTCTCGCCGACGAGATAGAACCCGAGGCCAGCGTACAGCACGCGCTCGGCGCGCGACGGCGTGAAGCCGCCGACGAGCGCGCGCCACAGGAAGATGCCGGCGCACGCGAGCTCGCCGAGATGGCCGCCGTACAGAAACAACGCCTCTCGCAGCCCGGTGAACGCAACGAGCGGGTAGAGCAACGCAAGCACGCCGAACACCCAGACACCGCGGCGACGATCCCGGTTGTGCCACGCGAGCCATGCCAGCACCGCCCAAACGACGGCGCAGAGTGCGGTGCTCTGAGGCAGGTGCCGCGCCATCGCGTGGCCGTCCAGACGGATCGCGGGAAACGCGGGGCAGCCGGCCGCCCACGCCGCAACGCAGTGCCCCGTCTCGTGAACGAGCGAGGTCAGGAACCAACCCATGAACCGCACGAACGGCACGGTCGCAAACGCAATCGCGAACGCAACCCCGGCAGCGAGGTACCCGATCGTCGTCTTGTGCGGCTCGCATGCCGGAACACGGTCGTACCGACGCAGCGTCGGATTGGGGGGGGGCGGGGGCCGACGTTTCGCGGGCTGGAGGACGACGCCGCAAAACCGGCAGCTCATCTCGTCCGGCGCGTTGCCGGTGCCGCACTCCCGGCACGGAATCTTGGTCGCCGCAATCATGGTTCCCGCTACGCGATCTATCGGCCATGGGTGGCCTTGTCCCGGACGTTAGAATCACTGCCCCGATTCAAGGAGAGACGAAACGATGCGCTTTGAGAACGCCTACCTCCCCGCCGGCGGCTACTGGACCTCGCCCTTCTGCAAATGGCAGGGCTCGCTCGGCACCCTCCATCCGGTCAAGTTTCCCGCCGATCTGACCCAAAAAGGGCTCGCCGCGCGCGGGATCGAGGCGTCCGAACTCGACTCGCTTGTCTTCGGCTGGACCATCCCCGGCAAGCGCATTTTTTACGGCGCGCCGTGGATGGCGGGCCTCATCGGCGCGCCCGGCATCACCGGCGCAATGATCAGCCAGGCGTGCGCGACGTCGGCTGCCGCGGTCGCCCATGCGGCCGCCCAGCTCGAAGCCGGCGGCGCCGCCGCGACCGTCGTCATCACCTCGGACAAGTGCTCGAACGGCCCCCACATCGCCTATCCGAACCCGGCCGGTCCCGGTGGCAAGCCGGACTCGGAAGACTGGGTCTGGGACAACTTCAGCTTCGACCCGTGGGCCAAGAACTCGATGATCCAGACCGCGGAAAACGTCGCCAAGGAAGCCGGCATCACCCGCGAGCAGATGGACGTGCTCACCGCGCACCGCTACCAGCAGTACGCCCAGGGCATCGAGAACGGCCTCCAAAAGCGCACGATGCTCTCGCCGTACGAGATCAACCCCTCGGGCCGCCGGGTCATCGGCACGGTCGAAGGCGACGAGGGGATCTTCCCCACCACGACCGAAGGTCTCGCGAAACTGCGCCCGGTCATGCCTGAAGGCACGATCACCTTCGGCTCCCAGACCCATCCGGCCGACGGCGCCGCGGGCTGCGTGGTCGCAACCAAGGAACGCGCGAAAGCATGGAGCGGCGGCGACGAGCCGATCCAGATTCTCTCGTACGGTATCGCGCGCGTCGAAAAGGGCTTCATGGCGAAGGCCGTTGTCCCGGCGGCACAAAGAGCGCTCGACGCCGCGGGCATCGGCATCAAGGACTGCGCCGTCATCAAGACCCACAACCCGTTCGCGGTCAACGACATCTACATGGCCCGCGAACTAGGCATCGAGGCCGAGAGCTTCAACAACAACGGCTCGTCGCTGATCTTTGGCCACCCGCAAGGCCCGACCGGCCTGAGGCTGATCGCCGAAGGCTGCGAAGAAGCCCGCATTAACAACGGCGGCTACGTCCTGTTCGCCGGCTGCGCCGCGGGCGACACTGCCGCGGCGGTCGTGCTCAAGGTCTGAGCAGCGCACAGGGAACGGACGGCGATACTCGCGAGAAACCGCTTGGTTCTGACCTGAGTCTGCCTAAACGCGACCGGTCGAACACTGTCCCGGCTCGCCCTAGACCGTGACGGCGTGGTATCACGGGATCATGTGCCGAGGCTTGCTCGTGCTCGTGGTCCTCTTGCTGGTGGTCCGCGCCGATGTGGCCGCAGACGAGGGCGATATCGATTGGCGCGCACTCGGACTGCGGCACAAGCCCGCATCCGCTGTGGCGCGTTCGCCGGAGGGCGTGTTCGCGTGGCGCGGATTCTTGGGCAACCGGCGGCTGCGGCATGCCAGCGATATCGAGACAGTGGGCGATTGCCTGCGTCGATACGAACGACGTCGTACGCGTGTGGAGCCAGGAAGGGGTTGCGCTATCGAAGTTCGAGGTCGATGACGCGATCGGTCTGCTAGAGATAGTATTGGCGACGGACCTGTCCGTATGCGTGGGGAACTCGGAGGGGGCGATCCGCGTGTATGACGGGCGCACGGGTCGAGTTCGCGCCCGGTGGAAGGCTCATCGAGAAGATCTTACCCTCGCGCTCGGCCGGACCGGCGACGAGATCGTGTCGGCAGGAAAGGAAGGGCGCATCCGCTTCTGGGATCTCAAGGGGCGTGAGCGGGTCGTGGGCGGTCGTCGCGACCTCGGTCCGGTCGAGGATCTGGCGCTTGCCGGCTCAACGACTCTCCTGGCGACGTACAAGTCGGGCCATGTCGTCTTGTGGGATACGAACAGCAGTCGCCGACTGGCGGGCATTGCCGAGTCGAAGCCCGCCAACGCCGTGACGCTGGATCGCCAGAAGCGCAAGGCCTTCGTCGGCTTCGGCGACGGCATGATTCGCGCGTACAGTCTGCCAGCGCTCAAGGAGACGGCCGCATGGCAGGGGCACGGGGCGTCGATCATGGCCATGGAACGACTCGGGGGCGGGCGCATGGTCTCGGCCGGGGGTGCGTGGCTGCGGCTGTGGAAGCCCCCCGGCCAACTCCAAAAGATCCTCCGCGATCACCGAACCTGGATCATCGATCTCGCGGTGGCGCCGGACCGATCCTGGTTCATATCGGGAGGCAAGAGTAGCCTACCCCGCGTGTGGGACACAGCGACCGGGAAGGCGCGGGCGGCCTGGGAGATCGGCCACGTAAACTCCATCGAATCTCTTGCGATCTCCGACTCCGGCCAGTGGGTCGCCGCAGGCCACTACGACGGCTTCGTCACCATCTGGGACGCCCGCACGGGACGGCCCGACCGGAAGTTCCGCGCACACGACGGACCGGTCACCGGAATGGTCTTCGATGGCGACGGCCACTTCTATACCGTCGGCGGCTACTCGTCGATGGACGGCCACTGGACGCTGAAGGCGTGGAGTATCGCGGCCCGGAAGGCGATCGGCGTGATCCCGATCGAGGGCGGTCCAACATGTCTGATCCGGGATGGGCGCACCTTGTGGGTCGGCTGTCACGACTCCACCATCTGTCGCTACAAGATCGCCCGAGCCGACTAGCACTAGAGCGTCTACCGAGCGCGGCTCAATTCCCACTCGCGAGTACCGGAGAGCCACCCAACTCGTACACGAAGGCGCCCAGCAGGGCGCCTTCTTCTGTTTTGTGGCACCGCGCACAATCTGCATGTGCGCGGATCGCGCCCGCAAAGCGCTTGTTGTCGATAGCAACAACGTCTTCCCCATCGCGCATGGCGGCGAGGGCTTTGGCTTCCCATGCATTCGGTGCGCGGAGCTTCCCGACGACGACGCCATCATGCGCTGCCGCGTAGTCGTCCAGCATCCGCTTCCCGCCGGTCCCCAAGAAGACCTCGCTCGTCACGTGCCGAGTCACGTTCTTCAATCGAACCGACGGCCACCGAAACATCTTGAGGGACGGGACAACCCGTCGCGGGCCAAATCCGGATGTCGCGATAAAAACCTCCACGCGCCGGCGATGAAACTCCTCCAGCGAGGCGACTTCTGAATTCGGCCCCCCACTGCGATGCGCATACACCGGACCGATCACGTGGGTTCTCAGCACCGCGGCCTTCGGCGGCGGCGTGGCCTCGAAGGTCCCGATCGTTTTCGGCTTCCGGGGCGATTCGGAAACGGGATCCTCGCGAACCAGCCCAACGGCAAGACCAGCCGCCAACGGAATCAACATGATCCACTTCATGCTCCCTTCGTAACCGCCGCCGCGACCCGCGACGTAACGAGCACGTCAAGGACAGACGGCTATCGCACGAACCGGGTAGCCCGATAGGATGGCGGGCCGTGCGCGCGCCTGGCGAGATATCTCCGCGACCGCGAAACCTGCGGGTCACCCTCCCCGTCGGGAAGCGAAGTCTGCCGGAGATTCTCCGGCGCCATCGGCACGCGCTCCGCGATCTCGCCACGTTGGTCGAGTTTCTTCTGAGCACCAGCCCAAGGAGCGGAGACGCCCGGCCCACGCTGATGACACTTCTCGACCAGGCGGGCGCATCCGCTCAGGTCCGGCGAGCAGTCAAGGTGCGCAACGACTCGGTTCACCTCGAGCCCAGTTGGCCGGCCCCGAGCGAAGTCCGCATCCTGGAGCATGCCGAGCTCCTGTACCGTTTCGCTCGCCGCGTCGCGCGTCGGCTCCCGCGCCCGCTCGCACGGGAAGTGAGCGGAAAACCGACGGGCCTCGATAGTACGAGATGGCCGGACCGGCGCCGAAGCAAGTCCTTCCTGCGACGCGTTCGGCGGCTCGAACGGGTGTTGGCCAGGGCGGATCGAATCTCGGGAACGGCGGGCCGCCTGTCGGCGAGCTCCAGCGATCTTCAGGCCGCAGTTTCGCGACACGCGCTCCGGATTTGGTCGGTGTCACCGCGCGATGTCCTGGCAGTGCTTGACCCCGGCACGAAGGCGCGCGCGTCCGCGGAGAGCGTGCTCGACCGAGCTGTGCGAGACCTCAAGACAGATCTCCGCGGCGCTGGCGACCCCCTGTACCTGCGCCCAATCTGCAAGCCGTCGCTGTTCGCCATCTCCCTTGAGCCGGACCTGATCGATCAAATCCACGATCTCTACGCCTGGCTCGCACATCAGCTCGAGGGGCTGTACGACATGTATCCGTTTCCCGTGGCCGCCTCCGACGGTGGGGGAGATTTCTTCTCGCGATGGAATCCGTTGACGAGGCGCAGCGAGCTGTGCCCCGTGCGACCCTCCACGCTGCAACTTCTCTTGGCCTTCGAAGACCGGTTGTTCGAGGCGCGCAACGTGCGCTGGGCGTTCCACATTCGAAACCGGTTGACCCATTCGGATCCAGACGGTGAGGCGTTGCCGTGGCCGGAACTTGTCCGCGCGCGCGACTCCATGCTGGCCGCCGCCTGTTCGCTCTTGCACACCCGGCACAGCACATTGCGCGAGTCGCTGATCGCCGGCGACTGCGCCACCGTTACATTCCCGCCCGCAGTCGTCCGCAGGATCAAGAGCCCAAAGCGCCGCCTCGTCGCACTCGAGCTGCGCATCCGCGGAAGACTACTACGGCACTTCGCCCAGTCGAGTGCATTCGGCAAAGAACCGCACCTGGCGCTGCCATCGACTTCGCAACTCCTCCGGCTCCTGCCCGACGTCGGCCGGGCAAACCTGGCCGAGCGAGTCCTTCCTGCGATTCGCCAAGCAGAGGAGTTGCGTCAAGACCCTCTCGCCAAGACATCCATCGCCGAGGGGCACCTCGCAATCCTGACCCGGATCGCCAAAACGCTCGAACCCGCCGTCGCGCCGCCCTACACGAAAGGTCTGCCGGTCATGGTCGGCGCCCGCAGGTCCGGCACGAGTGAGTTCGAACGCGCAGTCCGCCAACGGACGGAGTTCGGCCTCGCGGAGAACTCCCTCCGACGCGCTCTCAACCGTGTCCCCTGGGGTCGCGTCGCCGCATGGACCGGCGGCGCGTGTGCACTGGTGGTCGCGGGCATGTACTCGCTGGAATGGACCATGGCCGTCGCCATTGCCGGCGGAATAGCGGTGTGGGTGTTGTGGAACGTCTATCGCGGCGGGAAACTCGCCGCAGCATGGATTCGTGCGTTGATCGCCGAGTGGTCGCTCGCCTATGGGCCGGACGACGCATCCCCCCGACTGCGGGCGTTCGCGCGCGTCCGAATCATGACGCGTCTGCCGTGGCTTGCGGGCCAGGTTGGACTAATCGTCGGACTGTTCCCCGACTACCGCCGCTTTCTCTGGACGGGCCTCTTCCTCTCGTGGGCCGTCGTCATTCGTCGTGCGGCGGCGGCGATACGCTGGCGCGTGAATGGAGACACCGTGTTCATCGCCGCCGCCTGCATGATCGGCACCGTCTGGTTCTCGCAAGTGCTCGACGTGGAAACCCCCTGGGCACTCGGCATATTCGGATTCGCAATCGGCTTTTTGGCGATCTCACTGCTGGATCCGTCGACGGCGCCAGCTCCTCGTTGGGCGTCCAATCGACAGGTCGGACTCGCTCCTCCCGCACACCTCCGCAACAAAGAAGACGACTTCGACGACGACCCGGACGACGACATCGACTGGGCCGACGACGAGCCGGACTATGTGTTCGTCGAAGGCGACGATATCGAGGAATTCGACGACGACATCGACCAGGAACAGGACCAGGACGACGAGCCGGAGTACGAATACGACTACGGCTGGAGTGAGCAGGACTACTACGACCACTATGAGTGGAACGACCTGTACTTCGGGGACTACTCCGGGAGGCCGGACGCGTCTCCCGAGCCGCCGCAGATCACCTAGCGCGGGCCAGGCGCAGCCGCGCTCGCAGGCCGTCCGCTTCGAAGGTGGCGCCCGCGTTCAGGGCGGCCCACTTCATGTAGGCCGGATTGAGCTTGGCCTTTTTCGCGGCCGCCGGGTGGCCGAAGACCGTGGACTCCATCGTGTGCGCCTTTTCGTTCCAGACGTACTTGCCGCCGCCGGGGCATAGCAGGCGCGTGCCGAAGACCTTCTGGTGAACGGCGACGGGATCGTCGTTCGGATACAGGCGCTTCCACTCGTTCAAGATGTAGAGGTTCCGGTAGCAGTGCCGGCGCATCTGCGCGGAAAACGACTGGCTGCCGACGACGCGGTCGAATAGTTCCACGAGCGCGCGCTTGCCGTGCAAGCCGAGGTGCTCGCCAAGCCACGGCTGCGCGACCATGTTGGAGCGGGCCGGCGAAACATCGCCGTCCGTCTGCTCTTTTCCGAGTCGGACCGCTCGGTCCAGCGCCCGCTTCATCATGTTCTCGTTGATGGTCACGGTGAGGCCGTTCTCCGCGACCGCGTAATGGATTCGCAGCTTGTCGAGGTTCCAGTCCGCCGGGCCCTTGACGCGAATCGTGGTGTACTTCTTGCCGGCGTGCTCGTGGATGCTCCACGTCGTCCAGTCCGGCACGGTCTGCTCGATCCAGCGGCGCATGCCGATCAAGAACAGCGCGAGCTTCCCCGCGTTCCTGACCTCGCATTGCAGCGCCCCCGGGAACCGGTGCCAGTTCTTCTCGAAAAAATCCTCGGGATCGTCGGCGCGCGCCATCTCGTCGAAGAACGGGTCGGCATCGACGTGGACCGACCACGACGTGCCGAGCCACGCCATCGGGTTGATCTCAAGCCCGGTCATTCCGGCGACGAACCGCCACGCCCGCTTGACGGGCTTGCTGTCCGCGTCGATCGCGAACGTTACGTGCAGCAGGCTCTCCGGATGACGATCGCCGGCGTCCGCACCGATCTTCACGCCGCGCGCGACCTCGATGAACTCGCGGTAGTCGCTGTTGTCGATGAGCGGCATCACGCTGACGTCGAAATCGACGCCGTCGTCGCCCGTCGCCAGCCGCGCCGCGATCGGATCGAAAAAGCCGCTCCAATTGCTCTCGTAGCCGTTGCGCCAGCGCTCGTACAGGCGCGCCTCCTCCGCGGTCACCTTGTCGAGGGCCAGCTCGGCGATCGGCGTCAGGAAATCCGCCGTGCCGTAGACGTCGGACACGACCTGTTCCCCATCGAGCCGCAACGCGAGGTCGATCGTCTTCGCCTGCACGGGAGCGCCCTTCGCGCCGTCCGCGCGCCGCACCTGGCGGTCGAGCAGCTCCGACAGCGCCACTTGCCGCCGCGCCGTCGCGATGCGCCACTTCGGGCTGCACCACTTCCGGATCGCCGCGTCGGGCACCATCAAAAACGCCGCGTCTTTCCCCAAGGGGTAGCGGTGGCGGAAAAAGCGGTACTCGTCGAGGACAGCCAAGGACGGCGATGCTTTTTGGGCGACAGCGAGGATCCGCTCAAGCTGCGCGCGCGAGTTCGAGACGACAGCGTCGCCGTTGACATCCGCGCGAAACGACGACACGACACGCTGACCGGACACGAATCCGTGCCACGCGAGGCCCGCTGCCTTGCCGCGCACGGCGCGCACACCGGCCGGCTGCGGCAGGTCCTTGCACGCCACGCCCTCGAGAATCAGCGCGATGTCGGTACCGCCCTCGAAGTACGGATCGGAGCCGGTGACGGCGACCGTCTTCCCGGGAAGCGCCGCGAGATCGAGGGCGAGCTGGCGCTCGTAGCGTTCCAGAACCCGGTGATCCTCCGCGCGCGGCTCGATCCAGGAAAGAAGCGGCGTGCCCTGGTCCTGCAGCAGCGCCAACGTCTCGCGCAAGGCCTCGGGCGAGGCAAAGAACACGGCGTACTGGTCCTCGGGCACGAACGCGGCGAGCCGATCCACGGCAATGGGCGAGGTCGGCAGCTTCCACTCGTACGGCTTGACCGTGATGCCCTTGATGGTCTCGAGCGCGATCGTCGCTTCGGCGGCGGCGGCAGCGGGCAGGTTGCGGTCGAGTTGCAGGTTCTCGGTGAACGCGCGCCCGCCAGTGAACAGGTCGTACGAACTCCCCCGCCGGGGCCGTTGCCAACGCCGCACGTTGGGCTCCGCGCCCGCCTCGGCCCCGAGGATGCTGCTGCGCCGGGCTCGAAACAACGCCGCCCCAGGAACGCGGGCCCCCAAGAGATCGCCGTAGTACTCGGCGCGGGCCTTGTCGTACGCCGCCTTGTCCGTGGCGTACGCGGACGGATCGGCAATTGTGAAGCGTACGTGATTCCATCGGCCTCCATCCTCCCAGGCCATGGCGCCGGAGACCGGACCGCCGGGGCGCGCCGCAAACCAGAGGGATTCTTCGCCTCTCGCCCTGAATCCGGGAGTCTCGCTGAACACGTACGCGTGCCCCCAGCCCAAGTTCGACAGCGCACGCCCGAGTGCGGAAAACGGCACCCGGACGTAGACCGTGGTGTCCGGTTCGTCCGCGTACGCAACGGGAAGAACGACGAGCGAGAGAAGCAGCAGCGACCAGCGTTTCATGCCGATAGCGTAGCGCCCCATGGCCCCCGCACCCCCTCAAACACACCTATTCATTCAATAAGCGGGGCTTATTGACCCGCATGGCCCGCTACTCGGGAACGAGAGCGACCCGCAGGGGCAGCCCGCCGGTTTTCCACTTCGCGAGCGCGGTCTTCAGGTCCTGCTCGCTGAGCTTGTAGCCGTCGGCGGAGATCCGCAGCTTCGTGTTTTTCTCGGTCAACAACGCGCGCCGGATCTTGAGCGACGCTGCCAGCGTGCCTGCTTCGGCCTCGGTTTCCATCCGAAACCGCTCCCGATGAATCCGACCGACCTGGACGAGCGCCTTCTTGAGCTGCTGTCCGGTCTGGATGTCCCAGGCCACGACGCGCAGCTCCATGCGGACCGGGCGGCTCGGTTTTTCTTCCTCGTCCGGGTCGGGCAGCACCTTCGCCAAGATCACGAACAGCAGCGGCAACCCCACGACCAGCGCGATGAGTCCCTTGATTCCGCTGCGGTTCATGGCAGGTCCGGGCTAGGCAATCGTGACGTCGTCACACAGGTAGACGTCCTGGATCGTGTTGAGAAGTTGGACACCCTCGGCCATCGGCTTTTGGAACGCCTTGCGACCGGAGATGAGACCGCAGCCGCCGGCGCGTTTGTTGACCACCGCCGTCGCGCACGCGTCCTGAAGGTCGTTGCCGCCCGACGCCCCGCCGGAGTTGATCAGGCCGGAGCGGCCCATGTAGCAGTTCACGACCTGGTAGCGGCACAGGTCGATCGGATGATCGCTCGACAGCTCGCTGTAGACCTTGTCGTGCGTCTTGCCGAAGTTGATCGCGGGGTAGCCGCCGTTGTTGGTGGGCAGCTTCTGCTTGATGATGTCGGCCTGCAGGGTCACGCCGAGATGGTTCGCCTGGCCGGTGAGATCGGCCGCGGCGTGGTAGTCGACGCCGTCCTTCTTGAACGCGGAGTTGCGCAGGTAGCACCAGAGAATCGTGACCATGCCGAGCTCGTGCGCTTTTTCGAAGGCCATCGAGACCTCCTGAAGCTGGCGGTCGGCGTTGTCCGAACCCCAGTAGATCGTCGCCCCGACGGCGACGCAGCCCATGTTGAAGGCCTGCTCGATGCTCCCGAAGATTACCTGGTCAGCGTCCGCCGGATAGGTGAGCAGCTCGTTGTGGTTGAACTTCAGGATGAACGGAATCCGGTGGGCGTACTGGCGCGACACGGCGCCGAGCACACCGAGCGTGGAAGCGACGGCGTTGCAGCCGCCCTCGAGCGCCAGCTCGCAGATGTTGGCGGGATCAAAGTAGATCGGGTTGGGCGCGAACGAAGCGCCGCCCGAGTGCTCGATGCCCTGATCCACCGGCAGGATGGAAACGTATCCCGTGCCGGCGAGCCTGCCGTGGTCGTAGATCGTTTGCAGGTTGCGCAGCACCGCGGGACTGCGGTCGCTCTGCGCGAAGACGCGGCCGACAAAATCCGGCCCCGGCAGGTGGAGGTCGTCCTTCGAGACCGTCTTGCATTCGTGGCCGAGCAGGCCCGCCGCCTCCTCGCCGAGTACTTCCTGGATTCTTCCGTACGACATTTGCGATCTCCGTAGCTAGGCCGTGTTTCCATAAGGGCGACGGCTGGGGACTCGACCCGCGAGGCCCCAGAATAACAACTACCGCCTCCGCTCCCAGCGCCGGAAGTCGTTTCGCGTCCAGATTGAGACGGACGGTATCCTGCGCAGGTGGCGCGCAACGTCTTGCTCCTGAATGTGGTCGGCCTCACGCCGCGCCTGCTCAAGCACGCGCCCCGGCTCTCCGCACTCGGCGCCCCCGCCCCCCTCATGCCACCCCTGCCCGCGGTCACCTCGACCTGCGAGGCCACAATCCTTACCGGAACCGCGCCGAGCGAGCACGGCATCGTGGCCAACGGCTGGTACTTCCGCGAGCTGAACGAAGTCTTTTTTTGGCGCCCGTCCAACCGGCTCATTCGCGGGCCGCGACTCTGGGACGCGGTGGACGGCGACGCGGCCGTGCTTTTTTGGCGCCACAACATGGCCACGACCGCGCGCGTCAGCGTCGCGGAGCGCCCCGCGTACCCCGCGGACGGCCGCAAGATTCCCGATGTCTACACCAACCCGCCCGAGCTTGGGCGCGAACTCCAGGACAAGTTCGGCCGCTTCCCGCTCTTTCACTTCTGGGGCCCGATGTCGGGCATCGAATCCACAAGGTGGATCACCGACGCCACGATCGAGGTCATGCAGCGCTTTGGCCCGCGCCTCACGCTCGTCTACCTGCCGCACCTCGACTACGACCTGCAACGCTTCGGGCCCGACGATCCGCGCATCCCGAAGCAGGTACGCGCCGTGGACCACGAAGCGGGCCGCATCCTCGACGCCGCCCAGGACCACAAGATCCTCGTCGTGTCCGAGTACGGCATCGACCCGGTCACTGGTGCCGTCGAAATCAACCGCGCCCTGCGCCGCGCCGGACTGCTCGAGGTCATCGACAACCCCGTCGGCGAGCTGCTCGACACCTACCGCTCACGCGCCTTCGCGGTGTGCGATCACCAGATTGCGCATGTGTACGCCAAGGACGGCGAGGCCATCGAGCGCGCCCGGCGCGTGCTCGAACAACTCGACGGCGTCGCCGAGATCCTCGAAAATGTCATCGACAAGAAGGCCGCGGGACTCGACCACGCAAGAGCGGGCGACCTCGTCGCGCTGAGCGCCCGGGACCGCTGGTTCACCTACTACTACTGGCTGGGCGACCAAAAGGCGCCGGATTTCGCCCGCTGCGTCGACATCCACAAGAAACCCGGCTACGACCCCGTGGAACTGTTCTCGAACGCGTCGAAAGCCCGCATCGCCTGGCTCCTCGCCAAAAAAAAGCTCGGCCTCCGCACGCTCCTCGATGTCATCCCGCTCGACGCAAGCCTGGTCCGCGGCTCCCACGGCTTGCTGCCCAAGACCCCGGAAGAAGGTCCGATCCTGATCGGCGACGGCGACCGCCCGCGCAAGATGGCCGAGGTCTACGACGCCGTCCTGCGTGCGTTGGAGTGAGGCCAAGAGAACCAACAGCAAACGGACGGCGATGTTTTGTGGAATCGAGTCGCTCTACTTCAGCGGCCGGGTCGCGAACTCAACGACTGTGCCCCCCTGACTCGTGAGCTTCAGCGGAGAACCGGGGCGTCCGATGTGTTTTAGTTTCACGATCCACGCCACGAGCTGATCGTGGTTCATCAGATCCTTGTCCCAGACCTCGATCCTGAGCACGTCGGCACCGGTCATGACCAAGTCGAAAGCGGGACGCGGGGTCGAATAGACGACGGCAAACTGATCCTGCGCGAATCGCCGAGTCGTGTTCAGGGCTATCTTGCCGTTCTTCCGGACCTTCACGAAGAGCTCCGGGGCACCACGACCGTCATCGTTCCCCGCGAAATCGGCCGCGGCCAGACGGAGACCGCGAAGGACCAACCTGACTCGCCTCACACCCGTCTCCGCGACACCACGGGTCGAACCCTTCCCCGCCAACGACTCGGCAAGCAATTCGTAGCCGCCAGAATCAACCATGGCCCTGCCCATGTCCGCAGAGAGAGTACCGAGAAGCGGCAACCCACGGGGCCACACCCTCGCCCTGACGGTTCGCGAGTACTTCCGTCCCATGGATGTCGTCCGCAACGTCAGTCGGACTCGTTTCATTGCACGGTCCGCAACAGGTACACCCGCAGCCTCCCGCCATCGTTGACGACCTGAGCCCGCACTCGCGCGTCGCCCACCCGCACGTTGACGGGAGGCCACGCCTGGAACCCCGGCATCGACATCGGAAGCAATGCGGGTAGAGGTGCTCCCTGTTTCTGAGCTGCCGCAAACCCGTTGGCGGCGTAGACGAAGACCGCCCGCGTGTTCGCGTGTCGAAGCCCCTCCGCAGCGCGGCGGTCCCCGGTTTCCAATCGCAGAAACGGACGACTAGCCCTGTTGCCCGCAACGACTCGACCATCGACCAACGGATACGAACCGTCGTTCGTCACGACCGGCACGCTCGCGCCTCCCCTTTGCTCAACCTCGGACTTGATTCGCGGCGCAAGCACGCGCACGAGCGCGTCCGGCTTCTTCACGTGACCAAAAAAGGACGTAGCCAATGCGGGGGCAAGCATGGGATGCCGACTCAACGCCTGCCTGAGATTCTCGACCGCTTCCTTCGTCCGCCCGGTTCGCGCAAGGGTCATGGCGAGAACCGCGTGCGACCAACCGTCGCCGTCATCGATCTCAAGTGTCTCAAGGCAGACATCGACGAGCTCGTCGAACTCACCGTCTTCTTCCGCAGTGATCGCCGCAGCGAGCACATGTGCACGACCGTCCTTGGGCCGGGCGTCGAGACACCTATCGCTCCATTTTCCGGCGTCAACCAGCAATTCTTCTCGCTTCCCGCTTGACCACCCCGCCTCGACCAAGGCGTCCAGGCCGAGCCGGAACGCACTCTCCGCAGCGACGTGGTCGGTCTCCAGCACACCGCCGCACTGCTCGTACGCCCTTCGCAGGTGCCGCATCGACCGGCGTGGATTCGACTCCGCGTACAACATCGCCAGGGTGAACTGAAGCCGAGGAAAACGCTTCGTCGCCCGCGCCATCTTCAACAGCTGCCGACGCACCTTCACCTCGTCTGCAGCCCGGTAGTCCCGCATGACCCGGGCGAAGGTACGAGCGTCGGCAAGCGAGACAAGCAGTCTCTTCGAGAGCGACGCCTTGTTGCGCACCGTTTCCTTGGCCCGCTCGAGTCCCAACGCAGCCTCGAGCAACGTCCGCCGCCACGCCTCCTCTGCGCGAACCAGCTTTACGTCGGAACCCGCGGTGTCAGCGGTTCCAAGCAAGGTCGGCGCTGCCGCGAGCAAGGGCAGAGCCGCTCCGCCCGTCGCCAAAGTCACAGCCGCGGTAACAGCACCGAAGAACTGCTTCTTGCCATGAGCGTCTCGCGCACGGACAACGCCCCGCTGAATCCCCTCGATCTTCGCCTGGATGTCGGCGCCCGCGGAGCAGGCGCCGACGACATGGTCCACGGATTTTCGCGCCTCGGTCCAGCGTGGGTCATGGCGCAGGTTCTCGACGATGCTCGACCGAACACTGGCCGCGGACGCCCCCTCGAGCATGGTCGCGACCGCAAGCGTCAGATGATTGAGTACGTCGATCTCGGCCTCAGCCGTCTCCACGCGGTCGTCCGCAGCGACAGGAACGGCCACGATGAGCATCCAAACAGTCGCACGCATTCTCATGACAGCGAATACTAACGGATTTTCCGGCAGAGGGGCATCGCCGTCCGTTTGCTGCCGCCCGTTGTCAGTCGTTTCGTTTGGTCAGGTGAATCGTCGGCTCCGGGGCGTTGGGGCTGTAGCCCTTCAGGATGGCGCCGTGGCGCGTGCCGTCCGGGGCTTCCCAAGTCACAGTGAAGTCGATGGATCTGGTGGCCCCGGGGGCCGGGAAGTCGAAGCGGCCTTCCTTGTCGCAGTTCCAGCCCCAGCCCTGGCCGTCGATCTCCATGTCGAGGCGCGCTTTCGGTGCCGGCGTTCCGTCTTCTTGCACGACGCGGCCGCGGATGCGGCGGGCGGCACGACAGCGCATCGTGATCGTCTGGCCGTTCGGGATCAGTTCTTGTTGGCGGGGGCCGAGAAAGCCGGCGCCTTCGGCGACAAGTGCGTAGATCGAGACCTCGCGCGCCGGGAGTCCTTCGAGCCGGAGCGTTCCGCGCGCATTGGTGCGTTCTTCCGCCGGCTTTTCCTGCGGGCTCCGCGGCCAATAGCCGACCCGCGCACCCGCGAGCGGAGCGCCATTCGGATCGAGCACATGCACCGTGAGCGTCCGGTCCTCCTTCACGCGAACGACATCGAGCGCGACGTTGAGATCTCCGGCAACCACTTGCACGGGCTTGCTGCCGTAACCATGGTCGGTCATGTAGGCGCCGGCCCTGACCTCGTACAGCTTCCCGATGACGCGCACAGTCAGCGGCGTGCCCGGCGGAGCGACATCGCGGAAGTGACCGCTCGAACTGGTGTGCGTCTCGCGGCTTCCGTCTTTCCACGCGATCTCGACCACGGCGTCGTCGATCGGCTTGCCGGCCAAAAGGGCGCGCCCGCCGACGCGCTCCCACACCGGAAGAACGAGACGCATCTCCGTGGTCGCGGCGGAGAGGTTCACCTTCGGATCGACAGGACCGAACGGAGGAGGCGGCACGCCCCCGGAGTCAAACACATGCCAGACCTCAAGCTCGCGCACCACACCCTTGACCTGGAAGACGGCGACGCCCTCCGCGTTCGTGGTCGCACTGCCGGAGCCTCCCTCGTGCCGCACGCGGAGCACCGCCTCCGAAACCGGGCCCCCGCGTTCCGAGGTGACGAATACGGTGAACGTGCGCGCGTCGTCGAAGCGCAGCTCGACATCGCGGACATCCCTGTCGCGGATCAAAACCCGCTGCTTGATTGCCTGGCCTCCCTCGCGCTCCGCTTCGAGTTCATAGTGCCCCGACGGCAGGTCGCGGAACCGGAACCGGCCAAGATCGTCGGTCCGGCGCGTCTCCCTGTTCCCACGCGCGTAGAGCGACGGGCCGCCACCGACCTTCGGAGCCCTCGGGCCGCGCAGGATGACCTCATGCCGCGGAACTGGAAGTCCGTCCGCGCCCAGGAGCACACCCTCAATCGCGTGGCCGGGAACCAAGACGATGTCGCCGAGATCAACCGGTTCCGCGGTCTGCCTCTTTGCATTCACAAAACGCGTCGCCCGGCCGAGACCGTCGGCGGCAATAGTCAGAACGTGAGCGAGGTCGGCCGCAAGCCAGGCACACTCGAACCGGCCGTCGGATTCGCTTGTCGCGTAGGCGTTGCTGAAGGTGCCCGAGGAGCCGTTCGGTTCGGCGATCATGCCCACGCGTGCGGCCCCAACGGGCCGTCCCTCCCCGTTCACGACGCGACCCGAAAACCTCGCGCCCCGACCCAGCTCGATCACGAATGTGGTGGCTCCCGCAGCCCGTTTCACGGAACGCGCGTACCCGTCCGCCGTGACATGGAAGGCGTGAA
The DNA here is from genome assembly GCA_021776735.1 of Planctomycetota bacterium. Taxonomy (GTDB): domain Bacteria; phylum Planctomycetota; class PLA2; order PLA2; family PLA2; genus JAJFFH01. The sequence continues at coordinate 41,366 of JAJFFH010000001.1, read as the reverse complement.
ACACGCCCCGGCCCATATGGCCGTTGAGCCGGAATCGACCGGCCGCATCCGTGACGACCGCGGGGTCCATGAACCAGTTCATGCCGACGCGTGCGCCCGCAACGGGCGCCTTGGTTTCGGCATCGATCACCTGGCCCGAAAAGTGAATGCCCTGCGGAAGCACAATCTCCACCCCGGCACCGGCTTCGGCCTCGGGATCGTCGATCAACGCACCGTGCTCAGGATGGGTTGCGAGCACCGTCACCGACACGCCGCGCGGAAGATCGGCAAACACCGCCACGCCGTCGGGCCCGGTTCGCAGTTCACGGTTCACCTTCGCACCCTCCCCGGCCCGAAGGAGGCTCACCTGCGTGTCGGCAACCGGCTCCCGCCGGTGGTCGAGCACTGTCACCGTCAACGAAGCGGGCGCGTCCAGCACCACGCGCACCTTTTCGCCGGCCTGGAGAGCCCCGGTCTCAAGTGGCGCCAAGCCCTTCGCCCGTGCGCGCAGGTTGACCAGTGCCCCGCGCCGCAACGTCAAGCGAAACGTCCCGTCGCGCGCGCTCGTCGTGGACACCCCCGAGTTGCCCGGAAAGTCTGCCAGGATGTTGGTGCGCTTCCACGGGTGGTGCACAACCTGCAAAACCGCTCCCGCGACCGGGGCGCCGGCGCGATCGACAACGATGCCGTGCAGGTCGCGGTCGCGATCAACCTTCGCTAAGTCAACCGGCGCCGGCAACGGATCCTGTTCCGGCTGTCTTGCCGCGACGACCTCGCGCGGCATCACGCGTGCGGCGTGTTCTCGAGCCGACGCACGCCCGCGCGCAGGATCATCGCCGTCGTGCAGCTTCCATCCGAGTAGTGCCAACAGACCCGCCGCCAACAGCGCGCCGGCCACGAGTTTTCCCTTGGTACCCATAAGAATCGCCCCCGTCGCCTTCGTGGCAGCAGCGGATGCCGCCGCGTTCCGCGCGACCAGCATCGGGAAGAGGAGCGAAGACCATGCCCGCGAGTTGCCGTCGTGCGCCACATCGAGCCGTTCACGCAAGCGCACCAGCGCGCGCCGCAGCCGCGTCTTGACGGTGTTGCGCGACACGTCATCCGCCGCGGCGATCTCCGCGACCGAACGCTCTTCGAGGTAGCGCGCGATCACGGTGGACCGATACGGCTCGGGTAGCGCGAGCACCGCATCGACTACGAGCCGCTGCAACTCGACACGCGCCACGCGATCCGACGGCGGCGGCAACTTCTCGGGCCGCGCCGCCGCCCGCTCGCGCGCACCGCGACGAACCTCGCCCCGACGCGCTGTGCGAGCAAGATTGCGCGCGACCGCCCGAAACCACCCGCGCACGTTCGGCCCCTCGGGCGGACTCTGCAACGCCGCCAAAACGCCGTCCTGCGCGACATCCTCCGCCCGCGCGGCATCCCCCAACAGATCCCGCGCAACCGCAACCATGAAGGCGCGATGCTCAAGCAGGGTATCCGGCGACAACGGCGGCGACATGGGTCTTCACGGTACTGCTTGCCGCGCACGGAGGCAGGGGTTCAGGAAAAACAGAACGAGGGCAGCATGCGGACGGCGATGTCCTAGATCGCATCGCCGTCCGTGCGCTTTTTGCCTCAGCGACACCGAAAGTTAACGCTTGTCTCTTCCCCGCTCGCGAGGTGGACGGTTTCTCTTGTGCCCTTGAACTCGACGATCCACTCGCCGCCGGGTAGCAACACACGTCCAGACTCTCGTCCGCGGGAACTTCCTTGGATTGTACTTCGGGACCCCGTGTGGCGTGGCGACGAACGCGCGGCGGCTCCTTCTTCTCGCCCCACGCAGGGTTTATTTTCGGCGAGGCTTCGCGGCTTGCGTCGGCGGTGCTTCTCGCGCGGGGAGAAAACTCGAAGGTGCAGTTGATGTCTCCGTCCTCCCCATGTCGACCACCGAGCGCCGCAGCCGACCCCTCTCGCGCGGAGGCGAAGTCAGCGCTGCGAGCCGTATTGGTAACGGCCGCGATCGACGCGGCGGACCGGGAGCGGGCTGCCCGTCAGGTCATTCAACACATGCTGGGCGCGGGTCCGCGTTGTTTGGAGAACGGCGGCGATATCGACCACCCCGAACCTCCTTCTCGGTCGAGTCCCCGCCCACGCCAGAACGCGCGCCCGCTGCGTGCCCTCATTGGGCAGGTCGTGCGGCTGCTCCGCGTACTGGTAGACCCCGCGGGCCAACCGGTGCATCGGATCGTCGTCGCGCAGGGTCGAGAGAATCGTCGTCGCGTGCCGGGGATCGATGCCCAGGTGCTTGCCCGCTTCAGTCGCCTTGAACGGCCGGCCCCTCTTTTTCGCCCATGCAAACAAGCGGGGCACGAGTCCTCCCTTGCGCCGCGGCATACGAAACGGCGTCCCAGAAGCCACGTTGTCGTGCGCGTACACACCGTGCCGGAGCCGCCGGAGCGGTGAGTTGCCCCGTGCCAGCAGCGTGGCCAACAAGACGGCGGCCGTGTTGCGATCGACCCCGACAGCCTTCACGATGTCGGCCGGCCCAAACGGTGCACCGTGCTGCTCGGCCCATTGCATCGCCCGCCAGGCCCGCGACCCGCGCCGGGGCCCACGATGCCGTTGCGTCGGAATCTTCTCCAACTCGATGCGAAGATGAAGGTCACGCGGCCCGCGGGCGAGCACAAGAACGCTGTCGTCAATGATGAGATCGAATTGACTCATGGAAACCCGACGTTACAGCAGCGCCGCCGTCAACACAATATGGACGCGGCAACTTCGCAGCGACATCCGAGTGGAGCAGACGGACGGCGATGTTCGCGGAGATCGCCGTCGTGCAGTTTTCTTCGGGAATCCGCCCGGGATCCGCCGCCCGACGCCATGGCGCGCGAGCCGTGACACTTCGGCCGGCAAGAGCTGCTACCGTGCGCGGATGCGCTGGATCGGCCTCGCCTGGCTCTTGGGGCTCGCCGGTGTGGCTTCTGCCGAAGACGCCCACCCGTTTCCGACACGGAAGAGCATCAATCTCAACACCGGGGGCACGTTTTACGTCGAGGGCCGAATCAAGATCCCGCAGAGCATCACGATCACCTGCAAGAAGAGCGTGCGCATCGTCGGACGGGGCGACAGCGATGCCGTGATCGAGGTCGAGGGGGCGCTCGACGTACGGGGGGCGCTCGGCAAGGAAGTGATCTTCGACAACGTGTGGATCGAGCCGTCCTCGACGTTCGAGAAGATTCGCCTGATGGATGCGAAGTTCACCAGCGGTGGCGTGCGCTGTTCCCGTCAGAAGGCGGCGCGCGGACACCTGATCGTGGAGAACACGGAATTCGACCTCGGCTGCGAATTCGACGTCACGCTGCGCAACGGAGAAATCAACATTCGCGGCGCCATGTTTCGCGAAGCGGTTCGCATCACGGGCGTGCCCCCGCCGGGCATGAGCCATCCGACACTCAAACTCGACATCCTGGGCTGCTATTTCAGAAACCGCGGGCCGCTCTCGCCGAAACGCGGCTACAGCGGGTTTCTCGGCGGGCTGTTCGTCACCGGAACCAACAAGACGCTGGTACGCCACAACCGCATCGGTGGCTCCAAGGCCAGCTTTGTCAACTGCGCCAACCTTATGTTCGACGGCAACAAGGTGGACTGCGGAACGCTCCTGTTCAAGCAGACCGAGGCCGGCCACTTCAAGAAGACAAAGTTCCTGAAGTGCGACCTGATGGTGCCGGAAATCCGCTTCGAGGCGCCGAAGGCCAAAAAACCGGACCGGCTGACGATGAACAAGTGCTGGTTCCGGGGGCATGCCAAGCCCAAGAAAATCATGAAGGCGGTCATCCGCGATGGCCACACGATCAAGGACAGCGGCGTCCTGGTCCGCCTCGGCAAGATCAACAAGCGCCCCCTCGAACTCGCCGGCTCGGCGGGGAACTAGCTGCCAGGGGATAGACCCACGCCGCCGCCGTGGGGTCGGTACAGACATCGCCGTCTGTCTGCCTTTTTCATGTCATGTCGAGGCATCCCCCCACGTGCTGCGCTCGGCGGATGCATGGTTGCCACGCACTCTATTCCGGGGGCAATTCGTAGATACCGTCGGGGGAGGCGATCAGGCGTTTTTGGCGGGCCAACTCGTCCCAGACTTCCTGGGGGTATTGGTCCGGCGGGCGGACGCCGATGATGCCCGAGCGGCGACCGGCGCTGGTCGGACCGCCTCCGACCGACGATTCCGAGTCAAGGCGCACGATCTTGAGCCGCTTGCGGAACGCCTTCAGCGCACGCTTGAGGACATTGCGGTCGGACTTGGCCAGCGGGCGCTCGCCCGACGCCCACTGCCACACGATCGTGCGCAACGTCTCGAAGTCGCGGTCGTCGATGGCCACCCAGAGTTCGACATCGTCTTCTTCCAGGGCGGCGTCGAGTGCCCGTTTGGCCTCGGTCCACGCCTGCTCTGGGGCGGCGTCGAGGCGCAATTGCGCGACGACATCCGTCAGGATCCTGCTGAGGAGATCGCACTTGGGCTCGATCATCGTTTCGGATGATAGTCGCGCCGTAGGCGGCCGTCCACGGCCTCGCCGGCGATGCGGCGTTGTCCGGACCCCGGGGTCATACAATCGGCGCTCCATGTCCACGGATTCCGAGGGCCTTCCTGGCACGAGTGCGGCCGCCGAAGCGGCGTTCGCGTCGTTTGTGGCGCGCGTGGATCGGGGCGACGACGTCGATTTCGAGGCGTTTTGTGCCGAAAGGGACGAGTACGCGGCACAACTGCGCTCGTTGCACGAGGCGTGGGTGCAGTCCCGGCGCGACCGGGCGCCGTCGATTCGCGAGTTTCTCGAGTCGTCGCCGGACGCGCGCGGCTCGGTCTCGCTTGACGACGATGCGCCCACCGGGGACACCGGCTCCGGGGTCCGCGAACGGATCGAAGGTCTTGCGTCGTGCCGGGGCCGCTACACGCTGTGCGACGAGGTCGCGCGCGGTGGCATGGGCGTGATCATTCGGGTGTGGGACAAGGATCTCCGGCGCACGCTGGCGATGAAGGCCACGTTCGGAGACATCGGCGCGCTTGCCGAGAGAGACGCCACGCCGGCCGACCTCGATCAGATCGCCCGCTTCCTGGAGGAAGCGCAGATCACGGGCCAGCTCGACCACCCGGGCGTTGTTCCGGTGCACGAACTGGGCGTGGACTCCGAAGGGCGCATGTTTTTTACGATGCGCCTCGTCCGCGGCCGCACCCTGGATCAGATCATCGACCTCGCGCGTGACGACCGGGAGAACTGGACGCGGCCGCGCGCACTCGGCGTCATCGTGCGAGTCTGTGAGGCGTTGGCGTTCGCGCACTCGAAGGGCGTGATTCACCGCGACATCAAGCCGGCGAACATCATGGTCGGAAAGTTCGGCGAGGTGTACGTCATGGACTGGGGCCTCGCCAAAGTGATCGGCGATCGCCCCGCGCCTTCGTCCGCGGAGCTCCTGACCCGCGTGCAGACCGACCGCGTCGAGGAAGGCCAGCGTCCCGAGTCCCCCATGCAGACGATGGAGGGCACGATCATGGGAACGCCCGCCTTCATGCCGCCGGAACAGGCGGAGGGGCGGATCGACGCGCTCGATCTTCGATCCGACGTCTACTCGGTCGGCGCACTGCTCTACACCCTGCTGACCGGCCACGCGCCGTACGTCGATCCGGGTCGCAAGCAGAGCCTGATGGACGTGCTGAACGCCCTGCTGGAACGGCCGCCCGCGCCGATTGCCGAGCGCGACAAGGACGCGCCACCCGAACTGGTCGCGATCTGCGAAAAAGCGATGGCGCGTCGGCCGGAGGACCGGTATTCGGCCATGCTGGATCTGGCCAAGGATCTCCGGGCGTTCACGGAAAGCCGAGTCGTGCAGGCGTACGAAGCCGGCGCCTTGGCGGAATTCCGCAAGTGGGTCAAGCGCAACCGCGGGATGGCGGCGGCGGTGGCGGCGCTGTTCGTCGTGCTGCTGGGCGGCTCGTCCCTGATCGCCTGGCAGCAGCGCCAGAAAGTCACGGCGATCGAGGCGGCGGGGAAGCGGACCGAGATCGCGCGGCGCAACGCGGAAACGAATGCGACCGTGGCCAAGCGCAACGCGATCAAGGCCCGCGACAGCGCGCAGCGCGCCGAGCGGGCCAGCTATCTCGCCAACCTCGCGGGCGCGCACGCCAACCTGCGGGTGTTCGACACGAGACAGGCAAGAGATCTTCTCGCCGGCTGCCCCGAGCGGTTCCGCGGGTGGGAGTGGAACTACCTTCGCTCCCGCACCGACACGTCGAGCCGCGTCTTGCGCGGGCACAAGGGACCCGTCACGGCCGTCGCGTTTGCGCCCGACGGTTCGCGCGTCGTATCCGGCGGCGCGGACGGCAAGGTGCGAGTGTGGGACGCCAACACCGGCGACGTCGTGTTCGTCTTCGACGCGACGGCCGCGGTGACAGCGATCGACTTTGGTCCCGACGGCAGCTATGTCGTCGCCGGATCGAAGGACAACCTCCTGCGGATCTGGGATGTTGAGGGGGGGCGGGGGCTGCGGGGGACGCTCGCCGGCCACGAGTCGGCGGTCACCTCGCTCGCGTTTCACTCCAACGGCCGTCGCATCCTGACCGGCGCCGAGGAAGACGTTCGGCTGTGGGACATCGCGCGCTTTCGCGAGCTCGCCGTGTACGCGCACGAGAGTCCCGTGGCCGCGGTCGCGTTTTCGGGCGAGCGCGTGGTCACCGGAACGGCCGACGGCGTACACGTGTGGGAAAACGGCAAACTTGTTCGCACCATCGAGTGCGACGACCCCGTTCTTTCGCTGGCGTCGGTCGGCGAACGGATCGCCGCGGGCCTGTACGACTCGCGCATCCTCGTGATCGAACCCGCGGCGGGACAAACCCAAAAGACCCTGATCGGCCATGCGGACCCGGTCAACGCCGTGGCCGCTGCCGGCGGCGCGCGCATCGTGTCGGCCTCCCACGACCGGACCGTGCGGCTGTTCGACCTGAAGTCAGGCACGGCGCAGGCGGTGCTTCAGGGGCACAATCGGGCGGTGATGTCCGTGGACTTCGCGGACGGACGCATCGTGTCCGGTTCCGCGGACGGCACGGTCCGCCTCTGGGACGCCAAGGGAAGTGCGGCCGCTCTGGCGCTATGGGGCGAGGACGAGTTCTTGTCCGCGGTGGCTTTCTCGCCGGACGGCAAACACCTCGCCGCGGCGTCGGCCGGCGGCGGCGCGATTCGTATCTTCGAGACGGCGACCGGCGCGAACACGCGGCAGTACACCGCACCGGGAGCACTCTCGTCGCTCGTGTTCAGTCAGGACGGCCGGTGGCTCGTCGCGGGCGGGCACGGAGACGCGACGGCACACATATACGACCTGGCGGGCGGCGGCCCCGCGCGCGCCTGCCGCGGCCACGAGTTGTCCGTAACCTGCGTCGCGCTGACCGCCGACGGCGCGCGGCTCGCCACCGGAAGCGCCGACCAGGCCGTACGTCTTTGGAATCCCGCCACCGGCGAGTGCGTCCGGATCCTGTCCGGTCACAAGGACCGGGTGACGGCGGTCGCGTTCTCCAACGACGGCACGATTCTGCTGAGCGCAGCGGCGGACGGCATGGCGGTGATGTGGCGCGTTGCGGACGGCAGCCGGGTCCACGAATTCCGCGCGAACGAGGGAGAAGTGCACGCCGCCGTGTTCGATCCCGTCCGACCGCACATGCTCATCGCCGGTGCGGACGGCCTAATCCGGCGCTTTGACGCAGCAACGGGCGCGGCTATCGGCAAGCCGCTCGCCGGACATGCCGGAGCGGTGCGGTCGGTCGCGTTCAACAAGACCGGCACGCGCATCGTCAGCGGCGGCGCCGACAAGACCATGCGGATTTGGGACGCGGAAAACGGCGGTCTGCTCCTGAGCCTGGTCGCCCACGGCCAATGGGTCACGTCGGTTGCGTTCGCACCCGACGGCAAGACCATCGCGTCGGCGTCGTTCGACGGCTTCGCCAAGCTCTGGCGCGCCGCGCGATAACGGACCGGCAAAGAGCATCGCCGTCCGTTTGCTGTCCCTCAAGGTTCCGGTCCCTGAAGGGAACCCCTACGGCTTGATGGTACCGACGAGTGCGTAGCCCTTGTCGCCGGGGCGCTTGCCGTCGATCAGCAAGACCTTGACGCCTTTGGGGACCCGGTTCGCGGGAACAATGGAGAGCGCGCCCAGGGCCTTGCGCACCTGCGAGCCGGCCGCGGTGGACGACGAGACGAAGTCGGGCTTGGACGGAATCTGGCCGGAGAAGAGCTGGCGGACCCAGTACTTCTGCAGCTTCTTGTGGCTCATCTTGTAGACGCGCTTCAGGAGGATTCCGTAGGCGGCGGAGCGGGTGGGCGGCAAGAAGACGCGGCAGCGCTGGCGGTTCGGCCAGAACTGCTGCTTGACCTTCAGGAACGCGCGCAGCTCGCTGAACGAGAGTTTTTTGACCGGGTTCTTCGGGTGGACGATCACCGCGAGTCCGAGCGCCTCCTGCTTCGGAGCCGCCGGTTTCGAATCGCCGGCAACGGCGGCGTTGAGGCCGCCCAGGGCACCACTCAGGGCACTCAAGGCGAAGAATAGAGGAAGGATGACTCGGCGCATCAAAAGATCCATGACAACTGGTACGAGATCACAATATACCCGCCCTCGTCGATCGTGCTTGATCCGCCGCGACGCCGTTCCTGCTCGCCCGCGCCGATCTCCAGCTTCATCGCGACGTTGTCGAGAAAATCGAACCTTACGCCGAGCACGACGCCGAAGATGTCCAGGTCGCGGTTGAGGGGGGCGTAGTACGGATCGCCGCGATCCATCCAACGGCCGCCGACGCGCAGAAACGGCGTCCAGCGATCGTTGAGGAGGTAGCCGACCTGCACGTAGGCGGCCCAGTGCTCAAACGTCGTGCCGCCGGTCCGGTCGTCGTTGGAAATGTGCAGGACTTCCGAGAGCACCTCGAATTTCTCGCCCTCGTACTGGAGCTGGAACGAGAACATGTGGATGCGGACCGGGCGCGCGCGGGCCGGGTCGTCCGTGTCGGGCGGCGCCTCATCGACGCGCCAGAAGAGCCAGATCTTGAGGCCTTCTACCCTGGCCGGTTCGAGGGCGAGTCCGAGCGTGACGGCCTTGTGGTCGTTGCGGTCGCTGAACTCCTGGACGTCGGCGGCACCCGGGCCGCGTCCGTTGGAGACCACTACGAAGTAGCTCGCGCGCCCCGCCGCCGTCGGGAACGACCCCGTGATCTCGATGCCGGCGTTGTGCATCGGCAGGATGCCCCCGCCCGCTTCGAACCGCGCGAGAAACGGGCGCGAGATGGTGAGTTCGAGCCAGGCTCCATGGTGAAACACGCGGTTCCACAACGAAATGGGCGAGTGCTCGAGGCCAAATTTGACCTGAACCGCGTCGCTGAATCGCCACGCGCCCCACAGCCGCTCCTGATCGAACCCCGACGAGTCACTGTCGATCCCCACGCCGCTTTGAAAAACCGTCTCGGACAGCACCTGAAAATGGTCGCCGATCTTGGCGGACATGAAGAAATCGACGCTGCCGTTGAAAAAAAACGTGTTGCTCCGGTTCGTCTTTTCCGGATTCGAGTACACCGCGCCGACGTGGCCGAAGATCTGAAACATCGCCGTGATGTCGTTACGGCGCACGAGCATGTTCAGGCCGACGCCCGCGGACTGCTCTTCGTAGTCCTGCACCGCCTCCGCGATCATCGTGCGCTGATCGTCGGTATCGCGCTGCTCGACACGCTCCAGGCGATCACGAAGCTCACGGTTCTCCTTCTCGAGTTGGCCAATCCGCCGCTCGTGAGCCGCGCCACCCTGCGCTGCGGCCGCGTCCTCGTCGGCGTGCACAGCACCCGCGAACCCGGCGCCCAGGGCGAGGGCGATCAACCACAGACGTGTCATTCGGACATAGGTCGCGCAACCCGTGGGCGAAGTCAAGCCGAAACCGGGGCAGGGGGCTTGGGGGGGCGGGGGCGCAAGCATCAGGACGACCCGGCACCCAACCACCCGCGCAGGCGAGCCATGAACGTGACCGGGCGGGTTCGGATCGTCACGCGGTCGTTGTTGATCTGGTCAAATCGGTTGGCGCTCGTGCCATCGGACAGCGGATTCCGGAACGAAGGAGCCTGTTGCATGATCGAGGAGACACTCGCCGCGTTGAGCCTGGCACACGATCAGTTGCGTCGTCTCGTTGCGGATTTGAGCGGCGCGCAAATGGTCGCGCAGCCCGGACGGCTGGCAAACCACGCTGCGTGGACGCTCGGCCACCTGACATGCAGCCTTGACCTCCTCGGAAGCGAACTCGGTCTCGCGCCCCAAGTCCCGGATCGCTACCCGGAGCTCTTTCTCACGGGAACCGCGCCCGTCGATGACGAACGCGCGTATCCGGCCAAGAACGAACTCGAGGCGACGCTCGACCGCGCGATTGGCCGGCTACGGGCGCATCTGCACGGCCTGACGCCGGACGCCCTGCAAGACCCGCTCCCGGACGAGCACTACCGCGCGATCCTTCCCACCAAAGGGGCCGCGCTGGTCCACATCCTCGTCGGCCACTTCTCGTTTCACGTCGGGCAAGTGGCGGCGTGGCGCCGGGCCCTCGGTCTACCGGTCCCGTCGGAGTTGGACCGGCTTCGCTGAGCGGGATCAGCCACGCCTCGGGTCGGGTTCGCGTCACGCCGCGTCGCGGTGACGCACACAGTATCCGCTCAACTCGACACCGCGGAGGCCAGGACCGCGCCCATCGCCGAGAAGAAGATCCGAAGGATCCTGCGGTCGTTGCGAAAGCGCAAGTTCAAGAAACTGGAGGCGCGCGTTGTGTTCGGGCTGCGGGCGCTGGTCAAGGCGCACGAGGGCCCGCCTCTCGGCAGGCGCATTCGACGATGGACCCGTTCGTAAAAGCAGTCTGGTGCGTGATGCGCGGCATCCCTTTCGCCGTCGGCGAAAAGCGCCTGGCGGCCGCGAGCGTATGGACCCGGTTCTACTCCGGAGGAAGATCCCATAGGACGAATTCGGCAGCGGCTCCGTGCTCGAACCTGAGGGTCCGCTCATTCCGCATGCCTGCTCCGTCTCCGGATTTCAAGCGGTGGCCGTTCACCATGAGTTCGCCGCGGGCAACGTGAAGCCACGCACAGCGCCCCTCGTGCAGTTCGTGGTCGATGGCCTCGATTCCGTCGAGGCAACCCGCATGGAGTCGCGCGCCCTGGCCAATGGTGAGAGCGCTCTCTTCCTTGTCGGGTGAGACGACCAGACAGAGCCGTCCGCGACGCTCCTCCGCGGGAAAGTTCCTTTCCTCGTAACGCGGCGGCGTATCTTTCGCTTCCGGAAGAACCCACATCTGCAGGAGATGCAACTCCTGCTCAACGGAAGCGTTGAGCTCGCCATGCCGGCACACTGGTACTACCGCGTCGAAAACATCCGCCGGGACTTCGATGGCGGGATCACCGGGTACGTGGCTCCGCCGCACCCGCATCCCGAGAGCTTCATGGTAGGCATGGCGTACCGACCGGACGTGGCGACCGCCCAAAAGCTGGGCCGCCCGTTCGACATCCTCCATGAGCACGCACGCTTCTATGACACCACGTACAGCGATCTCGCCATCGATCGGACCGAGCAGGAGAGCGAGCATGGCAACCAGGTTCCGAAGCTCGAGGATCGCTATCACTACCACCACGGGCTCCGGGCCGGGGATAACACCGTCGCGGCACACTTGGCACGCGTTCTCCTGCGCTGTTGTGCCTCCGAGAAGCGCTACGATCCGGACCGATTCCTCTCGGGCTTCACGGAACACCTGACGACGCCGGGAAGGAACCGGGATCCGTACACCGAAATCTACATCCGCCGTTGGTTCGAAAACTACTCGCGCGGCTGGCCGCGCCATGCGTGCGCCGAGGAGCAGCGCAACGTGTGGTCGATCGGCTCGCACGGCGGCATGATCCGTCCGATGATGCTCTCCCTGCTTTTTGCAAGCGCCTATCAAGGCCTTGGCTTCGCGATCGAGCACCAAAACCTGACCCACCGCTCCGAGAACCTCGCGGCTGCACTCGGCTGCGCGGTGCCGTTGCTGCACGAGTTGATTGCGGGCACGGAGCCGACCGAGGCGATCTCCCGGGCCATCCGAACCGTTCGCGTCCCGAAGGTCACGGGAACGCGCCTGCTCGATCTGTACCGGTCCCATGGCGGACCGGGCGGAATTCCCAAGGACAAGATGTGGCGGCTGCACACGGAACTCGTGAACGAGCCGGTCGAGCCGGAACGACTTGCCAGTGCCTGCTATGTCGAACACGGCTTGCCCCTCTTGCTCGCGCTCGCGCGCGACCACGGTACCGATTTCAGGGCAACGCTTCTCGCCAGCGTGAACACGGGTGGCGACAACGTCCACCGCACAGCAGTGCTGGGGTTGCTGCTGGGCGCCGCGTGCGACGAATTGCCCGGGGACCTGATGACGAGACTGATCGACAGCGACGATATCCGCGCCGAAATCGACGCGTTCGTGGCGATCGCGCCGACCGGCTAGGCCTAGAGGCTCAGAAGCCGTTCACCGCCCCCGCGCGCGAATTCCTCGCGCGCGGCATCGTGTCCCGCCCGCGCGCGGGCGACCAGGGCTTTGAACTCCGGACTTCCTCGCAGGGGATCAAGCCAGGGGTCACGCTCAAAAGTATCGACGCAGAGAAGACCCCGCTCGACCACGAACTCCATCATCCGGACGGCTTGATTCACGTCGCCCACATAGGCGACATCACGCGCGAGATGATAGATCCCTTCGGGATCGTCGAACCGCGACTCGAAGACCCGCATGGCCGTCTGCACACACGTCGCGGCATCCCCTTGTAGCGCTGCCCGTTTGCTGCGCACGAAATCCCGCTCCACACCACTGCGCCTGTCGCGCTCCAGCTCATTGCAAAGCGCAACGGCCTCCTCGATGCGGCCCAGCATCGGAAGAGAGTCCATGTACATGTAGCGCATGTCCTCGTCGTCGTGGCGCATCGCCTCCTCATAGTCGCCTCGTGCCCAGTAGGTGTACGCGACGCTTGTACGCACTCCCGGATCGATCCGCCTCGCGCGACGGTCGGCGGCCACGGATGCGTCGAGCAGGCCGCAGAAGCGGCAGGCAACCACGAGACCGGAATAGAGTTCCGGATCCGACGGGTAGCGCGAAGCCTGCTTGAGCAGGCGCACCATCGCCTCGGGTGCCGCACAAAGTTGCTCGATCTCGAAGTGGGTGAACAAGTTGTGGGCGACCGACAGATCGGGGTTGAGCGTAAGCGCCTTTCGAAAAGCCTCTTCCGCGAGGCGATAGCCCTCCGGGGCATCGACGTGCCCGTACTTGGCCATGACGCGGTAGGTGCGGCCGAGCCGCGCCCAAGCCGGTGCGAAGGCGGCGTCCTCGTCGACACACTTGAGGTAGAGGTCGCGAGCGGCGTCCAGCATGCCGGAGTTGTTGCTGATCTGGTTTCCGCGGAGATAGTAGCGGTACGCGTCCGGTGTCGCTGCCCGCTTGCGCGCCAGATCGCGCTCGTCCCGTGCGGTCAGCGAGATCGACAGGGACGCAACGATCCGGCGCGCCAGGTCATCCTGCAGCTGAAAAATGTCGTCCGCGGCGGCGTCCACGTTGTCGGACCAGGTCACGGAACCGTCTGTCGCGTTCAACAACTGCACCGAGACGCGCAGCCTGTCGCCGGCCCGCAGAATCCGGCCGGCCAGCACGAAATCGACGTTGGCCTTGCGCGCAATCGAGACGTAGTCTCCGCCGGGATTGACATGACTCGATCGCACAACGATCGACTCCAACTCGGACAGCGACGATGCGATCGCGTCGGGCAGCCCGAAAGAGAGAAACTCGGTTTCCTCGTTGGGCCGCACGACGGTGAACGGAACCGCGATGAGTCTCGTAATCGTGCGCGCGCGTGGCAACTCCTCGGTATCGGCCACGCGCTGCGCCGCGGCGAGATCGCCGGCCATTTCCGCCGCGCTTGCGTAGCGTTCATCGGGCGACTTCGCCAGTGCCCGTTGCAGCACGCGATCGATCGCGGCGATGGACGGGCCGCCGACGAGAGCGGAGGGCTGGTCGTGCACGACCGCGTGAAAAAGCTCGACGGCGTTCGCGCCCTGGAACGGCGGCTCGCCGGCGAGCATCTCGAAAGCGAGGGCACCGACAGCGAAAATATCACTCGCGGGCACGGCGGTCTCACCGCGCCATTGTTCGGGCGCCATGAAGGCGGGCGTGCCCAGCAGGAAGCCGGGCTGCGTCAGGCGTTCGTCGCCCTCGGTATTCGACGGCAGTGCCAGGCCGAAGTCGAGCAGCTTGACCCCGTGTTCCGTCAGGAAGACGTTGGACGGTTTCAGGTCGCGATGCACGATCCCCTGGCCATGCGCCGCACCCACGGCCGAAAGGACCTCCTGCACAATGGCCACGGCCTCGTTCGGCTTGAGCCGATTCCGCGCAAGGCGATCGGAGAGTGGCTCGCCAGTCAACAACTCCATCGCGAGAAACACGTCGCCCTCGTGCTCCCCGACTTCATAGACTTGGCAGACGTTCGGATGGTTGATGGCGGCTGCGGCGCGCGCTTCCCGCCACATCCGTTCTTGATCCGTGCCGCCGCGCTCCGCATTGCGAATCATCTTCAATGCGACGCGACGTCGCAAGTCCGTATCTTCGGCGGCGAAAACCACGCCCATTCCGCCCTCACCGATGGTCTCGATGATCCGGTATCGGCCCACGAACTCGCCCATGCCGGAATTGTAAGCGTGCCTTCTCCGTGCCTACGGGCAATTTCCAAAAAGACGTGACGATGGCACCGCGTGGCTCTATTCTCCGACGGGAGGGAGCACGCATGACCGAGTCGGACATCTCTGCCTTTGCCGACAGACTGCGCGGGGATCTCATCGAGCCTCACCATTCGGACTACGACGAGGTCCGGGCGCTGTACAACGGAATGATTGACAAGAGACCGCGCCTGATCGCGCGCTGCGCCAACGTCGCGGACGTGATCGCTTCGGTAAAGTTCGGTGGTGTTTCCGGTCTCCCTGTCGCCATCCGAAGTGGCGGGCACAACGGTCCCGGACTTGGAAGCTGCGACGATGGCCTGGTCATCGATCTCGGCGCCATGAGCGGCGTGCACGTCGATCCCGAAGCGCGCACGGTACGGTCGGAACCGGGCGCCTCCCAGGGCGATGTCGACCACGCGACGCACGCCTTCGGCCTCGCGGTCCCCGCGGGAATCGTCTCCACGACCGGGCTCGCCGGACTTACGCTCGGCGGAGGGCACGGGTACCTCACTCGCCAGCACGGTCTTACGATCGACAACCTCATCGAAGCCGACGTTGTCCTTGCCGACGGCAGTTTCATCACGGCCAACTCCGAACGAAACGCGGATCTGTTTTGGGCCATCCGGGGTGGCGGCGGAAATTTCGGCGTGGTCACGAGCTTTGTCTATCGGGCCCACTCCGTGAACAACGTGTACGCCGGCCCCATCTTCTGGGACATCTCCGAGGCCCGCCAAGTCATGGAGCGGTATCGCGATTTCCTGCCGACCGCCTCGGAGGCGCTGTGCCCGTTCCTCGCAATAAAAACGGTGCCGTCTGCCGCGCCGTTTCCCCAAGACATCTGGGGCCGACGCATCTGTGCCATCATCTCTTGCTACAACGGTCCGGCCGGCGAAGGTGAAGCCGCCATGCGGCCCCTGCTCGAGCAACTGCCGGAACCGATCTTCGCGGCCGTCGGGGAAATGCCATTCCCTGCGTTGCAGGCACTCTTCGACAACCTGCTGCCCCCTGGGTACCAGTGGTACTGGAAGGGCGACTTCGTCAAGGACCTGTCCGACGATGCGATCGCGGTGCACATCGAGCACGGGGGTCGGTCTCCTACGGAGCTGTCGCTGATGCACCTCTATCCGATCGACGGCGCGGCAGGGCGTATCGGATCCGACGAGACGGCATGGGGTTGCCGGGACGCGACCTGGTCCATGGTGATCGCGGGTATCAGTCCAAGGCCGGAAGACGCCGAGGCCATCGCCGCCTGGGCCAAGGGATACTGGGACGCTCTTCGACCCTACACGCTGGGCGCGGCATACATAAACTTCATGATGGACGACGAGGGCGACGAACGCGTCAAGGCCACGTACGCGCAAAACTACGAACGCCTGGCGCGCGTGAAGGCGAAGTACGACCCCGCGAACTTCTTCCGCGTGAACCAAAACATCGCGCCCGCGCCCGCGAAGTGAGCTTGCCCGCGAAGTGAGCTTCCCCGAATCGGTGGAAGCTCAAAAGTAACGTCCTGCACCAGCGAGTCATGAACGTAGCGCCGCCGATCAGACTGGTGGACGTCGGCGGCGATTCTCAATGGCTGGCGCGTGGCGAGCTATGCGGGTCGTCCCCCGCACACCGGCGGTCCCGTCAAGGTCAGGCCGGCCCCCTCGCTCCTGTTCGTCGATGCGCCTCGCGGATGGTCGGTTCGCGTCGAGAGTGGCGATGGTTGCTCATCAACCACGAGTGTGGGAGGAGACGGCGTTCGCGACTTTACGTTTGGAGGCGGGACGCTGGTACGTCCGGCGAGAAGACGCCTTCCTCTGGTTCGATGGGAAGCGCTACGCCGTAGACATCGACACGGGCGAGAAGGTGACGCGGACCCTCTCACGCAAGGGGCTGCGCGCCGCGGACGGGTAGGTCGGTCGAGGTCGAATCGTCCGACGCGGTTCGAACTCAAAACATCGCCGTCCGTCGGCTTTCCCTCCGGTGCCCACCCATGGGACTTTGGTACCTTCTGCGTCCGTTGACACACAAAAACGCCCGCGAGGTCAGCCCCGACACGCCCGGCCCGGGGTTCATCGGACCCCGGACGGAGGGCGAAGGTTCCGGCGACACGATCTTTATCAGCTACCGCCGGTCCGACACCGAGGGCTACGCCGGGCGCCTGGCCGACAGCCTCGCGGCGTACTTCGGGGAGGGCCGCGTCTTCCGGGATGTCGGCAGCATCGCGCCGGGCCAGGATTTCACGGACCGCATTTCGCGGGTCATCGCAGGCGCCGGGGCGATCCTCGTGCTCATCGGCCCCGGCTGGCTCGCGCCGCATGACGACGACCAGCCGCGGCTGCACGACCCGGAGGACTACCTGGCCGCGGAGATCGCGACCGCGCTCGCGCAGCGGCGGCTCGTCGTGCCGGTGCTCGTGCAGCAGGCGCGCATGCCGCGCGACGACCAACTGCCGGAGCGGCTGGCCCAGCTCACGCGCCTGAACGCCGTCTCCCTCGCGGACGAAACCTGGATGTCGGATGTCACCCGCCTCGCCAAGGTTCTCGCCATGGACCTGACCGGGTCGGTCGCCGAGAGCCGCATGAACCGGCTGCGGGTGGGCGTGCTCTCGCTTCTGAGCCTGGCCCTGCTCCTCATCCTGGCTACCTTCGGCGCCGCGCTCGTCCCCGGAAAGCTCATCCTCAGCATCTCCGGATTCATGGTGTTTCTCTGTTTTTTGACACTCGGCATCACGCGGCTGTGGTTCGACCCGTCCGTGCGCCGCTTCGTGTGGATCACCGTGGTCGTCGGAAGCATCGGTGGTACCGCGATCTTCGCCCAATTCGCGTTTTCCGAGCCGGCGACGAAGAACGTCGCCCTCAACCGGCGGCGCGGCGAGATCGCGGGCGCCGAGGCCGGCGTGATGATCACGGCGATGCTCGCGCTCCTGGGCCTGTCCGGCTTCAAGCCGAACGACCGGATCGAATAGCCCGCAGGGGGTCCCGAACACGAGGGAGCAAACGGACGGCGATGTTCGTCGATGGTCCTAGCGGCCAATCCGCGGGGCCACGCGAAGATCGATGCAGTGGCCACCGTTTTGGTCCGAGATTAGCTTCATGAAGGCGTACGCCTCGTCCGCGTCTTCTTGCGCCGTGCCGAACGTGAGCGCCACGGTATTGATCGTGACCTTGCGAAACCGGATCGCGTACTTCAGGTCGGCGAGGATCGCCTCGGGCACCTCGGATCTGCCGGTGGTGGGAATCCCATCCGTGGCGAGCCTCCTGAGCAGGGGGCCGCGGGCGCCTTGCACGCGCATCACGCCGAGCGCCTCGACCGCCGACATGCGCACGGGATAAGTCGTGACCGACCGGTTTATCTCCGCGCTCTTCGAACTCGGCAACAGTTTCTTCACAATCCAAGCCGGTGCCTCCGGGTCCGTGACCAACGAAAGAGCCGGTCCGAGGCAGCGGAGAAGAGCCGTGTCCCGATTTTTGCTAACGATAGAGAACATTCGCTTGAGGTGCTTGAGCCTGCCCACGACCGCGAGCGAGCGCATCGCCGCGATCCGCACGCGCACGTCCCGATCGTCGTTCACGATTCTCAAGAGAAGCTTCGCGGACTCCTCGCAGTGCAACAGTCCAAGACCCCGGACCAACTCGCGCCGACGGCGGCTCGACTTGGCTGCCTTGTGTTCCTTCTTGATCCGCTTGACAGCCTTCTTGGCTACATTGGGATCGGTCACGGGCTCGGCCCCGTCCTCGCCCGGCGCGGCCAAGACCGCAGCTCCCAGGAGGCTGAGAATCCAGAGAACGGAACCGTGTTGCACGTCGTTATCCTATCGCAGGCGCCGCGCACCGGAACACCGTCCCGAGACGAGGAAGCAAACGGACGGCGATGTCCGTCCGACGCCGCTCCGACAGACTGCGGCCGGGTTCCTACCGTCGTCATCCGGCTTTGTGTTGCTAGCTGACCCACTACCAGGCAGGCCCCGTTGACAACGCGGACCGGCGTGTTCTACTGGGTTGGTGGGATCCATGACGAGCACCTTGGTGGCTTCGGTCGCGATCTTGATCGCGTCTCTCGGTCAGCCGTTGTGCTGCGTCATGGCGTACGGATGTTGCTCCGAGTACACCTGCGGTGACAAGCCCGACGCGGTTACTCCGCGCACGTGTTGTGGGGATACATGTTCCCGGGATTCCGTCCCGATCGACAAGACCGGAACCGCCTGCACGTGCCGTGATCACCATCCGCACCTCTTCACCGGACAGCACGACGAAGATCCCGCGGCGCCCGACGCGTCCGTTCTCGTCCCTTCATGGACCGCGGACAACACACCGCCGTCCGTGAGCTTTCACCGCACGGCTCGCCAGAGAACCGAACCACCACGCGCCCGCCACGCGGCCATCGCCCCTCTCCTGATCTAGATCTCTCTCCTACTCCGCCAACGAATCGTTGCGCCCATAGGAGAGAGCCATGTTGCGTCCCGAAAGCGTCCTGCCCTCGTTCGTACCCAAGCACGTCCTGTTCGCCGCTGCGGTCGCATTGCCGCTCGGGGCAGGATGCGTAGCCTATCGGCCCGCACCCGTCGATGTCCGGGCAAGCCGCGACGGACTCGACCGTCCGGCTCCCGGCCGTCTGGAGTTCGGCGGCGCCGTCGTGTTCGCCCACGCGCACAACCCGAAACTCGCGGGACTCGTGGCCGAGGCGAAGGCGGCCGGCCTCGACACGCCGGCGACGACCGTCGGGACGCGGGCGAACTTCAACCAGGAACACCTCTCGGCCACCGCGGACCCGATTGCGTTGTTGCGTCTCGGCCCGCGGGGCCGCGCGTTCGCCCAAGCCGACGCGACCCGCGGGCGAGTACTCGCCACGCTGCGACGCGAGCAGTGGAGAATCGCCGGCGACATCGCCAACGCCTATGCGGTTCTCGGCGTGCTCTCTCGGCAGCGGCGCCCCGATCTCGGCCTGTCGCCCCGGCGCTTCCGCGAAGCTGGCCTCGCCGCGGAGGCGGATCTGCGCGTACTCGACCAGGCCAGGGCTGCGGCGGAGGCCGAGACGATCGAGATCGGAACGCTGCGGGATGCGACCGAGGCCCGGCTCCGGTCCCTGCTCGGCCTCGGGGCCGGTGCAGCGGTGAAATTCGCGCCGTCGAGCGAAGCGTTCGTTGCCGAGGGACCAGCGGACCGCGACGCGCTGCTGTCCCGGCCCGACGTCGCGGAAGCGGTCGCACGATTCCGCGTCGCCGATGCCGCGCTGCGCCGCGCGGTGGCAAACCAGTATCCCAGCCTCGAGATCGGGGGCGAGATCAACCTGGGGAAGAGCGGCTCCGGTTCGATTGTTGCCGTCCGGTTGCCCGTCGGCGCGACGCGGCGGGCGCGGGCCGCGGAACACCGGCGCGAAGCCGCGCGGCACGGCGTGGGGGTAGCCCTGCTCGCCGCCGAGCGCGACCTGGCCGAGAGGTTGGCCGGCTACGGGGCCGCGGCTGCGCAACTGCGCCACGAGCAAGCCGCCCGCACCGCCGTGCGTGCGCGCCACAAACTCGCACTCGCGCGCCTCGCCGTAACCCCCGACGCGTTCGGAAACGCCGCCATGGTCGCCTACAACCTCGTGATCCAGCAGGCGCGCCATCGGCGCGCGGCGGTCGAGGCCACCCGCGCGCGTGTCGACCTCGCGGTCGCCCGCGGATGGCCCGCCCCGAAAGGAGCGTCCGATGAGTGACATCGACCTCGGCGCGCTGCGGAGGGAGCCCGAAGCCCCTACGGCGCGCGCCCGCCGCCCCGTCGGCCCGCGCATCGCCGTTGTACTGCTCCTGCTAGCCGTTGTCGCCGTCGCGACGTCGTTTCTGTGGCCGATCCTGAACCCACCCCGCGTCGTCCGGACGGCCCCGGTGCGCCGCGCGCAGACGGAACCCGGATCTGTTCGCGCAAGCCTGGTCCAAGCCGCCGGCTGGGTCGAGCCGGACCCGTTTGCGGTCGTCGCCCGACCGCTCGTCGCAGGCGTGCTCGAGACCCTGGACGTGCTCGAGGGCGACGCCCTACGGGCCGGGAAGACCCGCCTCGGCCGGCTGCGCAGCGCCGCAATCGAGGCGGCGCTCGACCGGGCGAGCGCCATGCTCGCCCAGCGCGAGGCGGAACTGGAACGCGCGACGGCAACGCGGAAAGTCGCCGAGGCTGTTCTTGCACAGAACGCGGATGCGCGCGCGGCCGTGGCTCGCGCCGCACGCGCGTTCGAGGCGACCGCCCGCGAAGTCGCGGTGCGTGAGGCGCGCGTCGCGGCGACCCGCGCACATCTCGCCGCGCGGACCGCCGACCTGAGGGCGCAGGAGAAACTGCGCGCGGCCGGCGGCTCCTATCCTGTTGCCCTGGCCCGCGCTCGCGCCGCACGGGACGCGGCAGCCGCCGACATGCGGGCGATGCAGGCGGAACTCGCGGTTGCACGGGCCAACCTTGAGGGGAGCAGCAATCTGCTTGCGGTGTTGCGCGAGGTCGTCGCGGATCCGCGCGAACTGACGGGCGCCGTGGAGCGCGCCCGCGCCGACGAAGCGGCCGCCAAGGCGACGCGGAATACGGCCAGTGTCGAGCGGGCCGTCTGCGAGCGCGAGTTCGGCTGGACGACCGTGCTGGCCCCTGCGGACGGCGTGGTCATGAAACTGCTGTCGGCGCCGGGCCGCATGGTCGGTCCGGATGGCGATGGGCTCGTGTCGGTCTACGACCCGCGAAGGCTGCAGGTCCGGGTCGATGTTCCGCTCGCATCGGCGGCAGCAGTCCGCGTCGGGCAGGATGTCGAGATCCGCAGCGAGGTGCTCGGCGGCAAGACCGCGAAAGGTGTCGTTACGCGCGTCCAGCGGGAGTCCGATCTGCTCAAAAACACGCTTCAGGTCAAGGTGCGCCTGGTCGATCCCGACCCAATTCTGCGCCCCGAGACGCTGTGTCGGGCGCGTTTTCTCGCAACCGTGGAGGAAACATCCGACGGGCCCGCATCCGTCGTTCTCTTCCGCGTGCCCGCCGAGGCGGTGCGCAACGGCTGCGTCTTCATCGTCACGCCGCAAGGGGCACGCCGGATCGCCGTGGAGAAGGTCGGGGAGGTGGACCGCGACGCGATTGTCCGCGGCGGGCTGTCCGTCACGCAGCGAGTCGTCCTCGACGCGGTCGAGGAGGGGGAGAACGTGCGGGAGGAGTCGCAATGAAGCTGATTGAGGTACGTCACGTCACGAAGACCTACGCCGGTGCGGGGGAGGATGTCACACCTCTCGACGACCTTTCGTTCGAGGTCGCGGACGGTGACTTCGTGGCCCTCATGGGGCCGTCGGGAAGCGGCAAGACGACCCTGCTCAACCTCATGGCGGGCATCGATCAACCGACTCGCGGCGACGTCGTTGTCGGCGGCGAAACGATCTCCTCGCTGAAACCGCGTGCGCTCGCGCGGTGGCGCACCCGCAACCTCGGCTTCGTCTTCCAGGGCTACAACCTCGTGCCCGTGCTCACGGCGTGGGAGAACGTCGAGTTGCCCCTGCTGCTGCTCGACCTGAAGCGTCCGCAGCGCGCAAGAAGAGTCGAGGTCGCGCTCGCCGCGGTCGACCTGGCCGACCGGGCGCACCATCTGCCCCGGCAACTGTCCGGTGGCCAACAGCAGCGCGCCTCGATTGCGCGCGCGATCGTGGCCAATCCCGTCGTCCTGCTGGCCGATGAGCCGACGGGCAACCTCGACCGCAAGGCGGCGACGGCGACGCTCACGCTTCTCCGGCGCCTCAACGCCGAGTTCGGAAACACGATCGTCATGGTTACCCATGATCCGGTGGCCGCGGAGGCCGCGCGCCGCGTGGTGCATCTCGACAAGGGCCACATCATCGACGAGGAGAAGACGACCCATGCGTAGGCTTGCCCGCTTCGTCCCCTACGTCTGGCGCACGATCGCACGGGCCCGGCTGCGCACGTCGCTCGCCGTGCTGGGGGCCGCGCTGGCGATGGCGCTGTTCGCTTTCGTACGGACGGTCGATCACGGTGTGGACGCACTCGCCAAGGAGTCGGACCGACCGGTACTCGTCGTCTTCCAAGACAGCCGTTTCTGCCCGCTGACATCGTATCTCCCCGCACGCTACGCGCCATCGATCCGCGATGTCGAAGGGGTTGCCGAAGTGCTGCCGACGCTGGTCTTCATCAACTCGTGCCGCGCCAACCTCGACCTGGTCACGCTCCACGGCGTCGAGCCGGACCGGCTGGACGACGTGTACGACCTCGACCTGCTGGACGGATCGCTCGGCGACTGGCGCACACGCTCGGACGGCGCGGTCGTGGGGCAACGCCTGGCCAACCGACGCGGCCTGAAGGTCGGCGACCGTGCCGTCCTCGGTGACCTCGACCTGCATGTGAGCGCGATCGCGACGGGACGGATGTCCGGTCTCGACAACCTCGCCTTCGTGCACCTGGACCAGCTCTCGCTGGCCAGGAATCGGCTCGGCGCGGCCACCCAGTTCATGGTGCGGCTCAAGAACGGCGCGGACGAAGCTGCCGTCGCGGCCTCGATCGACGCGCTCTTTCGCGACGACGAGGCGCGCACGGACACCAAGACGATGCAGGCGTTCGTGGCGGGCGCCGTCGGCGAGATCGCCGAGGTCGTCGCGTTCGGCCGGGTGCTCGGGTACATCGCCGTCGTCGTCGTCGCATTGGTGCTCGCCAACACCGTCTACATCAGCGCGCAGTCCCGTTCCGCGGAGATGGGAGTACTCGAGACGATCGGCGTCACGCGTGCGCACCTGTTCGGCCTGCTCCTGCTCGAGGGCGTCGGACTCGGGCTGCTCGGCGGGGTGCTCGGGGCCGGCGCCGTGATGGCCGCGCTCGGCGTGAACCCGATCACGCTCGGTGTTGAAGGGCACGGGATCGACTTCGAACCGTCGCTGTCGGTCGCGCTCGAGTCGCTCGGCGCCTCACTCGCCGTGGGTGCGGCCGCGGCGGTCGGACCGGCCCTGGCAATCGTGCGCCGGCCACTCTCCCGCGCCGTGAGGGGGGAATAGTGCTGCCCCTCACGTATCCCCTGCGCAATCTGTGGCGCCGCCGCGCGCGGACGCTGGCGACGCTGTTGGGCATCGCCGCGACAACGGTCCTGATCGTGACGATGAGCGCCTTCGCCGGTGAACTCGAGAACGCGGCGGGAGCCGGCGCCCGGGCCGACATCGCCTTCCTGATCGGGACGTCCGCCGAGGTCGATCTCGTGCGCTCCGTCGTGCCGCGCGGCAACGCCGAGACCGCGGCCGTCTCCGCGCCCGGCGTGAAGGAGATCGACGGTCGCCGCGCCGCCTCCGTCGAACTGCACATCGCGTCGCGCTCCGGCAACCGGGTCGCCCTCCTCCGCGGCGTCACGCCGGCCGCGTACCTTGTCCACACCCGGCTCACCGTCACGGAGGGCCACGAACCCCGCGAGCCGTTCGAGATCATGGTTGGGCGCATGGCCGCCGCGCGCATGGAACTCGACGAGGAAGACCTAGCCGTCGGACAGACGATCGAACTCGAGAACCGCAAGTGGCGCGTCTGCGGACGATTCGCGGCGCCCGGCACCGTACTGGAGGCGGAGCTCTGGGCGCGGCTCGACGACCTGATGCTCGCGACGAAGCGAGAGGACGTCTCGTGCGTCGCGGTGCGGCTCGATGCTCCCGACGACCTGGACGAGTTGAGCCTGTTCACGGCGAAGCGACTGGACCTGGAGATGGTCTCGGTCCCCGAGCGGGAGCTCATGGCCGCTCTCGAGCGCGGCCTGCGCCACATCACCACACTGGCGCGCCTCATGGCGGCGCTGGTCCTGGTCGCCGGCGCCTTTGCGTGCGCGAACACGATGTTCGCGGCCGTCCTCGCCCGCACGAAGGAGCTCGCGACATTGCGCACCCTCGGCTACGCCCCGACGGCCGTCGCCTCCTCCATCGTGCAGGAGTCGCTGCTCGTTTCGTTCCTCGGCGCCGCGCTCGGACTGGCCGCGGCGGCACTGGTCGGAGACGTCGCGCTCCGCTTCCCCATGGGAGCGCTGCACCTCGAACTGAACGCGTCCCACCGCGCCCTCGGCCTCACCGCGGCGCTTGCCGCCGGCCTGGTCGGCGGCCTGATTCCCGCCATCCGGGCGGTACGCACACCCCTCGTCGACGGCCTCGCTGGAAGGACCTAGTGCGTAAGCAAACCGACGGCGATACCTCTCTGCTCAGACCCCAAGACGAAAGGAAGCCCCCATGTCCATCCCGACCCTCGTGAAACGCTGTTTTCTCCCGGCCCTCGTGTCCCTGCTCGCCGCTTGCGGAGACGACGCCGGGTCCCCCTCCGATGACGCGGACACCGGCGAACGAGGCGCCGCCGCCGCGACGCTCGTGCTGGCGACTGATCCCGGCAACGCCGTGACCGTCGCGCAGGTTCGCAAGGCGAAGAACGGCGACAAGGTCGTCGTCGTCGGTCGCGTGCAGGAAATCGTGCGCGGGTTCGCGGCGTTCCGGCTCGCCGACCAGTCGCTGGAGTACTGCGCCCAACACAACAAGGAGGACACGTGCCCGACACCGTGGGACTACTGCTGCGTTCCGCCGGCCAAGGTCAAGGCCAACCTCATCTTCGTCGAGGCCCGCGATGCCGACGGCAAGCCGATCCGGGCGACGAAGCTGCCCGGCCTGCGCCCCGTCGATCTGGTGGCGATCAAGGGCACAGTCGAACGCGACGCCCGGGGCAACGTCACGATCGTCTCGTCGGGCTGGTACCGACGCGAGCGTCCGGAGTTCGCACACACGGTGCGCTGGCCGCAGTAATGGATGACCGTTGTTAATGGTACCGGGGAAGAGATTCGAACTCTTACTTCCAATAACGAAATCAGGCCCTCAACGAAGTGGCGGCCTTTGTCCCGCAAGAACTGAGGGCTGGGGGTTGTCCATACGGTCCAGGGTGTCTGGAATCGTGCGTACCTAATGCGCATGAGCGATCGGCCCCCGAACGGTGGAAGCAGCAGCCGCCACGCGCCCTTGAAGCACGGCACTGACTACCGGGCCGACCTTTCGGGTCTTGAGAGCGCCCGCAACGGGGGGTCGAATCCGCTCTCTGGCCTCGATCACCGGACGCGTAGGGGGTCAGACAGGTCCACGCGTTCGGGTTTTTGGACGGGACGCGCCTCGCACTACACGACGACGAGCTAGCGGCTCCTGCCCGACGAACGCAGAGGGTGGATGCGGGGGCAGGCTCGCGGGGAGGCTGGAAACTGCTGCCCGCTGCGTAGATTGCGCAACATGACCCCACCTCACCACGACCGGCAATAATACAGTGGAGTCCCATGCCGCCGTGTCCCGATCCGAACGTGCTCATCGAGCACCGCTCCTTCATGGTCGCGGTCGCGCGCGACTTGCTGCGCGACGTGCATCAGGCCGAGGATGTCGCGCAGGACGGATTGCTCGCTGCGCTTCTCAAGCCACCGCCGCGGGAAGCGGGGACCGGATGGTTCGCCGCTGTGGCGCGCAACCTTGCGCTCATGAGGCTCCGCAGCGGTTCGCGCCGGACCAAGCACGAACGGCGTGCGGCGCGACCGGAAGTACAGGTGACGCCGGACCAGTTGGCGCGAATCGAGCTGCAAAGGCGCATGGTCGATGCGGTACTCAAGCTGGATGAGCCCTACCGCTCCACCGTGATCGCGCGCTATCTGGAAGAGCAGTCTGTCGCCCGCATTGCCGACGCCCACGGCGTAGGCCGGGAGGCGGTAAGGACACGGCTGCGCCGCGCGCTCGCGCAGTTGCGCGCCCGGCTCGATGCGGAGCACGACGGCCACACACACGCATGGACTTCACTCTTGGTCCCCTTGTTCTTTCCGGCGCCGCGGGCCGCCGCGACCACCATAGGAGTGACGATCATGTTTACCAAGTCGGTTCTCGGCACGGGCGCGCTGGCGGCGCTGCTCGTCGCGCTACTCTTCTGGCAAACCGGTGCGACCAAGCGTACCGAGCGGGTCGCGGTGTCAACCCGCTCGGAACCGGCCCGGTCCGAACAGCCGAATCCGGAGGTCGAGGAGCTTCTTCCGCCCGTTGACCTCGACCGGGTTGACCGTGAACGGGACCTGCACGGACGCGTCGTCGACTCCGCGGGGGTGCCCGTCGCCGGCGCACGACTTGAGGCGCTCAACAAGCCATGGTCGCGTACCGACGCGCTGACGAATCGACCGGGATCCGTGGGCGCCGGCACGCGCAGCGGGCGTGACGGGACGTTTCGCCTCGCCCTCCGGCGCGGCCAACTCGTCAATCTACGCGTCGCCGCCGCGGGATTTGCCGATTCCGAACTTCGATCGCTCCAAGCCGGGGAACGGACGCGCATCGTACTCACGCGCCCCGCCGCGTTGACCGTGACGGTGCTCGATCACGAACGCCGCCCGATCGTGGGCGCTTCGATCCATCTCGTGCGCTACGGCGACGGCGTCGTGGTAGATCGCCGGGCGACGAGCGCGAGTGACGGTCGCGCACGCATCGCCGGATTGCCGCGCGAGTCAAGGTTCCGGGTCGTGGTCACCCACCCGCTGCACGGCGCGACGCTAGACGACCCCGAGGCGCGGGCCGGCGACAGCATCGAGGTAGTCCTGCCCCGCGGGGCACTCTTCGAGGGCGTCGTCGTGGACGGCGAGACGGGGCGGCCGATCGAAGGCGCACGCGTCGGCATGAGCTGGATGTTCGAGCCTGTCACACTCACGGACAAGCAGGGTCGCTTCCGAATCAACGGTCAGATTGGCGGCGACGTGTATCAACAAATCCACGTCCTCGCGACGGGATACGCCCGGGGGCAGGTGCGCGTCGGCGCGACGCCCGGACTGCGTGTGTCGCTCGGTCGCGAGACGCTTCTGAGGGGACGCGTGGTTACGAAGGATGGCCAGCCGATCGAAGGCGCTCGAATCGCCGCAATGTCCGAGGAGGATCCGATGCACGGCGGCCTGAGCGTCGGCTATGCCACGAGCGGCCGCAACGGACGATTCGAGGTCGGTGGACTCAGCCCGGGCCGCCCCCACAGCGTGTCGGTCATGGCGACCGGGTTCGGTCGCGTGGGGTTGCGCGCAAGGCCACGAACTCTGCCGGAGCGAGTCATCGACGCGGGCGAGATCGTCCTCAGGGAGGGACTCGCGATCGAGGGCATCGTGAGCGACCCCGAAGGCGCGGTCCTCGCCCGCTACGAAGTGACCCTGCGCGGACCGGCCGTCCCCAACGACGAACGAGCCGACCGCGATCAAGGGGTTGATTCGATGCTCTACGAGCGCACGAACCGGGAACAGCGCCGCACCGACGACCTGGGGCGCTTTCGCTTTCCCGACCTCGGTCCCGGACGCTATCAGGTCACGGCGAGCCGCAAGGGCGGCCGCGGCGCCTCGCGGTTCGTGGATGTCGAAACCGTCGACGTACTCGATGTGACCCTCGACCTCGACCCCACACGCACCTTTACGGTGCACGTTCAATCCGACACGGGAGAACCCGTGCGTAATGCCTACCTGCTCCTGCAGCACGATGGCGGACGCAATAGCGGCTCCACCGGTCCTGACGGCACGGTCGATGTACAGGTCAAGGGGCGCGTGCACGAGGTGCGCGTCGTCCACGTGTTCGACACGGGCGAAAAATCGGCGCTCCCGCTCGGACCAGCAGGCCCCGTCGTGAATCTTCCCGCGGACGCAACCGAAGCACGCGTCGTGATGACGCGCTGGGGACGCATCGCCGGTCGCGTGCTGCAGGCTGGCAAGCCGGTCGTGGACGCCGTAGTTACGGCGACGTGGGCTGGCGGCAGCAAGACCCTCACGACCAACACGTCGGGCAAGTTTCGCTTCTCGGTGCCGCCCGACGCGAAGGTGACGGTCAAGGTCATCGCCAAGCAGATCAAGGCGCAGTTTCTCGGCTTCACAAACGACCCCTCGTTACAGAGCAAGCCTGCCGTCGCGACCGCGGGCGACCACGATTTGGTCCTTGCAGTGGCACGCACCAAGGAAGATCGCGCAGTTACCGTGACCGTGCGGGATCCGGAGGGTGCACCCCTCGTGGGCATCACCATCGGCTTCTGGCCTCGTCGGCCGGGCCGGAACCTGCCGCACTGGAAGACCGACAAAGACGGAAGCGTACGACTCGAGAAGCTTCCGGCGCGTGAGATCTCAATCTACGCGGTCATGCCGGCCGACGCCCTTTATCTGGCACCGCGACAGGTCAAGCTCCACCCGGATGGACAGGTGCTGAGCCTTGGGTGTCGCAAGCGCGCCCACGTGCTCGTGCGCGTGATCCGCAAGAACCGTGAGCCGGCTCCCGGCGCCCGTGTACGGGTCACCATCGATGGCGAGTTCTGGCACTGGGATGCGGACAGTACGGGACGCTACGAGGCCCCGATCCCTGCCGACGCCACGTCGATCGATTTCCAGGCAACCTGGGACGCTCCGGACGGCCGACGTCGCGTCGGCAAGCTCGATGGCTATCGCGTCGGCGGCTCGGAAGCGGTCGTCACGCTCAACCATGACCAATGACAACTGACCGTGAGGCAGTGACCGACCCCGTCCGGTCAAGACTCAGTCGCTCACCGCTACGCGCCCTCTCGCAGCGCTTCATCGCACGCTCGTGATCCGCTCGTTCCCGAGACCCTAGTGTGCGCGCTCGGCATCGTAGTGCTACCGTACTCGACAACGCCACGACGAAGCGATGACTCCCCAGGCCCAATAGTTCCAGGCAACTAGGCCCGAAATGGTCGCAACGGGCGCGGCTCTCGGACACGCCGCATGCGCGGCATAGAACGGCGCGAGTACCGCCGTCCGTATTGACCGAGGCCCATATTGCATGAAGTACGCCGTCTGTTCCGCATGTAAGAACATGGGGAATCCCCAACCCGAATCACGCGAATCAGCGGCCCCCGGACGCGGAGGCGATCGCACCGGGAACTTGGGACTCGAGGACATCGCCGTCCGTTCGCGTTGGCCCCGGGGGCCCGACATGGGACAGCGTGAGTAGCGCGACGGCCGTGGAGTACACCCGCCCACCCGCATGGCCCCAGGGGCCGATCGGATCCCACGAGCCGCGATCAGGTCCCGCAGCGCACCGCTGGGTCGTGACGAGCGCCTGCCTCATCGCCGCGCGCCATTTAGTCCACGCCGCGCCCCCACAACCCTTCAGCGCACGGGTTCCGAACAGCCAGTACAGATGATTGACGGCACCGCTCCGTGCACTCGGCAGCGTCTGCAGACACAGATCGATTCCGTCGGCCAGACGCTCCGCATCCTTCGGCTCACCGAGTAGCCGGCGCACCACGACTCCAGCCGCCGTGAGCGTCGGCGCCCGCCAGCCCGCACCTTCCACAATGCGCCCCTCCGGGCGAGCGGAGCCCCCCCCAGGCCGGCGGTAGCCGACATGGCCACCGGCATCGGTGAGGGTGAGGGTCCACGAACGCAACGCCAAGTGAACGGACGGCGATGTCTTTAGGCCGGCGCGGCGCGCGCTGTCGAGCGCGAATACGCACCAGGCCGTGACGGACATGTCGCCGGACAAGGCGCGAGGCTGGTAGCGCCACGCCCCGTCACGACTGCGCGCATCGAGCAGAAATCGCAGGGCACGACGCGCGGCTCCGCCGTATGCGGGACTCCGGGTGCGGACGTACGCTTCGCAGAGCACGGCGGTGGCCAGGGCGTGATGGTACAAAAATCGATGCGCCGCAAACCCTACGGCGCCGTCGTCGCGCTGGCGCCGCATGAGAAAACGCAGTCCGCGCAATACCGCACGGCGCCGCGCGCCATCGGGCCCCGATCGAGGGCCCTGCCCGTTGTAGCCGGCGGCAAGAAACGCGTGCACCGCCAGTGCCGTGCAGCCCTCGTCGTGCCAGCATGCGCCGGCTCCGCTTCCCCACTGGCCTTTCGAGTCCGGCGGATCATGCTTCATGAACCGGTCCGAGTCCCAGCGCCCGTTGGGGTCCTGATGACGAACCAGCCAGTCGAGACCGCGGGCGACCACGGGGGAGACCAATGCGACATCGCGCGTCGACCGCACGAACCGCAGCCGACCGCCCGGCCCCCCGACGCCCCGCATTTCCCGTAGACCGGCCAGCCCGACGGCGTCAGCACGGGGGACGGGTTCGGGAGCGGGATCGCTCGTTGGATCCTGCTCCTGCTCCTCGGCGGCAACCGGCGCCGGGATAAGAACCTTGCTCGCGTCCGGCGCCGGTGAGGCGGGCCACGGCGCATCGGCAAGGGCGAGGCGGGACTCTGTCTCGATCGGGATCTCTTCCGGAGCGGCGCGAGCAAGCCACAACACGGAGGACGGCTCCGGAGTAGACGCGTGGCGCGCGGGCAAGAGCAAGATCAACCCGGCCGCGATGGCATGCACCGTGAAGCTCGCGAACCACTGGACCGACGAGTCGAACCACAGGCGTAGCCGACAGAACATCGATCGGGCAGGCAAGCTGTGATCCGGGCGAAAGACAACGGCGATCAGCGGGCCGCTGCGCAACACGGCGCGGACATCGGTCCTCAGCAGCGCGTTGGCGTGGCGCAGCCGCTTGCGTACGGCGCCCGCGGTGATTCCCGCACGAGCGCCGATGAGCGCCGCCGAGCGGCCGTGATAGTACCGATCGATCACCGTCGATCGATACGGCTCGGGCAGACGGAGCACAGCACGCACGAGAAGGTGCCGGATCGCATCGCGGTGGGCTTGGGCCCGCGTGTCCACCGCTTCGTTGCGGGCGACCGCCTGTTCGCGCGCGGTGCGCCGCGTTTCCGATCGGTGTGTGTTGAGCGCAACGCGCCGGGCGATGCGCGTGAGCCACGCACGGAGTGCGCCGAAATTGCGGGGCGGCGCCGAGAGCGCTCGGATCCATGTCTCCTGGATCACGTCGTCCAACGAGGCCTCGTCGCGCACGAGTTGCCGAACCATCGCCCGCACGAAGCGTTCGTGGCTCTCCAAGTCGGAGATCGTGAGCCGCGCGCGCGCGCTTTCAGACATCCTCACCCACAAGACACCGAGACCACCCAAACCGCTACCGGTTTTTTGGACACCGTCCTTTTTGGTCGCGCTTGGCAGCGCGCCGGTGTCCTGAATGCGGAGGTGTCGATGTTTCCGAAGTTGTTTCCTGGAATCCTTGGGCTCGTGCTCGGATCAACGACGGTGATCCGGGCCGATGACAAGAGAGACAGGGCCGCCGCGGCGATCGTGCACTGCCAGAAAATACTGGCCCAGGGAGACCGTTCGGAGCGCGAGTGGGCGGTCTACGACCTCCACGACATCGTCCACCCCGACATCGTCGCGTATCTCCAAAAGCTCATGCTGACATCCAAGCACCGCGACGTCCGCAACGTCGCCGCTCTCGCCCTCGGCGGCCAGGGCAAGTTCAAGAAGCGAACCGGAGCGGCACTCGCGGCGGGGTTCATGAAGCACTTCAAGGATCGGATCGTGCTCTCTTCCATCCTCAACGCGTGGGGCGAATCGGGCGACGCCGGATACTGGCCGCTCCTCAGACGGGCGCTGCACGACAAGCGCAACTCGATCGCGATCCGCGCGATCCTGCTGCTGGCCGAAAACGCCGATCCTCGCGCGTTCGAAGAGCTCCTGAAGATGTATCTCGTGCTGGCGCCGGAACGCCCGCCCAAGTCGGGCAAAGGCACACAGTCCGGACGCAGCGCCGCAAACGAGGGCGCTGATCCGGGCCGGGAGTCGGCCAAGCAAACCGCCCGTGCCCGCTCGCGGGCCGAGCGAATCCGCAATTACGAGCAGTACCTGCTGCGGTACTTCAAGGCGGTCACGCGCCTGGAGTTCGACAATCCCTACGCCGCCTACGAGTGGTGGGTCACGAACTACGTCAGCGTCGCGCGTCGAATCGCGGTCCTGAACGAAAAAAACCCCAAGTCCGCAGCCGAAAGAGCCCGCCGGGAACTCCCGCAAGTCCAAAAGCGAGTCGCCCGACTCCTCGCTCACGCGGGCTCGTCTGGTTAACCCGCATTGGGCTGGCGCCCGATTTCGGAAGAATTGTAGACCCTGGTGTGCGCGCTCGGCATGGTAGTGCTCGTCCTGTCGCAAGACATCCGATCCGTGCCAGCGGCTCCCCGAAACGCAGGCCATCGACCACCGAACACATCTGCATCTCGAACCAGTCGTCGAACATCGCCTTTGTTCGATCTCGCGGCCTCGTCCGGGAGCCAGCCCCTGAGCATGTACGCCCGCCGCTTGCGTCAATCGACGGCCGGGCGTTTCCTCCGGCACGTGCTCGCCCTCGTTCACGCGTTCTCCGCGGACCGCACGCGCCTCGCGATCGTTAGTGTCGTCCTCCGCCAGCAGCTCAACGTCCTGCGGCGCAACGCGAAGCGTCCGAGGCTCGAGGACGCGATCACCGAAGGCGCTCGACGTCGCAAAAGCCGATGCGCTTCACGCGCGGGAAGGCCGTGTTGGACACGAACAGTCGCGAGAGCCGTTTCAAACGGCGCACGCGCGGAAGCGCCGCAGCCGTGATCGGCGTGTTGCACAAGGCCAACGTGTCGAGGTTCGGCGGCAGGTCGGCAAGGGCGCCATCCGTGATCTTCGTCCTCGATAGATCCAGCGTGCGCAGCGCCGACAGCCCCGCCAGATGCCGCAAGCCCGGTCCTGTGACGCGGGTAGCCTCCAGCTCGAGCGAGTCCAGGTTCGACAGCTCCCGGAGATGGGCTAGTCCCTCATCATCGACCCGCGTGTTGCTCAAGTCGAGGTCGCGCAGCGAGCGCAGGCGGCGCAAGTAAGACAGCCCCGCCGAAGTCACCCTGGTTTCGCAAAGATCCAGGCTGACCAACGCCGTCAGGTCCGCGACGGACGCGAGACCCGCATCCTCGAGCCGGCTGCCCCAGAGCCACAAACGCCGCAAGGCCGAAAAGCGGGCGAAGTCCGGTCGCCGAATGCCGTCGCCGTGCACGCTCAGCAACTCGAGGCCCGCCGGCAGGTGACGCAGGCCGATGTCGGTGACCCGGTTGCGGTCGAACAATTGCAACTCCACGAGGTCGGGCAGTTCCCGGAACACGCGCATTCCGGCGTCGGAGATGTCCACGTCCGACAGGGTCAGGATCTTCAAGCGCGGGAAGAATCGCAGCTGCTGCAGGCCGGCGTCAGTGACCTCGGCATTTTCGATCCGCAGCTCTTCGATGTCTCGCAGGCTGGTCAACCTCGCAAGCCCGGCATCGGTAAGTCCGGTGTTCCTGAGTCCAAGGAAGCGCAGCCCGGCGATCGAGCCGATCTGATAGAGGCCTTCCACGTTGAAATCACCGCCGTATTTCTCGCCGGTGTCCTGGTCGCAGTAGCGAAAGTCGAGCTTCGCGAGCGCTGGCAGGTCGCGGAGGTGGCCGAGAGTCTCCGGGGTGAAGTCGTTTTGATGACGGAACTCAAGCGCTGCGAGGGTCGGGTGTCCGGCCAGTCCGACGAGCGCCGCGGAATCGAGGAGCCCACCGCCGAGCTTCAGGGACCGCAATCGCGGTGCGTCAAAGAGATGCCGAAAACCTGCCGCGGACAGTCCGATTTGCCACAACAGGACCCGCTCCAGTCGCGGCAGCGCCGCGATGTGGCGCATGGCCTCGTCGCCGACGGACGTCTGCGTCAGGTCGAGCGTCTCGAGGACGGACAGACCCGCGAGGTGGGCAAGATCGCCGTCGTTGAGCCTCACGCCGCGAAGATCGAGGTAGCGCAGTGCTGGGAGACGGCCGATATGCGCGAGCGCAACCCCGCCGACTCCGCGGCCGTCGCAGTCGAGCCATTCCAGGTCCGGCAACTCGGACAGCAGGGCGAGGTCCGCGATCTCGAAGACGCAATCGTCGAGCGAGAGCGCCCGGATGCCGGTCCCGC
The DNA here is from genome assembly GCA_021776735.1 of Planctomycetota bacterium. Classification (GTDB taxonomy): domain Bacteria; phylum Planctomycetota; class PLA2; order PLA2; family PLA2; genus JAJFFH01. The sequence goes on along the minus strand of JAJFFH010000001.1, from coordinate 6,878 downwards.
GCACGGCGGCGACAAGGGCGCGCAGCGGCATCTTCGCGCGCGCCTCTACGCCCCAGACCCCGTGCACCGGGATGCCTTGCGCGGCCGGTGTCGTGCCCAGCCAGTCCTTCGTGTCGTCCGTGCCCGGTTCGATTCGAAACACCTGTAGGCGCAGCGACGACCGGAACACCGCCCGGTCCGTCGTGGTCCATGACGGCGATGCCAACCGACGCCCCCCGGTCGAGATCGCGTCCGGGAAGCGCGGCAAGGCGCGCGGCACGCGTTGGGTAGGCACACCGCGCCGCGCCGCGGGAACCGAGTACAGGCTGGCACACATCGCCACAAGCAGAACCACGCCCAACGCACGCACACCAGCCGTCTCGCACATCTCCTGCCGGATGGCCGCGGAGCCGAATCGCGCCCCGGGGGTTACCGCGCGACCACAGGACGGCCGCAAACGCCACGGACTCTACTCGCGCGGAAATGTGTGATTGCGGCCACGGTGTCGGAAAACCGGCGAGGACCTCGAGCGAAAGGACGTAGATCGACGGCAAAAACGCGTGACTTCCAGCGTGGGCACAAAAGCGCGGGCTGTTTCCCTTGGAGTCAAGCGCGGCGCGCAAACGAAGACGGTTCGCGGCAGTCCGCGAGGGTACCCGACCGGCGCTCGCGAACCCGCAGGTCGCGCGCGGCTACGGTTCGTCGGGATGAAGAACGAACAGCGAGGTCACGAACGTCCCAACGGCACCGGCCACGGCGCACCCCACCATGGCGCCGATGCCGAAAGCGCCCTTCCACCCCAGTGCGGAACGCACGAGCGACCCGGCACCGCTCGCGATCAGGGCGGCGAGGGGCCAAGCGATAACCAACGAGATCACGGTACCCTTCATTCTTGGGCCCAAGGCCCACACCACGAAACCGGGCAGAGAAAGCGACCCTAGGATCACCACCGTTTTCAGGATGTCTTTTCCTTGGCTGTAGGAGTGGGATCGCCTGACCAGATCGGTGTCGAACACGAGCGCGCCGACGACCGCGGCCGCGGCTAGCGGCGCCAGCACCAGCAGTCGCCCTCCGATCGAGCCGCGGGCCCACTTGTAGCGATACCACCTGTTGCTTCCCATCCACCAGCCGAACACCGCGAGCGAGGGCGCCGACGTGATCCACAGGATCTGGTTCCAACTGCGACTGCGGTCTGCCAACCCGCGAGCGGACAGTACGACAAAGACGACACAGACGGCGAAGGCGGCCCAGACTGCGGCGAAGACTCCCGCGACCCGAAGTGCGGCGATGCCTGTGCGCTCGCCTTCGCGCAGCTCAAGGAACGGTCTGCGGACAGGCCTCGGTGCGGTCCCCGCGGGCCTCAGTTTCGGCTCGGCTCGGGAATTGGGCGGCGCGTCGGGCTCCGACCGGGGCGTCGCTTCCGACACGAGACCGCGGATGCGCTCGACCAACTTCTGAAGATGCTGCGCCATGGGCGGTGCGATCGCGTCCAGCCAATGCGTCGCGGCCAAATGCAACTCGAGGCCAGCCTCGGGCTCGATGTCCTCGATCCGGAACGGCACGACGGTAATCTCGCGGCTCACGGCGAGCAGAATCTCGCGCTTGACCCACTTGGACCGGTTCGAATTGCCGGAGAAGATCAGCACCATCGCCTTGGTGCCCGTCTTGATCGCGTTCACGATCGACTCGTCCCAGTCGGCACCCTCCTCGATGTTGCGATACGAGATCCAGCAGCGGACGTCGGCCTCTTCCAGCGCGTGCACGACGGCGCTTGCGACGTGCTTGTCCTTCTTGGAGTGGCTGATGAAGATGTCGTGGGCCATGTCGTGGGCGAGATCGTGGTGAACCGTGCAGGCTACGGCGTCGGCGACAAGTCGTTCCAAACCCAGCGGTTCGCGAAGGCCCGGCGTGCCCGACTCACGGGCACGCTCCCAGATGCTGCCATCCGAGCCGCGGCAGATCACGCTCATTCGACGATAGGCGCCGAAGCGGGCGACGGCAGCGCCGGCCGTGCCCACGCCGAGATCGGCCGCCGGCCTGTCGTGCACGAAGGCCGCGCTCCACCGGTTCCCGGTCCAGAAGGTCTCGACAAGCCGATCCGGCCCCGCCCCGTTCGGCGGCGACCCAGCCGAAAACGTGGACGCGCGGTCCGATGCTGATCGCGGCCGTCATGCGAAACGGCACCGCGTTGCCGACCGCGCGCGGCAACGGGCCGCGGTCTTGACTCCAATCGTGCCACCCGGGAAAGAACGAGCCGCCCGACCGCCACCTGTTCTTACCGAAAACTAGATTCATGCCGCGATTCTCCGCTCATCACGTGAGTTCTTGACTGTACGCCGCCACGCCGCTGGCGTCAATCGAGTCGCGCCCGCATCGTCCGGCGATGAGCTTCGTCCGACATATGCTCGCGCTAGTCCGCGCTCTCGCCGCCGACCGCGCACGCCTGGCCTTGGAGAACGTCGTCTCCGGCAGCAGCTCAACGTCCAACGTCCTGCGGCGCAACGCAAGGCGGCCTAAGCTCGAGGACAGCGACCGTGCGTTCTGGATTCTGATGCGACGGCTGCTCAGGAACTGGAAAGAGCATCTCGTCGTTGTGAAGCCCGGGACCGTCGTCCGCTGGCACCGCCACGGATTCCAGTACTACTGGCGCGGAAGTCGCGGTCCAAGGCGGGCCGACCGCCGATTGATCGGAAGCTCATCTACTTGATTCGACGCATGTCGATGGAGAAACCCGCTCTGGCTCGCCCCGTATCCGCGACGAGCTGGCGCTGCTCGGGCATGAGGCCGCCACCTCGACCGTGGCGCGCTACATGGTCGCGGGCAAGGATCGCAAGTCGAGCAGGCAAAGCTGGCGCACGTTTCTCGCCAACCACATGCGCGTGAGCGCGGCCTGCGACTTCTTCACCGTGCCGACGCTGACGTTTCGGCTGCTCTACGTCTTCGTCGTTCTCTCGCACGATCGGCGCCGCATCGTCCACGTCAACGTGACCCGGCATCCGCTGATCGTCGTTGAGCCGGAACCGCTTGGCCTTGAGCTGCTCCTTCAGGACGCGGTTCTCCTCGACGAGGGACGCGATCACGTCCTGTTGCTGCCGGTTCATCCAGCCCGCCAACGTCGTGGGCAAGCACGCAGCATCGCGTAGAACTCCCAAGCGCGCCCTATCCGAAACTCAGCCGTCCCGAACCGCCTCCGCCCGGGAACAACAGCGTCGGATCGCCGCCACGCTGTTCTTGTCGACGTCCGCTGAGGCGCACGATCACGGCTCGCCCAGGAGGAACCGACGCACGCGTCCGGTGCCGTCAAGGACGTAGAGCCGTCCGCGGGAATCCGTGTCGATCAGCTCCGGGGCCAGCCGTACGTTTTCGAGCGGGATGGCATCGCCGTTGAAGCCCGACTCGCCCGTGCCCACGACCGTGGTGACGAGGCCGGTGACGGGATCGACTTGGCGAAGGCGCCGCGAGCCGGCGTCGCAGATGAGAAGGCCGCCCGGATGCACGAGGGTGGTGTCCCGATCCGCGCCGTGGTCCAGAACGCGCACGACGTGGGGGTGGTCGATCGATTCGAGGAGTTTCCCTTCCCGCTTCAGATGCTCCGCGAGCGCCGAGTCGGCGAGCGCTGCCGCCAGCACCTTGAGCGCGACCTGACCACCGTCCGGCCCCTCGGCGAGGTAGACCTGCCCCATTCCTCCTTCGCCGAGAAGCCGCTTGATGCGGTATGGACCGATCCGCCCGGAAACCGTCGATCCGGACAGCTCCCTGGAGTGGATTCTCTCGTCGTCCATCCTGGGTCCCTCGGCATGTTCCGGCTACAGACTGAGTCTTCAGCTTAGCGGGGACAGCCCCAGGGAGGCACACGGCCGCTCGTCGTTCCGCATGCAACCCGGCGACCCGGGCCGTTCCAAGGGCATGATTGGTCGGCTCACTCTTCTCTTGATGGCGACGAAAAAGCACGTCCTGTGACCCGCTCGTTCCCGACGCCTGGTGTGCGCGCTCGTACTCGGCACAGCACAACGAAGCGAGGACTCCCCGAAAAAGATCATGCGGCGCAGTTCGCGCCTGGATCGCGTACGGATTGCTCGTGCCGTACCTCCGCGGTCTGCACCGGTACACGCGCGCCGCGTGAGCGGCTGAGCCGTGACGTCCTCCCGACCGATCACGACCGCGGCGCCCGTCTGCCCGGACACCGGCACTTCGCGCTCCAAGGTCCGTTGTAGACGAAGTGGCAGTAGCACCCTTTCGAGCGGCACGCGTGCACTTGCTTCTGGCATCATGGGAGGCCGTGAGGCGCGTCTTGCTCTTTCTCGCGTTGGTGGTCGCGTCGGTCACGGTTCTCTTGGGGTGGGAGACGGAGGAGAGCGGCCGGCGGGAGCGGCCGGACGCGGTGGCGAGCCGCGGACGCACGGCCGTGGACCCGGCACCAAAGGACGCGCCAACCGAGGCGGGCGCCGCGATTCCGGACGAGCCGCTGGCGATGCCCGCCGCCGAACCGCCGACGTTCGACCTCGTGGTCACGGTCGTCGAGGCCGACGGTCGTCCGGCGGCGGGCACCGACGTGTGGATCGTCGTGCACGACACGTACCTGAAGGAGATGTTCGGGGACGCGAAGGATCCGCGACCGCCCAAGGGGCGCGCCCGGACCGACGATCGGGGCAACGCGCGCCTGACGTTGCCCGTCGCCGGCTCCTGGGGCGTGCACGCGCTCGCGGCGCGCGGAACGGACGCCGGCATATCGGACGCAATCCACGTCCGCGGGACGGGCGCGCGGTCGCTCCGCGTCCAACTTGCGCGGGGCGTACCCGTCCGCGTCCGCGTGACGAACAGCCTCGGGCACGTCGTTCCCGGGTGCACGGTGGACATGGTCGTGCCGGACCCGATCGCGACCGGCTTTTCGAGCATTGGTCCGTACGGCTCGTGGGTGCCCCCCGTTCGAGCGGATGGCCGCGCATTCGAGTTTCCCACCGCGCCCGAGCAGAGGTCGGCGGAGGCGGTATTCCTGCGCGTGCGGGCCGACGGCTACCTCGCCGGGGATTGCTATCTGAAGCTGGATGCCGCGCGCGAGGGCACCGTCGAGGTCGTGCTGCGCCGCGCCGTGCGGATCGAAGGCCGGCTTGTCAACACCGACGGGAATCCCATCGCCGGCGGGCGCGTCACCTACGTACGGGACAACCCCTGGAAGACGCGGCGCATCGACGGTGACGCGCATGGCCGCTTCGTCGTGCCCGACGCCCAGGACAGCGGCGGACGGCTGACCGTACGCGGCCCCGGCACCAGGGTTCGCGAGGTCGAGATTCCCGCCACGACGCGCGACGTCATCGAGCTCGGCGACATCCGGCTGCCAGCGGCGCAGTGGATCAGCGGCCGCGTCGTGGACCGCTACGGCGCGCCCGTCGCGGACGTGGAGGTGTACGTGCGCGAGTCGGACGCTCACCGCGGGTCGCGGAGCACGCGGTCGGACTCGGCCGGCCGGTTTCGCGCCGCGAGCCTGAGCAACCGGCCCCACCAGGTCTACGCCACGGAGGGCAGCACGAGCGATTGGGAGGGCCGGACCGGTCGCGCGCGCGTGCCGGCGCCCGGCGTCGACGAGGTCGAGGTCGTCCTGTCGGGGGCATTGCTGCTTGAGGTGCACGTCGCGTTCGCCGAGGGCGATGCGCCCGGTCCCGCCAGGCCGTACTTGCACGTGTGGGCGCGGCGCCAGGGCGCGCCGGCGGGCTCCGGCGCCTCGATCGACACGTGGAGTCGCGGCCGGTACCGGTTGCGGTACAAGGCCAAGTCCAGCGGCCGCCACGACTTCCGCGTGGAGATGCCCGGCTACGTCACGGTCGCGCGGGAGATCGAGATCAGCGGCGAGCACGAGACCCGCGTCGACGTGACACTGCGGCGGACACCGCCGTCGAAGCCCAAGTAGCGCGCGTCACGCCGGGGTTCGACGCGCGCGAGGCCAGGTCCGCCACGCCACGCACCAATCGACGCCGCCGATGAACGCCGACAAAGTCCCTCTATCGACGGCCAGTCGATGAAACGCACGACAAGACCTGTTCCGGCAGCGACGGTGATCTCGTGGATAAGAAGTTCCCGAACACCCGGACTCGTCTCCGTGCAATTCGATTCGCGAGAGGTGAACAACGGTCACGCTTGCGTTTGCCAAGTCGAACCCACGCTCCTCCATCACGATGCCGAGTGCCGACCTCCACCACTACAGCCGCACTCTCCGCTGCGGAAATCGCCGCGCTGCTCGCGTTCTTGGAGCGGGTCTGAGGGCTCCAACCGGGGCGTACCTGGGCATGACGCGCAATCGCGTTCCGCGTGGATTCCCGCGCGATCGAGGGATTGCCGGTAACCAGACAACACGAGCGCCGTCGTCGAGCACGCGCGTAACACGACTGCATGGCTCGGCTTGGCCTGCTCGCGATCGTGATCCTTGGCGGCGGCATCGCCGTCGTGAGCGGCGTGTTTTCAGGCGCGCCCGACGATGGCAGCTACGCCGACACGCCCACGCGCACCGCTGGCACGGCCCGAATCCCGGCCCCCGCCCCCCCTTTCGCTACCGATCGGCCGCCTGGCCGACCCCGCGGGTTCTACTTCACGCGCGTCTGCAACGACAAGCCCCTCAAGCCCCGCGTCTGTTGCCGAATGATCACGCCGCGCATCACGGAGCCGGTGCCGGAGTACACCCCGGAGGGATTCATCTGCGAGAGTTCTGCGGGTGCGCGTATCCGCGAGTTCGTCGCCGAGATGAAGGAACCGCCCGCTGCGTTTCAGCCGGCGTGGCAGCGCATCCGCAAGGCGATGGCCGCGGGGTCGGACGCACCGGGACGCGAACCGCTCCGGATTTTCGTGCGCTCCTACGCGCGGCCCGACCTACCGGGACATTGCGTCGCCGTCGCGATCGCGTTCTACAC